>CAZIQF010000019.1:0-35665 GCA_964541525.1 uncultured Staphylococcaceae bacterium | reverse complement strand
CTTTTAAGATAGGTTCTTATTTTATCTCAAAATCTCAAAAGATTTTACAGAACCGTTAATCCTAAATTTAAGTTCTTTTTTATTTTTATCAATTTATTTTAGATTAGGAACATATAACGCTTTACGATTTAGACTACCGATTGGAGCAGTTGATGTACCTTTTTCACATTTTACAACTTCCGGGGAAATAGCTGCTAATTTGGAATCCATTAAATCAATTAAATGCAAAGCATAAGCTTCCATAATATTTGGTGTCTTAGGACTTCCAAATTCTAATTCTCCATGATGAGATGCGAGCATATGTTCTAACATTTTAATTTCTTCAGTATCTTCGACTTGTTCTTCACTTGCTGCAACAGCCACCATTTGTAAACCAATGACTATATGCCCTAGCAAATTACCTTCCATAGTATATACTGGTGCTTTACTACCACTTAACTCTTTAGTCTTGCCAATATCATGTAAAATTACTCCAGCATATAATAAATCACTATTCATTCCTGGATAAATTTCTAATAGTTTTTCAGCAAGGCATAGCATTGTATAAGTATGATAAGCTAAACCATATAAGAAATTATGATGCATACTCATTGCTGCTGGATATTCAAAATATTCATTAGCAACTTTAGAAATAAGCTTGACCGTAATTTTATATAGTATAGGATTATTAATCTTTTTAATATATGACTTAATTCCTTTATTTAATTCTTCTTTAGTCATCGGTGCAGTCTTAAAAAAAGCACTCTCATCTAGTTCACCTTCTTGAACCTCTTTAATTCCCTTAATCACATATTGCGTTTTACCCGCATATTCATTAACATGGGCATCAAATAAGTAAACTTTACCCGAATGAATATTACCACCTTCAATTAGATTACAATCCCAAATTCTTGCATCGACAGAAGTTTCACCATCCGATAAAGTTGCCGAATAATAGCCACTCTTATTAGGTGTAAAACGTTTTTGCATATTTTCAATTAACGCATAGATTAAAACATCATCACCGATTTTAACATCGTTAAATTTAACCATTAGATTAAGCCCCTTTCATCTAAAATTTGATATTGAGATGTTTCCAGTAAAAATGTTTTCGCATGCATTTTCGCATTATTTATTACTTCATCTCGTTCTAATGCTGATAAATTATATAATTCTTTTTCATCATTTAAATATACTTTAACTAAAAAATCAAATTCTTTTTGATACTTCTTCATTAGTTCATTAATAACTTCTTCAGTATAATCAACAGGTAAGATTGGTTCAGTATATTCAAAGATAGCTTTTAAATCATCATTAAGCTTTAATGCTTCTTCTTTTAAAATTTTATTATGATTAATAATTTCACCATTAATGACTTTTTCTAACAGCAAATTCATAATAATCTTAATTTTAATACTACGATCACCATCAAGTAAATTCACTAATTCTAACTTAGTAAAGTTTAACTCACGAATATTACTAATCACTGCTGTTCTTTCTAATTTTTTAATCAATCTTTCTTGCGAAGAATAATTATTCTTATATAGAAGTGCCATTTGATTAGCTGATAATAACTTATCAGTACCAATATTATAAACCATCATTGGTGTAACTACCCCTGATGCAACCAACTGAGCAATCGTAATATTTTCAGTTAATTCTTGTAATTCTTTATCTTCAAACAAAGCAGCATCTGGAATTTTACCAATAAATAAATACAAAATACTAATCAATTCCAAATACGTTAATTGATTAAACTTTTTAGCTATTTTATTAATATAAACATTATATAAATGCACATACTTAAATAATTGATTATCATTAATTAATTCAACTACTTCTTTTGCATATTTACCTTTTAAAATTTTACGCAATTGCGTAATAAAATCAATCTCACTCACATCATCTAGATGCGAAGAAGCTTTAATCATTGCCCCTAAAGTTTTTTTATATAAATCAAACCCATAATGACTAACTAATTCTAATGCATCTAAAATTACCATGGAATTAGTTGTAAATACTCCCTTAGGTTTGTCAATTGTTCTAATCAGCATTTCATCTAAATCTGCTGTTCCACCGAAGAGATCAATTACTTGTAATGTTGGAGTAAGAGCTAATGAATCAATAGTAAAATTCTTATTTTGGAGCACTTTTGTTAGTTTTTTATTATAATATTTTTCAGCATTTTTATTAATAATTTCTTGTTCATCTTGATTAAACGAACTAAAATAAATTCTACCATTAGCATCATTTAGATAGCAGTTATGATAACTATCAATAATTAATGAAGGGAAAATTTGCTTAATGACATCATTGGAAGCATTAGTAACAATTTCAATGCTATCACTTGGTTGATTAAGATATAAATTACGAACTGCAGAGCCAATAATATATGCTTCATAATTGCGGTTTAATAAGGTTTTTAAAATCTCTATTCCATGCATTAAAAAGTTATAACTTTTTTCATTGCGTAATTGATATTTATTAAATAATTCTTGATTTTCCATATATTATTTGCTCCTTTCACTTTTTACTTAAACATTAAATCTAAACAACATAATATCGCCATCTTGAACAACATAATCTTTTCCTTCAAGACGCACTTTACCAGCTTCCTTGACCTTTTGTGGCGTTCCGTATTTCATTAAATCATCATAAGCATATGTTTCCGCTTTGATAAAACCTTTTTCAAAATCGGTATGAATAACCCCTGCACATTCAGGTGTTTTCATGCCATTCTTAAATGTCCAAGCACGACATTCCTTTTCGCCAGCTGTAAAGAACGTCTTAAGCCCTAATAATTCATAAGCTTCACGAATTAAAATATCTAAACCACTTTCTTTAACTCCTAGATCTTCTAAGAAAAGTGTTCTTTCTTCATCATCTAATGCCGATAATTCTTCCTCAATTTTAGCAGAAATAACTACTACTTTAGAACCTTCAGCTTTAGCATATGCTTCAACTCGTCTAACATAATCATTTCCAGTTGCCATCTCCGTTTCTGATACATTACATACATATAACATTGGTTTCATTGTTAAGAATTGATAATTCTTAATAAAGAATCTTTCATCAGCTGTCAATTCAACACTTCGTGCTGGTTGATTTTCCAAGAAGGCTGCTTTTAATCTTGTCAAGATACTATATTCAATTACTGCATCTTTATCGACTTTATGTTGAGCCTTTTTTTCAATTTTAGGAATACGATTTTCTACTACTTCTAAATCAGCTAAAATTAATTCTAAATTAACAATTTCAATATCATCAATGGGATCAACTTTTCCTGATACATGAGTAATATTTGAATCATCAAAACATCTAACAACTTGACATATCGCATCAACTTCACGAATATGACTTAAAAATTGGTTACCTAGGCCTTCACCCTTAGATGCACCCTTTACTAATCCCGCAATATCGGTAAAAGAAAAACTTGTTCGAACAACACTTCGTGGATTAATAATTTTACAAATATTATCTAATCTTTCATCTTTTACTTCAACCACACCAACATTGGGTTCGATTGTCGCAAAAGGATAGTTAGCCATAAAAGCCCCAGCTTTAGTAATGGCATTAAATAAAGTTGACTTACCAACATTTGGTAGGCCAACGATTCCTGCAGTTAAACTCATTGGTAAATCTCCTTTATACTAAAAATATAATAAATTGACAAATAATAATTAAAACTCTGAATAGAAATGTCATACCTAAACTACGATTAGTGTTAGCATAAACACCTGATAAAAATGAATGAATTAAAAACGATGTAATTAAAGTTTCTGGTGCCATTAACCATGAAAAATCTAAAATTGTCGATATTAATCCTGTTACAAGAATAATTGCAGTATCACCAAGTAAAGTTGCATCATCAAGTGTATCAATTAATAATCTTCTAAATACTACTTCTTCAACAAAAGCAATTAAAAGTAATGCAACCAAAATAAAGAAAATACATGTAATTTCATTACTAAACCATTTAGCTGCACCACTCGCAAGATAATCACATAAATATTTTGGTAAAACATAAGTAATATCACTAAGTAGCGGTAATAACGCAATAATTGCTAAGAAAACTACGCCAAGTCCACATACACTCAAAAATTGTTTTTTATTACCATTCCAAATCCAATCTTTCAAATCACGATAGTGAACCGCGGTAATAACGATAAAAGTAATAACACTACTAAAAATCATTGCTGAAGAACGATTATATAAATCTTGAGCAGGATTACCTTCAATTACTGCAGAGACTGTCATGATGATCCCATTACCTAAAAAAGCAAGCAATAAGAATAAAACAATTCCAATTTTAAATCTTTCAATCGGACCTCCCGAAAAATCACCAGTAGCCATTGCTTTAGCCATTTGTTCACTATGTGCACCACAAGACTTACAATATTCTTCGTTAATATCCAACACACGATAACAATTTTTACATCTAATTTTCATGTCTTAAGTTCCTTTATCAAATTATTATTCATCTTTGATTTAATTTATTATACCACAACTAATCTTCTTTTGCAAGATAAAAAGACAAGAACCAAAAATATTTTTAGAAAGAAAAAATAAGCATTAATTTTTCCTACTTATAATATGAACTATCAAAAAAAATCATCGGTTATTCCATGAATTTTGATTAAGCTACTTTATAATCTTTATCCTAATATGATTCTACAACTTGAATGGTTCACCAAATACTCCATCAGTATTGAAATGTAAATTAAACCAATAAGTTATTCACTTTAACTCCTACTCGTATTATATATCTAATTTGCAAAAATTAAAAAATAATGTTATAATAATTGTATCAAATAATGAGGTGAATTATGAATTATTACGATTTAATTATTATTACAAAAGAAGCTGTTAGACTAAATCAAAAGTATGATTGTTTAATTACTAATCGTGATTTTGTTTTAATTGATGAGCATCACCTATCAATTGATCATTTAGAGATTGAATTTAATTATTTAATTTATAGTAAAGATATTAAAGTTGAATATGCGAATAATTTATTACTACTTGAAAATATGATTCCTGTTACTAATTTTTTTTATCAAACAAGTTTAGAAAATATTTATTATATCAACAATGAAAATATTAATGATATTATTAATGAAATCATTGAAACTTGATTACTCTTTTTTAGAGTAATTTTTTTATTTACAAAGAAAGTTCGTTTTATTAAAAATATTAAAAAAGGTATTAATCTTTATGATATAAAATGGTATAGGATTATTGTAAAAATGATAAATTCTCAAGGTTATTATTTACTATAAAGAAATAATAATCGAATAAAATAAAGGATTTAAGACAAAAGGAATAAAATCAGATTTATCTAATAAAGAAAAGACAAGAATAAATCAAAATAAGAGAATTATGTGTTAGATATAACATCAAATAAGCAGAAATAAATGAAGCATATAAATCAATATGTTCATTCTACAATAATGAAGAAATAAAGTAGCATAAGGAATATAAAGGTAAAACTGATAGAGTAGCTATTATTTTATTTTTGAGTAATATAGGTTAAATAGTAACAACAAGGAAAAAAATAAAATTAAATAATTTGATTTAATATTTCTTATAAAACTAGAGTTTATCTATACAAAGATTAATAAATCATTTTGTTTTTGGTATAAAATACATTGTATGTTTTTATAAATAAGATGGAAAATAATAATAATAAAGGAAATTGTTTATGGAAAAGAAAAAATTGATTTATAAAATAAATAAAATAATTAGAATAACTTTAAATACATGTCTAATTGTCTTCACCACAATTGCAATGGGATTTATTATTATATCATCAACATTAGATTATGAGATACCTAAGATTGAAACAGTGGAACTGTATGATAATAATAATGTTAAATATTTATCTTATAGTAATGGTAAAAAGAAATCCTACGTGAAATTAGATAATATTAGTAAATATGTAATTGATGCTTTTATTAGTATTGAGGACAAACGTTTCTTTGATCATTCTGGTTTAGACTTTATTCGCATTTGTAAGGCGGCGATGGTTGATATCATCAAAGGTGAAGCTGCTGAAGGGGCATCAACAATTACCCAACAATACGCTCGTAATTTATTTTTAACGATGGATAAGACTTGGAAAAGAAAATTATCCGAAATGATGATTGCATTAAATATCGAAAGCAATTACACTAAAACGGAAATCTTAGAAGGATATTTAAATTCAATTTATTTTGATCATGGCATATATGGAATTGAAGATGCTGCTATCTATTATTTTGCTAAAAGTGCTAAAGAATTAACTTTATTAGAAGCGGTCAGTTTAACTGCAATTCCTAAAGGTCCAACAATTTATTCACCAATTAATAATCCTAATAATAATAAGGAAAGAAGAGAATTAATTTTAAGTGAAATGTATCAAGATGGATTTATTACTATCACTGAATATGAAAGTGCCTTAACTGAAGAACTTAAGATAACTGGATTTAATCCCGATACAAAATCCACTAGTGCTCCTTATTTTCAAGATGTTGTTTTAAGTGAATTAGCAACCATTCCTGGATTAGAAAATATTAGTTATCAAGGATTGAAAGTGTATACAACTTTAGATAGTGATTTAAATAATTTAATTAATGAAAAAATTGCTTTAAGAATTGAGAATGATTTACAAACTAGTATTGTTGTTTTAAAACCTGATACATCAGAAGTTTTATCAATTATTGGTGGTACCAATTATGAAGAAAGTAGTTTTAATCGTGCTACTAAAAGCAAAAGACAACCTGGATCAACGGTAAAACCATTTTTATATTTGACCGCATTAGAAAACGGTTTTAATGTATCAACAACATTTAAAAGTGAAAAAACAACGTTTTATATTAATGGAACAAAATATTCACCGGGAAACTATGGGAATAGTTACCCTAATCAAGATATTTCAATGGCTTACGCATTAGCTACTAGTGATAATATCTATGCAGTTAAAACTCATCTATTTTTAGGGACTGATAAACTAAAAAATACTTTAGAAGCATTTGGTATTAGTGGTAATATTCCTAATATTCCCTCACTTTGTCTTGGTACCTATGAAGTAACTAATTATGAATGGGCTGCTGCTTTCCAAAGCCTCGCAAATGAAGGCAAACAAATTAAACCTTATGTTATCTCGAAAATTACAACCTTCGATGGTGAACTTGTTTATGAACGAAAAACAACTAAAGCAACGCTTGCTGATAAAACTGATGTTTATTTATTAAATGAAATGATGCGTAATATCTTTGATTCAAGAATTATTTTTAACACTAGACCAACTGGTGTTTCAATCGCTAGTCGCTTAACTCATAAATATGCTGCTAAGTCTGGTTCAACTGATACGGATAATTGGATGATTGGCTATAATCCTGAGATTTTAGTTAGTGTATGGACAGGTTATGATGATAACCGCATTATTACTAAAAAACAAGACATGGTAATTGCTAAATATCTTTGGGCAGATATTGTCGAAGGTTACTTAAAAGATAAAAACACCACCTGGTATCAAACACCAGATGATGTTATTAGTGTATCTTTAGATCCAATTACTGGTTTTTATGCCGGTTTTAATAATTATTCCAAGCCACTATATTTCAAGAAAAGTAATATTCCTTGGTATTTACGATTACTGAATATTGCAAAGTAATGGTTTTATATACTCTGCAGGTATTGCAAAATTCATATTCAAGGCTTTATTTGAATCAATTTTCCAAGTATTAATGCCAATTAATTCCCCATTTAAATTAAACAATCCACCTCCAGAATTACCCACATTGATTGTTGCATCATGTTGCAAATAAGAATTAGTTACATCATTTTCGATGATGGTTCTTTCAGTGCTACTTAAATGACCAATTGTGACAGTATTGTAATATTTTTTTAAATCATAAGGACTGCCTATTGCAATAACATATTGTCCACATCTTAAGTCGGTTTCAGTAATTACTGCAACGCCTAAACTAATTTCAGTTTCAACTTTCAGTATCGCAAGATCTTGTTTTTGATTAGTTGTTACAACAGAAGCATTTAAGGTTACATCTAGATCACCTAAATAAATATTAATTAGATTATTGATATTACCACTACTATTTGATATAACATGATAATTCGTTACAATGTAGTAATTATTTGCTTTTTTGGCTACAACAACACCGCTACCAGTTTTTTCTTGTTTGAGAATTGATAATGAATTAAGCGAAATAACCCCAACAACGCTTTGTTTGGCAAGTGCGGTTGCATTACATAAGGCATCTTCTAAAGATTTAATGTTTTCGAGATTAGTAGTAGTTACTTCCTGATTGATTACATGATTAACAATTGTTACACCTTTATTGTTGCAACTAGAAGTCCATAATAATGATATAACTACTAAAACTAATAAACTAAACTTTTTTATCATTTTTCATACTCCAAAAATTCTTTTAACATTATCCATAATTTTACTTTTGACTACTTCAATATCAAGGCCTTTAATTATAGCGATTTCTTCAACAATTAAGGGAAGATATTTAGGACCATTTTGTTTACCCCGATAAGGATGTGGCGTTAAATAAGGACTATCTGTTTCACTAATTAAATAATCTAAGGGAATATTCCTTACAACTTCTTTCATTACTTTTCCATTTTTAAAAGTGACAGGACCACTAATACCAAAATTAAAGCCTAGTTTTATGTATTCTTTGGCCAGTTCACTGCTGCCACTATACGAATGTAAAACACCACCAACCACTTCTGCATGCGTATTTTTTACTTCTTCAAAAGTTATCATCGCAGCATCTCGTGAATGAATCATAATTGGTTTATTCACTTTTTTGGCAATTTCAACTTGTTTTCTAAAAGCAATTTTTTGTTCCTCTAATGTTGTTGTATTCCAGTGTAGATCAAAACCAATTTCCCCTACTGCAATTACTTTTTGTAATTTTACATTTTGTTCTAGCCAAAGATAATCAGTATCATTCAGCCCTGTAACATTACAAGGATGAAAACCAATTATGGCATAACACCAATCGTATTTTTCAGCTAATTCGATTGCTTTCATCGATGAGGATTTATCCCAACCAACAACAAACATTTTCTTAACACCATTATTCATTGCATCAATTATTGTTTGATCTAAGTCCTTTTCTAAACCTTCATCATTTAAATGAACATGAGTATCAATATAATCCATTTTATCATTTCCTTTCATATTGATATGCGATTCGTAAAGTTTGATCAGGTAGTTTAATCATTCCACATTTAATAAACCCATATTTGGTCAATAAATATTTCATCACTAAATTATCTTCATGTGTATCAATTCTAAGATTATTACACTTACTAAGACAAAATTCAAATACTTCTTCAAAAACATGATGTTTACTAGGTAATGAGACTAACTTATGAATAACACCATACACATCATTATTTAGCCAATCTCCATCTATTTCTAAATATGTATCATCAATGCCAATTTGAAAAATAAAAGCACCATAAATTGAATTCTCATTATAACATACATAAAGTTTTTGATTTTTAATCAGTAAAGCAAAATAACTTTGAGTTGGAACAAAACTTTGCCATTGTTGATTACCCATTTTTTCCATCATCACTTTTGCATTAAGATATAAACTAATTAATTGGTTTATATCACTATAATTACCATATCTAATCATTTAAGTCCTCATTCTTAAATTTAAAATTAATAAACTGCGCTTTATTAATGGTGCTTTTTTCTATTTCTAATACTAAATGCCAACCTGATTTTTTTTCATCGGCATTACTAGGTTTGAATCTCTTAATTTCAATATTTAAAACTAGTTCTTCATCTAATTCATAATTTAATACTTGATATTGATATGAAGAACTAATCTCTTTAAAAACGATAATAATCAGTCCTTGAAGAGCAAAATATTCATCATCGTAAACAGCAGTTTTTTGATTAAATGCTGATACATTTTCGATTAAATAGATACTTTCATTAATATATTCATCTAAATCATCTCTTGATTTAATCTTAAAGGTATTACTTGTAGCCCTATTTACATATCCAGTATTTAAAAAGAAAGCATTAATTGCTGGTTTATCTGGTTCGCTATTTTCTTTTTTCTTACAACTACTGATACTAACTAATATCATAATTAAAAAGATAACCATTAAAAAGCGTTTCATATATTACTCCTTTATTATATCTTTTTCCATTATATCAAATTATCAATTAAAAAAGAAATAAAAAGCCTTCTATAATTTGCATTATATAACAAAAAAGACTCTTGTTTGAACAACAAAAGTCTATTTTTATTAAAGATAAGTTTTAGGTTTAATTACTTAATTAGTTACTTAATTTAGTAACATTACCTGCACCTACAGTACGTCCACCTTCACGAATAGAGAATTTAGTACC
This sequence comes from uncultured Staphylococcaceae bacterium, assembly GCA_964541525.1. Classification (GTDB taxonomy): domain Bacteria; phylum Bacillota_I; class Bacilli_A; order ML615J-28; family CAG-313; genus UBA1737. The sequence goes on along the minus strand of CAZIQF010000019.1, from coordinate 25,296 downwards.
TTGTTCAACAGCGATTGGGTGAATTAATGTAACATGCATTTCAGTATTGTCACCAGGCATTACCATTTCAGTACCTTCAGGAAGTGTAATTACACCTGTAACGTCAGTTGTACGGAAATAGAATTGAGGACGATAGTTACTGAAGAATGCTGTATGACGTCCACCTTCTTCTTTTGTTAAAACGTAAACTTGAGCATCAAATTCGCTGTGTGGATTAACTGTTTTAGGTTTACATAATACTTGTCCACGAACAACATCAGTACGGTTTAAACCACGAAGTAATAAACCAACGTTGTCACCAGCTTCAGCTTGGTCAAGTAATTTACGGAACATTTCAACACCTGTGATAACAGCTTGACGAGTTTCTTTGATACCTACTAATTCAGCAGTGTCACCAACTTTAACAGTACCACGTTCTACTCTACCAGTAGCAACAGTACCACGACCAGTGATTGAGAATACATCTTCAACTGGCATTAAGAATGGTTTGTCAGTTTCACGAACTGGATCAGGAATGTATTCATCAACAGTATTCATTAATTCCATAATTTGTGCTTGTGCAGCAGCATCACCTTCAAGAGCTTTTAATGCTGAACCACGGATGATTGGAGTACCATCACCATCGAAACCATATTCGCTTAATAATTCACGAACTTCCATTTCTACTAATTCTAGTAATTCATCATCATCAACCATATCACATTTGTTTAAGAATACAACCATTCTAGGAACACCAACTTGGTGAGCAAGTAAGATGTGTTCACGAGTTTGTGCCATAGGACCATCAGTAGCAGCGATAACTAAGATAGCTCCATCCATTTGAGCAGCACCTGTAATCATATTTTTTACATAGTCAGCATGCCCTGGGCAGTCAACGTGTGCATAGTGTCTCTTAGCTGTTTCATATTCAACGTGACAAGTATTGATAGTAATACCACGTTCTCTTTCTTCAGGAGCACCATCAATTTGATCATAAGCCATTTTCTTAGCTAGACCAGCATTTGCTAAAACAGTTGTAATAGCAGATGTTAAAGTTGTTTTCCCATGGTCAACGTGTCCGATTGTTCCAATGTTTACATGGGGTTTAGTACGTACAAATTTTTCCTTTGCCATAATAATTTTCCTTTCAATTTTTTTATTTACATTAATATTTTACAATAAAATATTCTTTTTTGCAAGCAAAACGTATTCTTACTTGCTGCGAGCTTTAATTACAGCTTCTGCAACATTACGTGGGCATTCATCATAATGATCAAATTGCATTGTGAAGTTACCACGTCCTTGAGTATTAGAACGTAATGCTGTTGCGTATCCGAACATTTCAGATAGTGGTACAAATGATCTTACACATTGTGATTTACCTCTAGCTTCTTGTCCATCAATACGTCCACGACGAGTTGAAATATCACCGATAACTGTACCTAAGTATTCATCTGGTGTAACTACTTCAACTAACATAATTGGTTCAAGTAGAACTGGGTTACATACTTTTGCAGATTCCTTAAATGCAAGACTACCAGCAATTTCAAATGCAGTTGTAGATGAGTCAACATCATGGTATGAACCAAATACTAATCTTGCTTTAACGTCAATTGTAGGGTAACCAGCTAAATTACCATTATTTAAAGCATTTTCAATACCTTTATTGACTGATGGAATATATTCACGAGGAACGACACCACCAACAATTTCATCAACGAATTCATAGCCTTTATTTGGATTAGGTTCAAAAATAACTACTGCATCACCATATTGACCATGACCACCTGATTGACGTACAAATTTACCTTGTACTTTAGCTGCAGTTGTGATAGTTTCACGATAAGCAACTTGTGGACGACCAACGTTACATTCAACGTTAAATTCTCTTCTCATACGGTCAACGATAATGTCTAAGTGTAATTCACCCATACCAGCAATAATTGTTTGCCCAGATTCTTCATCTGTATAAGTTTTGAATGTTGGGTCTTCTTCAGCTAATTTTTGAAGAGCAACACCCATCTTATCTTGGTCTGCTTTAGTTTTAGGTTCAATTGCCACTTGAATAACTGGTTCAGGGAAAACCATTGATTCAAGGTGTACAATACAATTAGGATCACATAGTGTGTCACCTGTCGTTGTATTCTTTAAACCTACAGCAGCAGCAATATCACCACTGTATACTTCTTTAATTTCTGAACGATTATTTGCATGCATTAATAAGATACGACCGATACGTTCTTTATAATCTTTAGTAGCATTAAGGATATAAGAACCAGATTCCATATGACCACGATATACTCTAAAGAATGTAAGTTTACCAACATATGGGTCTGTCATAACTTTGAATGCTAAAGCGGCAAATGGTTGATCATCATTTGAATCAACAACAACTTCATCACCATTTTCATCTTTACCTTTAATTTGTGCAACTTCAACTGGAGAAGGTAAGTAATCAACTACTGCATGTAGCGCTTTTCTAACACCTTTGTTTTTGAAAGCAGTTCCACAAAGTACAGGGAAGAATTGAACAGAAAGAGTGGCTTTACGAATAGCTGCTTTTAATTGTTCAACAGAAATTTCTTCACCTTCAAGGTAAGCCATCATTAAATCTTCATCAAATTCAGCAACAGCTTCGATTAATTCTGTATGATAATGTTCACAAATGTCAACTAAATCAGCAGGAATAGGAATTTCTTTTCCTGATTCATCTTGATGATTTGGTTCATATTCAAATGCAGTCATTGTTACAAGGTCAACGATACCTCTGAATTGATCTTCAGCACCAATTGGCCATTGAATTGGATGAGCATTAGCACCTAATCTATGGTGTAATGATTCAACAGAGAATTTGAAATCTGCACCAGTTTTATCCATTTTATTAACGAATACTAGACGAGGTACAAGATATTCAGTAGCTTGACGCCAAACTGTTTCAGTTTGAGGTTCAACACCTGCTTGAGCATCTAAAACTGTAATTGCAGCATCCAATACACGAAGCGAACGAGAAACTTCAACAGTAAAGTCTACGTGCCCTGGTGTGTCGATAATGTTAATACGATGTTTAACATTATTTAAACTATTCCAGTAAACAGTTGTAGCAGCAGAAGTAATTGTGATACCTCTTTCTTGTTCTTGAGCCATCCAGTCCATTTGAGCAGCACCATCATGGGTTTCACCAATCTTATGGATTTTTCCTGCATGGAATAAAATTCTTTCTGAAAATGTAGTTTTACCAGCATCAATGTGAGCCATGATACCGATATTTCTTGTGTTTATAAGGGAAACTTCACGAGCCATTTTATTCTCCTAATATTACCATTGGTAATGAGCAAATGCTTTATTTGCTTCAGCCATACGGTGTGTGTCTTCACGTTTCTTAACAGATCCACCAATACCATTAGCGGCATCCATAATTTCTTTTGCTAATCTTTCTTCCATTGTTTTTTCATTACGAAGACGAGCATAATTTGTTAACCATCTTAAGCCTAATGTATAACGTCTTTCTTCTCTTACTTCAACTGGAACTTGGTAGTTAGCACCACCAACACGGCGGCTTCTAACTTCTAATTGTGGCATAATATTATCCATTGCTGCTTGATAAACATCTAATGGGTTTTTTCCTGTAACTTTAGCGATACGATCAAAAGCACCATAAATAATTTGTTGAGCAACACCTTTTTTACCATCCAACATAACACTATTTACAAGTCTTGTAACTAATACTGAATTATAAATTGGATCTGGTAATACTTGTCTTTTCGATATATGTCCTTTACGAGGCATGTAGATTCCTCCTTTCTCAAATTTCCATAAATGAAATCTTACTACCTAGTAGTTTTAATTTGTTTTAATTATTTTTTTGCTGCTTTAGGACGTTTTGTTCCATATTTAGAACGTGCTTGTTTACGTCCATCAACACCTGTTGTATCCATTGTTCCACGAATAATATGGTAACGAACCCCTGGTAAATCCTTAACACGACCACCACGAATTAATACAACGCTGTGTTCTTGAAGTTTGTGTCCTTCACCTGGAATATATGCAGTTACTTCAATCCCATTACTTAAACGAACACGGGCCATCTTACGAATAGCTGAGTTTGGTTTTTTAGGAGTCATTGTACTTACACGAGTACAAACACCTTTCTTTTGTGGAGAGTTGATTTCTGTTTGTTCTTTTCTTAAACTATTAAAACCAATTCCTAAATGTGGTGATTTAGACTTTCTAACTTTGTCAACACGACTTTTGCGAACTAATTGATTAATTGTAGGCATTTTATTTCTCCTTTCGTTAGTAGTTGAAATCTTTTTCTAGGTATTCCACGATTCCACGCGTTTCAAATACCCATAAAATATAGTTTTGACAATGCCAAAACTAAGACCTCAAGTATTATATCAAAAAAGACAAACTTTATCAAACTAAATGCTTTATTTTTTAACATATTTTTATCTATCACTAATAGTATTGACAATAAAACGAATTCTATACAAAAAAAGCCAAAAATTCAATACAGAAATTTTGACTTTTTATATTTTTATACTATAGATTATAGAGTTTAGTAAACTTATTTTTTAAATACTCAACATAATACTTAGGATTAAACTTTTCTTTGGTTGCTTCTAATAAGATCGCTTCAGGTGTCTTTAACCCACCAAAACGATGAACTTTATCCTTTAACCAATCATTAATCCTTTTTAAATTAGCTTCACCAAATGCTTGTTCGATATCGATATCTTGTTTTAACGCATTAAGTAATTGAGCAGCATATGCTGAACCTAAAGCATATGTTGGAAAATAACCAAATGATCCACCTGCCCAATGAACATCTTGTAATATTCCTTCTTTATCCGATGGAACATCAATACCTAAATATTCTTTATATAGTCTATTCCAGATTTGTGGTAACATATCAATATCAACATCTTGTTCGATAATTAACTTTTCCATTTCATAACGAACCATAATATGTAATGGATAGGTAAGTTCATCAGCTTCAGTTCGAATGAGTGAACATCTTGCTTGATTAATATAACGATAAAATTCATCAACAGTTACATCAGATAAATTTTCTTTAAATAAATCTTGTAATACTGGATAATGCCTTACCCAAAATTCATAACTTCTACCAACAATATTTTCATAGAATCTTGATTGAGATTCATGCATTGCCATCGTGCTACCACCACCAACTAAAGTATCATCTAAAGCTGGATCACATTGTTGTTCGTATGTAGCATGACCTAATTCATGAATAGCTGAGAAAATCGAAGATACAACTAAATCTTCATAGTAGTGATTAGTTACCCTAACATCAGTAGTACCACTACCACTAGTAAAAGGATGTTCACTTTCCTTCATTAATCCCCGACTTTGATCAAAGCACATAACATCCATTAAATATTTAGCAAATACTTTTTGTTTATCAATATCATAATGTTTTGTTGCAAAAGCTGGTATTTCTTGATTGATTGCGTTAATTCTTTTAACAATCGGTACAATTTCTTGTTTTAATAAAGCAAAGAACTCATCATATGCAGCTTTAGTCATTCCTTCTTCATATTGATCAAGTAAAATATTATAACCTTTTAACGTATCAGTTTCTAAATATTTAACCATTCTTTTATTAAAATTAATAATCTCTAATAAGGTATTTTTAAAACTATTATAATCATTATTAATTTTAGCATTAGCCCAAATGCTTTGTGCTTTTGAAAGTAAAATACTATACTCAACAAGTTCATTCATCGGAATTTTAAGTGAATTGTTTAAATCTTTATACACTTTTTTAATTTCCACTTTTAAGACATCATCTAAAACTTCAACTTGTTTATATAGTTCTTGAACGACATGAATATATTCATCACTTCTTTCAAGTTTATATGCCATTTCGGATAACACACCAACTTGGATACTACGGGATTCAATACAGCCAACTGGTGCTTCTGTTTCAGAATCCCAACTAATAACATAATTAGCATATCCTAGCGCTTGTATTTGCTTACGATATGCTAAATAAGTTTCAATTAATTGATTTAATTCCATTAGCTAATTCTCACTAAATCAGCAACAATTTCTTCTAATGCAATCCCGATTGCTTTATAATTTCTTGTTGTTTGTAAATATGATTTACCAGTTTGTTTAATTTCTCTTGCACGTTCAGCAACAGCGATTACTAATTTATATTTAGAATCAGCTTTTGTTGATAATTCATCAATTGCTGGATAACGCATTCCTTCTCTTTCATTATTTGCAATCTTTAATTGCATATTAATCATTAATCCTTGAGTTTTAGTCATTTAAGTCAACCTCCATTAATTTAAAATATTCATGTATTGTTCGCTCACATTTAGCGTGTTCAGCCCGAATAATCGCCATAATTCGATCTGATGCATTTTGTACTTCATCGTTAATTACAATATAATCATAAAATGAAGCTAGTTTAAGTTCTTTCTTGGCTTTTTCTAAGCGTTCTTTAATTACTTCGCCACGTTCAGTACCACGTGCAATCAATCTATTTTCTAACGCTTCAAAACTAGGTGGAGCAATAAAGATAAATACAGCATTTGGCATTTTTTCTCGTACTTGCATCGCACCATTTACTTCAATTTCTAAAACAACTTCACGACCTTGTTTTAGTTTTTCTTCAACTTTATCTTTTGGTGTACCATACATATTACCGACAAATTCAGCATATTCTAATAAGTTACCTCGATCAATTTGCGATAAAAATTCTTCTTTAGTCACAAAATAATAGTCAACACCATTTACTTCTCCTGCTCGAGGACTCCTTGTAGTCATTGATACCGAATAATCTAAATCATGACCTTTTCGTTCAAAAAGAGCTTTTCTAACAGTTCCTTTGCCAACTCCCGATGGACCTGAAATAACAATTAATAAACCTTGCCTATCTAACTTCATAATTCTTTCCCTCTAGTTATTAATTTGATTTCAATATTTCTATAATTATACCATATTTTGGTTAAACTTTTCAATTATTTTAATTTAAAAAATCACTTTTAATCAAAATTTAATCGCAAGTGGGTTTATATTTATGAAAAAATAATGTATAATAATGATAAAGGATGTGATTAATATGCCACTAGATGGATGTTTTATTCATTATTTAGTAAATGAATTAAACGAAGAGTTACATAATGGAAAACTAAACAAAGTCTATCAACCCAATAATTTAGATCTAGTTTTTCAAATTAGATGTGCTGACAAAATGAACAAAAACTTACTTATCTCATCACAATTAGATTCACCAAAAGTATACCTAACTGAAGAAAAATACATCAACCCTAATACCCCTAATAACTTTTGTATGGTCTTAAGAAAATACATTGAACGAGGGATTATTAAAACCATTACTCAATATCAAAATGATCGAATTATTCAAATTGAGATTAATACCTTCAATGAATTAGATGATGAAAAGACTTATTATTTAATAATTGAATTAATGGGAAGAAATAGTAATATTATCTTAATTGACAGCAATTTTACAATAATAGATGCTATTCGAAAACTTCCACCATCTACATCTAATTTACGAACAATTATTCCTCACGCAACATATACTTATCCAGTTGCTAATGAGTTAATAAATCCATTTACAATGACTAGTTTTTTAGATCTTAATCTACTTCAAGGTGTATCAAAGCCATTAATGGAACAATTACAAGAATTAGATAGTGATCAAGTCAAAGCCTTTTTAAACCAACCATTAAAACCAGTTATTTATAAAAATGGTAATAAATTAGACTTCTACGCATATCAATTATCAACATTAGATGAAGTAATTTTTGAGGCTGATACAATCTCAAAAATGTTAGAATCATACTATACAAACTATAAGATTGTAACTAATAACAAAGCCGGTTTGTATGAAAAAGTCTTAAAAAAAGAACTAAAAAAAGCCAATCACAAACTAGCTAATCTTACCCAAAATTTAGATAGCGCTAAACAAAATTTACAAAACACTGACATCGGAATCCTTTTACAAGCTAATCTTTATAAAGTGAAAAAAGGTGATACCACTGTTGAAGTTAATAACTTTTTAAACAATAATGAAGTTATTACAATTGAGCTTGATCCAATGTTAGATCCTAGCACTAATTTAAAACAAATCTTTACCAAAATTAAAAAAGCTAAAACCGCAATAATTGAGTTAGATAAGCAAATCAAAATCATCAATAATGAAATCGAATATTTATCAACACTTTTATTTCAAGTATCAATTAGTAATGCAACTGATTTAGAAGAAATCACCTTAGAATTAATTGCCAATGGTATGATTAAAAATAAAAAAAACATGAAAAAGAAAAATCAAATACCAACTTTTTTAACCTATAAAATTGATGATGTAATAATCTATGTTGGTAAAAATAATTATCAAAATGATTATTTAACCCATAAACTTGCAAAAGCCACTGATTACTGGTTTCATGTTAAAGACTTGCCAGGAAGTCATGTTATCGTTAGACTACCAAGTAATGATTTTAAATTAACAGAACTAATTATCAGAACTACTGCTATGATTGCTGCATACTATTCAAAAGCAAAAGATTCAAGTAGTGTTCCCGTCGATTATACCCAAGTTAAATACTTAAAAAAAGTACCTGGAACAAAAGGATCATTTGTAACCCTTAGTAATCAAAAAACAATCTACATTGATCCTGAAAAGAAAGTCATCGATCAATATCTTAATTCTTGATTATTATCATACAAGAAAAACAATAAAGTTGTTCTCTTTGATCATATAAAACTGCTACACTATATTTGATATCAATAATTTCATCATCTTGATATTCGCTAAGCAGTTCGTTAACTTTCATTTCTAAATCTAATTCGTTTTCTTCATCAAAAATTACAACATGCATATAAAAAGCCTCCAAGCATAATATAACTAATTACTTTAGTTAATCTTGGAGGTTTTTGTCATTTAAATAACAACAATGTTTTTGATAAAAGCACTTATCGCAGTTAGGTTTTTTGGCAAGGCAAAAATATCTACCAAAAAACAATAGTAAATGATGAGCTTCATGCCAACGTTGTTCATCAATTAAATTCATTAATGTATTCTCAACATCTAATACACTAGCATTCTGATTCACAATTCCTAAGCGTTTCGAAACTCGCTCAACATGCGTATCTACAGCAATCCGGTTAATCTTGAATCCTTCTGATAATACAACATTAGCTGTTTTTCGACCAACGCCAGGTAGCATCACCAAATCATCAAAGTTATTTGGAACATTACCATCAAACTTTTCAACTAAAGCATTTGCTAAAGCGATAATATTTTTACTTTTATTATTCGCAAGGCCGATTCTAGCAATAATCGCGATTACATCTTGGGGGTTGGCCTTTGATAAAGCAATTGCATCTGGATATTTTTCAAAAAGTTTTGGTGTAACAATATTAACTGATTTATCAGTTGTTTGTGCACTTAACACCACAGCAATAATCAACTCAAAATGATTATGATAAATCAGTTCACATCCCGCATTAGGAAACATCCGTTTAATTTCCACTAAAATTTCTGTAAGATCATTTTTTAACATAGGCATTATTTAGAAGATTTACTAGTTCTTCATCGATTTCCAAATCTTGACTAACTTCTCTAGGTTTTTTACTAGCGATAATTGCTTCAACATATTTTAAATTAAGTTTATTTAGTTTAACACTTTGTAATACAGCCTCTTTAACTAATTCAAGATCATATCCTAAATCTAACCAACTATTCACAATAACTAACTCACCAGCAGTACAAGGTCTTGAATAAACCGATTCAATATAATTAATAATTAAACTAAGTTTTTCTTCACGTTCTTCTATCACAATATTTTGATCATTTTCTAAAACTGCACCTAGTTTTTCAATTACACCATCTAATGAAAAACATTCTTTACCATCATCTTTAATGTCTAATTCAATATAACCTTTACTTACTAATGTTAAAATATGATTGGCAAGATCATTTTCACTAATTCGCATTTCTTTCGCAATACGATTCAAATCCAAAAAAGTATTATGTTCTTCTTGTAAATAATATAGTTTGGCAATTAAAATTGTATCTACTTCATCTAAATTAATTAAACGATAATTTTTAATTAAAACATCAATAAAGGTAATCATTTTCGCTTTAATTAATTTCCCCATCTTATTCATATTTTAATCCTCTCTTTTTCCCATTCATTATACCATAATATTATTAATTTTGCTATTGTTTTAACCATAGATTTATTCAAGCATTTATTACGAATAAACACCTAATTTTTGATATAATATCAATATATACTATAAGGAATAAGATATTAATGAAAACGACAATTTGCTTAATTAGACATGGACAAACCGATTGGAATAAACAACGACTAATTCAGGGAAGGCTTAATAATCCTCTAAATGATACAGGTAGAACACAAGTAAAAAATGTTGCAGAAATATTATTGATAAATGATCCAAATTGGGATTTAATTATTTCTAGTCCTTTAGATCGAGCAATTGAATCGGCTAGGATTATTAAAGCAACTTTAAGCATTAAAAATGAGATTATTATTAATGATAATGTAATCGAAAGAGAGTTTGGTCGTGCTGAAGGAATGAGTATTAATGATGAAATTTATGCAAGGATTTTAAAGGATGATGTGGAAGGGATAGAAACTGCTTCCGTATTACAAGCTAGAGCTTATAATGCTTTAATTGATATGGCAACAACTTATCCCAATCAAAAGATTTTAGTGACTACTCATTCTCATTTTATTAAAGGTTTCTTTTCTTACATTGATTCTAATTATACTTTTTTATCCAATCTTAGTAACGCCTCTTTAAATTACATAACAATTGAAGATGGTAAGGTTATTTCTTATTGTTTTAATAAAACTTATAAAAAAGACTAGAATTAAGTGAACCTAATTTTGTTCACCTAATTCTAGTTTTTTTATTCAGTATATATATCTAATGTATCTTTGATTTGAAATAAAAGTCTGATTAGTTCTTCGGAATAAGTGATAAACTCATTATTTTTAATTAATTCCAATATTTCATCCATTGTTGCCCATCTAGCATCTTTGACTTCTTCTTTTTGTAAGATAAGTGATGATAATTTAATATCTTGTTTAATCAAATAAAAATCATCAAATCCTTCATCAAAATTAAACGTAAAAACTGGTCTTATTTTAGAAAAATCAAAATCAATTCCCAATTCTTCTTTAAGTTCCTTACTCATTGTTGATTGACTATCATAATTACTGCTGACACAGCCACCAGCCGTAATGTCCCATTTATTAGGCCATTTTTTGTTTTCCGTTCTTTGTTGAATTAACATTTCATTTCGCTGATTAAAAATGCATACATGTACAACTAAACGATAATAACCCCTAGGAACAGGGTCTCCTCTTTTAATAATCAAATTTGTTTTGTTACGATTAACATCATATAAATCCAATAATTCCATATTTTCACCTAAAATCCCATTTCTATTAGTTCTTGACATAATTGATTATAAAAATGATAGATTTTTTCTTTTTTCTTTTTCTTCACCATAAAATCAACTATTTCTGTATGTGATATCGATTCTTCTAATGCATTACCTTTATAAGTTGCAAATTTACTCGAATCAACTGACACTAACCCGTCACTAGCTTTCTTTTCAAAATATTTAGAAAAAATGAGTGGTATCCCCATAATAAAATCATCTTGAGATTTTTCCATCGTACTTGAATAACTTTGACAATATACATTGCTTGAAAACATTATTTCATCTTCAATATTATCAATTTGTTGTAATTCTTTGCATACTTGATATGCATTAGGGTGTTTATCTCCAGCAATCTTATACAACAAGTTTAACCACCAAGCTATAAGCTTAATTAAAAACTTTGGTAATTTTAAAAGTATACTTGCAATAACTGATCCTTTATGTGGCGTACATAAAGTTGTAAGTGATGCGATTTTATTTTCCATATCTAGATGTTCAATCATATATTTGGAATCTAATCCGCCTTTAGAATGGGCTATTAAATTTACTTTACTTATTTGTTCTTTATCCAAAATCGAAATAATCTGCCATTTAAGTTGTAAAGCATTATCTTTAATCGTTCCTAATCCATCAATTCGTGCCGTATACACTTTGTATCCAGCTAGAGTTAAAATTTTTTCAATTTTACCAAATGCTTTAAATTTTTTAAAATCTTTAATCATTATCCCATGAACTAAAATAATTGGATATTTGGTTGACATAACATCAGTCCTTTCCCTACTATTATACAATAATCTTTTGCTATTTTCAAATTTTATTTATCTTTGTAGAAATTATATTATTTGCATAAAGCATAGTATGATGTAAAATAACACGAACTAATCGGTTCGTGCTATTTTTATATTTCATGCCTTGCAACTTTATCTAAAGCATTTTTCGCCGCTTCTTGACTTGCAAGTTTTTTTGAGCGTCCTTGACCGATACCTAAGACAATCCCATCTAGCTTGACACACATTGTAAAGATTTTTTCATTTGGTCTTCCTTCTTCTTTGATTACCACATATTCAATGGTATTATCATGATCAGCTTGAATATATTCTTGAAGTTGAGTTTTATAATCAATAAATTGTTCATTATCAATTTTCTTAATGTGAGGAAATACGATTTTCGATAGAATCATTTTTACTGCATCAATCCCAAAGGTTAAATAAGTTGCTCCTAAAAAGCATTCAAATGAATCTGCTACTACAGCTTTTTTAGTTCTGCCCCCAGTTGCTTCTTCTCCTACTCCTAATAATAGTAATTCATCTAACTTTAATTCTTTTGCATAAACAAAGTTAGCATCTTCACAAACATAAGTCGCTCTTAACTTTGTCATATTTCCTTCTGGCATATCAGGGAAGGTATGATATATATATTCAGCAGTTGCAAATCCTAAAATAGCATCACCAAGAAATTCAATTCGTTCATTGCTGGCTGTTTTATTTTCATTAGCATAAGTTGAATGGGTTAAAGCAATTACATACTGTGAATAGTTAGCCGTTTTTAAATTAAAGGTGTTTAATACTTCATTTAGTTTTTTAATATCTAAAGTATTACCTTTTTTACTCATTATTAATAACCTCTAATGGATGTTCTTGAAGATATACTTTCATTTTATTAACAACATCACCTTTAACTGCTTTATAAGCAAGAGCAATAGCGTTGGCAAATGCTTGATCTGAACTTGCACCATGAGCTTTAATCACTGTACCATCAACGCCAAATAGGCTCGCTCCACCGACATTATCTGGATTAAAGTGGTCTTGGAATCGTTTTAAGTTTTTCTTCATAAATAAATAACCAATAATTCCACCTAAACTAGATTTGATTTCTTTTTTAAGTAATGCTCCCATGCCTTTAGCAGTTCCCTCAAATGCTTTCATTGCAATATTACCAGTATAGCCATCAGTAACAACAATATCAGCATCAGTAGTTAAAATTTCTTTTGATTCAACATTACCACAGAAATTAATTGGTAATTGTGATAATAGTTTATATGTTTCTTGTTCTAATTCTCGACCCTTTCCTTCTTCTGTTCCGATATTTAGTAAGTAAACTTTTGGTTCTTTAATTCCTTTTACTTCTTGGGCATAGAAATTAGCGTATTGGGCATATTGTGCTATGTGTTCAGGTCTAATTTCAGTATTAGCACCAACATCAAGCATCAGTGTCCCATGTTCTTTAAATGTTGGAATGGTTGGACATAGAGCACAACGTTTCATTCCTTTGATTCGACCAATATGAACATGAGCAGCAGAAATAACTGCTTGTGTAGGTCCAGCTGTTACAACGCCATCGACAGTGTGTTCTCTAACTGCACGAAAAGCCATAACTAACGAACTATCACGATTATTTCTTACTTCGGCAATTGGATTATGACACCCCATATCAATTACTCTTGGTGAATCTACAATTGAAATTCGATCGTTTGGATTTAAATATTTTTTTATCGCTTCAGGTTTACCATATAATACTAATTCTAAATCCGGAAACTGTTTAATTGCAATATTCACTCCTTTAACAATTTGTTCTGGTGCAAAATCGCCACCCATGGCATCGATTGCTAGTTTAATCATTTTTTCCTCCTAATCTAGTTCACTGATTTTTCGTAAATAATTTTCATGAACTACGTTATATAAATATTTATATTCTTGATTATTTTCTAATTCTTCGCTTTCCATAATTTTTTCTGAATCAACAATAACTGTTTCTAATAAATCATGGTCTTTTAAAATATCTGCATATTTAAAATTCATATTGCCAGCCTGTTTTTCACCAAAAAATTCACCTGGCCCTCGATGTAACAAATCATATTCAGCAAGTTTAAATCCATCTGACGTTTCCTCAACCATCTTAAGCCTTGCGATACTAGTATCAGTTGAGTTTTCAGGAATTAAGAAACAATATGGAACATCACCTGATCTCATCACTCTTCCCCTTAGTTGATGAAGTGTTGCCACACCAAAACGTTCAGCACCTAAGATAAGAATCGTTGTCGCATTTGCAACATTAACACCAACTTCGATAACACTTGTTGCAACCAGAATATCAATTTCTTTATTCAAAAACTTTTGCATGATTTCTTCTTTTTCTGTTGATTTTAATTTACCATGAATCAAACCGACAACCGCTTCATTTTCAAAATATTTAACCATTCTTAAATAAACTTCTGTAGCTGAGGCTGTATCAATGGCTTCTGATTCTTCGATTAGTGGTGTTACAACATAAATTTGATGACCTATTTTAAGTTCTTTACGCATATGTTCAATTACTGCTCTTTTACCACTTTGTTCAACTAACTTAGTAATTACTTGTTTTCTACTACTTGGCATTGTCTTAATCACAGAAATATCGGTATCACCATAAGCACTAATTGCAAGCGTTCTTGGAATTGGTGTAGCAGACATCTTTAAATAATTTACTGCAAGTCCTTTATTTTTAATCATTACTCTTTGATGAACACCAAAACGATGCTCTTCATCAGTTACAACTAAGCCTAAATTTAAATATTCAACATCACTCTGAAATAGTGCATGGGTTCCAATAATAATATTAATTGTTCCATCTTTTAATTGTTCTAAAATATCTTTTCTAGAACTTATACTCGTACTGCCTGTAAGTAAACCAATATTAATATCTTGATACTTACTAAGTGCTGTTTTGATAGTTTCAAAATGTTGATTGGATAAAATCTCAGTTGGACACATTAATGCTGCTTGATAACCGCCAGACACACAAGCTAACATTGCTGTTATTGCAACAATTGTTTTACCACTTCCAACTTCACCTTGTAATAAGCGATTCATTGCATATGGTTTGGTCAAATCATTTAGGATATCATTGATTGCCGTTTTTTGATCAATTGTTAATTCATATGCAAGATTATTAATTAAATCATCTACTATTTCTTGTTTATATGAAATTACTGGACAATTATGATTTTTAGTTCGCATATAATGCAAATATTTCATCGATAATTGATAATTTAGTAATTCCTCATATTTAATTCGTTTAAGTCCAGCATCAATTTGATCGAAGTCATCAGCAAAATGTAATTTATAAATAGCCTCTTTTAATGACAATAATTGATTTTTTTCTAAATATGCTTGAGGAATTGTTTCTTCAATCAAATTCTTATATCTACGATAAGCTTTTTCAACAATCCCGATATACTTATCATAAGCAATGTCTTTAACTTTATACACGGGAACAATATCACGATTTAATTCATCACAAATTAGTAAATTAGTAATCGTAAAATTATTCATATTTTGATAGAAATGTCCTTGAACTCTTAAGACAGTTCCATAATTGATTTTTCCCTTTAAAAATACACGATTAAAAATAGTACAACGTATCTTTCGGTCTTCAACATCCATCGTAAATACGACTGTTGATAATTTTGATTTTAAATAATTAACAGTTACTTTACTTGTAATTGTTCCTTCTAATACAATATTTTCATCTAATATTGCATCATTAATACTTGATACTTTGTAATTTTCATATCTAGTAGGGAAATTAAACAGTAAATCAGCAATAGTTAATATATTTTGTTTTTTTAGTAATGTTTGATAGCGTGCTAATATATAGTCTTCCCCAGCTATCATAATTTCATCTAGTTTCATAACTTGCTTTTTCCTATTCTTTTTTAAAAATAAGTCTAATAGTCTACATTAGACCATTAGACCAATTAATTTTTTTATTTTATTCAATTGAGAAAATATAACTGTAAACTTCTTGTTCACCTTTTATTTCATCAATTTCAACATTTGGATATGTTTCACCAATATGAGCCTTGATTAAAGCAATTTCTTCTTCAGTTGCATCTTTACCAGTGATAATTGTTATAATTTCTTTTTCATCAATATCACTTTGTGCAAGTAATCCTTTAACCGAATCTACACGATTTTCATTAGAAGTAACAATTTTACCATTACAGATACCAATATAATCACCTTGTTTAATTGTAACATCTTCAATTTCTGTATCTCTAATTGAATATGTAATTAAACCAGTTGTAACGTTGGCAATAACATCTTTGATTTCTTCTAAAATTTGATCAACATCACCACTACTTAGATCAAGCATTGTAAGTGCTGAATAACCTTGTGCTAGTGTTTTTGATGGAACTACAACAATATTGGCTTTATCATAATATTTAGCTGCTTGCTGTGCTGTTAAAACGATATTACTATTATTAGGGAATACTAAAATCGTTTCAGCATTTAATTCATCAAAGCCTTTGACAAAATCTTCAGCAGCTGGATTCATACTTTGACCACCAGATACGATGTAATCAACACCCATTTCTTTGAAGATATTAACTAAACCTTCGCCTGATGCTACGGCCACAACTGCAAATTGTTTACGTTCTTGGTTTTTACGCATTTCTACACATTGTGGACAATCACATAAAGCTGGATCAGCTTGTTCAACAATTCCACCTTCTGAATGTTGAACTTGCATATTTTCAATTTTTAAAGTGATATATTCACCATATTGTTGACAATGTTCCAAAACTTTACCTGGAGTTAAGGTATGAACATGAACTTTAACGATATCTTCATCTTGAAGTGCGACAATACTATTACCAATTGTTTCAAGCCAATCAGAAATTACTTTAATATTAAATTTTGCAATATCCACTTTAGAGTATTGTAATTGTAAAATGAATTCTGTACAATAACCATATTCCAAAGTACTATGTGCATTAAATGAACCACGATTAACTGTAGTTCCACTAGTAACAACTTCTTGTGCTAAAATTTCTTCCCCATTTAAGTATTTTTGCATACCTTCAATAACATAAATGAAACCAGCACCACCAGAATCAACTACACCTGCTTCTTTTAGAACCGGTAATAAATCTGGAGTTCTTTCTAGTGAACTTCTTGCTTCTTTTAAATATATTTCAAAATATTTTTCTAATGTATCATTTTTCTTTAATGCTTTATAAGCTCTTTCGCTTGCTTCTCTAGCAACTGTTAAAATTGTACCTTCAACTGGTTTTAATACGGCATGATATGCTTGATCAACCCCACTTAAGAAAGCTTTTGCAAATTCTTTAACACTTGCTTCCTTAATATCTTTCAAACCTTTATATATACCTCTAAATAATTGACTTAATATAACACCTGAGTTGCCTCTAGCACCCATTAACATCCCACGAGAAACTTTTTTAGCCATATCATAAACTGATTCTTCTGTTGCATCTTTGATTGCAGTAGCACCAGCTTCGATTGTCATTCTCATATTAGTACCAGTATCTCCATCTGGAACAGGAAAGACATTTAACGCATCCACTATTTTATAATTTGCCCTAAGATTTGCTGCACCACTAATTACTAGTTGTTTATACAATTCCCCATTTACTTTTAATGTTGACATATAAATTTTTTCCTTTCTTTACCATATTTAAAATATGATATTACTATTATACAATATTTTCACTAAAAAATCAAGTGATATAACACTTACTAAAGTAGCTTCTTTTTTGTTTATAAAGAAGAAATTCTTATTTTTTTATCTAAATTAATTATATATAATTTATATTATGATAAAATAATAGTACTTTAATATATATATATATATATAATATTAGGAGAAGATATGATAAGATCAATAACTAATCAAGATTTAGATGCTATTACATGCCTTGCATTAAAGATTTATCAAAAATCGACTTATGAAGAAATAATTGAAGAATTTACAGCAGCAATCAATAATCCCAATAATCTAATTGTTGTATCGATTGTAGATAATACGATAGTTGGCTTTGCTCATTGTTCCTTAAGATTTGACTATGTTGAAGGTACTGCTAGTAGTCCTGTTGGCTATTTAGAAGGTATATATGTTCTAGAAGCATATCGCAATATGCATCATGCAAAAAAGATGATAGAAGCATGTGAAAAATGGGCAAAACAAAAAGGATGTAACGAATTTGCAAGTGATTGTGAGTTAAATAATACAAATAGTGAGTTATTCCACAAAGCACTTAATTTTAAAGAAACTAATCGAATCATTTGTTTTGCAAAAAAAATATAATCATCATAAACTTAACTATTCATAAGAATATTTGTATTTTTCTTGCAATTTCTAATTCATTTTGATATAATAATAAAGGTTAAATATGATTATTAATTAAATTTTATTAGGAGGTACTAATCATGGCTAGAAGATGTTTTGTAACAGGTTTAGGTTCTACATCAGGAAACAATCGTTCCCATTCATTACAAGCCACTCGTCGTACTTGGAAAGCTAATTTACAAAAAGTTAGAATTAAAGATGATAAAGGTCGTGTAGTAAGAGTTTACGTATCAACACGTGCTTTACGTACGATGGCTAAAAACGGTTCAATTGAACGTGCATAGTAAGTAAATTATGACATACTAAAATAGTATGTCATTTTTTATATTTTGGACTATTTCTTTTTACCAAAAAGATTTTGAAAAAATCTAATAATTGCAGATAAAAACCTAGGTAGTTTAATAACTTCAAAACGCATATAGTTTACCTCCATTTAGTAAATTATATGCGTTGTTTTTTTATTTATTACCAATTACTAAAATTACTCCACCATCATAAATGTTAATTTTGGTATCAATATTTTCCAAAGTTTGATTACTCGATGTAAAATTTTCTAAAATTGTTAGTTTCGTTTTAACTAATGGATATAAAGCATCTTTAATCTCTAAAGTTACATCATTTAAAGGAATTAAGCTAAATCTTGTTTTCCCACTTGGAATAACTACTGAATGATTGACATAAGTAATTGTTTCATTCATTCCGATTAAACTAATCTGTAACATTGCATATTTAATCAATAATTTAATCGTTATAAGTTCATGATCCATTCGCCCCATAATTGCATCATAGATTAGAATTTCACTATTAATATTATGTTTTACTAAATACTTTAATGCTAATTCGAGATCAATTTCCGCTTTTTCTTGAGGATAGATTTCTAATTGTTTTGCATATGTCTTAATTTCATCAAAGTGCTTTGTTGTATCAAAATCACCGATTGCTAATTCCAAGGGTAAATCGCGCTTTTTGATTTCATATGCACCATCCTCAATTCCAATTAAAAAATCTCCTCTTTGGTAGTTATAACTCGCAAAATTTTTATATGGTGAAGATGCAACAATAATTACTCGCATG
Organism: uncultured Staphylococcaceae bacterium; assembly: GCA_964541525.1. Lineage (GTDB taxonomy): Bacteria > Bacillota_I > Bacilli_A > ML615J-28 > CAG-313 > UBA1737. Next base: position 5,624 of record CAZIQF010000019.1, on the reverse strand, counting down.
CTTTGTGTGCCTCATCAATGATTTGTTTAGGATTAGAACTATTAGTAAGACCAGTTCCCATTACAACCATATCTACACCTAAATGTTTAAGGTGATGCAAATGATGTTCTTTGATTCCACCATCTACTTCAATTAAATAGTGATAACCTTGTGATTTTCTTAACCTAGCTAATGCTTCAATTTTATGGTTAACACTTTCAATATATGATTGACCACCAAAACCTGGTTCAACACTCATCACTAACACTAAATCTAATTTGGTTAAATAGGGAATAATGACATCAACTTCCGTATTTGGTTTAATTGAAATACCACATTTTTTTCCTAACCGATGAATTTTATCAATTAAATATTTGAAATCTTGTTTAATTTCCGCATGAAAGGTAATAAAATCACTCCCACATTCAGCAAATTCATTGATTAATAAATCAACATCTTCAACCATCAAATGAGTATCAAAGATAAAGGGATACTGGTTAATATCTTTTAATAATTCAACACCTTCAGTGACATTAGGGACAAATTTACCATCCATAATATCTAAATGCAAATATTTAATTCCTAGTGTGATTAACTTTTCTAAATAATTACTTCTTTCCTCTTTTGTTACTGTGAGAATTGATGGCGCCACTATCATATGCTTTTTTATCCTTTCTTAAGTCATTAATAAAACTTACATAATTTTCATATCGAGAAGTTAGAATCGTTTTGTCTTTAACTAATTGTTTAATTTTGCAGCCTGGTTCATTTAAATGTAAACAACCATTATATTTACAATCACTACTGTACTTAAAAAATTCAATAAAGTTTTGAGCAATCTCAATCTCTTTCATACCACTAAAATCAAGTGTTCCAAAACCCGGTGTATCAGCTACCCATCCAGCTTCTAAATTTAATAATTCAACATGTCTAGTCGTATGTTTACCTCGTCCTAAAGCGACTGATATTTCATTGGTTTTCAAGACTAAGTTGGGATCTATTAAATTAAGTAAACTACTTTTGCCTACACCACTTTGCCCAGTAAAAACACTAATTTTATTAGCTAAGTAACTCTTTAAATCATTTGTCAAATTATTAATTGTGGATGTGATAATTGTTTTATAGCCAATTGCTTCATAATATTTAATAATTTCTAATACTTGATTCGATTCTTGCGAATTTAATAAATCCCATTTACTAAAAACAATAATTGGCGTGATTTGATTATACTCTAAAGTAACTAAAAACTTATCTAATAAATTTAGATTAAGCTCTGGTTCTTTAACACTAAAGATGACGAAAGCTTGATCAATATTACAAATATATGGTCTGATCAAATCATTTTTCCGGTTTTCTAGTTGTTCAATAATTCCTTGTTGATCTGATGTTAATGTATATTTGATATAATCACCGACTTTTGGTTGTAGTGATTTAATTTTTAAATTGCCCCGAGGCTTACACACGATCACTTGATTAGTATCTAAATCATATACTTTATATACACCAGCAATTAAACTAATGATTAAACCTTTATTCATTTTTACCTCTTTGATTTGTTAAGTGTTTAGCTCTAAGTTGCCCACATGCAGCATCAATATCAGCACCATGTTCCATTCTTAATGTTACGTTTATTCCTCTTTTGCGTAATACTTCAAAAAAGATTTCCGCTTGTTCATGTGGTGTTTGTTTGAAGGATTTAGTCGATACTTCATTGTATGGAATTAGATTAACATAAGCGTTCATTCCTTGAATTAAATGAGCCAGTTCCACTGCATGATCCTTTGTATCATTAACCCCATGTAGTAAGATATATTCGAAAGTAACCCGACGATTAGTTTGTTCATAATAGTCCTTTAAAGCGGACATTACTGCTTCTAACGGATATGCTTGATTAATTTTCATTAAGCGACTTCTTAATTCATTATTAGGAGCATGCAAACTAAGTGCCAAATTAATTTGAAGTGGAAATGATGCGAATTCTCTAATTTTTGGCACAATCCCACAGGTTGAAACCGTAATATGTCTCGCACCGATTTCTAGACCTTTAGGATAATTGATTACTTGTAAGAATCTAGTTAAGACATCATAATTATCAAAAGGTTCACCAATTCCCATTACCACCACATTCGTAATTACTTCTTGATTTTGATCTAAATCTTTTTGAACTGTTAATACTTGTAATACCATCTCTGCTAATGTTAGTCTTCTCACACAACCTAGTTCACCACTAGCACAAAAACTACATCCCATATTACAACCAACTTCACTCGTTACACAAATGCTGTTACCATAATTATGACGCATTAATACTGATTCAATTAGTGAACCATCAGCTAGTCTAAATAAATATTTTCTAGTTCCATCTTTAGATACTTGGAGTGATTCGATATCTAATAATTTCATTTCGAAATGTTCTTTTAAATAATCAACCATTTTCTTTGATACATTAGTCATTTCATCAAAATTATTAACTCGATAACGATATAACCATTCAAAGATTTGAATAGCACGATATTTTTTTTCACCAATATTAACAAAATAATTTTCTAATTCTTCTTTAGTATAATTATAAATACTATTCATTATCTACTCCTAGTTTATTTTCTTCATTTTACAAATATAAAAACCATCTTGAACATCATTTGGTAGAATAATTTCTTCTTCTAATTTAATAAAGTTTTTGTTTTCCTTTAAAAAATCTTGAATTAACCATTCATTTTCATATTTATTAATTGTACAAGTACTATATAGTAAAATTCCATTTAGTTTAACATATTCTTTAACATGATTAATAATCTTCTTTTGCAATTCATTAATTGTCACGATATCATTAAGCGTTAAATGATATTTTAAATCAGGCTTATGATTAATCACCCCAAGTCCTGAACAAGGAACATCACATACTACATAATCATACATTTGTTGGTAATCATAATTAGTCGCATCAGCCAACATTACTTTAATATTAGTAACACCTAATTTTAATGCATTATCGACAATCTTATTTAATTTATTTTCATAGATATCACAAGCTGTAATCAGACCAGTGTTATTCATTAAAGTCCCAATATGTAAACTTTTACCACCAGGAGCACTACAAACATCAAGAACACTAGAATGAGGCAAAGGATTTAAAACATGGCCAACTCTAATACTTGATAAATCTTGTGCAATTAAAATTCCCGTTTTGAATAAGTTGGTATCTAATAATGATTCTTTGGTTATTACTGCATCGCCATTAATTTCATAACTAATTCCTAGTTTCGTAAGTGATTCTTCAACAGATTTAACATCTTGTTTCAATGTATTAATTCGGTAAGAATTATAAAAGTGCGAATGAGTAAAAAAATTAACTAGCTCATTATGATATTGTTGATACAATAGTTTGGTAATATCTAAAGGCAATGATAACTGGATGCTTAATTTTTCTGTAACGGCTAAGCCCTCAAATGATGGTTTAGGTGTATCTTGATATCTTCTTAAGATTGCGTTAACAAACATCGCTCCTTTATAATCAGTTTTTTTCACAGTCCGAACTAGTTCATTAACAATATAATAGTCAGACATCCTCATTTCATCAACGACATAAGCACCAATACGAAGAATATTTTTTAAATATGGTTTAACCCTTTTGCCGGTTAATAAACTTTTCAAATTAAAGTCAATTAATAACTTTTTTTCAGTAACCCCATATAAAATTTTTGTATATATTTTCTTTGATTGTAAATCTAGTTTTAATTCTTTAATACTATTATCTAAAACAATCGTTAGATATGCTTGTTCATTAAAAATTTTAACTAAATCTAAAGCTAAACGTTGATACATAACTTATTTATTATAAAGAAGATAATTAAAATATAAAAAGATTAATTTTAAATAAACTTCTTTAATTCCTTCAATCTCTAAATTATTTTTATATTTTTTTAAACTAGTTATTACTAGTTCTAAACTTTCACTATCAAGTGAATGATGATCTAAATAGTTTATAACTTCACTTGCAAAAGCATCATTATTAATCAATTTAATCATTAACTTAATTTGTTTAATCACTAAATCTAAAAAGGAACTAATTCCCGCTATTTCGGTTTGCCATTTAATCATCAAGTCCAATTCATCCGTTTTTAAACTTTTTACTAAAGCTATCACTTTAAACGAAAAAGAATTATAACCATTATTGCGGTATTCGGCATATAAATCTTGTAATGTAATAAAATCATTATCAATAATATTATATAAACTGTCACTACTATCCAACTCATATTGTTTAAGACTATTATTGATTTTATTAGTAAGTTCACTAATTAAGCGTAAGCATTCTTGATTTTCTTCATTTTGATCATATAATGATAAAAAAGTAAACAAAACTAATTCTTGTTTTGTATAATGAAAAAAACGATTAATTTCATCAAATAATTTCATTAATTTATACCTCTAATCTTATTATACACTTTTTTAAAAGTTTTTTCGCAATATATGAATAATTTATCACATAAATGTTAAAACTTTAATAGGTATCTCCTTGACTAAAACTAACTTTTTTGATAAAATGTAATATAAGAAAATGAGGTGAAAATATGAAACCAATCTTATTCGAAATCGGTGGACAGCCTATTTACTCTTGGAGTTTTATGGTGGTTATCGGTGTTCTGTGCTTAACTCTTGTGTTTTTCTTCCGAATGCGAAAACTCAAAATTGATGAAAAAACGCTTGATCGATTAATCATCCTTACTGCAATCAGTGGCTTATTCACATATTTAGGAGCATCGTTTTTTGATACCTTGTGGCATTGTATCAGTGATGCGATGGTTGATGGAAAGTTTATAATAGAAAACTTCAAATTAGACTTTAATGTTGGTGGCATTACGTTTGAAGGTGGAATTATTACAGGAATAGCTACTTTCTTTATCCTTTTTCCACTTGCGTTAAAAAAAGAAAAATATCATGTATTCACCTATATGGATCAAATTGTAATCGGAATTTTAATCGCTCATGCTTTTGGTCGAATTGGATGTTATTTAGGTGGATGTTGTTATGGTAAGCCAACAGATTCATGGTTAGGTATCTATTATCCAGAAGCAGGCACAACAGTTTATCCAACCCAACTTTATGAAGCAGCATTTTTATTTATTTGTTTTATTATCTTTTTCTTCTTTATCAAGAAAAATCATACTGAAAAATATCTAATCAGTTATGGTGTGTTTAGATTCTTCCTTGAATATTTACGAGGAGATGATCGTGGTGCTTCACCATTTGGTTTCTTAAGCCCTTCACAATTTTTAAGTATTGTGATGATTATTGGGGGAATCGTATGTATCTTTGTTCGAAAGAAACTTTATCAAAAAGAACTAAGTCTAGCAGTAGTAAGTGAAGAAGATCATCAAACAATTAGGTATTTCAATCGCTCATATCGGGGGTTAATTAAAGGAATTTTTAATCAATGTGAATGTTCTAATTGTCATAATAAAATGGCATTAAAATGGCATAGCACTATAAAAGAAGTAAATGATCTTGAATTAATGAATGAAGAACATCTTACTTATTATTGTAAAAATTGTGATGAAATAAAAGAAATAAACTAAGTAGAAAACTCATCTGGTTCAATAAAATCTTTTGAGATTTTGAGATTTTAAGATTTTGAGATAACT
>CAZIQF010000018.1:0-35718 GCA_964541525.1 uncultured Staphylococcaceae bacterium | reverse complement strand
CCTATCGAATAAATTATTTTATTAATTTACTTGACTTATTTATAGTAGGCTTATTGATATTTTGAATTAACTAACATTTTGGGTTATTTCATCAATATTATTTAATTTTAATTCGTAGGCCTATTATACACTAAATCCATTCAATTTTCAATGATTAAACTATATATATCCATTTAAGAATCATTATTATAGAACAAGTAAAAATTCAAAATTAATTTTGATAGTTAAAATCTTCATTGACTAGCATCGGATAACAAATTAAATGATTACCATCAAAATTCTCTTTATGCATATCCACTGCCGTAATTTGATGATGATTATAAGTGGTATAATAATATATTCCCTTAGAGGCATTACAACATGATGTATAAATCGTAATTTCATATTTGCCATCAGCTACCTCACAGCAACCTCTTTGCTGATCTACAGCATTTAAAATATGGAAAAATTGACTAACACTTTCTTCTTCACTATCTTTAGAAATTGAATTCATTTTGACAAAAGCAACTCGAACAAATCTTGATTGTGAAGATAAATCTCCTGGTAAACCAATCCCACCCATACCTCTACTATATGCTTTTAAATCTAATTGATTAGAAAAAGTATTTTTAGGATTCTTTGAACTTAAATATTGATAATTATTCAAATTGAACATTTGCTTTTCAAATGGAGGATTATTCGTTAATACCCCAACTGGATTATCATAGACTTTAATCCCTTCAGCAACAACTTCAATTGTAATAGATTGATTAGCATCAGCAATAATCCAATGCAACTGGGCAACTGGTAACATTTCATTAAATGGAGTATCCAATAAATTCATTCTTTCAATCTTTTTTCGAGCTTCACTAACTGAAGCACATTGACTCAAAATCCAAGGAATAAATTCAAATTGAGCAATATTATCTTTTTCTTTGTTTAATTCATGACTATATTTCGCATTACCAACAAAATTAAGTCCAGCCATACATAAACCTTTTTCATTTATTGCATCATAATACAATGGAAAATTATCTACAACATAAGCCATTCCAATTACTGCAAAATGATTTACAATATCACCATAGTTTCGAAAATGAAAAACATAATTGCGTGGTGCAATCGTAATTTGTTCTAAATATGAATATTCGTAATCTAAAGTTCGACCAAAGTAAAAATCCTTAGTTTTATAAGTAGCAGCAGTACACATAATATAACCTCCTAATAAATCTAATAATAATATAATATATTATATTATTTCCATAAATACAAAAGATAAAACAAAAAAAGATTTACAACCCTAATTACAAGGTATTGTAAATCAATTATATAACTCAATTATAAACTATTCAATAACAAAATGATAATTACTGGAGTATATATATATTTATTTATTTTAAAAATTTTAAGTAAAGATACATTTAATTTAAACCAACAATATTAAAAAGAGATACCAACAGGCATTAAAATTCAACCCTAATATTTTTATTACTTTGTTATTTTTTATTCTTTTTGACTTTTTTAACAATTAAAATAGTTACTACTATAATGCCAATTAGGACACATATTCCTACGACAACTGCAATAAAACTAATAATGATAATTACAATCCACAATATAACATTGTTAAAATAAGGTGTTTTCTCTTTTATTGGATGCTCATCAGAACATAATGTAAAGATTAATTCTGCTTCAGGTAGTTTTTCAAATGACATTTCATACCCTTTTTCGGTTTTGGTAAATCCTTCAAGACTACTTTCAATTATATAAAATGGGGTGTTAATTACAATTTCAAGATTTTTAAAATCACTCCAAGTACTTGCAGGAGATAATAAATAGGTGTATTGATAAACAGGTGGTTGATAACGAGCACTAATATCTGGATAAAGGGGAGCGGTTACCGTATTAGTAATCATCGTTTTAGGTTCAATTGTAATCTCATATTGATACCAACGCATTAAATTGTTTCGTGATAAAACGGGCGATGAATATGTAGTAATATAATGATAATTTGAATCTGTTGCTTCAACCAGACGATTTAAAGAAGCATTATACCAATCTACTTTTAGTACACCTGTTTCTTCACTCCAACTTTTACAAAATAAGTCCTCTAAAATCATTGTTTCTGTTGTTTTCAATGATACACTACCGCTTATCTCTTCTCGATCTTCTACACCACCATCTTTATAACATTTCCATACCAATGGCGTAGATAATGGTGTCCCTATAACATATACTTCAAAGCTATCCCCATTTCTTGCCCATTTGCTTAGTCGATAATCACCATCATCTTGAAGATGAACACCACTTTGAGATGGAAACCAGATAATTGACTGGCCTTCACCACCATCCCAATCAAACGCTGCATTAAATGAGCCAAGAACTTGACCATTATATGATAAGTTATTAATATCATAGCTATATTTTGTAACAATTGTTGACGGTTTATATAAGTCAGTTTCAAGATATTCATCACTGATTTTAGGTAAATCAGTGCTAATATTGAATTGATTTTGATTATTCCAAGTATAACGAATCGTTCTTTCCACTGCTTTGCCGTTGATTGTAATATCATATTTAGATATATCATAATCATCACTACCATCATCAAAACTTAAATAATAATCTGGCCGATTACCAAATGGAAAAGCTAAGGTTGCAGTAATAGTTAAATCAGTAGGATTATAAAATGTATATTCAGCCGTTACTTTACCACTATATGCTAAATAGTCTTCTTTTTCCAAGTAATAGTTGCTTGGAAATTCAGAAATATCAAATGTTAATACTTCTTTTTTTACTTCAATTGGACAATCTTCACCAATTACAATTGTTCCCATTGAATCAACACCATACCAATCTTTTTGTGCCGAATTAGCTTGAACAGGAAAAATAACAAAAGTCATTAAAACAATCATTATCAACAAACTTATAAATTTTTTCACAAAATCACCCTTTCATAAAAACCATATCAAACATCTACATATATAAAACAATTCAAAAAACGAAAATTAGACAAAATATTTTGGAATTATAAACTTATAAAAACATCTTCATAACAATCTAATAAAACTGAATTCGCTTTATGTTATATTCAATATTACATTAAAAACATTATTTATACATATATATCATCATTTAATATCTTTCTACGATATTATTATTTGATTAATTATTTGATTGATCTGCTTTGCATATTTTTGATATTCTTCTTCACAATCATGACAATTTGGAATGTGAATAAATATTGCATTATCCGCATGATGTTCTAACAAATGAAAGTATAAATTATTGCACACAAACTTTCCTGCATCATATGAATATTTAATCATTCCCTTACAGCGTTCAATTGGAACTTTCGTTTCTAAAAAATTAGGAAGCGAAGAATTGATTACTTCATTTTCTTTTAAGATACCATGATTATCTTTTAAACTACATGAAGATATATTTTTAGCTCTTACTTCTAAAGTAAGTTCATTTCTCATTCTTGCTTCACCTAACGCAACAATTAGTTGATATTCTTCTAATCTTCCTTTTCTTTTAATTTCCAAATAACATTCATCATAAACCACATCAATAATTAATTTATCTACATTTTCAATATATTTTAAAACTTCACCAGCATAATTTATGGATTGATTATTAAATGGTTTAAATGCAGTAACTAATACTTTCATATTCGATTCTTCCTTTCAAGATTAAATATCTATCTGTAATTTATAATTATTTTAAATTATAATATAAAACAAGATAATAGTCAAACAATTGAGGTTATATTAATATCTATATGTTTAATTTAGGATAATACCCTGGCCATTATTTTTATAAAATATCTAAGTATTAATTATCATGATATAACATCCAGGCTTGTAAATCATCAAGAAAATATTTTTGTAAATTGGCAAAAAATATTTACACCATATAATCTTTAGTTATCTCACCAATTATTTGCGTTTATACCACGTAGGAATGTCAAGTTTAAATTCATCCCACCATACCATTTGAAGATTATTTATTTTTTTCATAACTTCAATTTCTACTCCACCAAAATTAACTGCCCAGGGTAGATATGATATCAGTGATTCAACCGTATAGTATTTTAATATTTTAAAGAAATTATCAGGTATATGATTATCAAAATAGCCATCAATCATGCCTGTTTCAAAATATTCACTTTCGATTGTATTCCAGCAAAATGGTTTAAACTCATCATATGGATCAGTAATGCCACATCTATCAAAATCTATAATACCTATTTTACCATTATGAACTATCATATTACCTAAATGATAATCTCCATGACAAAAGCATACTGGTCTATTTTTCATTAATTGCACATTTTCTTGATAATACTTTAATAACGCATCTTGCATTGGAATTTGATATTCACAATTTAATACATTATTAATTTTTCTTTTCATTTTTGGCAAATATCTATCATACCAAGATTCTTTTGGTTTATTAATTTCTATATTGTGAATTTTCTTTAATATCTTGCCTGCATCAATTCCTAATAAGTACGCTTCCTCATTACTCATATTTCTAATAATTGTTTCTGCATCAACACCATCTAACCATGATAGTAATGTATAGCAATTATTCTCATCAATCATTCCAAATTCTATTGGAGTAGAACAATAAATATTTAATTCATTTAATTGTTTTAGTATTTGAAATTGATATTTTCTTTTTTCAAAAACACTTATATCTGAAATTCTTAATACGTATTTTATATTCTTATCATCTTCTATAATGTATTTTTTGTCTTGTGAAAATCCCTTTGTTAATTGTTCACATTTTATAATATTATATTTATTAAAAAGATCTTCAAATTCTTTATACATTCTATCGCCTCCAATAAATATAAATTATTATATCATAATTCTTAATTAATATCTACAAAATTTATCTTAAACGACAAAAGGAACATATCCTTTCATCTACATTAGTAGTTTATAGTTTCTCCATTAATGTATTTCCATACTTATCTTTCTATTTCACTTAATATTTCTTGTCCTTCTATATACACATCATGATCTTTGATGTCAACGGAATAGTCCAAGTAATATCCATCTTAATTCTGAATAGTTCTTAGTCTTAATTCAGAGTCTATTAGTCTATTCATCTTTTCTTTTGACTTTCTTCTTTCTTCATCACTTATAAGATTGTTTTCCATCATCTGCTCCTTTCTTAAGTAGTTCAAGTAATTATGTACTAAAACTTGTTTTAAGTCCAGACAAATGAGAAAGTAAAAAGACTGTTCCTTTAAAATTGGTACACACCGTCATTTAGATGATGACCTCAGCATTTTATCACTTCCAAAATAAAACTCTGCTATAGCCCTTAAAATGGGTGCTGAAATTCTGCGAGGGTTTGTTAATGCGGTTATTTATTTGATGATACTTATTATTCTAAATATCCTAGAATATCATCATAAGAAGTGGAGCAATGGAACAGTGGAACTGATTGGAACTCTATTTCCTATTATTCCCTATACGCGTATATATCCGCAAGGAGGCCCACGAATGTATAAATTAATACAAATTTTGCAAACAAAAAGGCAATCATAGTTAGATACTAGGTATCTAGCCATAATTGCCAGTTTATTTATAATATTTAATTGTATCATACAATTTATGTATTATCATAGCAACCGCTACGTATTCGAAGCGGCGTAGTGTCGTTTGTCCAACGCATTAAATAATCCCTCCTTTGTAATCTTATTTAATAAGATTATAAATTTTAAGATTTTTAATATTAATGCGTATAATCTAAAACTATTACGCATATAATATTAGTTTATACACTAATATTATACACTAATTGGTTTGTAGAAAAATGTCAAATATTATCTTTATCATTCTTTACTTTTACATATAAATTTTCAAATAGTAAATAAATGAATGAAGACAATAACGAAAAAGATTGATATAATAAATTATCTATTGAAAAATTAAAGTATAATACATAAATAGGTATAATTATATACAATATCAAAATAAAGTATATATACTTAATTTGAACTTTACAATATCTATGTAAAAATATAGATAAGATTACTGGAAAAGCTGCAACAGCAAAAGTTAACCCATTACCTATAAAATAATCTATTAAATCCATGAAAACCTCCTAATAATCTTTTGTAAAATCTAGTTTTGGGTTGAATTTTTTCGTATCTAAATAACCATCCCATTTACCATCTAATATGTCTACTACATATTGAATCACAGATCCAATTGAACCTATAATATCTAATATCGTAAACAATGCAATACCAATAGTTTTCACCCAAAGATAAGTAGATGTTTTGGCAAACATACAATATAACCTGTCATCCAGTTTTTTCATAAGTTTATTACCGCTTTTAACCAAGACATCAATAAATTTCTTTATTTTACTTGTACTTTTTGAAACTGTAGACCAAACCTTAGCTATTGCAAATAATGCAGGAATTACAATAATTATAATATTAATTGTAGTTGCCAACCATTTAATATTAATTCTTACATTCCCATTAGGATCCACATTATTAACAGGATTATTTTCACAATAACTATATAAATTATAACTTAATGCACTACCACTTGCACCTAAATATTCTATTTCATCCATTGTAATAAATCTGTTAGCAATCGGGTTATAGTATCTACTATTTAAATAATACCAGCCTGTTTCATTATCTTGATAATAGCCTCTATATCTAAATGGATTAATAGAACTTAAATTAATTCCTGATGTATCTAAAGTTTTAACTATTCTTCCATAGGCATCATAGTAATATTTTACCACAATATTATTACTAGAGTCAATTATTCCGATTATATCGTTTTGTAAATTTTTTAAATACAGGAATTTACTACCATTATAAGTAAACCCAATAATACTATCATTTGAATCATAGTAGTATTCCATTGTATAATTGCTTGCTCCAGTATGAGTTTCTCTAATAATATTACTTCCGTCTAAAATATAATTTACTGACTCGATTGAAAATCCATTATTTATTGATTTACCAACTCTTATTCCATTAGCATTATAATAGTATTCAATATGATAATCATCATTTTCTATAACACATATATTTCGCATATCGTATGTTATAGACCAACCTAAATATATACTTGGTTGTCCTGTTGATGAATAAGCAATATTATAGTTTTGTCCATTTATATTGGCTTGTATCATTTCGTCTTTACTATTATAGAAAAAATAAGCACTATTTAAACTTTCACCTGTTGTTTGATTATATGAATAATATCCTTCATTATTACCTCTTGAATCATAACCATATTCACTTACAATAATTTCATCTTCAATTTCGATCCGTTGAAAATTTAGTTGATTAAATATATCATAATTGTTTTCTTCATAATATACTTCTACACCATTAGTATATCCATATATTTTTGATATATTGCTGTAATCATCATATTCGTAGACATACTTAATAATTTGATTATTTCCATTAGTATACTCTAATTCTTTAATTCTTCCTGTATAATATGTCTTATTATCATTTCTTCCTGTATAATAAGTTCACAAATACTAATTCCTAATCTTTTAGCAACATATGGTAATGTATAATTATTTTCATAGATCCATTTTTTTAGTTTTTTCTTTTTCAATGAATAACTATAAACTTTTTTATTATCCATTACTTGTCCTCCACTTAAAACTTTTAAAGAGAAAAAATATCCCCTCACTATATATGGAAAGTTAGGTGCAAAAACTTAAACGTTTTTTAGAAAAAATTTAAAAATTTTTTAAATTTTTTTCAAATTATTTAAAGCTCTCTCTAAAGTAATAGAAATACAAGCTTCTGATACTCCTAATTCTATTGAAACTTCTCCTTGTGTCTTTTCTTCAAAGAATATTTTTATAATAATTTCTTTTTGTCTTGGTCTTAATTTTTCTATTGCTTCATGTAATTTTTTATTAAATTCTTCTTTTTCTAATTCTTGTTGTTCTATTAATTCAATTTCATCTTCACTTAAACTTGTATCAGCAAGTTCAAATCCGTACTTTTGATTTAAGTATTCTAAAGATACAGTTTTTGCATGATATGTTTTATCTTGCTTAAGCTGTCTTTCAAACTCTTTATTTAACTCTTCAATTAACTTTTCTTCATTGATATTTTCAGTTTCAATTTCAATTGAATATTTAGTAGTCACCTTATAAATAACTTTCTTTTTCATAATAAAAAACCTCCTTGTGAATTTCTAAATTTTCAAAAAAACTTAAAAATCCGCAAGGAGGCCCACGAATGTATAAATTAATACAAATTCTGCAAACAAAAAGGCAATCATAGTTAGATACTAGGTATCTAGCCATAATTGCCAGTTTATTTATAATATTTAATTGTATCATACAATTTATGTATTATCATAGCAACCGCTACGTATTCGAAGCGGCGTAGTGTCGTTTGTCCAACGCATTAAATAATCCCTCCTTTGTAATCTTATTTAATAAGATTATAAATTTTAAGATTTTTAATATTAATGCGTATAATCTAAAACTATTACGCATATAATATTAGTTTATACACTAATATTATACACTAGTTGGTTTGTAGAAAAGTGTCAAAAATTCTTAAATAATTTATTTAACTGTTACAGTAATATATACTTTAACTCTTGAATTTAGTTTATATGTTCCTGTAATAGTATAAGTGTTTCCTATTTTTTCTTCATCTGCAAATATTCTTCCAAACTGATCAACATATAAATCAGAATCTGATGAACTCCATGTGAAATATTGTAACCAATTGATAGGAACATTCAATTCACTTAAATCAATTTGAGCTTCGTTTGAAACATCTGTATCAATAATTATTTCTCCATATCTTTCTATTGGGTCACTATCAAAAGTCTTCGTATCTTTTTTAATTATAAATTCTTTAACAAAAACTTTTGAAGGATCTTCAATATTTACAGCCATTATTTTGACAGAAGTATCATTATTAACATTTAATCCGACAACTGTTCCAAAGTCAGTAATTCTAGCAACATTTTCGTCACTTGAGTACCAATAATAGTCCAATCTAGATTCACCAGTAGTTAAATAAATAACTCTTGTAAATCCCTGTGTAATTTCGTTAGAATATTGAAGACCACCATTTAGAGTAACTTCAGATCCATTGACACCAACAAAATTAGGGTCAGGATCTAAATAACTATCTCCATAAATTGTTACTTTTCTAGTCAATACACATGATAAATTTACATTTAAATCAGCTCCGATATATCCCACATAATATGTACCTTCCAGCATATCAAATTCATATTGATTATTTAATGATAAATCATACAAAATTGGTTCTGCAAATACCATTGTATCATCAACTATTGCTCTAACTTTTAACACCACAAATTGTCCTTGACTAAAACCATTTGTATCTAATTCAAATCGTCCTGCTTGTTTAAGTACCATTTTTTGAAGATTATCACCTAAAGAAATTCCTGAAAAATTCAATACATTTTGATCTTGACTCTCAGATAGTTCAAACAAGTCAACAATATTTTCGGTTACCTTTTGAATATTTAAAGTTAAAGAATTATATTCATTTGTTGGTAGACAAATATCAATATAGAATCCTAAATAATCATATAAATAAACTATTAATGAGTTCACATTTTCTGAATTTTCTGCAAAAACAGAGCTATCAATCATAGAATAACAATTGATGATTTCATCTGTAGTACCACTTTTATATACTTTTATAGCATTAGAAGGAAGTATAATTAAATTATTATTTTTATCATACCCAGTTATTGTAAATTTATAGAAGCCCTCTCCATTTACACTTTGCAAATATAATTTGTTAATAAAATTGCCATTTGGAGTTTCGTGTAAATGAGTTAATAGATTTGTATTCCCCATTGAAATATCATATTTACTAACAGGCCAAGTCAACTGGAATGTTGTTGTAATCACTCCACTATTTTCATCATCTACAAATCTCAAATCTAAATAATAAACTCCTTTACCAAGATAATATGAAATTAAATCATTACCAGATGTTACTAAATCCATATTACTGTCATATATTTTCATTTCAATCGCAGAATTGGCAGTTGATACAATTTTATAATTCTTTGCACAATTAACATTTAATTTATATAATTTATTGTATTTTGGATTTAATGTCAACTCTATATTGAAAACTCTATAGCAATCTAATTCATATTCATCAAATGAATTACTATTAGGTATAATCTTAGATTTATAACTTGACCAATACACCTTATTTTTATATTCAGCTACTCTATTTTGAGGAACAATAATTTGCAATGCAGATGAACATCCAGCAAATGCATAATTGCCTAAATTTGTTATATTCGATATCTCTCTTTCTACAATCACTGAAACTAAACTTACACAATTTTCAAAGGCTGAGTCATCAATATACTGAACACTACTTGGAATTGTTATACTTCCTAAACTTCCACAGCCTTTAAATGCTGATACACCAATCGCATTTAAATTTGAAGATAATATTATTGTCTGTAGATATGAACAATTTTCAAAAGCACTTGAATCTATATTAGTCACGCTATTTGGTATTGTTATATTTCCTAAACTTCCACAACCTTTAAATGCTGAGGAACCTATTGCTACTAAATTCGTTGGCAGTGTTACTGATTGCAAATATGAACAATTTTCAAAAGCACTTGAATCTATATGTGTTACACCATTAGGAATAGTTATAGTTGCAAGGCTTCCACATTCCTTAAACACCGAACTGCCAATTGCTACTAAATTCGTTGGTAATGTTACTGATTGTAGATAAGAACAGTTTTCAAATGCACTGGAATCAATATTCGTAATAGTATTTGGTATAACAACTTTTTGTAAATTTTTACAATTTTTAAATGCGTCAGCACCAATACTAGTAACATTGATATCAATTATTTTATTAGGGATATTAGCTATTTGAATACTATTGTTAACGGGACCTAAAATTTTTATTGTTCTTGAAGTTGATGTTCCTTCCACATTAAAATAATAATCACTTTCTATTACTTTATAACATTTTGTACATTTAAACCAATGATTATCTGCACATGAAACCAATGGTTGAAAATCATGTACACAAGTTGTTTCAGACTGCATTTCTAATACACCACTTTTTGCAAAAATTGTTGAATCAATTCTATCACAATAAAAGCATATATTTAAATATCTGCCATTTTTCAATACAAATCTATCAAATTTGTGTTCAGTATGTATATTATTTAAAACTGCAACACCTTGTATATCTTGATATTTAATTGCTTTATCAATCCCATTAATTGTTGTTCCTCTATTATATCCCATAAGAGTTTTATGAGTTCCCCTTGCAATTCCACTACCATCCGCTTCTAAATCCATTAAACCTAATAGATGGCCCATTTCATGTAGTGGAGTATCAACATTTCTCCCATCTCTATCATTGTAACTACTATAAGAATAATTTATCCTAATTTGAAGATCATTGGGATCAAATTGTCCTGAATAATTCCCATCTTTTCTTAATATTTCTACAACTTTTTTACCATTAATATTATTTGGTCTTGTGCTTTCTCCAATTCCTACTTCATATAAATAAACCAATGTACCTGACCCATCATGCATTTGTACTGAATTCCATAATGATATTTGATATCTAATATCATTAATTAATGTATTTCTATGCGTTACATTAGTTATAGTATTCATTGAAGTCATATTTATCCAAATTGGTATACTAAGTGAACCATAGTTTCCATATGACCAACCCATATAATTTCTGCATCCAGTATCTAGTAAATTAATACCTCCATTTTCATGTCCCGGTCCATGCGAAGAACAATGGTCGTCACATTGTTTTTTGCTATCCATTGAACGGGATACAACATTAGAATAATATTCTTCTTCTAAATTATATCCTTCTCCCGTATAACCTTCTAAAAGATCATTCAGAACGGTAGTTATATTATTAAGAGACTTAGTATCATACTTTTCATTTTGACTAATTACTTCATCAATATTATAATTTTCATATTTTATAAAACTCGAATTTGGAATTTTTTGTAAAAATACTAAACAAGTTACTATAAATGAAGTAATCACTAATATATTATAAAATAATTTTTTTAATTTAATATTTTTTCTAATCATATTATATATCTATTTCCTTTCATCAAAAGTAAAAATTCTTATGGACGCTTCATGAAAATTATAAAAAATAATTCCATCTATTATATATTCATCTTGGCAAAGGTAATCATAGACATAATAGTCATCAGTAATAGATAATGCTATGTTCCCATTATAAGTTCCATAATAATTATATAAATTTACTACATTTACACTTATATTTTTATTATTAAGTATTTTTTCTAAATACATCTCTTTTATTATCTTTTCTGTCTTCTTATCTATAACAGCAGGCGTTTTTGGTATTGGATTATAATTACTAATTTCAAGTTCATTATAATAATAAGCGATATTTTCAAGATCTCCTTTTAACAAAAGCCCTTTATCATATGCTTCTCTTAAAGTATAAAAATTTCCATCTTTTTTTTCATTATTACATCCAACTATCACAAATGCAATAGCTAACACAAAGCACATCATTAATACTCTTTTCATTTCACATCACTCCCTTCAATCATATTAACTTTATTACTTAATAATTCATTTTCAAAGATAATCACCATATTCATTAAATAAATATTAATCATATGTAACACCTCCTATTATTTATATTATATGTTCTAAACGCAAAAAACTCCCTTATTTCTAAGAGAGTCTAATACTTTCTTTCCCTATTAACTTAAAAATACTTTAAGGTAATTATTCAACTATCTTAGATTATGTTTTTTTCACACCTTTATTATACAAAATATTACCTATAAAAATCAAGTACTTAGTATACTATTGGTTCAAATTCCATCAACCGACTAAATTTCTAACAACCCTAAAATACCCTATATTCAAATCCCATCAATAGAACAAAACTCTAATCTTTACTTAAAAATAAAAAATGCACCTAAATAGATGCATAATTCCTTGATTTCGATGTTAAAATCGATATATTTTTACTATAAATATCATTAATCTACGATTAATATTGATGACTTATAGACACATTCTAATGCCTAACTGCTACAATATCTATCTTTTATATAGGTATATGGGATGATAAGTCTTTTCTATATATTATTTAGTAATTTTGTTATTAATCTACTTTCTGATTGGCTAATTGAAAATATCTTTTTCCCTAAATCTTTTATTGAATGTCCTAAATGATAAATTTTATTTTGATCGATAATAATATATCTATCATGCACATTTTTAGTATATCTTACATCTAATCCACCATATTGACTATTAAATGTATTTATATCTCTACCTAATAGTCTAGTATTAAGACTAGTATAAATAATTACTTGTACATTTCTATTTTTAACTACTAACCTATCAAGTATTGTTCTATCTACATAATTATCAATAATAATGATTTCATTATTAGCTAATTCAAATAATGATTGTATTAAAGTATATGCATCATAAAGTTGTCCATCAAAAAATAGTTGAGAGTTTTTAAATTCTTGAGGTTTATAATTATTCTCAATATTACTAACTCTTTCATCAAGTGACTCAACTTTATTAATAAGTCTCACATAATTTTCATTAGTAACAAGTGATCTTTTTTCATTGATAACATATCCTTGTAATAAATATTCTTTTAATACTTTATTTGCCCATCTTCTAAATATTATAGCTCTTTTAGAATTTGTTTTAAACCCAACTGCAATAATAATATCTAAGCTATAAAATTCTACCAACTTATCTGAATTAGGAATGTGCATTTTTTGCACATTGCTTTTTTCATCACATTCATAGTCATCAAATATTTTCTTTATGTGTTTGGAAATAACACTTCTATCCCAAACAATTCTGCAATTTTATTTTTAGAAAGCCATATATTATCTTCTTCAGGTGAAATTGTAATATCCAATTCCAAATCATTGTCAATAAATTTTACTAATGCATATTTATTATTATTCATATAACCCTCCTTAAGTAATTTTTACATATATATCATATCAGTATTTTATGCATTTGTAAAGAAATATGTTTATTTTGCATAAAATAAAATTATGTGCTATAATAATAGTACAAGGAGATGTAATTATGACTTTTGGAGAAACTTTAAAAAGATTAAGACAAAGAAATAATATTTCCCAAGATGAACTTGCAAAAAAATTAAATGTTAAACAATATGTTATTTCAAGTTGGGAAATTGGAAGATCTGAACCTAATATAGAACAAATTAAATTTTTATCCACTTATTTTAATGTACCTACCGATTATTTACTTGGTAAAGATATAATAATGGTAAATGATGAAAAAGAGTTTGAAATAGTAACAAATCATTTTAAGCAGGATGTTAATGATGATGCAATTAATGAAGTTATTAAATTACTTGAAGAATTAAGTGAAAAAGATAAAAATAAAATTGTAAAAATTATCAAAGATACAATTGAATTATTAAAATAAGAAATACACCTCTAATCATAACTATGACTAGAGGTGTCTTTTTTTATACTTTATTTAATTGTTCAACTATTTGTTTAAAATCTTCATCTTCTCTAATAAAATCAAATAACTTATCTTGCAACTCTTCTTGCATGTTTTTTAGTAATGCCTGTTCATCTGAATAAATATAATCACAAGCACTATCAACTAATCTATCCACTAGAAAAGATGTGTGGTTAACAATTTTATTATTAAATCTTATTTCATCATATTCTTTAGCATATTTTATCATTTCATTCAAGTAGATAATAACTTTATCTTTATTTTTTATATATGCTTGATCTCTTGCACATCTATAATAAATATTATACAATTGATGATTTAACATACCATAATCTTTATTTTCAAATATAGCATCTATTATTGCTTTTTCTTTTAATAATATTTCATCTCTTTTGCCCACTTCTTCTCTACCATATGTACTTAAAAGTAAATGGTCAAATAAATTAATAACAACAATAAAGTTTTCTTGCACCGCTTTAATTCTTTCTTCCCATTTTAATACTTCTGGACGTAGTAATGTTTTAGATTGCCAAATCGTAGGTAAACTTAAAACATCATCTTTGATTTCTTCTACTCTATCTAATCTTCGATATAAATATGCAAGAATTTCTATTGCAAAAAATTTTGTATTTTCATTATTTTTTAACTCAAGAGCTGTTTGTTCTACTAAATCTTTATAATAATCATTCGTTGTATCTCTTATATATAAAGCAAAATATACTTCAAGTAATATCTTTTTTAACTGAATCTCATTTGGATATTTTTTCAAACCTTCAAGTAATACCAACTCACGTTCTTTAGTTTTACCAAGTCTTGCTAACTCTACATCCCTTTTCAAATAATCTTTTATTTCTATTAATTTTTTTGAGTAATCTCTCATCATTAACACCTTCTTTCTATAAATTTTTAAGCAATTCTTCCAAAGTACAATCAAATATTTTAGTAAGTGGAACAAGATACAAAATACTAGGATAACTTATACCTTGTTCCCACTTTGATATTGACTGTCTGGAAATTTGTAATTTTCTTGCAATGTCTTCTTGAGATAATTTTTTCTTTTCTCTTAAAGCCTTTAAATTAGTCCCAAAACTAATAGTCAAATACCTCTTTTCTTTTTAATATGATATTTTTCATTTTTATCTTACTTCCTTTTTTGTAGCAACGAAAAAAAGCACCTCTAATAAACTAGAAGTGCTTATAGTTTCTATATGCTTGCTACTGGATATTATCTATCCATACCTAGAAAGGTTAAAACTTGAAAAGTTTTGATTACTTCTAATTTATTATAAAACATATTATTCATAATAATCAACTCCTTTCATTGTTTAAGGTCTTTTTACACTAATATTATATATCAATCTTGATGAATTATCAACTTATTTATCTTGATTTACCGCACCAGTTAGTTGCGTATTAATCTACATCCTTAATATTATCATTATATTTATCTAATGATGGTATTAACATAGTTATTAATAATGGTACTTGATCTAAATGTGATAATGTATATTTTTCAATTCCTGTTTTGTTAAATCCTTCTCTATCAAACACAACATCAATATTGTTTAATACTTTATTTACATTATAATAATCAAGTTTTGTTTCTTCCATAATTTCTTTAATGCTAAATGAATTAATATTTTTATTTTTTACATATAAATTAAATAATCCAAATATAACCTTTAATGTATTTAAGTCACTAATTTTGTTTAAGTAATTTGCAACTTTTCTAATTGTTGTAATATCATAATCTCTTAAATCTACAAATGATGAAATAAAGACACTTTCATCTGAACATATTGTTAATCCTGTTTTTTCTTGCCCATATGACAAACTATAATCTCTTTTACCTACTAATAGTCTTTCTGCTTGTTTTCTTTCTTTATCATGAATTGATGCAACAGCAAGTCTTGCAATTTTATATGCATCATCTATTTTATTATTTGATGATTCTATTAGTGACTTAACATCAATGTAAATACTATTAATTGATGATAATGGCTTATATCCTAAAAGTTCATCAATCGATACTCTATAGTAATCAGCAAGTTTGGGTAACATTGTAATATCAGGATAATTAATACCTAATTCCCACTTTGAAATACTTTGGCTTGTTATACCAAATACTTCAGCTAGTTCTTCTTGAGTAACTCCTTTTTGTTTTCTTAACAATTGTAAATTATCAGCTAATTTAATGTTCATAATTTTTCTCCTTGACCAAATTTTAAAGTAACCTTGCAAGTATTACACTAACATTATACTATTCTTTAAGGTTGAATACCAGGTACCAAAAGTTGTATTTTAACATTTCTTCTCACTTATTAGTTGAGTTTATAATTTACTATAATTTTATCATAAAAGAGTGTTATATTCAAATATCTTAATTTGTCTCAAACGACAAAAGGCATTATAGCCTTTCATCTACATTAGTAGTTTATAGTTTCTCCATTAATGTATTTCCATACTTATCTTTCTATTTCACTTAATATTTCTTGTCCTTCTATATACACATCATGATCTTTGATGTCAACGGAATAGTCCAAGTAATATCCATCTTAATTCGTGAATAGTTCTTAGTCTTAACTCTGAATCCACAAGTCTATTCATATTTTCTTTTTCTTTTCTTCTGTCTTCATCACTTATAAGATTATTCCCCATCATCTGCTCCTTTCTTAAGTAGTTCAAGTAATTATGTACTAAAACTTGATTTAAGTCCAGACAAATGAGAAAGTAAAAAGCACCTGCATACTGACTTATTTAATTATCAGATTAGCAAATGCAAATTTTTATTATTTTTCTATCAAGGTCATAGTCAAACCTACATATTATACAATAGCATTATACATTAATAGTTTTATAGAAAAATATAGTATTATTAATACATTGAAATAAACAATTATATATTACTTTCAACATATATTCTTATATTAATTTTATATCTACTATTATACTTATAAGTACCTTCAATAGTTACCCATCCTGAAGTAACACCTGTTATCGTACCGAATTGACTGACATTTACCATTCCTGTGTCATCTCCCTCTCTATAGGCTCTCCAATTAAATGATTGAACACTTGAGTTTGGACTATCGCTTCCTAAACAAATTAATCTCGTGTATGTAACATGAATTGATACGTATGGATTATAACCAACAGAAATAGCAGCCCCTTTTCCACTCGTAACTTCAGTACCTGAAATTGTTCCTCCTGTACGAACATCAAACCCATAAGTTAAATATATATCATTAGCCTCATCTCCATTATCCAATGGATCATCAACAACTTCAAAATCAAGTGTAGCTACTATGGATGTATCAGCCTTATATACGCATTGCACTTTAGCTTCACCAACTCCAACAGCAGTTACTGTTCCATATGCACTGACAAGAATTACACTTTCATTAGTAGAATACCAATTATAATATTCATATCTAGATGCAGGATTAGGAGCATCTGCACCTAAATAACATATCTCTTGAAACCCTTTTGTCAAATGTATTAATGAAGCAGATGGATCTGATGCACCATAAATAGTAAATTCATTATTTAATTCTTTGCTTATATCAATACTCAAATTTCCTAGTCCTTCACTATCAAATACACATAACAATAAATTTTTGCTATATGTTATCACTTCAACTAGTTCAATTAGTCTATTAGAATTATTAATTTCATATGACTCTTTATAAACATATTCTCCTTGTTCATTTGTTTCAAATAAAACAAATAGCATTTCATCAGACTGAGTACCTTGATATTCAAATGTAATATTATACGTTCCTATTCTTTCTAGATTATAAATATAAGCAAAATCACCAATTTGAATATTACTATTACTAATATATTTATCATCTTCATCCATATCATATATTGTAAAATCTTCCACTTCATTGACCTTTAAGGTTAATTCATCATACTGTAAATCAGCAACCTCAAGATATACTGTATAACCTCCCCATTGATTTGCATAAAACATTATGTTATTTGCATTAACAATACTTTCGGCTTGGTGATTATATTCACTTAAATTCATTTTTTGAACTATTTCGCCACTTGAATTTTTGATTATAAACTCTCCATTTGGATTTATATATTTTCCATCTACTTTAGAGAATAATTCTAATAAAAATAAGCCTGACTTCGAAGGGGAAATAATAAACTCATTTTTATTTTCGTGGAGATGTGTTAGAACATCTACTTCATCATCCGTTGAAATGTAATCATCAGTTGATGTGTGTGGATTAATTAAATAATTAATTGTTCCACTATCTTCCATAGAACTATAACAAATTTCTATATAATATTCCCCTCTTTCTAATAAAGGGCAACTATAAGAAAGATATTTTCCTGAACTCAATTGAATTGTAGTACCTTTTTCTAATAAAGTATAATCACTTTTATAGATATTAATGATTATTTTTTTATTAGATTCTGCTTCAATTTCATATTGTATTTGACAATCAATATTTAATTTATATAAAAATTTTTCATCATTTTCAAGGGCAATGTTTTCATTTAATTTAGTAGTTCTACAATTAAAATTGTATTCTGCCAAATTATCTTTTTCATCACATTCAAATAATGATTTGTATGGTAGCAAATTAGGATTGTTAACATATTTAAATATTTCAGGAAAATCAACAAATATATTTGTCAAAGATAAACAATTATCAAAAACACTATATCCAACTGTTTCTATATTTTTGGGCAAACTAACAATATATAATGAACTACAGTTATTAAAAACATAATTCCCAATTTCAATTAAAGAAGATGATAAAGATATATAATTCAAATTTACACAATTTTCAAAAGCACAATCTTCAATAATACTAATTCCCTCTGGTAAAATAATTGAATTAAGATTTGTTCTATTACGTGCAGCCTGTGCTCCTATTTTGATAACTTCTACATTTTCTCCAACTTTTTTACTATCATATGAATTGATATTTAGGACCATATTTGGAATAGATAAACTATCTACATCATTATCTATATTATTTATTATGGCTTTCCCTGAACTTATTTCATAACTATAATCAGCACATCCTATCATAGAAACCTTTATATCTGAAATAAAAGGAGTTAAAATACCTCTATCTTCATAACTAGACATTAATGTTACAACGGTATCAACGATATCTTCAATTCTTTCTGGTGCATCAAAATCGTATCTATCTCTTATATGAAAAATAATACTATCTTCATCTTCATATTCCTTAACATATTGAAAGTTCTTTATTGAAAAGTATAAATCATCATCAATAGTATTAGATGTTTTTCTAAATTCTGCATTTCCAAAAACAGAATGTGTATCAGCAACTATTTCTTTTGAAAATGTTCCTTCTGAAACTATATCTTGGTTTACTGGTAAATAAATAGAATCCAATTCCTCATTATTAAAAGAATGCATTAATAATTCAGCAGATAAATCCCAATCATTATACTCAAAATATGCAATTGCAGAAGCTATAACAATATCGCTAATTGATGGAGGTAACAATATTCTTTCATTTAAATTATAAGTCATATAGGTGTAATACAGGTTACAATTGTCAATACATAAATTAACTGTATTTATTAATTTATTTATTTTTGTTTTTTTAACATCTGAAGATGTATTTAAAGATTGATTTTGATACTTAAGTAATGTATCGTTAAGTTCATCAATAACAGTTGTATTTTTATCATAAAAATATTCTTCAACTTCTTGTAAGAACTCTTCTTCATTAACTTCATTAATTTCATTTTCACTATTTTCATTCTCTTCTGCATTAACTATAACAAAATGTGATAATCCAAAAATAAAGAAATTACACAATAAAATTGTAAATATTTTTTTCATTTAGCTAACCTTCTTTTTTTATATTATTGTTTTAAAACGAAAATATATAATAAACTAAAATCTACATCAATTAAAGCAAATAACTGTACACCTTCAGAATTCACTATATACTTCCAATAATAATTATTTATATTTTCATTTAATTGAAATTCTATTGGAATATTATATCCTGTTTTTTCAGGATATATAAAATTCACTTGTTGAATGTAATACTCCAAAAAAAGAGTTTTTTCTTCATATAAATTTGTTTTATATAAAAAATCATTATTAGTTAACGTTTCTAAATATTTGTTTTCCAACTCATATATAATATACAAAAAACCATCTCCATTTAATCCACCAAACGTTTCTAATTCATATATGATTTTTGCTTCTTCTGAAATATTAATATTCCAATTTATTTTTAAATATTCAGTTGTTGAAATAGAATCTTTACATCCAGCTAAACACATTATAAACATTAAATTCATAAAAAATATAAATAATCTTTTCATTTCACATCACTCCTTTCAATCATATTAACTTTATTACTTAATATTACATTTTCAAAGATAATAACCATATTCATTAAATAAATCTTAATCATGTATAACACCTCCCATTTTTTATATTATATGTTATAAATACAAAAAACTCCCTTATTTCTAAGAGAGTCTAATAATTTCTTTCCCTATTAACTTCAAAATACTTTAAGGTAATTATTACAACTATCTTAGAGTATGAGTTTCCCCCACATTTCTATTATACCAAAAATTACCTATAAAAATCAAGTACTTAGTATACTATTGGTTCAAATCCCATCAACCGACTAAATTTCTAACAACCCTAAAATACCCTATATTCAAATCCCATCAATAGAACAAAACTCTAATCTTTACTTAAAAATAAAAAATGCACCTAAATAGATGCATAATTCCTTGATTTCGATGTTAAAATCGATATATTTTTACTATAAATATCATTAATCTACGATTAATATTGATGACTTATAGACACATTCTAATGCCTAAATGCTATGATACCTATCTTTTTAAAAGGTGTGTGGGACTATAAGTCACTTTTTTAATCATCCTTCTTTGATGAATGATAGTTATATTCATATTTATCTAAATTGTATCCCTTTATTGTTTGATATTTAACATTTAATTCATCCTCAACAATTTTGAAACTAATTGAGTCTTTTAATATTTCTTCTAGATAATTATATTCACTATATTCACCAATTGAAGCTAACACAAGTGCATTTCTGAAATATTTCGCATGCTTGTCAATAAACTCCCTATTAACTTTAAACCCTAATTTTTTTAAGAAGTAATATAAAAACAAAGTAACAACCCTTGTATTTCCTTCTCTAAAAGAGTGAACTTGCCAAATGGATGATATTATTTTAACAATCTTATTAATCATTTCGTTTTTTGATAAGACTTTCCACTCAGTAGAATTAATATCTTTTTGTATTTTAGTTAAATCATCATTAATTTTGTTATAATCCGAATATGTGACTGATAACCCATTTAGGATTGGTTCAGTTTTAAAAATATTTATTACTCTTTTCTCTCCTGCCCACTCATATACATTTTCAAATAAAATTTTATGTATTAAAAATATATCATTAACTTTAACTATTTCGATATCTGATTTTAATAATTTGATTATGCCTAAATTAACCATTGTAGTTTCATAATCATCCAACTTATGTTGTTCTTTAATATTTGCAAGATTCTTCAATACGTTTGTATCATCATATGCATATGGATCTTTACTCATTTATAAAACTCCTTTTTATCGCGAATACAGCCGTTTCATAATCAATTTGACCACTGGAATATAAATTTAAAATATTTTTATTTTTTTCACTTACTTTTCCATTTCCAGCGGTTGATTCTATGATCATGGCAAGATTAGTGTATTCTTCGTTATTATTTTTAGGCAGTTCTATCTCAAAGGGAAAACCTCCTCTTAATATAACCTGATTTAAAAACATTGATACTGCATAAGAAGTATTAACCCCTAATCTTTTAAAAATGTTTTCTGACTGAACTTTTACATCAGGTTCTATTCTAATATGAATCAACTCAGTTTTATTTATTGATTTATTCATTTTAAACACCTCACACTATTATTGTATCACATTTGATATACATTATGCAAGTTTTTTTAACTGTCTTTTTAAAAAATATTTTCAATAAAAAAGTCAGCAAGCAAATCACCTTATATAATTTACCCACTGACTAATTTACTTATCTATTAATTTCATTATTAATATCTTCTAATATTCTAATTTCTTGATTACTAAATCCAATTAGCTTACTTCTATGAACTACTTCTTTAACAGCATCTTTGATAACTTTTACTAAAATATCATAGTCTTTATCACCTTTAATACTATTATATAATTTTACTAGTTTAGTTACTTTATCAATTTTTTCTTCATTTGATAACTTATCATCAAATATTATGTACTTACCAAGTTTATTTGCAACAAATGTAGCAAGTTCATATAAGTTTGATGTTAATTGATTATAGTACTCTTTAGTTCCTTTTTGATATAGTTGTTCTATTTTTTGACCACTTGCATGATAGAATGATGGAAAATTATTTAGTAGTTCTAAAGCACCTTGTTTATCACCTTTTGCATATAACACTTTTGCTTTATAATTAATAGCTTCAAGTCTATAGTTTTCTACATCACAACCTTCCAGTATCAAATCACATACCTTGATGATTTCTTTTTCATTTTGTAAAAGTACATTTGGATCATTATCTGCCATTCCACCTGTTGTGAAGAATAAGTAATTAACCATTATTTCATAATCATTAGGATAGGCTGATCTTGCAGCAATGGTTAATTCTTTTGCTTTATTCCAATCATTGTTAACATACCAGGCATTATGAATTTCTTCTTTAACTTTCTTAATTTCTTCTTCAATTAACATATAATCATATCCCATTAATTCATCAATCGATACACCAAAGAAATGTGATAAAGGAAATAACAATGTAATGTCAGGATATGTTTCGTTATTTTCCCATTTGCTAACAGCGGCAGGTGTAACATTAAAGATTTCTGCTAATTTCTCTTGAGTAATCTTTTTAGCTTTTCTTAATCTTTTGATGTTTTCTGAAATTTTAATATTCATAAATACATTCCTTTCTTAAAGCATATTTGCTTTTATTATTTGTAATATCGGCCTTAACTACAATGTGAATTAATTCACAATAATATTATATCATCAAGAAAATGTATTTACCACCCACTGGTAGTTAACCATATATTAACTAAAAGTTAAATTTTTAATTATTGCTACATTTATAGGTTTAAGTACCATCAACCAACTATTTTTCCAACTACAGTAAAATACCATATATTCAAATCCTATTAGTTGCTAAAATCAAAAAACTTTTTTAAAAAATAAAAAAATTGCTCCAAATATGGAACAAAATCTTTTAAATAGGCACTAAAACCTCTATATTTTAATTATAAATCTAATGACTTATAGACACATTCTAATGCATAACTGCTACGATATCTATCTTTTTATATGGTGTGTGGGACTATAAGTCTTTCCTAAATATTACTTAATAATTTGGAAATTAAATTACTATCTGATTCACTTATAGAAAATATCTTTTTACCTAAATCTTTAATTGAATGACCTAAATGATAAATTTTATTTTGATCTATTATAATATATCTATCATGTACATTAGTAGTATATCTTACATCTAATCCACCATATTGACTATTAAATGTGTTTATATCTCTACCTAATAGTTTTGAGTTTATACTTGTATAAATTATAACTTGAACATTTTGTTTCTTGACAATTAATCTATCAAGTATACTTCTATCTACATAATTATCAATAATAATGATTTCATTATTAGCTGATTCAAAAATTGATTGTATTAATGTGTAAGCATCATAAAGCTGTCCATCAAAAAATAGTTGTGAAGATTTAAAGTCTTGAGGTTTATAATTATTCTCAATATTACTTACTCTTTCAGCAAGTGACTCTACTTTATTAATAAGTCTTACATAATTTTCATTAGTAACAAGTGATCTTTCTTCATTGATAGCATAGCCTTTTATTAAATAGTCTTGTATTATATTACTAGCCCATTGTCTAAAAAGGACTCCTCTTTTTGATTTAACCCTATAACCAACAGAAATTACTACATCTAAATTATAATATTTAACATTATATACTTTACCATCGTTTGCAGTATGTGCAAAAAATGCATAAACTGAATCTTCCAATAGTTCTCCTTCAAGAAAAATATTTTTAATATGCTTGCTAATTACTGATCTGTCTCTTTCAAACAATACAGACATTTGTTCTATGCTAATCCATATCGTTTTTTCTAATGGAGAAATATTGACGTCTAATTTAACTTCCTCATCGACAAATTTGACAATTTCATATTTATTCATTATTTGCCACCTCTATTAAATCTACTCCATTCAAAATAACATCAAGTTCTGTATTTAATGCATTTGCGTATTTGACTAAAAAGAAAATAGTTGGTGAATTGCTCATATTTTCAAATCTTGTTATTTGTTGACGCATTACACCCATTTTATCAGCAATCTCTTGTTGAGTGTATCCTTGTTTTTCTCTTAAAAAGATAAACTGCATTACTATTTTTGCTCTTAACCATCTTTCTTGTTGTTCAATTGTCATATCCTTTAATTCTTTATTATTATAAATTTCTGCTATTTTTTCTAATTTTTTCATAATTATACCTCTATTGCATTATAACATATCAATTTACTTTTTGCAACATTTTTGTATCATTAATGAATATTGTAAAAAAATCAGTTAATCTTTGTTAGTGATTATTTTGATTTTTGGTTATCTTTATTTTATCACTAACAGCATTCAGTATATATACTTTTATATATATTATTTTTTCTTATATAAAAGTATAGTATTTGATTACACTAGCCATCACTTTCCTGGATGTGGTAAAGAAAAAAGGCTCTCTTGCAACCTTAGGGCAAGGTGGCGAGAGGGCCATTTTAGTTTTATTCGTATTGTCTTAAATAAGCAATAATTGCTTCTGATGACATTGCATCTTTATTAGCAATGAAGATATCAATTAATTCATGGTAATCAGCTATTATCTTATTTAAGTGATTTGTATTTAATGCAACCGAAGCAGTGATATTGTTATCTTTCTTAATGTCAGCTGTAAATGAATTGAAGTTATCTCCTTCTTGAATAAACATCATTGGTACTTCTACTTCATTTGCAACATACTTATCATTTTCAGAATCATATGTATAATAATATCTTGTTCTTAATTCAACATCATACTTACGACTTGTCTTAACACTAAGTTTAGTGTTGTATGTTGGCGAAAGTAGAGTTGATGATCCATTTAAGTATACATCTACAGTACTCTTACTTGATTTATTAGCATTTGTCTTATCAGTTACTTTAACACTACTAATTCCTGAGATATCCCACATATTGAACCATAATGTATTATAAGTGCCAGTAACACCAGCAATAGTTAAATCTTCCCTTACTTCATATCCAAGTAATCTTCCTTCACTAGCAAGATATAATTCATTGATATAACCTTTGAATGCAACCATACCTTTTGCTTTATTTCCTACTACTGATACATAACCATTTTCAACATAGAAGTCTGCACAAGCTTGAATCTTATCTGATCCTTCATATGTTGTATATTCGTAGATGTGACCAGTTGTCTTATCGTTTTCTTTTTGGATAGATAGATATGATGATCTAGAACCACTCTTTCCTTCAATAGTCACATCATAAGTAGTTGCCATTTCGTATGCATCATTAGCAATAACATATTTTACCTTATATGCATCGCCAAAACTAATGAACATACCTTTTGATTCTTTAGTTAGATCATATTCCATTTTAATAACTGGCTTAACACTTCCAAATCCTGGAATAGTTACAGACTCAGTTAATGTGATATTGAATATTAACTTAGCATTCTTAAATTCAAATAATCCTGTGTAGTTATTGCCACTAAATGGATAACTCATTTCTTCAGCATAAGAATTAGTAATAAAAATATCAACTGCTTGTCCTGCTGCATTTAACGCAGTTTGTGCAACATTAAATACTTTTGCCATAGCAACACTTTGGTTAATATTTTCTACAACCATTTGCCATTGTTCACCATAACCAGCTTTATTAATACTTGATACATTAGTATGATTTGTAAAGTCATAATTAATATTAGCTGCTGTAACTAGATTCCCTGCATACTTAGGTGCCATTGCTTCTGGCAAATAATCATAAGCAGTAGCTTTTTCAGCTGCTGTTAATCTTGCTACATAGTCTTTAACTGTCGCAACTAATAAAGTTTTAATATGCTCTTCAGTTTCACTAATAACTGTAGTTAGAGTTGTCGGAACATCTTCTAACTTTTCGACTGCATTAAGTTTAGCAATTTCAGTTTTTGAGAAATCAGTTAGATCTGTTTTTAAATCTGGATTAGGAATTTTAGCTAGCCCAGCATCAACTACTTCTTGTAATTTTGTTACTGCTATTTTTTTAGTTTCAGTTAATGCATAAGCTTCTAGATCAGCTTTAATCTCATTTACGTATGGTGTAAAGCCATCAAATGAATCAACAGCATCTAACTTCTTTTTCTCAGTGTTATAGAAAGTTTGTGTGTCTGTTTTTAATGTATCATAAGGAATCTTATTAATTAAAGCAGTAACATAAGGATCTAATTCTTCTAATGCTTTGTTCTTTAATTCAATTAAGATTTCTTCTGTTTTATCTTTAATGAATTTCTTAGTATCATCTACTATTTCTTTATACAAATTAGCTACATCATCTAATGTTTCTACACTAGAAACTTTAGCCATCTCAGTATCATAATATGATTGAACTGCAGTCTTTAATTCTTGATAAGTAATTTGGTCAATTAATGGATTAACTACTGCATTTATTTTTTTAACAGCAAGTGGTAGTAATGTATCTTTAGCAAATGTCTTTGCGTCAGCTACAACCTTATTTGCAGCTTCCTTAGCTGTATCAACATTAGTAATACCGTTTATGTATTCTTTTTCAGTATTATAGAATGTGCGAATTGCTGTTTTTAAATCTTCATTTGGAATCTTATCAATAACTGGATTTACAATTTCATCTAATTTAGCAAGTGCAGCACTCTTATAAGATGCAAGTTTAGTAGCATCATCATTTTGTGTACCACCACCTGGATTATCTGTAGGTTGTGAAGTTTGTCCTGGATCATCAGTTGGAGTATTGTCTTTCTTACCACAGCCTATAAAAGCGAATGCAAGGCCAAGAATACATACTATCAATAATAATCTTTTAAAAAGTTTCATGTCTATTCTATTCCTTTCAAATTTTTACCTAATGCGAATGGGTATACAAATACCGCTACTGCCATTCCTAGTAGTGTTGCAAATACAACTGCTACTAGTGAAATGAAAATACTAATTAAACCAAATAAAATCTTAACTGTGATTAAGAAAAATATTCCATCTAAATCTAGTGTAAATATTACACCTGGAAATCTAATACTCCAACTTGATATAGATACCCACATCTCTGGAACAAAGTTATTAAATAAAATCCAACATCCTAAAAATGGGAATGAGAATAATCCTATTCCAAGTAATATTCCACCTGTCTGACTATCTCCACCAACAAACTTAGTGATTGCAATAATGATAAATATCAAAGCAACAATTGTAGGCCATACGAATGAGTGAATTCTACGCTTACGCATACTGTCAAGTTCCACTTTTCTTCTAGCTTCTGCTTGTTTCTTTTCTTCTTCGATTCGCTTATTATTACAACTATTACACAATATGCTTGTCTTTATTGATGATGTTCTGCCATATCTAACACGTTGCTCAACTCTATTTAGATCATCACCTTCAAAGATTGGTTTATTACAATGTTCGCACACACCTAATACTGGTTTAGGTTCTTTATAAACCACTTTTTCTACTTCAACCACTTTTGGTTCTTCTTTTGGTTTACTATCTTCAAAGCCCATAAGCTCATCAGTAGAACATTCAAATAGTTTAGCCATTTCTTTGATCGTATCTATTGATGGTTCTACTTCATCATTCTCCCATCTTGATACTGCTTGGAAAGTCACACAAAGCTTATCAGCCAAATCCTTTTGTGTTAGGCCAAGTTTTGCTCTGTACTCTTTAATCTTAGATCCAATACTCATAAATAATAATCCTCCACTTGTTTATTTACAATTCCATTATACACAAAATGTTGAGTATAATCAATAAACGCTATGTTGAAAGCACTCAACTTTTTGTGGAATAGAGTAATTTAAGTAAAAAAGGACCTTGGCAATACTTAACCAAGATCCAGTTATAGACGTAATATTTTTTATAATACTATTACCCCCCCGACCAATTTCGAGAGAGGCAAGGCATATATTCATTATCTAAATACATTATAACATATATTTAGAATAAATTCAAGAATTAACACTATCTTTCTTATTGCCACGCCCTCAAGGTGACGCAAGGTGCAATATGTATATAAACTATATATATATTTTTTTTTCTTATATAAAAAAAGTTTATATAGTGTTTCACCTTACTGCACCACTAGCATATATTTGATTGGCTAATATAGCAATGGTTCAACTCCCGTTGCACGTACAGGTTTAATTCTCATTGCACGTACACATTCAAATCCCATTGTCTTTACACCTATTATATGGGGTTGAACTAATGGTTCGAACCCCGTTGAATAACCCATTCGAATCTCGTTGAATAATACCTGTTGAAAACGAAAAAAAGCACTCAATTTGAGTAATTTTCGGTATTTTTACTATAAATCCCTAAAATATCTGATGACTTATAGACACATTCTAATGCCTAACTGCTACGATATCTATCTTTTTATAAGTTGTATGGGACAATAAGTCTCTTAGAAAAGAAAGTAGTAATAAACTATAAGGAGTAAATCTTATAGTCTATCACTAATTAAATTACTATTCATTTACTTTCCAATAACCAGTTTTGTTAGAACCAATTCGTTCAATATATCCATGTTTCTTAAGTCTTGATATAATATTATCAATTGATGTTTTGCCTAATTCGCATAAAGTCATAAGTTGTTGTTTAGTAATATTAGGATTATTTCTTATTTCTGCTAAAACTTTAATTTGTGAGTTGTTTAAATTTTTATTACCCACTTTATTACCCACTTTATTACCCACTTTATTGTTTTCATTGACTCTATTAAATGGAATTGTTACAGTTAAATTATTATCGTTTACTTCTATGGATTCTTTTCCATAAACACTGATAATTTTAGGAATTCCTCTTCCTGTTTTTTCACTTATATGTAATTGTAAAAATAATTCAGAAAGTTTATCATTAATCGGAATTGAATGTCCTTTGTAAAATCCTTCTAATGTTTGAAGTGGAGATAGTGTACCTCTAGACATAATTTCTATTCTATCAGAATAAAAAGTAATCATAGGTTCATTTAAATTAATCCACTCATTATGAAGAAATGCATTAATAACAGCTTCTCTATATACATCAAAATTAAATAATGGAATCTCTTTTCTTTCCATAATTCTTTCATTTTCATCTGCTTGAGGGATGTTTAGTATTTCACCATAATTTAATACTTCATATAAAGAATACAATAAACATTTATAACCAAACTCTTTTACAGAATATAACTTACTTGCTTTTGTTTTTCCTTCAAATATAGCAACTCTTATTGGAACATATGAATTATCTGAAAGAAGTTGTGCCATAATATTATATTTTCCATCACTAGTTAAAAGATGTAAATTGGTTTTAAAATTTGATTCATTCAACATAATTCCTTTAGTACCATAGTAAGTAATTAATTGATTGAAAGTTAAATTTTGGTATTCAGAAGAAGTATTATTTATTGTAGGCAACCCAAAAGTTAATATAGAAAATAGACGAGCTTCTCGTTCAGGGTATTTTTTTAGAGTCTCTTTACTAGATCCAATCCTAATATATCTTACATCATCAAATGATGTTGGTACAATTTTTGCAGCAGGTATTATAAGTATTACTACTCTTTTATTATCTATAGTTGTTTCTTCAAATTCAAATGAAATACTTGGATTTAATTTTCTAGCTAAATAGTGTTTAATTGGTTCATTACTAATTGATTTATTATAATCAATATTAGTATCCATTATTTCATGAGTTTTATCATTAACTCCCCAAATTAAATATCCGTATTTTCTACCAAGCATTGCGGCACTATTTGATAAAGCAGAAATATATTCACCTACATGATCAACTAAAAAAACATTTTCTTTGAATTCAAACCATTCACGTTCATCTTCATATGAGCGACATTCATTTATTATTTCTTTTATTTTGCTCATTTTAATACCCACCTTTCTTTAAATTAATTATACTATATTATGGGTAATAAATCAAATGTTTTATTCTATATTATTTTATGCATAATAGTTTTTTAAATACTCATGTTAAGTAATTTCTTAACTTTAATTATAGTACCTATAAGTAATAATATTTTTTACGTATTTACGCATTTTTTTGCATTAAAATTTTAACAATGTTATGATCAAAAATATTATTTATCATTTATTTTTTTAATTCCTTATATTTTTAAAATCTATTAAATATAAAACAACATTTATACCGACATAAACCGACACAAATTATTATTCTTTTATTAGAATATATTTGCCAGGTTTTCTTTTCCAAAATATATAGTCTCCCGATTTCCATTCATAAGTCAAATATTTTATATTTTATATTTTTACTATATCATATTTTGCTGATGTCATACTATATTTATTATCTATTACTTTACTTTTTGTCCATAGTAGATGATTACTAATAACATTTTTATTTTCTTCAATTAATTTTCCATCTTTACAAAATATTAATCTTTGTAAAAACAGACCATCCTTTTTTTCTTTTATTACTTCTCCAATATCATCACTATATGTAAATGCAATTGATCTCCATATTCCTAATACATTTTCATCATTTATAAATTCATAACTAACATCATCTACTTGTCTTATATCATCAATAGAATATTCATTATTATCGATTTTTTTAAATTTAACTTTCTTACCAATTTCTCCATTTACGTCAACAACACTAAGTACTAATATATTATCAACTATTTCATATAGATGATACGTATCGATAATTTTTAAATATCCTTTAGTCCAACTAAATACCCAATATTCTTTTCCATTTGGTAAAAAGTATAATTCATTAAAAGGAAATGGTTCATCTTTTAATAATTCCCATTTTCCAATCACTTTCTCATCATTTACAAATACAAATTCACTACACTCTCCTTTTCAATCATCGATTCAATATGACTAATATTTTTCTTTATATCAATTATTTGATCTTTTAAAGATTCAACTTTTGAAACAAGTAGATTAGGATTAATATTTTTTATTTCTTCTAATGTAAAGCCCATATTCTTATATTGTAATATCATTAATATTTGTTCTATGTTTTTTTCATCATAATATCTATATCCTGTATATTTATCAATGTAAGCTGGTTTTATCAATCCTTTTTCTTCATAGAATCTGATAGTTTTTACACTAACTCTTACAACATTAGAAAAATCACCTATTCTTAAATATTTCATAAAGCCTCCTTTGTAATAATTGCTAGATAACTTATTACAATATGATTATAACATTACAGTTAACTGGAGAGTCAAGTAAATTATCTTAATTATATTATACATTATAACAAAGTTAATTTCAAATAAAGATAGTTCAAATCCCATCAACCGACTATTTTTCAAACCTCCATAAAATACCCTATATTCAAATCCCATTAGTTGCAAAAATCTAATAACTTCTCTAGAAAATAAAAAAATTGCTCAAAATATGGAACAAAGTCTTTAAAATAGGTCCTAAAGCCTCTATATTTTTACTATAAATATCATTAATCTACGATTAATATTGATGACTTATAGACACATTCTAATGCCTAACTGCTACAATATCTATCTTTTATATAGGTATATGGGATGATAAGTCTTTTCTATATATTATTTAGTAATTTTGTTATTAATCTACTTTCTGATTGGCTAATTGAAAATATCTTTTTCCCTAAATCTTTTATTGAATGTCCTAAATGATAAATTTTATTTTGATCGATAATAATATATCTATCATGCACATTTTTAGTATATCTTACATCTAATCCACCATATTGACTATTAAATGTATTTATATCTCTACCTAATAATCTTGAGTTAATATTAGTATATATAATTACTTGTACATTACTTTTTTTAACTAATAATCTATCAAGTATTGTCCTATCTACATAATTATCAATAATAATGATTTCATTATTAGCTAATTCAAATATTGATTGTATTAAAGTATATGCATCATAAAGCTGTCCATCAAAAAAAATTCTAGAGTTTTTAAATTCTTGTGGTTTATAATTGTTTTCAATATTACTAACCCTTTCATCTAATGACTCTACTTTATTAATAAGTCTTATATAGTTTTCATTAGTTACAAGTGTTCTTTCTTTATTAATAACATAACCTTTTATTAAATATTCTTTTAATACTTTATTTGCCCATCTTCTAAATATTATAGCTCTTTTAGAATTTGTTTTAAACCCAACTGCAATAATAATATCTAAGCTATAAAATTCTACCAACTTATCTGAATTAGGAATGTGCATTTTTTGCACATTGCTTTTTTCATCACATTCATAGTCATCAAATATTTTCTTTATGTGTTTGGAAATAACACTTCTATCCCAAACAATTCTGCAATTTTATTTTTAGAAAGCCATATATTATCTTCTTCAGGTGAAATTGTAATATCCAATTCCAAATCATTGTCAATAAATTTTACTAATGCATATTTATTATTATTCATATAACCATCCCCTTTTTTATACAATTTTAGTTACAAGTGAACTTTCTTTATTAATCACATAACCTATTAATAAATATTCTTTTAATACATTATTTGACCATTATCTAAATAATGTTCCTTTTTTTGAATTAACTCGATATCCTACTGAAATAATAACATCTAAGTTAAATAACTTTACATCAACTTTTGTTTTTCTCATTTTCCCAGTTCGCGGATCATATTTAACTCAGTTGCAAAAAAAGATAACCACCAGGCAAAGTTAATTGGTAATTTTAACTTTGTCTTTTTTGGTTATCTTTATTTTATCATTAACAACCACTCCCAATGTTTTGAGACTTTTTCAGCAGCCTCCACTAGTACTAATATATTTTTTTCTAGTTTTAAGTGAATTTCTTTTATTATAAAAACATCTTTATCATCATGGTGTTTGATCATCTTATATGCTAAATTTTTCATTAATCTCACATAGTCTTTAAATCTAAATGTTTCATAAATGCATAAAAAATAACCTATGTAGCCATATTTTTGACTAAATAGGTATAATAAAATAAAAAAATTAGTCCTACATAGAAGACTAATAGATTTCAAAAAATGTGTGTGGTGGACGAAATGTTGCATATTAATGTTTTAGTGAACAAAATGTTTCATTTAGTCTTTTTACTGAACAAAATGTTTCACGATACACCTTTTTGTTCATCACTATAATTTTATTAATAATCTATAAGTCTATTATATTTATGAAAGCAAAAAAGGAACTAGCATTTATTATACTAGTTCCTATATTTTTTGGTTCTATAAAATCTTTTATGGTTTTCAGATTTTAAGATTTTAAGATAAATTATAAAATCTTTTAAGATAATTAAAAAGCGTCTAGTATTGTTAAATACTAAACGCTTTTATTTTTGTTCATGTTTTCCTATAATAATATTGGCGTATTAATTTAGGAAAGGAGTCCCATGAACAACAATGATTATACACTAAAATTACTTGATTTTCAAGACAAACATATATTAATAACCAAAGTAGAATTTATAAATAATTCCTATTATATTGATATTGTTCAAATTAGAAATTATGACATTAATTGTCCTAAATGCGGAGGATTATCATTAACTAAAAATTCCACATATACTAGAAGCATTAAATATCTACCTATTAATGGTTATCCAACTACTATTTTATTCCACCAAATTCGCTTCAAATGTAATTACTGTGGTAATTCTTTTAACCAACCTAACAATATTGTAGATTTCAGAAAATCAATTTCTATAAATTTAAAGAATCAAATAATTAAAGAATCTACCTATAAACAATCATTTAAAGATGCATCTCAAAGAACCAATGTTTCTCAAACTACTGTTTCTAATGAATTTAAGAAAAACATTCATGATTATAGATGTTCATTAACTCGCATTATTTGTATTGATGAATTTAAAGCTTCTACCATTGCTGGTAAATATGCTCTTATTATTGGTGATCCTGAATCTGGTGAAATACTTGATATTCTTCCATCACGCTTACAAGACTATATTTACTACTATTTTAACACTATTGATAAATCAGAGCGTTTAAGCGTAGAATACGTTGTAACTGACCTTTTTGAATCTTATAGAACGATTTGTAAGAATCTTTTTTGGAATAGTATTCATATAGCTGACAGATTTCACTGGATTAGACTTACTACTGAGGCTTTTAATAAAACTAGAATTTCTATTATGAACAATATTTTAAAATCTAAAATTAAAGATTCTGATAAATTAAGATATGCAGCTATCATTAAAAAATATTACAAATTATTAATTGCTAATACTTATTCTAAAGAATCTTGGTTTTTTGATCAACAAGTTAATAAAAACACATATGGTTTTACATCATATCAATC
Source organism: uncultured Staphylococcaceae bacterium (assembly GCA_964541525.1). Lineage (GTDB taxonomy): Bacteria > Bacillota_I > Bacilli_A > ML615J-28 > CAG-313 > UBA1737. The sequence continues at coordinate 532 of CAZIQF010000018.1, read as the reverse complement.
TGTAATCGAATATTGTGTAAATAGTGATAAAGAACTTGAAGAAGCCTATCTTCTACTTCAATAACTATACAAAATAGCTAAATTTTCTTCATATGAAACAGCTAGAAAAGATATACTTGAATGGTGTGACAAAGTTGAGAAATCAGAATTTAATTTAAAAGAATTTAAAAAGACTGCACTAACATATAAATCATGGATAAACGAAATAACAAATTCATTTATAATTGATCCTGTAACTCACAAAAGATTATCTAATGGTTTTATAGAAGGTAAAAATAATTTTTGTAAAACAATAAAAAGAATCGGATTTGGTTATTCTGATTTCGATGTTTTTAGATATAAAATACTTAAAACGAATAAAAAATAATATTCTTAAAGTCTAATTAATACGCCAAAAAGGAACTAATTTTCATTAGTGGTTCTGTAAAATCTTTTGAGATTTTGCGATTTTAAGATTTTAAGATAAATTAATAAATCTTTTAAGATAAATTAATAAATCTTTTAAGATAAATTAATAAATCTTTTAAGATAA
>CAZIQF010000017.1:0-36301 GCA_964541525.1 uncultured Staphylococcaceae bacterium | reverse complement strand
TAGTTATCTCAAAATCTTAAAATCTCAAAATCTCAAAAGATTTTATTGAACCATATGAGTTAGGAAACTAACTCTTTTTTTATGCTTAAATAAAATTAGTAAAAGTTATGTAAAAAAGATGATAATATGCTATAATAAATATAAAGGAGTAAGATAAAAATGGCTAATTTAGATTATGATGCAAAGTTAAATTCGAAACCATATCGCTTTTTTGATTTGGTATATAGACTATTAATAGTAAATATATTAACTGTTGTTTTAGCTTGTACCATTATTGGTATGTTTCCGGGACTGGTTGCAGCAACTGCAACATTAAAGCAAGGTAGTGGTAGTGATAATGTTTTCAAGCAATATTTTAAAAATTTTGTACATTATTTTAAAAAATCATTTCCTGCCGGATTTGTTCTATTTATTTTATATATTGTATGTATCTATGCCATTTATTTTTATGCAAAAGCTGAAATTGTTGATGGCGAAACTGATAATTTATTAATGTTATTTTTAAATACTGGTTTCTTAATTAGCTTTATTGGCTTTTTTGTAATCACATTTTTATCAGTACACTTACCACTTTTAATTATCACTTTTGAAAAATTAAATGTTACTGAAATTTATCGAACAAGTTTTTATGTAACTTTTAGATATATTCTAACAACATTAATTTTATTTGTATTGCATGTAGTAATTATCGGTGTTTTTGCACTTTGTATTTTTGATCCAAGAGTTCTTGCAGTTTGGTTGTTAATTGGTATTTCATTACCTTTGTTTTTAGAAATAAAAATTACTGCACCAATATATTATAAATTTAGTCAAATTGATTTTGAAAAGATTATGCGTTTAGCGGAGGAAGATGAAGATGAAGAAGAATAAAGTTATTTTAGGAATTGAAAACATCGATAATTATTTAGAAATATTTGCTGGTAAGAGGGTTGGACTAATTACTAATCCAACTGGCATTACTAGTGATTTTCAATCTAGTATTGACGTTTTAAGCAAGAAAACCAACCTTGTGGCACTTTTTTCTCCAGAACATGGAGTTAGAGCGAGTATTCAAGCTGGAGCACATGTTGATACTTATGTCGATGAATTAACTAATATTACAGTTTATAGTTTATATGGAAAATCAAAGAAACCCAGCAAAGAAGTTATGGATAATATCGATATTATGTGTATTGATATTCAAGATAATGGCTCACGTTACTATACTTTCATTTATACGATGGCATATGCAATGATGGCTTGTAGTGAATTTAATAAAGAATTTGTTGTTTTTGATCGACCTAATCCGATTAATGGGGTTAAAGTTGAAGGAAATCATTTAGATGTTGAAAAATATCGTTCATTTGTAGGTTATTATGACCTTCCTCAAAGACATGGATTAACTATGGGAGAACTTGCAAAATTATTTAATGAAGAATTTAAAATTGGTTGTAAGTTACATATTATTCCAATGATTGGGTGGATGCGCAAAATGGACTTTGAGGATACTAATCTTCCATGGGTTTTACCGACACCAAATATTCCAACCATTGCAACAGCATATGCCTATAATGCAACTTGTATTTTTGAAGGAACTAATGTTTCTGAAGGACGAGGAACAACTACACCATTTGAACTAGTTGGAGCACCTTGGCTTAATGCTGAAAAACTTGCTGATGAATTAAATAGTTATGGATTAAAAGGAGTTTATTTTAGACCACAGTGGTATACTCCGACATTTGCTAAGTATCAAAATGAATTATGTGGGGGTGTTTATCTTCATATTACGAATCGAAAAACTTTTGATACAATGAAAACCAGTTGGACAATGTTACATCATATTCGAACTATTTATTCAGAACATTTTAAGATTAACAAGCCATATGTTGAAGGACGTCCAACCTTATTCCATTTTGAAGCAGGTGATGATTCGATTATTGATGGTAAACTATCACTTTCAAAACAATTTGAATTATTAAAAATAGCAAAAAATGATTTTATTAAATTACGTGAAAAATACTTATTATATAAATAAAGACTAATAAAATAGGAGTAAAAGATGAATGCTGGTATTTCTGTATATATTGGATTGGAAGACTATCCATTAGGAGAAACAATTAAATATTTAAAATATGCTTCATCACTGGGGATTGAACATGTGTTTTCGTCTGCTCATATCAATGAAGCGACTAATTCGTTTGATGAATTACAATCAATGATTGATGAATGTTCAAAACTTGGATTAAAATTAACTTTAGATATTTCGAAACCAATGTATGAAAAATTAGGAACATTAAAAAGGGTTTATTCATTTAGATTAGATTATGGCTTTTCTAATGAAGAAATTGTTAATTTAAGTAATAGTGGTATTCACAAAATTGAACTTAATGCTTCAACCATTTCTAAAGCGAAGTTACAAACATTAATTGATTTAGGACTTAATTTAAGTGAAACAACGATGTCTTTTAATTTTTATCCTAAATTATATACTGGTCATAGTATTGATGATGTTTATGAAAAAACTCAAACATTTAGGGAATTAGGAATGACAGTGGCAGCTTTTATTCCATCTAAAATTAACTTTAGACCACCGATGTATGAAGGGTTACCTACTGTTGAGGCACATCGTCATATAGATACAGCCCTTGCAATTGAAGAATTAAAAGCATGTGGAATTGATACAATCTATTTTGGTGATGCATATGCAACAGAAGAAGAATTAAAATTATTGGTACATCATAATACATCTGAGTTAATGTTGAAATTTAATCCAAAATGTAAACTAACAAAATTAGATCCAGCATTATTTGCTTTGTCACATAAAATTAGGCCTGATTATAATGATTTGATGTTGCGACTTTCTGCTACTAGAAATAAGGAAGTTATAACTGTATTTAATGTTGAAGAAAGAAATTATTTAGATGTTACAATTGATAATCAGTTATTTAAACGATATGCGGGGGAAATTAATATTATATTGAAACCCTTGCCTAAAGATAATCGTGTCAATGTTATAGGCAATATAGATGCAACTGATGTGATATTGGCTGCAATAAAAAAGGGTAAAAGTTTTAAATTTGAAATTATTGAAAAAGAGGTGAAATAATGCTTGCAATAGGACTAATGAGTGGTACTTCACTTGATGGAGTAGATGCTTGCTTAGTGGAAATAAAAAAAACAAAAAAGAATAAGTTTAAGATTAAACATTTTACATATATACCTTATCCTAAAGAACTAAAAGCTAAATTATTAAAAATATGTTCAAATCATGATTGTAAAATTCAAGTCATTTGTAGTCTTAATGTAGAATTATCTAAGCAATATGTTAAAGCATGCAGAAAACTCCTTGCTGATGCTAATGTTAAGGCAGAAGAACTAGAGTTTATTGCAATGCATGGTCAAACTGTTTGGCATAATCCTGATTCATTGAATAATTATGAATCATCAACTTTACAATTAGGTGATCCATCACTTCTTGCGTATGAATTTAATTGTAAAGTTATCAGTAATTTTAGAATGATGGATATGGCTGCAGGAGGGAGTGGAGCTCCACTTGTACCTTTTGCTAATTATGTTCTTTATTCATCAAAAACGAAAAATATTGCGCTACAAAACATTGGTGGTATTTCTAATGTTACATATTTAAAAAAAGGTGGTAGAATTGAAGATATTATCGCTTTTGATACTGGTCCTGGTAATATTTTAATTGATGCAGCGATGAAACGATTATTTAGAAAAGATTTTGATGATTGTGGTAAAGTTGCATCAAAAGGAAAAATTATTGGTGAAGTATTAGATGATTTATTAAATGATCCATATCTTCATTTAAAATTGCCAAAAAGTACTGGGCGTGAAAAATATAATGATACATTCTTATCCGAAATAATCATTAAAATTAAAGGTTTAGGTGGTACTGATAGTGATGTTATAACAACACTTGCTGCATATACTGCTGATTCAATTTGCTTATCATATCAAAAGTTTTTACCAAAAATTGATTTAGTAGTAATTTCTGGTGGTGGTGCTTTTAATGGCTATATTATGGAAAGATTACGTCAAAAACTTCCTTGTCGTTTAGAAATTGAAGCTAATTATGAAGCATTAGAAGCATTTAGCTTTGCAATTTTAGGCTATTATAATTTAATGAAAATCCCAACTAATGTTCCTAGTGTAACCGGAGCTAGTAAACAAGTTATTTTAGGGAATGTTACGGATCCAACAATTAGAGGTAAATTTTAATGAGTGTTGATTTGAAAAAAATTTCAACTGAAAGTAGAAATCTGAATACAATGGATATCGATGTATTACCAACGATTGAAATATTGAAAAAGATTAATTGCGAAGATCAAAAAGTTGCTTTAGCGGTTGAACTTGCATTGCCAGCCATTGCAAAAGTAGTAGATAAAGTATACAATGCTTTTCTAAATGGTGGTAGATTAATTTATATGGGTGCTGGTACAAGCGGTAGAATAGGCATTTTAGATGCAGTAGAATGTCCTCCAACGTATGGTGTTGATTATGATTTGGTTCAATGTTTAATGGCTGGTGGGCAAGATGCCTTTGTCAAAGCCAAAGAAGGAGCTGAGGATAATCGAGAATTAGGGAAAGAGGATTTAATCAATATCAAATTATCGAAGCAAGATATTGTGATTGGAATTGCTGCGAGCGGTCGAACACCATATGTAATTGGGGGAATTAATTATGCTAAAATGATTGGTGCTACTACGTGTTGCATTACAACTAGTGCTAATTCAGTTTTAGAACAAATTTGTGATTTGCCAATTGTCGCTTTAGTTGGACCAGAAGTAATAACTGGTTCGACAAGAATGAAATCGGGAACTGCTCAAAAAATGATTTGCAATATGATTTCAACTGCATCAATGATTAAAATGGGAAAAGTTTATGAAAATCTGATGATTGATGTTAAAGCAACAAATGAGAAATTAGTAGCCAGAAGTATTAGTATCATCTGTACGTTATTAGAATGCGATAAAGAAGAAGCACAAAGACTTTTAAATAAATATCAAACGGTTAAAAAAGTTTTATTTCACGCTTTTACCGGTGAAGAAAATTTAGTTATAATTAATGAATGTTTAAAGCAATCATACGGAAATATTCGTAAGGCGATTAATGAATATAGAAAGGCCAATTATGAAAATTAGTTATCAAGAATTAAATGTTAATGGATATACCATTAGAGGATTATTGTCTACACCTGATGATGGGTTTAAACAAATTGCAGTTTGTTTACATGGCTATACAGGTCATAAAAATGAAAATGGCTTTTTATTTAAACAAATTACCAAAGTATTAGTTGAACATCATATTGCAACATTAAGATTTGACTATATGGGAAGTGGTGATTCTGATGGTGAATTTAGTGATCAAACTTTTGAAACAGTTAAAGCTGATGCAAGAAGCATCATAAAAGAGGCGGTTAGACTAAATCATGGTAAACCAATCTACTTAATTGGTTTTTCAATGGGTGGAGCAAATGCTGCTAGAATGTCAGCGGAAATGCCGGAACTAATCGAAAAATTAGTATTATTATCACCTGCTGGAAAACTAATCAATAATTTAACCCGTGCATTTACTACACATGAGATTGTTGATGATAAATATGTTGATTTAGGTGGATATTATTTATCTAAAGATTTCTTAACTAGCTTACAAGATTGCAATTTATATGCAGGTGTAGAAAACTTTACTAATCCGGTTTTAATTCTTCAAGGAACAAAGGACCAAGCTGTAAATCCTGCTGATAGTAAATTATATGATGATTTGTATCCTAATTCAAAATATATTTTAATTGATGGATCAGAACACTGTTATACAAAGGTTCCTTACCGAAAGCAAGTTCAAACTGAAATTATTCAATTTTTATGTAAATAAAAAAGCTGTCGACTGACAGCTTTTATTTTCTTCCTACACCCATTTTTCTTTTAACTTTATATAATGTCTTTCTTGCAAGATAACTAGCTTTATCTCTACCATCATTTAATACTTGGTCTAAGCATTCATTATTAGCAATTAATTCATCATAACGTTCTTTAATTGGTTTTAATAAATTTACAACACTATCGGCAACTTTTTTCTTAAATTCACCATAGTTTAAATCTTTACATTGTTCCACTGCTTCTTCAATCGAAATATTTGAACAACTAGATAAAATTGTTAAAAGATTACTGATACCAGGCTTATTTTCTGGATCATAAATAATCTTATTCTCTGAATCGGTCACAGCACTAGCAATCTTTTTTCTAATAACATTCTCTTCATCAAGAATAAAAATACTTGCTTTATCTAATTTATCTGATTTACTCATCTTTTTAGTAGGTTCTTGTAAAGACATAATCCTAGCACCTACTTTTTGAATTAGTGGTTCAGGAACGTTAAAAGTATCGCCAAATTTGGAGTTAAATCTTATCGCAAGATTTCTTGTCAATTCTAAATGTTGTTTTTGATCGGCACCAACAGGTACAGCATCAGCATTATATAAAAGAATGTCACCGGCCATTAATACTGGATACGTAAGTAGTGCAGAAGATACTCCTTCAACTTGTTTAACTTTTTTATCCTTGTATTGAGTCATTCTTTCTAATTCACCGATATAAGTGATTGTTTGAAGTAAGTAGCCTAATTCAGCATGGGCACTAACTTCAGATTGAATAAATAAAGTTGTTTTTGCTGGATCAAGTCCACACGCAAGATATAAAGCGGCCAAACTTTTAATATTTTGTCTAAGATTTGTGGGATTTTGAGGGACAGTAATTGCGTGTAAATCAGCAATAAATACTAATAGTTCTTTTTCGGTTTCGTCATTTTGCAGATCAACAAAATTTTTGATTGCTCCTAGATAATTACCTAAAGTAAGATTTCCTGATGGTTGGACACCGGATATAATTGTTTTCATAGTTAACCTCCATTTAAAATAAAAAAACTCATGCCTCTATTTCTAAAGGACGAGTTTAAAAATCGTGGTACCACCTAAAGTTTAAAAATATAAATATTTTCCTTTGTATAATTAACGCTTAATTCACGGACAGGCATTTCCTCCTATCTTATCCAAGACCCATTCAATAATGATTGTAACTTATCTTTTTTTCACCAAAGCAAAAGATTCTCTAAAAGTTAAGACATTATTTACTATTTCTTTTCATATAATTTATAAATATTTATTGAACACTAACATTATACCTAAATAATTAAAAATAGTCAAGAAAAACAACTGAATCCACTAAAAAATAAAAAATTTGAGAAAAATAAAAAGTTAAAAAATAGTTGAAAATATTAAAAAAACTAGCGTTTACTTAAAGAAAAAAGGGAATAAAACCAATATTTTATAAAAAATATTTCTGAAAAAATCGTAAAGAAAACGTTTTCTTTAGTTAATTTAAGCATTATTTAAGCATATTATTTTGTAGTTTGATATAATATTTGCATAAATAGTTAAAAAGAGTGTCAAAACTTAATTTAAGTATTTCAAAACGATTTAAAAAAATAATAAGGAGGAAAATTATTATGATGAAAAAATTATTTTTATTCGTATTATGCTTAGGCGTTGTAGCTAGTCTTGCTTCATGTTTTGGCGGCAATGGCGGCGGAAATGGCGGCGGCGGTAATAATGATGACCAAAAAGCATGGTATGAAAAAGATGGAAACTATACATACAACGATTTTATCGCTGGTACTACATCAATGAACTGGAACCCATTATCATGGGAAACAAATGATGATAGTTATGTTTTAGGTATGTTAAGTACTGGTTTCTATGACTATGTGTTAAATGAAACTGGTGATGGTTGGGAAATTTCATGCGAAATGGCTGCATCACTTCCAACTGACGTTACTGACACATATGTTGGCGAATACGGAATCAAAGCTGGTGAAAAAGGAAAAGCTTGGAAGATTGAATTAAATAAGGATGCTAAGTGGGAAAATGGCGAAGCTATTACTGCTGATGATTATATTTATTCAATGCAACAACAATTAGATCCAAAACAACTTAACCGTCGTGCTGACTCTTACTATGGTGGTGACTTCTCAATTGTTAATGCTAAAAATTATTTATACAATGGTCAATTTTCTTATACTAGCTCATTAGTAGTACCTGCTGCTGATGGTAAAGGTCAATTTAATATTGGCTATGATTATGCTGATAATTCTGCAATTACTTTTGATGAAAACGGTCAAGCTGTTTATGATGGTAAATATCTTGGTTTCAAATTAACTGATAGTAACTTATGGTCTTCTAATACATTAACTGAATACTATACTTTAGGTTATGCATCATTCTTCGTTGATGAAAAAGGTGTAGACTGCTACAAAAATTGGAAAAGTCTATTAGGTCAATGTAAAGGTAGTGTTGCTGATGTTGTTCCTTGTACTGAAGAAACAATTGCTCAACTTAAAGATTTAGTTGCAAGATTACATGGTTATGCAAATGCTGCTGCTTATGCTGAAGCAGAAGGAGAATATGCTAACTCAGAATGGCAAGAATTCGTATTTGCTGGTGCAGCAAATCCTGAAATGAGTTTTGATGAAGTTGGTCTAGTAAAAACTGGTGAATATTCAATCGTTATCGTTATCGAAAACGAACTTAAGAACCCTCAATTCTACTTACCTTACTATTTATCATCAACATGGTTAGTTAATAAGACATTATATGAATCTTGTTGGACAGAAGTTGCTGGTGAAAGAGTTAATAACTATATGACAAGTCTTGCTACTTCAATCTCTTATGGTCCTTACAAACTTGAATACTTTGAAGCTGATAAACAAATTACATTTACTCGTAATACTGAATGGTATGGATTCTTAGATGGTAAACATGAAGGCCAATATCAAACAGACAAGATCTCTTGTCAAGTTATTGAAAAACATGAAACTCAATTACAAGCATTTGAATTAGGTCAAATCGATGCTGTAGGTCTTACTGCTGATGATTTAGATAAATATGGTAGTAGTAAAAACTTAGTTTATTCACCAGAATCATACACAACTAAATTTACTGTTAACTCAGATTTAGCTGCATTAAGTGCTAGAGAATCTGAAGGTGTTAATAAGAGAATCTTATCTGTAAAAGAATTCCGTGAAGCATTATCATTATGTATCGATAGAGAATACTTTACTTCAGCATTTACTGCTGCTGCTGCTCCTGGTTATGGTTTATTCAATTATATGTATCAAATCTTACTAGAAGATGGTTCAGAATCTACATATCGTAATTACGAATGTGCTAAGATCGCTATCCTTGAATTATATGGTATCGAATATGGTCCAGGTACTGAATTTGAATCAGTTGATGAAGCTTATCGTTCTGTAACTGGTTATGATATGGCTGCTGCTAAAGAAGCAATGCAAGCTGCTTATGATAAAGCTGTTAAAGATGGTTTATACAAAGATGGTGAAAAAGTTGTTATTACATTCTCTGTATATCAAAATGATACAATCTATGTTAACATGTATTCATATGTTAGAGATCAATTAGCAGAAGCAGCTAGAGGAACTTCATTAGAAGGTAAAGTTGAAGTTGAAATGGTTGCAGATGCAGATTATTATGAAACATTATATGCTGGTAAAACAGATATGATCTTCTCTACATGGGGTGGTGCTGCATATGGTATGCTTACTTCATTCTCACAAATCTATACAGATGATGCATTTGGTGGCGGTAACCAAATGGAATATGGTTTCCAAACAGACAAATATCCTGTAACAGTTGAAATTGAAGGTACTGAATATACTGCATCAATTCAAGCATGGTCTAAATGGCTAGCTGGTACTGGTTCAGTTGAAGGCGTAAATCCTGCTGTAGATTATGATATGGCTACATTAGCTTATGTATTCTCAAGATGTGAACTTGCATACTTACAAGAATACTGTGCTATCCCTCTATACTATAGACAATCTGCTGCATTATATTCTCATAAGATCAATTATGGTACTAAGACATATGTTAACATAATCGGTTTCGGTGGTATTAAACATATGACTTACAACTATACTGATGAACAATGGGCTGAATATATTAAAGGCGGTCTACAATACTAATTTAATTAGTTGTTAAATACAATCGGTAGCCTATTTATCGGGCTACCGATTATTTTGTAAAACAAAGAAAGGAGAAAACTATATGGTTAAATATGTTATCAAAAGAATACTTTTAATGCTGATGACTTTAACAATTATTTGTACTATTTGTTTTACTTTAGTGCACTTACTGCCTGATGCTCCAATCCTAAAAGGTCCAGGTACTGACCCAAATCTACAAATTTCAAAACGTGAAGAAAATGGGTTGTATGATCCAATTATGGTTCAATTTGGTCGTTACCTAATTAATATCTTTTTATATGGTTACTTTGGAGTAGGTATAACTATGTATAAGAGTAAACCAGTATTTGATATTATTATGGAAAAAATCCCATATTCAGTAATGGTTAATCTATATTCAATTATCATCGCAATTCCTCTAGGACTTGCATTTGGTATTTTTACTGCATTAAAGAAAAACAAATGGCAGGATCATCTAATATCTACTTTGGTTATGGTATTTATTTCGGTTCCTAGTTATGTTTATGCATTTTTAGTACAATACTTATTATGTTATAAATTAAAACTCTTACCACTGCAAATTGCTTCGCAAGAAGAATATAGCTTCTTTAGTTTCGGAATGTTCTGGTCAATGCTGCCACCAATCATTGCTTTAGCATTTGGTACTGTAGCTGGACTTACAAGATACACTCGTGCGGAATTATCAGAAGTATTAACTAGCGAATACATGTTACTTGCTAGAACAAAAGGTTTAACAAAATCTCAAGCAACTACACGACATGCAATGAAGAATGCTATGGTCGTTATCTTACCAATGATTATCGGTGAATTCATTGGTATCTTAAGTGGTTCGCTAATTATCGAACAAATCTTCGGTATTCCAGGTATTGGGAAATTATATGTTACTTCAATTACTTTAAGAGACTATAATTTCTTTATGGCTGATACAATTTTCTATACATTAATCGGTCTTAGTGCCAATATCTTTATCGATATAAGTTACGGATTTATTGATCCGAGAATTAGGGTAGGTTCAAAGAAATGATGAATAATAATAACAAATATCAAAATATTTCACCGGAAAAATTTAAATTAGTTCAAACTGATTCAATTATTAAAGACGTTAAGTTTGATACTAAACCAGTTGGTTTCTTTAAAGATGCTTTTATTCGTTTTAGAAGAAATAAATCATCGGTAACTGCTGCTATTATTATCATTTTCTTATTCCTATTTGCAATTTTCGCACCAATGTTATCAAAGTATACTACAATGGATGCTGATGGTTATTATCGTAAAGTTCTACCTAAGAGTGATACTTTTTCAGCATTAGGCTGGGATGGTTCAAAAGTTGAAACAAGTTATACTAATGTTAGATATGATAAAATGATGGGAATTGGTGTTGAAAAAAATTCAAATGCTAATAATGCTAATTATGTTCCAATTAATAAAGTTGTTAATGAATATTCTGACACTATTAAACAAGGCGATGATAATGTAACAATTCACTATTATGACGTAAATATTGATACATATCTAAAAGTTGGATTTGAATATGATAATTTAATTCCACTTGATTATTTTAGATTGCAAGCTTACCAAAATGTTGCAAATATCCAAGTTTTATTCCCATTACCACAAAATTATGCTGGTTCTAAAGATGCTGATTTATGGTATAAATTAGTAAAAGATGAATATTGGCAAATTGCTCAAGCTCATTACAAAGCAAGTGAACCTTACGCTCAAGAAGTTGGAACTGCTGAATTTGATGAAAATGGTGAATATGTAGCAGACTATCTTGCTTCAACCGATAAATATCGTTATCAATATTATAGTGATTTAAGAATTGATGGTGACGATGGTACATATACATTCAACAAAATCACTGCAAATTCTGTCGGTAATATTGGTAATACCTTAACAAAAGAAATTTACACAACACCAGTTGAAAATACTTGGTATACATATGCATACAAAAATCAAACAGGTTATAAAGTAAGAGTTTTATATAATGAATATTATCGTTATAAGAGAACTAATTGGAGTTATGCAGAAGGTTGTACCGAAGCATCAGTTAATGAAGCAATTAAAAATGCAACAACAGATGAAGATTATAAAGCTATTTTAAATATGTTTGAATTTGATTTAGATTCAGGTTTCTATGCTGAATTCTTATTTGGTACAGATGATAGTGGTAAAGATATCTTCACACTACTTGGAAGCGGTGCTAGACTTTCGTTCCTACTTGCAATCTTTGTTAGTGCAATCAACCTTACAATCGGTGCTTTCTATGGTGCTGTTGAAGGTTATTATGGTGGTGCTGTAGATATGATCTTAGAAAGAGTTAGTGACGTGCTGTCCGGTGTTCCGTTTATTGTAGTTGCAACGTTATTTAACCTACATCTAGCTAAAATTGTTGGTCCACTAGTATCATTACTGTTTGCCTTTGTAACAACTGGTTGGATTGGAATGGCAAGTCGTGTAAGAATGCAATTCTATCGTTTTAAAGGTCAAGAATATATCTTATCAGCAAGAACTCTTGGTGCTAGTGACTTTAGAATTATGTTTAAACACATCTTCCCGAATGCGATTGGTACAATCATTACCGGTTCAATTTTATCAATCCCTGGTGTCATTTTCTCAGAATCAATGTTATCTTATTTAAATATTATTAATCTTGAAACAAGTGGCTTTACTAGTGTCGGTACATTACTTTCAAATGGTTCAACCTTTGTTGGTAACTTCCCACATATTATTGCGCCACCAGCAATCTTTATTTCATTATTAATGATTTCATTTAACTTATTTGGTAATGGGCTTCGTGATGCATTTAACCCTTCATTGAGAGGAGCTGAAGAATAATATGGAAAAGAAATTAGAAGTAAAAGATTTAAAAATTTCCTTCAAAACATCTGCAGGTAAAGTTCAAGCAGTTCGTGAAATTAGCTTTGATTTATATAAAGGTGAAACTTTAGCAATCGTTGGTGAATCAGGTTCAGGTAAATCAGTTACATCAAAAGCAATCATGGGGATTTTAGCTGGAAATTCCATTGTTGAAAATGGTGAAATCCTATACGATGGACAAGATTTACTACAAATTAGTGAAGAAGATTTCCATAAATTACGTGGTAACAAAATCTCAATGATCTTCCAAGATCCGATGTCAAGTTTAAATCCAATTGTTAAGATTGGACGCCAATTAACCGAAGCAATGATTCTTAAAGGAAAAGCAAAACAAAGAGAATCACGTCATAATTTTAATTTTAAACTAGATTTATTGAAAGTTCGAATGGTTGATATCGCTACAAGTGATGCAGAAAAAGTAGAATATATTAAATTATGTGAAGATTTTGACAAATTTGAAAGAAAACATATTGAACTAGAAAAAGAATATAATGTTGCATTTGATGCTTGTGGTGTTCTTGTTGATATTATACCTGCAGTATTATTTGAGATTGAAAAGAAAGGTTTTAAAGAACCTAAGAGACGTTTAAAAGAAATTGCTGAATATGCAGCTGATTCAATTCAAACTTACGTTGTAAATAGTCGTGCTGAAGAATTAAATACTTATGTTGAATCACTTAAAGGGTTAACAAAAGAACAAATTAAAGAAAATGACTTTAGTTTAATCGTTCCTGCATTAGAAGGAATTTTAAGTGTTGCAAAAGAAGCGGTTGGATATGTTAAACCAGATTTCTTCGCAATGGGTTATTATCTAACATTCAGTGGTCAAGAACTAAGTAATAAACCAATTGCTGAATTAAATGAAGAATTAGAAAATTATTTCAATGATAACTTTAATATTAAATTTATAAAAGTAGCTAAAAACGCTTTAAAGTATGCTTGTGAGTATCATAATGAACGTAAGAAAGAAGCAATTGAAAGTTTAAAACAAGCTCTTCCAGTATTTGAAGTAGAAGAATTAGATTTTAAAGTAGTACATGAAACTTTAAAAGAATTAAAAGAAAAAGTATCTGCTGCGATTAATCATCTAGAACTTCGTAAAGATAGCAAAGAATATACATTTATAGGCTCAATTAAGTTATTAGTTAACCGTTACTTTGTCGGTAAGAAAAGAAATGTAAAAGAACAAAATCGTTTTGAAAAAGAGACTGCTAAAATTAATAAAATAATTGCAAAAGGTCAAGTTCCTGAATGGAAACCAGTACCTCCTTCAATTGTTGACTTCGATGAAACTAAGGAAAATATTATCAAACTAATTAATAACTTAATTGCTCATTTTGAAGCTAAAATTGCTAGTTCTGCTCAAATTGATTTCGAACAAGAAACTTTAGATTTAGTAGAGTATTTAAAAGTTAATGCTTCTGGTGTCGTTAATAAAGTGACAAAAGAAATGGCTAAAGTTAGAGCTATCAAAGTTATGGAAGAAGTAGGTATTCCTGAGGCAAGAAAACGATTCTATCAATATCCATTTGAATTCTCAGGTGGGATGCGTCAACGGATCGTTATTGCAATTGCTCTTGTTTCTAATCCAGATATTTTGATTTGTGATGAACCAACAACGGCTTTAGACGTAACTATTCAAGCCAATATTCTTGAATTAATTAATAAATTAAAGAAAGAACGTCAATTATCAATCATCTTCATTACCCATGACTTAGGTGTAGTTGCTAATATGGCAGACCATGTTGCAGTTATGTATGCTGGTAAAATTGTTGAATATGGTACAGTTAATGACATTTTCTATGAACCTGCTCATCCATATACTTGGGCATTGTTATCATCAATTCCTGATTTGGATACAGATGGTAAATTAGATGCAATTCCAGGTACTCCTCCTAACATGATTTATCCACCAGTTGGTGATGCGTTTGCTGAAAGAAATAAATATGCAATGCAAATTGATTTTGAAGAACAACCACCGATGTTTGAGGTTAAAGAAGGACACTATGCCGCTACTTGGTTATTACATCCAAATGCTCCAAAAGTTGAACCACCAGCAGCAATCATTGAACGTGCAAATCGTTTAAGAAAAGCGAAAGGAGATACTAACGATGGAGAATAATCAAAATAGAGAAGTAATTTTAAGAGTAAAACATTTAAAACAATTCTTCAAAATGGGACGTTCAAAACTAAAAGCAGTTAATGATGTTAGTTTTGATGTCTATAAAGGTGAAGTATTTGGAATCGTTGGTGAATCTGGTTGTGGTAAAACAACTACAGGTCGTTCAATTATTAAACTTTATAATATCACATCAGGTGATGTAATTTTCAAGGGACAAAGAGTATCAGCTGGTACTAGATGGAATCGTAAAGAAATTAAATATAAACGAATTAAAACTAAAGCTGCAATTGATGCATTGAAATTAAAAATGGCTGAAGAACTTGAAAGTGCTGATATCAATAGCCATGAAGATATCAAACAAAGATATCAAGACCAAATTGAAGCACTTCAAGCTGAATGTGATCGTGTTGTAGCTGAACAAAGAGAAAAAATTAAACAAGCAAATTATGATCAAAAATATGGTCCTAAACTTTATGCTCAAAAAAGAGTAGAAGAAGTTACAAAATATTTTGATGAATTATTAGCTGAAGCTTTAGCTAAAGGTGTATCTAAAGCCGAACTTGATGATATAAAACGTCGTAGAGCTGATCAAATTCGTTTTGCAAAAAATGATAATGTTATGACTAAAATGCAAATGATTTTCCAAGATCCAATTGCATCATTAGACCCAAGAATGACTGTTCGTGAAATTATCGCTGAAGGTTTAAGAATTCGTGGTATTCGTGACAAAGAATATATTGATGAAAAAGTATATGAAGTGTTAGAATTAGTAGGCTTAGTAAGAGAACATGCTAATCGTTATCCACATGAATTCTCAGGTGGTCAACGTCAAAGAATTGGTATCGCTAGAGCAATCATTATGGAACCAGAATTAATTATTGCTGATGAACCAGTAAGTGCTCTAGATGTATCAGTTCAAGCACAAGTAATCAACTTACTTAATGAATTACGCGAAAAGATGGGATTAACAATTATCTTTATTGCTCATAACTTATCAGTAGTAAAATATTTTAGTGATCGTATTGCAGTAATGTATTTTGGTAAGTTAGTAGAACTTGCAACATCACAAGAATTATTTGCTCATCCTTTACATCCATATACAAAATCACTATTATCAGCGATTCCTCAACCCGATCCTGAATACGAAAAGAAACGTCAACGTATTACATATAATCCACTAGCAGAACATGATTATAGTGTTAATAAACCGACGATGAGAGAAGTAGAACCAGGTCACTTTGTATATTGTAATGATGTTGAATATGAAAAATATTTAAAGGAATTAAATAATGAATCAAAATAATAATCAGCAAGTTGAAAAAAATTATAATACTTTAAAAAACTATATAATTACAGCTGTAATTGGTTTTATCATTATGGGATTAGTCGTAGCTTACTTGTTTCATAATCATTATGAACAAATCAAAAGTGATTATATGCAATTATTTACAGTATTTTCTGATGGCTTCTTTACAGCTGGTGTATTAGTAGGTGGAATTGGCGCCCTAGTTTTAATTAGTGGTGAAGGATTCTTTGATTTGTTGACTTATAGTATTAGTTTAGCTGCTAAATACATTTTTACATCAAAAGAAAGAAGATATAAAGAATCATATGTTGATTATAAATTAAGAAAAGAGGGAGAAAGAGAAGGCGTTAAGATTAGCTTTATCGCGATTGTCGGTGCTATCTATCTTGTGATTGGCTTTCTTCTTGCTCTTCCTATGTGGATCTAAAAAAAGCAACCTCGTTGTGGGTTGCTTTTTCATATTAATAGGAAATAATTAAATAGACATATATCAAAAAATGATAAAATTCACCAAAAATTACAAAAAAATAATGAAAATTGACCTTGACTTTTTCATAAAAATATGGTAAAATTTAATTAGTAAAATTTAAGGGGTGGTTTCTATGATCCAAATTTATACAACTCCAAGTTGTGCATCTTGTAGAAAAGCGAAGAAATGGTTTGATCAGTATAATATTCCATATTCAGAAAAAAATATTTTTAGTATTAAATTATCAAAAGATGATATTTTTAAAATGCTATCTAATAGTGAAAATGGTTTTGATGATATTATTTCTACAAGATCAAAAGTGTTTAAAGAAAAGAAATTAGACCCAGATAGTATGTCAGTTGGGGCTTTAATTGATTTTATCATTGAAAACCCAAGTGTTTTAAAGCGTCCAATCATTATTAATGAAACTGAACTTCAAGTTGGTTATAACAATGAGGATATTACGATTTTTTTACCTAAAGAACTTCGTCATAATGAGGCAATTTTAAAAGCAACAAAATTGCTTGATGAAGAGATGGAAGATGAAGATTATTTTGATGATGAAGAATAAAGTAAATCAAATTATTTAGTTTGGTTTACTTTTTTAATTTATAAAAAAATGATTGTGATTTAGTTAATCACAATCTTATAATTTTTTTCTTAATGCATCATAGGCACGTTTTAATTTAAGTTGACTTTTCTTATAGGCAATATTAAACTCTTTAATAATTTCAACAAATTCTAATTTTCCTTTTTCACGATTATTAGCTTCATATTCTAATTCATAATCAGTGGTATCAACATATTCACATTTATCTAATGATAAGCGTCCCTTCTTATATGGAAATGAAATACGATAAGTTGAAAGATTCATAAAATTAATGATATTTTGCCCCTTAATAATATCGTTTACTTCCTCAGCAATTTTTTCACTAGGGATAATGCCTTGTTCAACTAAGGCAGTAAATTGTTCTTCGGTGATATCTTCATCAATTCTTTGTAAATTATATCCTTTTTTTCTTTCAAATGTTAACACTAGATTATCACGTCTTTTGATTCTTAGTACTGCATCAGATGCTTTTAGCGTAAAGCGTTTAGTATCAAAATAATAATTTGTTTGTAAATTACCTGGATATTCCTTGTATAGATTGTATATACGATCATATTCGGTTTTAGTAAGTAGAGTTTTAAATTCGATAGTAACGTCTTTTGCCATAATAAATCTCCTGATTTTTTTATATTATTTCTTTATTCATAAGTATTATACACAAAAATATAAAAAATGCAAGTTTAATATTAATCTTTTTTTAGTTTTCGATATATTTGTAAAAATAAACTAAATATGATAAAATATAAGTGGTGATAAAATGGTAGAAATTAATGAATTATTTAACTGGGAGTTGTTTTTACAACCATATCAACTTGCAGTAGAAGGTTTTATATTGAAAATAGAGGGAATTAAGCATCAATATCATCTGGCAAATCAATATTGTCCGATTGAAATTGTATCAGGAAGAGTTAAAAGTCCTCAAAGTATTTTAGATAAAGCCAAAAGAATGAATGTCGAACCTCAATATATTGATGAAATGGTTCACGATATTGGTGGCATTAGAATTACTTGTAAATATATTGATGATGTATATCAAGTAGCAGAATTGATCAAAAAACGAAAAGACTTAGAAATTTTAGAGATTAGAGATTATATCAAAAATGTTAAACCAAGTGGTTATCGATCATATCATATTATTTGTAGGTATGAAGTTGAAACGATTAATGGAGCTATTCCAGTCAAATTAGAATTTCAGATTCGAACTCACGCAATGCATTTTTGGGCCAGCATTGAACATTCGCTAAAATATAAGTATCAAAAAAAGATTCCTGATGAATTAAAAGAACGACTAACTAATGCATCCATTGCAGCTCAACAGTTAGATGATGAGATGACATCCATTAGAAAAACAATTGCGATCTTAGACCAAACTCATGGTGATGATAAAAGTTTAAAACCTGATCCATTAGAAAATGAAGTTACAATTATTCATAAGAAGTGGTAAGATATGATTGTTAGATATATTGTTGAAAAAGAAGGATATCGCGTTAAAAGATATTTAGAAGAAAAAGGCATTTCTGATCAAGTTTTTAAATCTATTAGAAGTGGTAATGGTCAATATTTAGTCAATGATCAAATTGTTGATAATCATTTTTTACTACATATAGATGATTTATTAGAGGTTGTCATGCCGGCATCCGATCAAGGTGAGAACATTGTTTCAACTTTAGGTGAGTTTGAAATTGTATATGAAGATGCTTATTTACTCGTGATTAATAAAGCATCAAATCTTGCGTGTATCCCAACTAAAGAACATTTCACTAATTCGCTTGCTAACTATGTTATGTCTTATTATAAAAGAAATGGAATTTTAGCTAATGCTCATTTTGTTAGTAGGCTTGATGCTCCTACATCAGGACTAATTATGCTTGCAAAAAATCCATATATGACTTATCTACTGCAAAATACAAATATTATTAAAAAATATCTATTAGAAACTACAAATGTAGTCATTCCTGCTGATGGAATTATTGAATTGGGAATTAAGAAAAGTGAAGATAGTGTTATTAAAAGAACTTATCATACTGATTTCATTAACAGTAAAACTGTTTATAAAACATTAGAAATTATTAATAATCATTCAATTATTGAAGCGCTACTTTGTACTGGTAAAACTCATCAATTAAGATTACATTTTTTGAGTAAAAATGCACCAATTGTCGGCGATATCTTATATGGAGAAAAAACTGATGATGAGATTCTCCATTTACATAGTTATCATTTGGAATTTGAACATCCAATTACCCATAAATATATTGTGTTAGAAACATATCCGGATTGGTATAAAATGGAAAAATAAGACTCAATTTGAGCCTTATTTTTTTTCAAATTATCTGGAGGATAATATTTTATCAATGATTCCATATTCTAATGCTGCTTTAGTATCCATATAAAAATCACGATCAGAATCTTTTTCAATTCTTGATAGCGGTTGTTTTGTATGGTGAGCTAAAATCTCATTAAGTTGTTTTTTTGTATTAATAATTTCTTCAGCTACAATCATAATGTCGGTTGCTTGACCTTTGGCTCCACCTAATGGTTGATGAATCATAATTTTGGTATTTGCTAGAGCCATTCGTTCATCACCTGCAGCAAGTAAAAAAGCTCCCATACTTGCACAAAGCCCCATCCCAATCGTAATTACTTTTGGTTTTATATACTGAATTGTATCATAAATAGAAAGACCAGCGGTCACACTTCCACCAGGGGAGTTGATATAAATGTAGATATCTTTTTCTTCATTTGAACTTGCTAGAAACAATAGTTGAGAAATAATACTAGCTGCCAAAGCATCAGTAATTTCCCCAAATAAAATAATAATTCGGTCTTGTAATAATCTTGAATAGATGTCATAACTTCTTTCAGTACGTCCGGTCTGTTCAATTACAATGGGTGTTAAATTCATAATTAAAAACTCCTTATATTTAGATTATACATCTTAGTTAGATATAATTTTGTCTAAATTAGGCATATAATTACACAATTAAGTTTTTTTAACATATCATAACAACGTAAGGGAGGTGAAACGATGAATCAATTTCAAAATCCTTTTATTAATAATATGAACTATATGGGAAATAATAATGATGCTAACTCAAATAACAATAATAATGGCAATGATTGTGGCTGCAATCGACCTAATAATGGTTGCCCAAGACCAATGTGTCCAATTATGTTCCAAGATTGTCCACCTATTGTTACTTGTTCAAAACAAGTTATCGATCAATATCATGTTGTAAGACAACCTTATGTTCACAACTATCATACAGAAGTCGTTCATCATCATGTAGTTCAAAATCAATTTATTCCAAACTATACTTGTAGTGAAGTTCATGTCAATGAACCAGACAACTCACCGCTACCTCGTATTTAATTGAATAAAGGTTATAGGCTCGATAAAAGTCTATAACTTTTATTTTTTTCTTGCAATATTTGCCCCTTTAAATTAAAAATATGTTATAATAAGAGTGATAATAAATAAAATGATGATTTTGGAAAAGTATATAAATGATTCTTATTAGGGATTAAAGCCGTGACTGAAAGCTTTAAATGAAATGATTTATAGAAGTGTTCGCCAAAGGAGTGGTTCTAATCAAACCCGCATAACTTGCGTTAAAGGTTATCCTGAGTGCATACTTTTAGTATGAATTAAGGTGGTACCACGTATTTTATTTTTGCGTCCTTAAAACATTGGGGAAGCATTTTTTTATTTTTAGGAGGAATAAAATGAGTATTTCAGAACAATTATTAGAAATTGAACAAGTGGCAATTGCAAAGATTTCCGAAGCCAGTAATCAAAATGAGCTTAACGAATTAAGATCATTTTATATGGGAAAGAAAAGCCCATTAGGTGAAATTATGAAAACTATGGCATCTTTGTCAATTGAAGAAAAGAAGGTTATTGGAAAACTTGCAAATGAAGTAAAAGTTAAGATTGAAGCCAGTGCTAATCACCGTAAAGAACAATTAATTGAAGAAGAAGTTAATCAAAAATTGAAGAATGAAACAATTGATGTTACACTTCCAGCACGTGAATTTAAAGTGGGAACAGTGCATCCACTATCAAAAACAATTGCAGAAGTAGAAGAAATTTTTATGGGGATGGGATATAGTATTGCTGAAGGACCAGAAGTAGAAGTTGATTTATTCAATTTTGAAATGTTAAATGTTCCTAAGGGACATCCTGCTCGTGATATGCAAGATTCATTTTACATCACTGAAAATTTATTGATGCGTACACAAACTTCACCAGTTCAAGTTCGGACATTGATTGAAGCTAAAGGTAAACCAGTTAAGATTTTAGCTCCTGGTAAAGTTTATCGTCGTGATGATGATGATGCCACTCACTCACATCAATTTATGCAATTTGAAGGCTTAGTTGTTGATAAGAACATTACAATGTCAGATCTAAAAGGAACTTTATCACTATTTGTACAAAAAATGTTTGGTGATTCAAGAAAGATTCGTTTCAAACCATCATATTTCCCATTTACAGAACCAAGTGTTGAAGTCGACGTAAGTTGCTTTAAATGTGGTGGAAAAGGATGTAGTATGTGCAAACAATCAGGTTGGATTGAAGTACTAGGTGCTGGCATGGTTCACCCTAATGTTTTAAAGGGTGCTGGTTATGATCCGGAAGTATATAAAGGTTTTGCTTTTGGGATTGGGATTGAACGTGCGACAATGCTTCGTCATGGTATAGATGATATTCGTAATTTCTATTTAAATGACTTGCGTTTCTTAAATCAATTTAAAGGAGAAAATTAAGATGATTGTTTCATATAATTGGCTAAAAGAATTAGTAAATTTGAATGTTTCACCAGAAAAATTAGCTGAACAAATGTCACTTTATTCAGTCGAAGTTGAAACATTTAAGAAAATGGTAAGTGCTACTAATTTAGTAGTTGGTCATGTTTTAGAAGTTACAATGCATGAAAACTCTGATCACTTACATGTTTGTAAAGTTGATATTGGTTCAAGTGTAGAACAAATTGTTTGTGGAGCACCAAATATTGGTGTCAATCAAAAAGTAATTGTGGCACTACCTGGTGCTGTCTTACCAGGTGGTGTAATTAAACAATCAAAAGTTAGAGGAGTTGAATCTAATGGGATGATTTGTTCATTACAAGAATTAGGTATTGAAAATAAATATGTACCTGCCATCTATCAAAATGGAATTTATGTCCTAGATCAAGATGCAACAGTCGGGATGAATGCATTAGAATATTTATGTTTTGATGATTATTTAATTGAATTGTCACTTACACCAAATCGGATGGATTTAATGTCAATGTTAGGTGTTAGTCACGATGTTAAAGCGATGTATGATTTAAAGATTAATTATCCAGTTGCACCATTTACTGAAATTAATGCAAAAACTATAGATGAAATTGCAGTAGAACTTCAAACTGAAGATTGTTATTCATATTATGCAAGAATCGTTAAAGATGTAGTAATCAAAGATTCCCCACAATTTATTAAGGCTAGACTTATTGCATCAGGTATTAGACCAATCAATAATGTTGTCGATATTACTAACTATGTTTTAATGTTATTTGGTCAACCACTTCACTCATTTGACCAAGACAAATTAGGCAAAACAATTATTGTTAGAAAAGCTTATCCAAATGAAAAACTAGTAACATTAGATGATATCGAAAGAAATTTAGTTGAAACCGATGTTGTGATTAGCGATGATCTAGAAAATAATCGTGCAATTTGTCTTGCTGGTGTAATGGGTGGAAAATCAACCGAAGTAACTAATGATACTAAAAATATTGTTTTAGAAAGTGCGGTATTTAGACCTTTAACAGTTAGAAAAACTTCAAGTAGATTAGGATTAAGAAGTGAATCAAGTGTTAGATATGAACGTGGTGTTGATTTAAATAATTCTTTAGCCGCTGTTAATTATGCTTGTTACTTATTAGAAAAATATGCTGATGGTAAAGTCTTATCAGGTTATGTTCATCAAGGAACTAAACACATTGACAATAAGATTATTGAAATAACTGAAAGTTATGTTGAAAGTTATTTAGGAATTAAGATTGATGCAAATGAAATTGTTCGCATTTGTCAGTTATTAGATTTTGATGTTCAAGTTAAAGATCAAGTAATCAGAGTATCTGTTCCTAATCGTCGATTAGATATTGAGATTAAACAAGATCTTGTTGAAGAAATCATTAGAATTTATGGTTATGATCGTTTAAATGAAACATTACCAGCAATGACTGTTGAAGGAGTACTAACACATTCGCAAAAGATTCGAAAAATTGTTAACAGTACTTTAAAAGGCTTAGGCCTTCAAGAAGCAATTTCATATTCACTTGTTAGTCCTAAACTATCTAATATGTTTAACTATCTTGTCAAAGCTGATGATGAAGAGATTAAACTATTACATCCAATGACAGAAGAACATTCAATTTTAAGAAGAAGTTTAGTTCCAAGCTTACTAGAAGTTGCAAAATATAATAACGCGAGAAAAAATTATAATGTTGCAATTTATGAAATTGGTGAAAAATATTATTTAAAAAATAATGAGCCAGTTGAAGAAGATGTTTTATCCGGAGTAGTTCAAGGTACCCAAGGTGGTCTTGAATGGAGTGGTAAAAAAGAAGTTGTTGATTTCTTCTATGTTAAAGGCATCTTAAATCAACTATTTACGCGTGTTAATGCGAACGTTACTTATGCCCCACTTACATCTGATCAAAAGGAACTTCATCCTGGACGTAGTGCTGTCATTATGCTTAACCAAGAAGTTATTGGTTATTTAGGTGAATTACATCCAATGTTTGTTAAAGAAAATGATTTAGAACCATCATATGTTTTTGAAATCAATCTAGAAGCATTATATAAAATACAATCCAATGTAACATTATTTAAGAGTATTTCCAAAGTACCAGCAGTTGAACGTGATTTAGCATTAGTCATGGATCAAAACCAAAGTGTCGGTGAAGTAATTGATGCAATTTATCGTTGCGATAAGAACATGATTAAAAATGTTTCCGTATTTGATGTCTACGTTGGTGAAAATGTTGAAGAAGGAAAGAAAAGTGTTGCAGTAAGAATAACACTAGAATCTCTAGATACATTAACTGAAGAAATCATCTCCAGCAAGATTAAAAAGATTTTAAATACACTTGCATATTGTTTTAATATTGAAATTAGAAAATAAAGTCTTATAAAAGATCTAAATGATAAAATATATATAGATAAAAAAACGAATTTGTTTGTTAAAAATGGACAAGTTAAAAAAAGAGACTATTAAGGGTTAACTCCCTAAATTCAAGAGGAGTTAGCTCTTTTATTTTATCATATTTAATAATTTCTTTTATATACTGCCAATAACTTTGCAATTTTACAAAAAAATTAAGAAACATAAGCACAGTTATTTTGTAAAATTCATAAGTTAACATTTTTGAATATATCATATGTTAATCATACATATTTAATAATTTATTTTATATACTTGAAAAAACAAATATAATATGGTATAATTAATTAAATATTTTGTCAAAATTTGTAAGAGAAAAGAAGATGAACAGCATGAATGTTAATCATATAATTAAAACACGTTTACAATTACTAGAAAATTCTAATCAGACATTAGAAGATTTATTTAATATTATTCATCTTGATGAAGAATATATTTTTTGTGAACAAAATAATGGATATCAAATTATTCAGACTACATATGGAGAATGCAAACAATACTCGAAACAGATGGGAAGTTATTTAATAACTACATTAAAGGACTTAAGCAAGCACTCATATGTCGGCTTAATGATGGAGAATAAGTTAGAGTTTATCACTACATTTTTTGGCTTATTAATGGCAGGTTATATTCCAGTGTTATTAAATATAAGATTGGGAACAGTGTTAAATGATGAAATTATTGAAAGATTAGCGATTAAGTGTGTAATTGCCGATGATGATTATAATATAGATTGTGAAAAAATCATTATTAAAGACTTCGATTATACGAAGCAAGTTATTGATGAAAATCAGTTTCTTTGGGAAAATCATTTAGCAATTTCAACTTCTGCAACTTCACTTAATGTTAAAATCTGTATTTATGATGGTGCTGCCATTTGTGAACAAATTAAAAACACTAAAAAAATCTGCAAAGTTAATTCCTTAATTAAGTCTCATGTTAATGGTTATTTAAAACAATTAGCATTTTTACCATTTTATCATATTTTTGGTTTAATGGCGACATATTTTTGGTTTGCTTTTTTTGGTCGTTGTTTTGTATTCTTAAAAGATTATAGTAATGATACCATTCTTAAAACCATCAGAAAGCATGAAATAACACATATTTTTGCAGTGCCACTGCTTTGGCATACAATTTATAAAGAAATTGTTAAAGAAGTTACAAAACAAGATGAA
The DNA here is from genome assembly GCA_964541525.1 of uncultured Staphylococcaceae bacterium. GTDB lineage: Bacteria > Bacillota_I > Bacilli_A > ML615J-28 > CAG-313 > UBA1737. Next base: position 10,476 of record CAZIQF010000017.1, on the reverse strand, counting down.
AAAACCCAAAAGCAATTTGCTAGAGGAATTAAAATTAGTAATAAGTTGCAAACAATCTGTCCCAAATTGGGATTAAAATTTGCGAGTAAAGCTTTTAAGCAAATTAGAAATCAGTTATTTGGTGATAGTGTAAAATTTATGATTTCGGGTGGAAGTTATCTCTCTAAAGAAGCAAGTATAGTAATTAATGGTATTGGTTATCCCTTGTTCAATGGTTATGGAATGAGTGAGATTGGGATTACATCAGTGGAACTTTCATTAAAAGTAAGTGAAAGAATTAAGAACTCAATTGGTCATAGTTTTGAGCGGGTAGCATATAAAGTAGCTGATAATGGTTGTTTACTTGTTAAAAGTAAAGGAATTTGTAAAAAAATTATTACCAAAGATGAAGTAATTGAAGTTGATAATGAACAATATTTTAATACTGCTGATTTAGTCAAAGTTGATCAAAATCATAAATTATATGTATTAGGTCGAATAGATGATGTAATCATTACCGATAATGGTGAAAAAATTAATCCAGATGTCATCGAAAAGGAATTAAAGTTTTATCATGTCGAAAGATATTGCTTATTAGGGATCAAACGAAATGATAAAATATTAACTTCACTAGTATTAGAAATTAAATCTAATATTAGTCAAGTTAAAGTTAATCAAATTATTCGTGAAGTTGATAAGATGATTGAGAAACTAGCAAAGCTAAACTTAGCCATTGATCAAATTTATTATACCAATGATTCAATTTGTTCAGCCAAAGCGATTAAAGTCTCAAGAAAAATTTTGACTAAATGGATTGAAGATGGTAAAGTTAATTTAATCCCTTTTAATGAATTTAAAATAGGTCTACAGGTTGATTTATCCAGTTTAGAACAGAAAATTGTAGAAGAAGTAAAAATAATTTTTGCTGAAGTGTTAAATCAAGATGTTGAAACAATTGGTTTAGATCACCACTTTATCTTTGATTTAGGTGGAACTAGTTTAGATTACTTAACCCTTTTAGTAAAATTAGAAGAAACATATGATATCAATTTTAATAGTGGTGATGAGTATTGTTATTCAGTTTTAACTTTCACTAAACAAATTATTAAAAATAGTAAATAAAAGGAGAAAATGAAGATGAAAAAATTTAAAACTCTAGATAAAGGTTGGAAGGAAATAGTATATGCAGCATCTGGATTTGGACCTAATTTATTAATGATCCTAATGGGTGCGATGTTTACCGATGCGATTAACCCAGTAGCTCTAGGTAATAATAGTTTACAAGCAATTAGTAATACTTGTTATATTTTACCACTTGTTTTCCCAGTTCTTTGGGCTTTGGCGAAAATCTTTGATGGTTTAATTGATGTACCGCTTGCAGCATTAACTGATAACTTGAAAACAAAATGGGGTAAAAGAAGACCACCTATTGCCATTTGTTTTATTCCAATGGTTGTTTCTTATGCAATGTGTTGGATTCCGATTGCTGGTGAAAATAATCAATTAGGTAATACAATTTGGATTGTATGTTGGGCCCTTCTTTTCTTTGCTACTTATACTATGAACTTGATTGCTTTTTATGGTAGTTTATCAACTGTATGTTATAATGATAAACAACGCTTACGTGTATCAAGTTTTAAATCATTTTTTGATACAATTACCTACTGTTTAGTATATGCTTTAGTTCCATTACTACTTGATGTAATGAATATGCATATTGATAAATTTGTTTTTATTTTACTTCCATTTATGGCTACAATGTTAATTCCATTATTCATGATTAAAGAAGGAGAAAAGTTTGAACAAAAAGCAATTCAAGAAGGATATGATATAAAACCACTAGTTGAGGAAAAGAAAGTTGGCATTGTTGAAAGTATCAAATTAACTATTACAAACAAACCTTTTATGAGATGGTGTTTAGTTAACTGCTGTTCTTTCTTCGGACTACAAATGTTCTTAGTAGCAATGAATGCAATGATTCTTGGTGGTATGGGCTTAAGTGGTACGCAAATGGCAATTTTAAATACATGTGCATTTGCTCCTGTTCCATTAATGCTTTATATGTTTAATAAATTAAAAGCAAGAAAAGGAATTCGTTTTGCTTATCAAACATGTTTACTTAGTTTTGCTGTCTGTATCTTAAGTTTTGATTTTGCTAGCCTTTATGTGATGGGCGATAATAATGTTACATTACAAATTATTATTGGCTGTATTGGGGGTATCATTGGATCTTGGGCAATCGGTTCTTTCTTTATGATGCCTTATATGGTTCCTGCTCAAATTTCAAGTGTTGAAGAGAAATTAACTGGTAAAAATCATTCAGCAATGTATTTTGCGGTTCAAGCTTTAACTACATCTATCATTGGTGCTATTGCTTCTTCATTAGTTTATGAAAATATCAAGATGTTATTTATATCTAAAACTAAGAGTGGAATTGTTTGGGCTGAAAATATTGAGCAAGCAGCACTTGAATTTGGTACAGTTGCATCAGATGTGTTTAATCTAGGAACACTAATCGTCCCAATCATTGTTTGTGTTTTCTGTATCCTAGGCTTTATTCTTGCATTCAAGATGCCAAGAGATTTAACACCAAAAGAAGTTGCAAAAGAATTAAACTTAGAAAAAGAATACGAAGAACATAAAGATTTATTTATTGAAGAAGAACCAACATTAATTGAAAAAGAAAGTCTTGCAGTAAATATTGGATTATATGTACTTACTGGAACAATTTTTGGCTTTATTTGGCAATATCTAATCATTAATAGTATTAATGTCGTTGACAAGGTTAAAAACAAGACACTACACTTTATTTTAGGAATTATTATTCCACCATATTTTGGTGTTACTGCATATCGTTTAAATAAAAAGTTAGTTAAAGCATGTAAAGAACAAGGTATAGATTGTAAAGATTATAGTATCTTATATTTAATTTTAGGAGTGTGCTGTTTAAATATTGTATCCTTAATTATGATGCAATATCATTTGAATAAACTAGCAAATAAACTATAATGAGTTCGCTAATTAAATGGTTTATTAAAATAACTGGAGTAATTCCGGAGTTGATTTATTTTAAGAAAAAAATTTACTATGTAAATAAGAAAAAGCAGTCAAGAAAAATTAAAAAAGCAGCAATTATTATTTCTAATCATCACGCAGTAATGGACTATGGATTACAAATGTTTACCTTTTATTCAAGAAATTTATATACATTAGCTGGAGAAGTATTATATAAAAAAAGTAAAATTTTTACGTGGTTTTTAAAACAAATTGGAGCAATTAAAGTTGATCGAGACAGTTATAATTTTGGCTTTATGAATGATGCGTTGAAAGTTCTTAAGAAAAATAAAGTATTATCCATCTTTCCTGAAGGACGCTTAAGACGGCCAGGTGAAGAAAAAATGTTACCATTTAAGCCGAGCTTCGTTTATCTTGCATTAGAATCGGGGGCACCAATTATTCCGATGTATTCGGACGGTGGTTTTAAAAATCGAAAAAGAACAAATGTGATCATTGGTGAACCAATTAATTTAAGTGATTTATATGATTGTTCACTAGATGAAAAAACAAACATTGATTATTTATGTCAATATGTTTATAATTATATTCTTAACTTAGGAGATGAGTTAAATGGTAAAGCAAAAGCAAAACAAAAATAAAAAAAGATCAATGTTTTTACGAATCTTTGATCTGAAATATTTCTTAATGGATTTTGTAAAAGTTACCGCAGCTATTCCCACGCTAATCGCTTTAAGGGTTAAGAAATATTATATTGGTGGAAAAAAACAAAAGAAATTATTTAAAGGGCCAGTCATTTTTGTTAGTAATCATACATCATATATTGATCCAGTTATTATCACTACTGCAGTTTGGCAAAGAAGAATTGGTTTTATTGCAACAAAAGAGTTATTTAATACAAAAATGAAAAATATCTTTTTTAAAGGAATTGGTTGCATTCCTATTGATAAACAAAATGTTGGCTTAAGTAGTTTTAAAGCAGCACAAGAAACCATTAATCGTGGACACGCAATTGGTATTTTTCCTGAAGGACAAATAACAAGACAAAATGAAGTAGAACAATTTAAATCAGGTGTGATTATGTTTTCAATCCTATGCAAAGCACCAATTGTTCAAATCTATATTTTAAAAAATAAACATTGGTGGAATCGTCAAAGAGTAATTTTTAGTGAAAAAATTGATGTTTCTAGTTTAACTGAAAATGCTTATCCAACAATGGAAGAGATTAGTAAAGTTACAAAAATGCTTTACGAACAAGAAATTTTATTAGAACAAGAAATAAAAAGAAGAGTAAAAAAGAAAGGTAAATAATATGAAAATTACCGAAAATTATTTTGAAAAATATGTAAACAAAGAAACTTTAGATAGGTTAGTTAATCCACTAACAATTCCCTTATTTTTAGATAAAATTAAAAATGAATATCAAGACCTAATTGCTTGCTCAGTAAGTAATCAAGATATTAGTTTTCATCAACTATATGATGATGTTATTGAAGTATGTGCTAAACTAAAAACATTAAATCTTGAAACAAAAACGAATGTTGGTTTAATTTGCAATAACAATTATGATTTTGTTAAAACATCACTAGGAATTATGGGTTATGGTGCTGTTGCAACTTTGCTTCCTGATGCTTTAGATGAGAAGTTGATTTATGGTTGCATCTTAAAATATGATTTAAAATGCTTATTTTATGAGGCAACACTTGAAGCAAAAGTTGCTTTCGCAAAACAAGCATTACCAAATGTAATATTTGTTAAAATTGAACAATATAATTTATCTAATGGTTCACTTAACTATGAAATTAAAACAACCGATCGAGCATGCATTGTTTTAACAGGTGGCACAACCGGAAGAAGTAAAGGTGCTATCTTATCTCACCGTGCTCTAATGCAAGGTACTCTTAATGGCACATATGGAGTTCCTAAGGTTTTCCATCAACGTTATTATTCAATTATGCCACTAACTCATGTTTTTGGGTTAATTAGAAATTTACTTACATCATTATATACTGGTAGTACGATTTATTTTTGCTTAGATAAACGTAATATGTTTAAAGAAATTAAAGAAGTAAAACCAACGATTTTAGTGTTAGTACCAGCACTTGCTGAAATTTTCTTAAACCTTTGTAAACAATTTGGTTTAGTCGTTGTTGGTGATGAATTAAAAACCATCATCTGTGGTGGGGCCAATGTTCCTCCTTATTTAATAACTGAATTTCCCAAATATGGGGTATCACTACTTCCAGGCTATGGTTTAACCGAAACGGCTAATTTAGTATCTGGTAATGCTGAAGGTCCTATGAAACCACTATCAGTAGGTCGTTTTTATCCTAATCAAGAGGTTAAAATTGTTAATGGTGAATTGTGGCTCAAAGGTGATAATTTATTTGAAGCTTATTATAATGAACCTGAAGAAAATGCAAGGGCCTTTGTTGATGGTTGGTTTAGAACTGGTGATTTAGTCAAAATAGATGAAGATGGATATTTATATATTGTTGGACGAATTAAAGAAATTATTGTTTTAAACAATGGTGAAAATGTCTATCCAGCATATATTGAAAGTAAAATTAATAGTTTAGATATTATTCAAGATAGTTTAGTTACTGCTACCACTAATGAATTTGGTGGTGAAGTCCTATGTTGTGAAGTAATCTTAAGACAAAGTGTTGTAAATAATTTGAACATCGAAAATATTGAAGAATATTTAAAACAAGAAATTAATAAAATTAATCAAACTCTATATGATTATGAACGGATTAAAATGATCAAAATTAGAACTACCGATTTTAATCGCAGTCCTAGTATGAAAATTATTAGACCAAAAGGGAAGGTATAAAATGTCAGAAGTCGAAATCTTTGATAAATTAAAAGAAATATTTCATCTAGTTGTTAATCGAAATGCTGATTTATCGAATGTCACTAAAGATGCAAAAATCGTAGATGATCTAGGTGTTTCTTCAGTAGGCTTAATCTATTTAATGGTTGCAGTGGAAGAAGCATTTGAAATTGACTTGAGCGATGTGACATTTAATACATTTGTTACAATTGATGATGTAATTCAATATATTCGAAACAAGGTAAAATAATGGAAACTTGGAAAATGATTGAACCAAACATAGGTGATCATATTAGAGTTAAATGCAATCAAATTTATCATCATGGAATTTATATTGGTAATAATGAAGTTATCGCCTTCGGTCATCCATACAATTTATTAGAAAATCATGATCAAATTGAAGTGGTAAAAACAACGATTGAAGAATTTTTACAAGGTGGTTTTTTAGAAGTTCGAATCTATCAAAAAAAGGAATTAAAAGAAAAACGAAAACCGGAAGAAATTATTGCAGTAGCTAAATCAAAACTGGGTGAAAAAGGTTACAATATTTTACATAATAATTGTGAACACTTTGCTAATTTCTGTGTCTTTGGTAAAAAAATTAGCATACAAACTGAACTTGTTCATCAACAAGTTCAAGCAATGCTTAATAAAAATAAGTAAAACATTGCATCTTTTAAGAAAATATGATAAGATTTTAAAAAAGGAGAAAATAAGTTATGAAATGTACAGGTTGTGGAGTTGAATTAATTGATGATGTTGCTTTTTGTCCATATTGTGGCGCAAAAAATGAGCATGCTCAAGAACAAGTAGTTAATGAATCACCAACAGCAGTTGAAAATGTAATGCCTGAAGATAAAAAAGTATGGCAAGTTTTCGCAAAATTAGCTTTTATTTTTGCAATAGTTAATATTGTTTCTAGTGGAATTGGCTTTTTAACATCATTTAGTTTAATTGCCGGTGCTTTTGGCATCCTATTATCAAGCTTAGCTTTAGAATTAGGCATTCCAGGAATTGTTTTTTCAGTTTTAGGTAGAAAAAGTCCTAGTTGTCAAAGCAAAGCTAAAAAAGCTTTAATTATGAATATTATTAGTGTTGCAGTAGCAACTTTAGCTTGCTTCATTTATGGAGTAGTAATTGGCATTAATAGTGTTGAAAATGGTGATTTTGATAATATTTATCTAACTCAATTTATGGTTAGATAATTTAAATAAATCATTATCTAAAATAAAAAATATGATATAGTAAACTTATAGTATTAAAAAGGAGAAATTAATAATGATCTGTTCAGGATGTGGAATTGATTTACAAGATAATGTAGTTAGTTGTCCATATTGTGGAACAAAAAATGAATATGCAAAAGTAGAACATAAAGTTGTAAAAGGAGATCTAAAGGTATGGCAAATTTTTGCAGCAATATCGGGATTTATAAGCTTTATTAATGTCTTTTTTACAGCAATATCTCTAGTTTCAATCTTTAGTTGGATTATAATGGCAATTAGCATTTTTACTGAACTCATTGTTTTAAACATAGGTGTTCTAGGAATTATTTTTGGAGCATTAGGAATGAAAAGCATTGTCAGTCATGATAAAGCCAAAACTGCTCTTATACTAAATATTATTACTTATGCTCTTTCATTTATTTTGTTTATAATTACGATGTCAGTATTTGTATTTTCATCTTAATACAACAATATTTATCAATTAAAGGATTTTGTGAAAATAAAATCCTTTTTTCTTTTGCTGTATTTCTAAACTATAAATCAAATAAAATATAATTCAAATTTTAGATTTTTTAGATTGCACTTTAAAAGAAAAAAAACTAAAAATAATGTATAATATATTTACATTTAAGGAGATACCAATGGCGAATTTTAAACGAATTTTAATTATCGGTTCAGCAGGGAGTGGGAAAACTGTACTTGCGAATGAACTTGCTAAACAATTAAATATTAATGTTGTTCACTTAGATAAAATTTATTGGAATTCTAATTGGCACAAAAAAGATGATGTTACTTGTTTTAATCTAACTAAAGCTATCATTAAAGATGATGAATGGATTTTAGATGGTAATTATATTCAAACTTTAGATCAAAGACTTGAAAAAGCTGATTTGGTAATTTTCCTCAAAATTAATCGCTTTAAATGTATTAAGAGTTTATTTAAAAGAAGAAGGTTAACAAGAAAGAAATTAATTCAGCGAGATGACCTTGCAGTAGGATGTGTTGATCAATTGAATTTTCACTTTTTAAAATGGGCATTTAATTTTAATAATGAATACGCACCTAAATTAATGGCAAAAATCAGTAAATATCCCCATCTCAAAGTCGTAACTTTTAATAAAAGAGAACAGGCTAACGCTTTTATCAATCAACTTATCGAAGGAGAAATCAAATGAGTTTAAAAATCAACTATAAAAATAGTATTGTTAATTTCACATCAGCATTGATGAAAAATTATAATGTTAAGTCAGAATATGAGCCTAGTGCTTTAATCGACTTTTTACTCAGTAAAAAATATCGCCATGTGGTTTTAATGGTATTAGATGGGCTTGGCACTAAAGTTATTGATGATAATTTATCAAATGGTAGCATTCTAAAAACACATCAAATTATGGCTTTAAATAGTGTTTATCCACCAACAACAGTAGCAGCTACAACCGCTTTTATTACCGGCAAAGCTCCAATTGAATCAGGATGGATGGGTTGGCATTTATACTTAGAAGCAAATGATCCATCAATTGTATTATTCAAAAATACAATCAATGCAACCGGTGAAGCATTTACTAAATATAATGTTAATGATAAGATTGGTTATAATGAATGGTTTAAAGTTTTAAGAGGAACAACATCTTACAAAATCTTCCCAGCTTGGAGTGAAAATGGCGTTAATAACTTTAGTGAAGGAATTGATAAAGTAATTGAAATTACTTCAAAAGATGAGAAAAATTTTACTTATTTTTATTGGGATAATCCAGATGCATTAATGCATGAATATGGTACTACTTCGCAAGTAGTTAAGGTTAATTTATTAGATATGGAAGAACAAATCAATCGTTTAGCAGAAAATCTACCTAATGAAACAATTATTTTCATCACTGCAGATCATGGAATGATTGATGTTGAACCAATTGAATTAAACAACTATCCAAATTTAACTAATTGTCTTACTAAACCATTCTCTGGTGAAGGCAGATGTGCTAACTTTTATGTTAGAGAAGATCAAAAAGCAAACTTTGTTGATTTATTTAATGATTTATTTAAGGATCATTTTATCCTTTATTCTAAGCAAGAATTTATTGAAACACATCTTGCAGGATTATATCAACCACATCAAATTATCGATGTTGCGTTAGGTGATTATATTGCTGTTGCAACAGGTAATTATTTCTTTGTTGAAGCAATTAAGGCTGATGATTTAGTATTTAAGGCTCATCATGCAGGACTAACAAAAGCAGAAATTGAAATTCCTATCATTTTACTAAAACGTAAAGATGAAGTAATAGATGAAGAATAAAAAAGACACACATTAGAAATTGAATTTTTCATTTCTAGTGTGTGTTTTATGTTAAATTAGATTATTTAAATCAACATTACTTTCAATATATTCATCATCAATCTGGTCTAGATTATTAATCACTGTTTCAATTTCATTAATTAAGGCAATTGGAGTTGAAGTGCCAGAACCAATGATAATTGTTTGGTATTGTTTTAATTGATGTAAATTAAGTTCACTAATAGATTCAATAAAAACAGCATCACATTTAGTTGATCTAGATGCGAGTTCATATAATTTTGTTGAATTATTACTTTTTTTATCGCCGACAATAATTATTAATCCAGGAAGTGGAAACGTTAAGGAATCAATTGTTTTAAGTTCATATTGTCTTTTCTCGGTTACTCGGCAAATCATATCTAGTTTAGAAGCAAGAGGATAAACCTTTTTAATTTCAGCAAATAATTGATCGATATCATAACAAGACATCGTTGTTTGATGAGCCACCATTATATGTTTTTCATCAATTTTATCTATTTTTAAATGCTTTGGATCAACTAAATAAGCACGATGAGAGAGTTCTAAGACTGCCTCTGTTTCTGGATGGTTGGCTTTGCCAATAAATAAAATATCATTATCTTGACATGCAGATTCGACCAATTTAAACGTTTGTTCAACATAAGGACAAGTAGCATCCACAATTGTTAAATTTTTGTCTTTTGCTTTTTTTCTGACTTTATCGCTAACTCCATGAGCAGAAAAGATAACAGTAACATCATTAGGAATTGAATCTAACATTTGAAGTCGATTATCACCATCAATAACCATAATATTCAATTTATCCAAATAATGTTTAATAAAATCATTATGAACTAGATTACCTAATAAATAAATTGGCCTAGGTAGTGTTTCATCTTTACATGCATCTTCAACAATTTTGATGGCTCTTTTAACGCCATAACAAAAACCTTGTTCTTTTAAACGAATAATCTTAGGTGAATTCATTAAAATGTCTCCTTATAATTAACTTATACGTATATTATATCAAATAATTAATTAAAAAAGAAATATATAACTTGAAAAAAAACTTATATTTTGGTATAACCGGAGTTTGCCAGTAAAAAGACATAAAAAAAGACCAAATTAAAAAG
>CAZIQF010000016.1:0-39038 GCA_964541525.1 uncultured Staphylococcaceae bacterium | reverse complement strand
ATTAGTTATCTCAAAATCTTAAAATCTCAAAATCTCAAAAGATTTTATTGAACCGGATTAACCTATCTTTAAGTTCTTTTTGTTTATTCTTTATTATTCATCTGCTTCAGCTAATGCTGATTGAATTAATGCTTCAAGATTTGCTTTAAGTGCATCGTTATTTGAAGTAAATGTTACTTTTGATAATAATGCTTGGCATTCTTTCATTAGTTCATGATTAACAACGGTACTGTTAGATAATCTTGTAATCGCAGGTGTATAATAAGATGTAATTTGTGAACTACAATTGATTGTAACTTCACGATCATCTTTATCTAATAAATATTGTTCATAATAGTATAAAGATGGTTTTTGTGTTTTTGTAGATGTACTGTATTCATAAGCAGTTCTGTTTGTTGCTTTAGTAACAGCTAATTGGTAGTAACCATTTTCAGCATATACAGAAGCATATTTATCTGCGAATTGGTAAGCTGTTACAGTAAGTACTTTATTGTTCTTAATGTAACGATAAATTGGATCTAGTGATTGACCAGTGATTGATTGAGTAGTACCAAATTCATCTTTATAGTTTACAATATCAGTCCACATGTTTTTAACTAATTCTTTAACTTTATCATCAGCAGATGTTGAATTTGAGTATGTTGAATCACTAATGATTTTTACTCTAATTCCAGCTTGTTTGTATGGAACATATTCAGCACTATTTGATAAGTTATATGCACGAACTACTTTTGTTAAGTTTTCCGAAATTTTGTTTTGGCTGTCTTCTAATCGTGCAAGACTCCATAATTTGTAGATTAAATCTTTTGCAAGAGTTGCATCTTCTTCAGCAACTTCATCAGCTTTACCATCTAGGTTTGCATCATAATAGACATATAAACCACTTGCAGTAGCTGAGAAAGTTTCATTGTAGATTACATCATATTCTTCTAATACAGCTTGATCAACAGTAATTTCAGTTAATGTTTTAACATTATTTCCAGATGCATCTTGATGAGTTAAGATAAAGTGTCCATAATATTCTTGTTTTAGAAGAACTGTATCTTTGTCATCTTCATTTGCAGTTTTAACACCTTCAACATCAGCATCTTCCCATGCAAGTGATAATGTTGGAACCTTAGTTTCATCAACTACAGCAACTTTTGTATCATGAGTTTCTGCCCATTTGTCTGAACTTAAGCCCCAAGTTTTGTTACCTTCATCATCAGTTAGAACAACAACTTTAACATCTTCAATATCTGCAGTATATAATGCTTTTGTATAAAGAGCAAGAACATCTTCATATAATGTACTATTGAAGTCAACGATGATTGCTGCTTCACTACTTAAACCGATATAGTCTCTTAAGAAGTTAGCCCATCCATATTCAGCAGGGAATCCGTAAGAAGCAAAGTTTCCTTCTTCAAATGATTCTTTGTATGAGTCAATATCTTCTTCAACATATTCAGCATATTTATCTTGATCTAGAATTTCGCCAGTAGCATAGTTTACAACAGTATTGTGTTCGCTATTTAATACAACATATTGTTGCATAAATAATAATGTAACTAATGCCCCATAACGATTGCTTAATGCTTCAAACATTTGATCAACTGTTAATGAACCACCATTCCATTTTGCAACTTCGGTTTTAGAAGTATTAGTTGTAGCTTTAAATGCATCATATTCAGTAATATCTAATGCACTATATGCTGATTCATAATTTAATTTGTAGCTTACTTCTAAGCCTTCAGCGAAGATTTCTAATCCTGCTTCTTGTCTTAATTCGTTCATTATGCGAGCAATTGTGTTTTCATAATAATCTTCATCACTAATCATTGAAGAAATAACTAAATCTTCATATAACGCTTCTTTTAAAGCATCAGTAATTGCTGTTACTTTGTTTTTAGCATCTTTTTCTTTAATATATTCTTCAGAGTCAGCAAATTTGATTTCTTTTTTAGCATCATTTACATATTCTGTTCCAATTTCTTCAGCATACATCATATAATAACGATTTGTATATAGAAGTGGACCATGTGTATATTCACCATTTGCAAGTTCTAATGCTTTAACTGCAATAACACCATCTTTGGAAGTAGAACTTGTAATATCATATAATTCATCATATGTATAAGTAACAGCACCTTCACATTCTTTGCCATATGCTTTTTCATACATATTCATAAATGCGTCTTTGATTTGGGCATCAGTCATTTTGCTTGCAGTTGATGTTGAATACCAATCACCAGCAAGACGATTTAAATCAATATCGCATGCGGCCATAATTTCTTTAGCTTGTTTTTCACTATCGAAAGTTACAATGATTAATTTATATGTTTTGTGGAAGTTAGCTGTAAAATATGAAAGATAATCTGCATCTGTAAAATATGGGTCTTCATCATTTTTTAGAGCTTCTTCATCAAATTCTTTAATTTCTGTTTTTAATACTTCTAGTGCTTTTGCATAGCGTTTAAATTCTAAACGATAATAGTTTTCATAATATAGTGGATCATTTTCACCAACTGGTTTTACATGTAATCCATTTGACAACATATTTTCTTCAAATGCTTTTAAAGCTTCAGCTTTTTCTTCTTCACTTAAAGAATCTACATCATCAGTACCATATTGTAATGAAAGCATTTGATCAGCAAAGTCTTGTTCTTGTTTTTCAGTTAATACAACATTTGCAAGCAATTGTTCATCAATTGTATTTTTCAATACTTCAAGACCATAACTTTGAACTAAACGATTGTAAAGATCTTTTTTAGTTACTTTTAAGTTATCAATTTCTACAAAAATATCTGTATTGGTATATTCAGGAAATTCTGTAGGGTATTTATATTTAGTTTTGTCTTTACAACTTGCAATAGTGAAGACACTAAGAACAATTAGTAAACAAGGTAAAATTCTTTTAAACATTTTTTTCATTCTTTCGTCCTCCTATTCTGCATCTTCTTTATCGCATTGTTCTAGTAAAATTTCTAAGAACTCAGTTAAGCGATTCATATTTTCACTATTGTCAAAACTAAATTTACTTGCGTTATCAGTCAATACTTTAATATAACTTCTAGTTACTAAAGTACCTTCCTCAAATTCAGTTTCAACAGGAGTGTACCATTGTTCAATACGAGTTTTAGCTTCATCATCTAAAGCGTAATCTTCATCTTTATCATATTTAGTAAGAACTTCTTTTAATAATGTATCATAATGAGCTTTGCGGTTTTCATGGAATGCTAATTCCGCTTCATAAGTTGAAGTGTTATATCCGCTTTGTGTATAAGTTTCAATATTTTTCTTAGCTTCGTCAATTGCTTTTTGTTCAGCATCAACTAATGCTTGAGCTTGATGAATAGCAATTTCTTCTTCAGTTGGTAAATCTTCTTTAGAAGTAGCACCAGTTACAGCAATCATATGATAACCATAATCAGTATAGAATGCTTCACTTGATAGAAGTGGCACATCAAATGTCTTATCTAGTAAGTTAAGTTCCTCTGCTTCTTGGTAAAGTTTCTTACATTCTTCAGCAAATGGTTCAAGAATGGAAGAAGTAGAATCATATGTTGAAGCTTTTTCAACTTTCATACTTAAACCAGCTAATTTATATTTACCAAAGTAGTTATAGTCATAAATTGAAGTATTATTAGCACGAGCCGCATTCCATTCAGCTTCATTATAATCATAAGCAGCATCATTATATAATGTAACTACGGCATTTAATTGATCAATTAATTTTCCAGCATTAGTTTCATTAGCTACTTCAAATACAAGTGCTGCTAATTCTTTAGCTAAAGCAATTTGTTTTTTAGTAAGTTCAGATTTGTTAGCATCTTCAACATCATTTTCCCAATGTTCAGATTCTTCTAAGATTAAACTTGCTGAATCACTATTGCTGTCGTCTGCATTGTAGTTATAATCGATTGTAATTAATAAGTTAATTACGGTTGTGCTGTACCAATCATCATAATCTTCTTGCATTGCATCTTTGATTGCTGTATAATCATATAAACTATCAATATAAGCTGCAAGGGCATTGGAATAAATTGTTCCTCCATATGTAGAAGCAGTTAATAATTCTTGATCTGAATAAGCTACAAAGTAGTCTTTAATAAATTTCTTCCAACCATATTTAGCCGGGAAGTTAGGAGTAAATCCATAGTATGCTAAGTATGAATATGTGAAATAGTCACTTTCAAAGTTTTTACGAAGTGTATTAATTTCAGAATTCATTAAGTTCTTATAATCTGATTCATTATAAATTTCATCAGTATATGGATTATAAATATTATTTAACTCTTTATCACTAATTAAAATATAGTTTTCAACTAAAGATGCTACTGAAGTTGAAGCATATTTTGCTTCTAAACGATTGAATAAATCTAAAGCAGTAAATTCTTTAACTGATTTTTTATTACCAGCTTCAGTTTGGTAAGAAACAATTACTTCTTTCTTAGTTTTCTTTGAAGTTTTATATTTATTATAATCAGTTAATTTTAATGTTGTTTCATAGAATGTTTTATAATTATATTCATAAATTGCTTCTAAATAACTATCAAAGATTTTAACATTGTGACTTTGACGTCTTTCATAAATCATTTCATTGATTGCATTATCACTTAATAATTCTTCAGTCTTCTTAGCTACGATTTCATCATATAATTCTTGATTAACAATTACATATTCACCTTCATCGTTTTTAACAATTTCACCATCTTCATCAGTTTCAAATAATGGTTCTGCTTCGATATCTTTTAATTTTAAGATTAGGCAATAATAATTACCGATTTTAACTGGTTCAATCGTATAAGATTCATGCAATTCATTTGGATCATTCTCAAGTTTTAATTTAGATGAATCAACTGATAAATAATTTGCAAGAGATGAGTTAATTTCTGTTGCTTCAGCTTTAGTCCAAGCGAATTTGAAGTATTCACTACCAGTATTTTCGATGAATTCATCCTTTAATTCATATGTGAAGAATGGATTAACTTCATCAACAGTAGCAACTAATACGGCATCATCTTTTGATTCATAAACGTCTTCACCATTTAAAACACCTGTTAAGTCAACTGTTACATTACCTTTAGATGTTGCATCTTTATAAGCTACTTCAAAACTTAATTTAACGCTTAATTCACCATCATCTGTAGTTGTGAAATCACCAATTAATTTGTTACCTTCTTCATTAATGTTACCATATTTAGTATTTTCAACAGTCCATGTAACAGTTGCTTCACCTTGACCAGTAACAACAACTGATGTTGGTAAAGTAATTTCTATACCAAAGTTGTCTTGATCTAATGCTTTTTGTAAAGCAAGAACAACTGATTTAGCTGTTAATTCTTCTTTTAACACATATTCATATGAAGAAGAAGTAATAATGTCATTACCATTATTTAAATAACGATATACATCATTATACATTTTAAAGAATGCTTCAACAACTTGTGCATGAGTTAACATATCACTATCTTCAACCTTTTCTTTTGAATAATAGTCATAATCTTTGCTAACCCAACCATCATTAGCAGAAAGTACTTTATCTAAGATGTTAATACCATATTTATTCATCATTTGTAAAGCAGCTTCTTCACTAGAAAATGGAACAAATAAACCAATAACTGTACCTGAATAGTTATCTTCATAATATTTTTCGATACTTGAAGTTGAATTTTCTTTGTTAGTCATATCAAATAAGTTATCATCTTCACGAGCTTCTTGATATTTCTTTAGGTATTCAGCTTTAGCCCATTGTTCACGTGCATATGGTAATTTATAATAGTCTTTTACTACTGACCAAACAGCACTATTTAAATTATCATAAGCATTATCGTTTGCTTGAACTTTTGTTAATAGACCTGTAACTCTTAAAGAATTAATAATTTCATCCCAAGCATCTTGTGCATCGTCTTCATCAACTTCAGACAAATCTTTGTTGCCAAATACTTGTTCATTGATAAATTCAATAAATTCTTCGCTTGTTACATCAACTTTACTGATTTCTTCAGCATATAGTTGTTCGTCAATCATGTTTAATAATTCTGTTACACCATATTTATTTTTCATTAAAGTGTAAAGATTGTCGTAAGTTATATTGTACTTGTCATAACTTACATAAACTTTGTCAGCATTATCAAATGAAGGTGTACGATCGGTTGCTTTGTTAACAACTGACACTGTCACTGTAATTAAAATGATTAATAATAATCCAATGCCGACAGGTAAGATTTTTTTCAAACTACCCATTTTTTTGTCTCCTTTTCTTAATATATTTGTCATCAGTACATAACATTATTATTCTACCAAAAATCACGAAAAAATTCAAGTAAATATTAGGTATTTACGCCTTTAAAATAGGCACTTTTTTAAAAAACTTTTTAAATGTGAAACTTATGTGAAATTTTTGAAATTTGGGCTTTTGTAATCTTTACTTTTTAGAGACATTCATAATATATATTGAATACCTAATGCTATTTTAGGATTATCGCTGAAGAGAAAGGAGGAACAAACATGAATCAAACACGTTGTGAATATGGTTACGCCTTCATTCTAGTATTATTTATTCTTTTAGTTATTATTGGAGCATGTTGGGCGTTCTAAGAATAAGTTTTATTTAAATTAAACCTCTAGTTTATAGAGGTTTTTAATTTGTCCATTATCTAAATCAAAAAAAAGATAAAAATAGCTTAATAATAAAATTAGGTTGTATTTGTTTTATTTTACTCATTTTAATGAGTCTTTTATGTATTGTGAAGATATTTTATATTGATCAAATACAATATTAAATCCATTTTCATCATTGCAAACAAAATTCCAATAGTCTTTACCAATTAGTAATTCATCTTTAGAAAAGAATCTTTCCATATTAGCTTGATGCCATGAATTATTTTCGCCAAATTTGTTGTAAGCAGTAGCAAAGTATATTAATATTTTTTGATCTGCTGGAGTAATATTTTTTAACATAAAATATTCTTTTAATAAAGCAAGTTTTTCATTTTTTGCTTTTTTATTATCTAAATCATCTATTTGAACTTTCAACTAAAATATTCATTTACTGGGTTAATTCCCAGTTTTTTATTTTGCTGCAATTGATGTTACAATTCACCTTAATCATATGGTTTAATCTTTCTTTTAATATGACTTGAAAAAAAACAAGAATAATGGTATAATATACTCTGAATAATAGGAGTATATCGAGTATGAAAGTTGTTGTTTTAGGCAGTGGGTCCAAAGGTAATACTACTTATATTGAAGCCGGGTCAACAAAGATTTTAATTGATGCTGGAATAAGTTATCTACAAATTAAGAATCGTCTTAAAAATCAAGGTATTAATTTAGATAAACTTGATGCTATCTTTATTACTCATGAACATACAGATCATATTAGTAACTTAGTTTCACTACTAAAAAAGACTACTGCAACTCTATATATTCATAAGGATACTTATCTTTGTGCGAATAATAAATTAAAAGGTAATTTAAGTGCGTTTACAACGAAATTAATTAAAGCTGATCATAAATATGATGTTGGTCAACTATCAATTGTTCCGATTGAGTTATCTCATGATACAAGCAATTGTTTAGGATTTATGGTCAAGGAACTAGGAATAGCTAATAATCATAGTTTTGCTACGATTACTGATACGGGATATGTACCAGAGAAATATTATAAAATCTTATCATTTATTAAAGTTATTTTAATTGAATCTAATCATGATGAAAAAATGCTTTTAAATAGTAATCGACCTTGGAATTTGATTAATCGAATTTTATCTGATCATGGTCATATGTCAAATGCACAATGCGTGGATACATTAAAAAAATTTGTTAGTAAGTATAATAAAGTTGTAATCTTAGGACATATTAGTGAAGAATGTAATGATTATGAATATGCAAGAAAATTCTTAATAAAAGCGTTTAATGGTACGCTTCCATTTGAATTGAAAGTTGCTTATCAATATGAAGAATTGCCATTAATTGATTTAGAAAGGATTATTGATGCTTAAAATAGTTTGTGTTGGTAAAATTAAAGAAGCTTTTTATATTGAAGCAGTAAATGAATATATAAAAAGAATTACTGGGTATACTAAATTTAGCATTTGTGAAGTTAAAGAAGTAAATACCCCGGTTCTTTTGAAGAACATTACTGAAGAAGGTAAAAATATTTTAGAGAAAATTAATGAAGATGAATTTGTGATAACTTTAGAAATCAATGGTAGTGAGTTAGATAGTGTTGAGTTTGCTAAATTTATTGAAGAAAAATTAACATATGGAACATCAAAACTTACATTTGTAATTGGTGGTTCTAATGGATTAAGTGAGAGTGTTATTAAGAGAAGTAATTATCACTTATCTTTTTCTTGTTTTACTTATCCGCATCAATTAATGAGAGTAATTTTAGTAGAACAAATATATCGTGCCTTAACGATTATAAATCACAAAGAATATCATAAATGAAAAGGAGAAATTAAAAAATGAATTTTATTTTAAATTTAGTTGTTGTTATTGTTACTATTGGATTTGCTGGTGCATATATCTTTAATTTAATTTTAAATTTAAAACGTTCATTAAATGTTAATAAGGTAATTAAAGAAAATCCAAAGTTTGTTGAAGGAAAAGTTGTTGAAATTGATAAACAAAAATCACGTGTTTATGTTAAAGTTGAATATTTATCAAATGCGAATATGTTACAATTTGTCAATGTTTTTGAACTTACATACAAAGAGTTTAATGATCAATATTATGAAGGTCAAATTGTAAAAATTTATTATGCTGATACTAAATCATTAAAGAAGGTTAACTGCTTTCCAATTTATTTAGAAGGTCAAAAGATTGGTCTAGAAATGGGACCACTATTTACGGATATCATTTTAGTAGCTGGTGGGATTTATGTTTTTATTACAATTTTATTACAATTATTACAAAAAGACGAAACAGGACTAATTGGTTTACAATGGAATGGTCGTCCCTTTATTGAAAGCACAAGAAATTTTGATACATTAATTGAAGGTACTACTCCTTGTTTTAGTGGTGTTTATATCTTTGTAATTGCCATATTTTATGTTATGTTATTTACTTATATGAAAGAAAGAATCCTTGGCATGAGTGCTAATCATAAAAATAATTATTTAAAAATTTGTGGTGTTAAAAGCACTGCTGAAGTTAAAACATTTAAATTTTCGAAACAAAAGAATGGAAATGGCTTAAAAGAATCAGTAATGGAAATTGAATTCTTTACTAATGCAGGAGAAAAAATTAATTGTGAACTACGTTCATTCCTTTATTCTGAAACTCAAGAACAATTTGTTGATATTTTATATGATGAAAAAACACCAACAAATGTTGTCTATATGCGTAAATAATGGAAAATAAATTTAAACTTGTATCACCTTATGCTCCATATGGTGATCAACCAGAAGCCATTCGGAAATTAACGGAAAATGTTTTAAATGGAATTCCGGAACAAACCCTTTTAGGTGCGACAGGAACCGGTAAGACTTTTACCATCGCGAATGTTATTCAAAATGTCAATAAACCGACTTTAGTGCTAGCACATAACAAAACCCTTGCAGGGCAATTATATGCTGAATTTAAAAGTTTGTTTCCAGAAAACATGGTTGAATATTTTATTTCTTATTATGATTATTACCAACCAGAAGCTTATGTTCCGTCTAAAGATATGTATATTGAAAAAGACTCAAGTATTAATGATGAGATTGACCAAATGCGCCATGCAGCAACGGCAGCGATTCTTGAACGAAAAGATGTTATTATTGTTGCATCAGTTTCTTGTATTTATGGTATTGGTGATCCTAATGATTATAAAAACTCAATGTTAGTGCTAAGAGTTGGTCAAAATTTAAAACGTAATGATCTATTAGAAAAATTAGTTAGTATGCAATTCATTCGTAATAATATTGAATTTGGACGTGGGAGTTTTAGAGTTAAAGGTGATAATGTTGATATTTTACCGACAAGTGAAAATAAGGAAGCTATCCGTGTTACTTTTTTTGATGATGAAATTGAAAAAATTTGTGTTTTTGATGTTGTAACTGGTAAAGTTTTACGTATTTCTTCAGTGATTTCGATTTTTCCTGCGACCCACTTCGTTTTAAGTGATGAAAAGAAAGAAGAAGCGATTCGCAGAATTGAAGCAGAATTAAAAGAACGCGAAGCTTATTTTCATGAACATGGAATGTTATTAGAAGAAGAGCGAATACATCAACGTACATGTTATGATATTGAAATGTTAAAAGAAATTGGTAGTTGTAGTGGTGTAGAAAACTATTCAAGACATTTAAGTTTAAGGTCAGAAGGGGAAACACCATCGGTATTATTGGATTTCTTTTGGCAAGATTATTTAATGGTGATTGATGAATCACACGCAACCATTCCGCAAGTTAGAGGAATGTATAATGGTGACCGTAGTCGTAAACAAACTTTAGTTGATTATGGATTTCGTTTACCATCAGCATTAGATAATCGTCCACTTAATTTTGAAGAATTTGAAAAAAAGATTCATCAAGTTATCTATGTTTCGGCAACGCCAGGTGATTATGAACTTACAAGAAGTGCTGAAGTTGTTGAGCAAATTATTCGTCCAACGGGATTGCTTGATCCAATTATTGAAGTTAGACCTACTAAAGGTCAAATTGATCAAATCATGTTTGATATTAAAGATCGAATTAAAGCTGGTGAACGGGTTTTAATTACGACTTTAACGATCAAAATGAGTGAAGATTTAACCGCTTATTTGAAAGAAGCGGGGATTAAAGTTGCATATTTACATTCAGAAATCAAAGCGTTAGAACGATTAGAAATTATTCGAAAATTAAGAAAAGGAACTTTTGATTGTTTAGTTGGTATTAACCTTTTAAGAGAGGGATTAGATATTCCCGAAGTTAGTTTAATTTGTATTTTAGATGCTGATAAAGAAGGATTTTTAAGAAGTACGAGATCATTAATCCAAACTGTTGGCCGTGCCGCTAGAAACGCTCATGGTAAAGTAATTTTTTATGCTGATAAAATTACTGATAGTATGGATGCATGTATTAAAGAAACAGCCAGAAGAAGACAAATTCAAGAAGCCTATAATCTTAAAAATAATATTACACCTAAGACCATTATTAAGGAAATTAAAGATGATATTAATGTTGTTGAAGATGTAAGTATGAATGTTTATGATGAAATTACAGTTGCTGATTTCAAAAAATTAAGCAAGATTGAGCAAAAGAATGTATTAGAAAAATTGGAAAAAGCGATGAAAGAAGCAGCTAAAAACCTTGATTTTGAAGAGGCTATGGCTTTAAGAGATATCATTTTTGAATTGAAAAGTAGGTGAAAAAATGAAAGATAAAAAAGATATTAAAGTAATTGTCGGTTTATCGGGTGGTGTTGATTCGGCTACTGCTTGTATTAAATTACTCGAAGAAGGATACCATGTTGAAGCAATGTTTATGCGCAATTGGGATAGTGCATTAAACAATGATTTAAAAGGAAATCCTACCATTTTAGATGAGGTATGCCCCCAAGAAAAAGACTATCAAGATGCTCAAGAAGTTGCAAAAAAATTAGGAATTATACTTCATCGTGTTGATTTCATTCAAGAGTATTGGGACTCAGTTTTTGAATATTTTTTAAAAGAATATCGTTTAAACCGTACACCTAATCCAGATATCTTGTGTAATAAAGAAATTAAATTTAAGGCGTTTTTAAATAAAGCCGCTTCACTAGGTGCTGATTATATTGCGATGGGACATTATGCAAGAGTTATTCATGATGGTGACAAACACTATTTATTGCGAGGAAAAGATGCAAATAAAGACCAATCTTATTTCTTATCTCAGCTAAGTAGCGAGCAAATTGCTAATGTATTATTTCCTATCGGAGAAATGGAAAAACCAGAAGTTAGAGCGCTTGCAGCTAAATATGAGTTAGGTGTTGCAACCAAAAAAGACTCCACAGGAGTATGTTTTATTGGGGAACGAAACTTTAAAGAATTCTTAATGAACTATATTCCAGCTAATCCTGGTGATATCGTTAGTACTGATGGCAAAGTCATGGGACGTCATGATGGCGTAATGTATTATACAATTGGTCAACGTCATGGTTTAGGAATTGGTGGTCCAGGTGAAGCATGGTTCGTATGTGGAAAAGATGCAATTAAAAATCAATTAATTGTTGGTCAAGGTGATCAAACCGAATTGCTTTATGCAAATCGCATTTTAGTTAGAGGGGTTAATATCATTAATGAACGTTTTAATAATGGTGATGAATTGACCGCTAAATTTAGATATCGTCAAAAAGATGTTCCAGTTACTGTTTATTGGTTAGATGCAGATACTCTAGAAGTAAGAACCAAAGAACCAGCCAAAGCGGTTACACCAGGTCAAGCATGTGTATTTTATAATGGTGAATACTGCTTAGGTGGTGGAACAATTGATGAAGTATACATGAATGATGTAAAACGAAAATATTAATAATGAGAAAGGAGAGAATTGTATGGAATCTTTAGAAGGAATGATTGAAAGAGTGTTATTTCATAATAAAGATAATGGCTATACAGTTGCCTCTTTTTTAATTGATTTTAAGAATAGCAACTTACATAACAAAGGTAAATTACTAAATAATAAGATTACTGTTGTTGGATGTTTTGATCGAAGCCCGTTTGAAGATGAAGAATATATTTTAAATGGGGATTTTATTAAAGATCCTAAATTTGGTTTACAATTCCGTTTTTCAACTTTTGAACGTAAAACATTACAATCTAAATATGGTATTATTAGTTATTTATCAAGTGAATTATTCACTGGTGTTGGGGTTAAAGCCGCTACTTTAGTCGTTGAGACGCTAGGTAATCAAGCTATTGATTTAATTAAACAAGATAAATCGGTTTTGGATCAAATTAATATTACTAGCAAACAAAAAGCGACAATTATAGAAGGCATCAAGAAGGATGAAAGTATTCAAAATAAGATGATTTTTCTCCTTAATCATGGGATTAGTATCGATATGGCGAATAAAATTATTAATGCTTTAGCGGATGTTGATTTAATCAATGAATTAAAAACTAACCCTTATATTTTAATTGATAAAATTGAGCGATTCGGTTTTAAAAAAGCTGATCAACTAGCAATCAGTCTAGGAATCCCTAAGACTGCTACTTGTAGATTAAAAGCCTTATTATGTTATGGCTTAAAAGAAATTCTTTATGCCTCAGGTAATAGTTATATTAGTAAATATGAATTATATACAGCTTTAGAACGTTATTTACAAGAAGAGATTGATCAAAGTTTATATGAAGAAATATTAAAGTTATTAGAAGCAGAAAAACGAATTTTTATTAATGATCAAAATGATGTTTTTGATTATAAAAATTATCTTGCTGAAGTTGACCTTGCGAATGAAATTAGTTTGTTTTTAAAAGATGAACGTAATGGTAATGATGGAATTTTAAAATATGATCAAGATTTAATTGAAAAAGCGTTTAAAGAAGTCAAAACAACATCTCATATTGAGTTTTCTAAAGAACAAGTTGAAGCAATCAAAAATGCTTTTACATGTCCGATTGTTATTATTACGGGTGGGCCTGGTACGGGTAAAACTACGATCGTTCATGCAATCATTAAAATGTATTTAAAATTAAATCAGGATAATCAAGTTTTATCTGAAGCGATTGCACTGCTTGCTCCTACAGGTAGAGCGGCAAAGCGATTAAAAGAATCAACAAATATGCCTTCATCGACGATTCATAAATTTTTAGGATACCAAGGAGAAAATTATTTTACTTATAATAAGTATAATAAAACTTCAGCTCGCCTAATTATTGTTGATGAAGCGTCAATGATGGATTTACCACTCGCATCCCGTTTAATTACTTCAATGCATCCTGCCGCTCGTTTAATTATTGTCGGGGATGTTGATCAATTACCCTCAGTAGGACCAGGACAAGTGTTAAAAGATTTAATTGATTCTAAAATGATTAAAACAATTAGGTTAACTAAGATTCATCGTCAGGCGAGTGATTCATCAATCATTAAACTCGCTCATTCAATTAATGAAGGGATCTTACCAACTGATTTGTTAGAAAAATTATCTGATCGAAACTTTATTTCAACTGATAATGCTCATCTTGCACAATTAGTGGTCGATTTATATTTAAAATCGATTGAAAAAGGTAAACAAATCAAAGATATTGAAGTTTTAATTCCAATGTATCGGGGTAATACTGGCATCAATGAAATTAACAATCAAATTCAAGAAGCGGTTAATCCACTAAATGAAAGTGGTGAATTAAAACATTTAAATCGCGTATTTAGACTCAATGATAAAGTTATTCAATTAGTTAATCGTGCTGAAAAAGGCATTATGAATGGGGATATTGGTTATATTCAAAGTTTTATTTATAAGAATGATAAAATTGCAGGAATCAATGTGGCATTTGATATTTTAATTGTTTCTTATACGATTGAGGAATTAGAAGACTTGACTCTAGCTTATGCGATAAGTATTCATAAATCACAAGGATCAGAATTTGATTTAGTTATCATTCCCTTTACAACCGCATATTATGTCATGTTAAAGCGAAAACTAATTTATACTGCTATAACCAGAGCGAAAAAAACTTTATTATTAATTGGCGATGTTAACGCCTTAAATTTAGGAATTAAACGAATTGAAACAGAACGAAAAACGATTCTTAAAGATCGAATTATTGATTTAATGAATCCACGAACATTAAAGCAAGAAGTAAATAAAATTAAGCAAATGTTAAATGATCGTGAAGGTGAATTATCACTAGGGGAAATCGATTTTATTATTGATGAAAAGGAGTGACAATATGAAACAACGACTATCAAATCGAAGCATTAATAGTAATTTAAAAAATGATATTTTAAAAATTGGTGCGATGGCTAAAGCTGCTAAACAAAGTGATCCAGAAGTTATCAACGCCACAATTGGTACCTATCTTAATGATGATAAAACGATTAATCAGGTCCAAGCGATTGTTGATACTTTAAAAAGTGATTTAACTAATCATTTAGGATATCCAGAAATCAGAGGCAATCAGTTATTTAAAGAAGGTTTGTTGAAATGGTTTTTTAAAGATCACTATAACGAACTAGTTAGTCAATATGAAATACCTTTTACTGCAACCATTGGTGGAACAGGGGCCTTAACTTTAGCTTTTAATTTATTCTTAGAAGCTGGAAATAAGGTTTTACTTCCTAGTATTATGTGGAGTAATTATCAACTGATTGCGAAAAAAGCAGCATTAGATTATGACACTTATCAATTATTTAATTCAAACAATCAGTTTAATATTGATGGTTTATGCCAAAAAATTATAGAATTATCCAAAATTCAATCACAAATATTAGTAGTAATTAATGATCCATGTCAAAATCCAACTGGTTACTCGCTAAGTGATGAAGAGTATGAAAAACTGATGGAGAGATTAAACGAGTTAGGTGAAAAGATTAATTTAACGGTTCTTTTTGATATTGCCTATTTAGACTATGATGATAATCCCAATCAAATGCATCGTTTATTTAGATATATTACGAAAAAAAATCGAAGTTTTGAAAGTGTGTTTGCAGCTAGCTGTTCGAAAATGTTTGGAATCTATGGTTTAAGAATTGGAGCCTTATTTGGCATTACTAAAGATCAAAGCTTTGCGAAAACATTTATTACTTGTTTAGAATCACAAATTCGTGGAACATATTCATGTCCGAATGGAGCAGCAATAACATCGATTTCGTATTTATTAACAAGTAAAAAACTGGATATTTTAACTAAGCAAATTAATGAAAATAGTAAAAAATTAAAGGTTAGAACAACATACTTTATTAATCAATTAAACCAATATCAATTTGAATATCTTCCGTATCATAATGGTTTCTTTGTTTGTTTAAAAGTTAATAACGCTTTAGCCGTCTGTGAAGAATTAAAAGCAAATAAAGTATATGTTATTCCAATCAATGATAATTTAATTAGAATAGCAGTATGTAGTTTAAATCACGCTGAAATCGATCGATTAGTTGCGATTCTTAACCAAATTATTAAAAGTTAATTTAAAGGTTGAATGATTACATTCAATCTTTTTTAAGTAGATAAGTATCTTTTTAATCAATAATTTGATATAATAACAAAGGTTATAAAAAGGGAGAACAAAAAATGATTCAAGTATCAAGTCTTGCAATGCAATTTGACGGCAAATATTTATTTAAAGATGTTAATCTAAAATTTACTAAAGGCAACTGCTATGGAATTATTGGTGCTAATGGTGCAGGTAAAAGTACTTTTTTAAAATTATTATCAAAAGAATTAGAACCATCATTTGGTGAAGTCATTATCGAAAAAAACTTAAGAATGTCAGTTTTAAAACAAAATCAAAATGCGTATGATGAATTATCGGTACTAGAAACAGTCTTAAAAGGACATCATCGACTTTATGAAATTATGAAAGAAAAAGAAGCATTATATGCAAAAAGTGATTTAACCGAAACGGAAAACTTAAGACTATGTGACTTAGAAATGGAATTTGCAGATTTAGATGGTTGGAATGCTGAAAGTGATGCAGCAACGCTACTTAATAGTTTAGGAATTAGTGAAGAGTATCATTATGAATTGATGAAAAACCTTGATAGTAAATTAAAAGTAAAAGTCCTACTGATTCAAGCACTATTTGGCAATCCCGATATTCTAATTTTAGATGAACCAACCAATAATCTAGATCTTAAAGCTTGTGAATGGCTAGAGGATTTCTTAAACGAGTTTGAAAATCTTGTAATTGTGGTATCACACGATCGTCACTTTTTAAATAATGTATGTAATTATATTTGTGATGTTGATTTTATGAAAATTAAACTATATGGTGGTAACTATGATTTCTGGTATCAATCAAGTCAACTTGCGTTACAACAATTAAAAGATCAAAATAAAAAGGCCGAAGCAAGAAAAAAAGAATTAATGGAATTTATCCAAAGATTCCAAGCTAATCTATCAAAATCAAAACAAGCAACATCGAGAAAAAAACTATTAGAAAAACTAAATATTGAAGAAATAGAACCATCAACGAGAAGATATCCTTATATTGATTTCAAAATTAATCGTGAATGTGGAAATGATATTTTAATTGTAGAAAACTTAACAAAAAAACCATATTTTGAAAATCTATCATTTACAGTTAATAAAAGGGATAAAATTGCCTTTTTAGCCGATAATAGTCTCATTACCACAATGTTATTTAATATTTTGATGGGACTAGAAGCAGCTGATTCGGGAACCATTAAATGGGGAGTAACCATTACAAGTGATTATATGCCAACTGATAATGCTTCTTACTTTAATCAAAAAGATATGAATATGTGTGATTG
Source organism: uncultured Staphylococcaceae bacterium (assembly GCA_964541525.1). Classification (GTDB taxonomy): domain Bacteria; phylum Bacillota_I; class Bacilli_A; order ML615J-28; family CAG-313; genus UBA1737. Next base: position 21,681 of record CAZIQF010000016.1, on the reverse strand, counting down.
GATTAGACAATATTCTGGCGATGAGCAAACAGACACCTTTGTTCGTGGATGGTTAGGCCGAATGTTATTTTCTGGTGATGATGCATTTAAAGATATAACAGTCTTATCAGGAGGAGAAAAGGTTAGGTTGATGCTTGCGAAAATCATGTTGAGTGGTGCTAATGTTATTCTATTAGATGATCCAAGTAATCATTTAGACTTAGAGACAATCACATCATTAAATAATGGAATGATTAGATATAAAGGAAATTTGCTATTTACATCACATGACCATGAAATTATTCAAACTGTTGCAAACAGAATCATTGCGTTTAAAGATGGTGAAATCATCGATCGATCAATGACTTATGAAGAATTTATTGAGAAATTCTTGGAATAAAAAACGAGATTAATACTAGATTTTAGTGTTAATCTTTTTGTTATAAAAAAAATTATAATTTAATTTGTTAATCAGGATAAATTGTGATAAAATAAAACTGAATGAAAAGTAAGGGAGACAAACAATGCAAAGAATTATTAAATTAAGTTTAGCTTTAATGTTATGTGCGGTTTTGAGTTTAGGATTAGTTTCTAAAGTTAGAGCCCAAGATTTATTCAATTCAGAAACAATTAAAAGTTATACTGAAATTGAAACAAGTGATGTTCATGGTGTAGCAACAATTAACACAACTACACTTAAAACATATAATGATCGAATTATTGATTCAAAAAAATTAAGTGATCATCGAACAAGTTGGATTGAACCAACAATGAGTATTAAGGAATCTGACTTAAGAGTTGTTAACTATACATCTGGTACACCACTTGTATGGAATGGTAAAAAACCAACTGAACTTGCAGCAGTCTATGAAAGAGAAAATCCAGGTTGGATTGTAGTTGGTGGTGTTAATGGTGACTTCTTCCATATTAGTGATAATGATGAAGTACTAGGTACATCAATGCAAGAAGGTGATTTCTATAAACCATATGATTATAATAATCAAGGGCATCAAGCTTTAGGATTTAAAGATGATGGAAGTTATGTTTCTGGTATTGTTGAAAAATCGGCTTATGAATATGTCCAAGTATTAGGTGCAGATGATACATATCAAGATGTTGCTGAAATTTTAAGCATTGATGCAACACCTTCAGCAAGTGGTGTTAGTTTATTGACTCGTTTTGATGCACAAATCAATAAATCACCACATGTAAACCTTGAAATTAATGGTGTAGATTTACCATATGATTTATCCGAATATACAGTTTATACGATCGATGCTAAAGTTCAAAGATATGATCGTAATAGTAGTTCATCAGGAAGTCATAAAGTATTTGTTAAAGGTGTAATAACTGCAATTAATACTAATCAAACTACTTATCAAATGAATGATTCTGATCATACTGCATATTTAGTATGTAAAGATAATTCACTTGAACAATTACAAATTGGTGATGAAGTTCGCTGCCAATATAAAACAACCGGTAAATGGGCTGATGTAACTAATATTACTGGTGCTTATAATCAAATCTTAAAAAATGGTGAAGTAGTTGATTATACTGGTGTAACTGATGTTAATACTGGCTATGTTAATTGTGTAAAAAATAGAACGATTATGGGCTTTAAAGCAGATGGAACACCAATTATGATGGTTGTCGAAAAGAGTGGTGTTTTTGGTGCATCTTATGAAGAATGTGGTGAAATCCTAAAATCATTAGGTTGTGTTGAAGGATTCTTATTTGATGGTGGTGGATCAAGCTGTATCTTTATTCGTGATGAATTAGGCCGTTTCCAAACAATTAACTATCATGAAGATGGTAGAACCCAAGCTAATCCAACTGGTGAAGAACGTGCAGATGGTAATGCAGTATTACTTGTAATGCGTGATCCAGGTTGTAAATTAAGTGTTAATACAATTGATTACTTTTCAGCAAGTTTTGATTTATTAATTACTAATGAAGAATACTTTAGTGAATTATCAGATATTAAGATTACAGTTAATGGTGTAACAAAACCATATCAAAAAGGTGGAGTTGAATTCACTGGTTTATGTGAAAATACTGAATACCAAGTTGAATTATCGTATAAGCTTAATAAGACAGAAAAAATTAATAAATTAGTATCTAGTGTTAAAACAAGTAAGTTATTGACAAAAGACTTTACGGATAAGGATGTTAAAGTTGAACTAACGAATATAACAGATACCGCATTTACTTTTGAAAAAAATCCAGCAAGCAAAGCTTTAGATGTCATTGTCCATATTGGTAATAAGACATATGCATTTGGTGATAAAGATAGTATTGTTTGTGGTGAATTACAAAAAGATAATGAATATGATGTATATTTTGAATATCAACTTTTAGATGACAAAACAAATACAAAGTATTCCTTCACAACAGAAAAAGTAAAATATCGTACTGCAAGTTATACGGTTCCAGCGATTGAACTTTATGAAGAATCAATTAAAACTAAGACATTAATTGGTATTAAATATAAATATGCCGATCCTGATAGTAAAGTAACAAAAGCTTATATCGAATATGGAACCGAAAAATTTGAAATCACATCCAAAACTGGTACTGCCACAATCCAAAATCTAGACTTTGAAAATAATAGTTATGAATTTAAACTAGTATTAGAATATGAAGATGAAGCAGGTAATGTTCAAAAAGTCGAATCAGAAGTATTAAAATATATCATCGAAGTAGAAGAACCAGATCCTACTCCTGAAAAGAAAAAATGTGGTAGTAAATGTGCTGAATTAATTATTGCAAGTATCGCAGTAACATCATCACTTGGATTAGTATTCAGAAAGAGAAAATAAAATAAAAAAATAAGACTTGTTCAAAAATCAATGAACAAGTCTTTTATATTGTTAATATCGATTTTTTAATTTTTATAAAATTTGTCAACTATAATTTAATTAAAATTAAGCATAATAATATTGCAAAATTAATTTTTAAAATGTGAGGTGATGTACATGAAATCATTTTTAGGAGCATATATCGCTGGAGGTATAAGCGTACTAGGAATTTGGTTAGTTTATGAAAATAAACAAAAGATAGATGGAATGATGAAAAACATTGCAGCGAAAGCTGATCAGATGCTACAAGAAATGAAAAGTTGTCAACAAAATAATTGTGCTTGTAATGATACAGCCGGGCAAAATAATTAATTTGTGCAAAATTACTTAAAAAAGAATAGAAAATCTTAAGTAAAAGAGTCTATTCTTTTTATTTTTCACAAAAGCAATTTTAAAATTTTTGTTAATTATATAGGTGAGGAGGAAGAATGACAAAATGAAAAAAATAATGTTATTATTATTGATAATTATTAGTTTAAGTTCATGTTCAAAAGAGGAGATATATTTTACACAAAATGACAATCAATTAATAAATACTAATCAAACTCAAAAATTATTAATTGATTTAAAGGGTGAAGTTGTGTTTCCTAATCTATATCAAGTAGATTCAGGAATAACTATTTATGAACTTGTACTAATAGCTGGTGGATTCACTGATAATGCAAATACAGATAATATTAACTTGGCTACGATTTTAGAACAAAATCAAATGATAACGATCCCGCCAAAAAATAATTTATCAGATAGTCAAAATCGTAGTGATTTAGTTAATATTAATACTGCAACATTATCACAACTATGTACACTACCAGGAATTGGTTCTGCCAAAGCTAAAAACATTATTGAATATCGAACTAAAAATGGTAATTTTATAACAATTGATGATTTAAAAAAAGTAAGTGGTATTGGTGAAGAAATATTTAATCAACTTAAAGCATATATTTGCATTTAGAAATTATTATCGACAATGTTATTTAGTTGTGATATTTATAATTAGCTTAATTTATAGTCTAGTTACAAATCAATATTATCTATTAGTCATTAATTTATTGTTGTTAATTTTAGTGATTAAGAATAAAGCCTTATTTTATCTATTGATCATCATTCTAATCATTACTTCAATTAGAATCGTGGTTCGAAACTTTAATTTTAATCAGCTAGTTGAAGGTGAGATTAAAGCTATCGCTAAAGTATATCAAGTTGAAAATTATCAAGATTATCAAAAAGTTTATCTTAAAATTAGGAATGGCAAGTATTATTTTATTTCCGAAGAGCGAGTTTATCACAGTGGTGACCGATTACAAGTTAATGGAATTATTAGTAAAGTGTCTAGAAGTAATACGCCAAATGGTTTTGATTATCAACAATATTTAAAATATCAAAATATCTTTGGTAAAATAACACTAAAGAGTGTAAAAATATTATCCCACCAGTTTTCACTAAATTCTTTACATGAAAGCGTTAGTATGTATATTTATCAAAATTATGACTCAAGTTATAGTGGCATGTTAGCAGCTTTATTAATTGGTAATAAAGATCAACTAGATGATGATTTACAAAAACAAATCAATCAAATTGGCATTAGCCATTTATTTGTGATTTCTGGTTTACACATTGAAGTTATCAGCAAAACGTTATTTGTTATTTTGGATAAGCTAAGATTAAAAAAAAGATTTCAAAATAGCTTGATCTTTTTAGTATTGTTATTTTATTATCTGCTGACTAGTTTTATGGTGTCAATTCTACGGGTCTTAATAAGTTTTATTTTCCAATCTTTTTTAAAAAAGCAATTAAGACCAATAACTATCTTTGATCGCTTTTTTTTAAATGTAGTAATTGTTTTATTAATTAATCCTTATTATTTGTTTTCATACAGTTTTATTTTAAGTTATCTTATCGTTTTTGGCATTTTATTAATTCAAAAAAAATTAAAACAAGGTAGAGGCTTTAAAAGCTTTATTTATAATAATCTAATGATTAGTACAACTAGTACGTTAATTAGTTTACCAATTATTGTTAATATTAGTAATGAAATTAATTTTTTAAGTATTATTTATAATCTATTCTTCATTCCACTTATTACTTATCTCATTTTACCATTTTCCTTTCTCACGATTATCATTCCACCACTTAAAAATATTTATCAATATCTCTATGCTTTCTTTAGATTTTTGACTAGTTTTTGTTCCAAATTAGAATTATTGACGATTACATTTCCTAAACCTTCATTTATTATAATTTTCATTTATTATCTAGTATTTTTATTACTTATATGGAGCTTAACCACCAAAATTAAGCTTAGATTAGTAGCATTATTTTTGCTTGTAATTGTTGTTTGGCTGATTCAGCCATACTTGCAAATAACGAATGAGATTCATTTTCTATCTTTACCAACAGGTGATGCAACTTTGATTAGTACTAATCATCAACAAACTAATATTTTAATTGATACTGGTGATTGTAATGCTGAAGAATTAGTTGTGTTTTTAAAACGCAAAGGGATTAGAACAATTGATGGAGTCATTATTTCCCATGGCGATAGTGATCACATCGGGGGATTAGCTAGTTTAATTGATGAATTTAAAATTAACAATGTTTATGTTGGTGTTTATGATCAAACGAGCATTGAATATGTTTCACATTTACAGAAAATTAAAATGCATTTAGTTAAAGCCGGAGATGTAATTAAGTTTAATCGGTTAGTGTTTAATGTTTTATTTCCAATCAAAGATTATCATAATATAAATAATAATAGTTTAGTAATTATGGCTAAGTTATTTAATATCAGCATTTTATTTACAGGTGATATTGAACAACAAGCAGAATTAGATTTAGTTAGGAAATATCCTCATCTGCATTTTGATCTTTTGAAGGTGGCTCATCATGGCTCAAATACTTCATCTAGTATGGAACTTTTAAAAAGCTATCAGTTTAAATATGCGATTGCAATGAACGGATATTCAAATCAATTTGGATTTCCTGCATATAATGTGGTTAGACGTTATCAAGATTTAATTGGTGTTAAAATGTATAATACAATTGACTATGGAACAATCACATTAATTCAAAATCCAATTAATAAAAAGATCAGATTTAGCTTTTCTTATGAAAAAAATTAATAATTTCGGTAAAAAAAGATAAAATATAAATTAATAGTTGCTTTTACTTGAGAAAATAAACAATTTATGGTATAATAAACACGTTAAATCCTCGGAGGTGAAAGTAATGGCAAACATTAAACAACAAATTAAACGAGATATTACTAACAAAAAAAGAAACTTATTAAATAGTTCTTTTGATTCATCAGTTAAAACTGCAATGAAAGCATTTGAAGCTGCAGTTGAAGCTGGTAACAAAGAAGAAGCAACAAAAGCATATCAATTCTTATGTAAAAAATTAGACAAATCTATTTCTAAGGGTGTACATAATAAAAGCTATGTTGCTCGTCAAAAATCTCGTTGTGCTAAACAATTAAACAAATTAGCTTAATAAAAAATGACCTCGATTGAGGTCTTTTTTTTGTAATTAAAGTTTATTTTTGAAAAGATTAAAAAAGTATGCTTGATAGAATAAATATAATATTATTCTTGATTATTGATTTGTAAAAGCAATAGTTCAATACCAATGTTTTTATCAATTTTACCTGATTTGATTTTATAATCTAAATCAGCCATTTTGATTATATATGACTCTAGATCGCTAATTTGGAAGTTTTTAGCATCTTTTACAATATAATAAGCACGGCTAGATGATACATTATAGAAACGAGAGATATCGTGTTGGCTATATCCAGCTTTTAATAGTTTGGCAGTAGTCAGCAATTCTTTTAATGAATTAGAAATCATTGTAATAATTCCTAGGACATCTTTTGTTTGTAGGGATAATGTTTGATAGATTTGATTAGTTAAGATTAAATCCTTCGCAATAATCGCTTTAATTAAGTTAAAAATTTCTTTACTTAAATCTTTGGTCACTAATAGTTGAACCACACTCTCATCAATAATGCCATTATTACCAACATAATCCATGATTTTTTCTAATTCATTGACCATTCTGACTTGATCAGAATTGATATATTCTAAAAATAGGTTAATCGCGCTATCTTTAATTTCAATATTGCGATTAGCACACGTTCTAGTAATCCATCCTTTAATCTCAATTTCTTCGGAATCAGAATAATCAATAATCATTGCATAGTTTTTAAGTGCTTTGTAGATTTCATTAGTTGGGTTAGGGGTAATATTACTAGCATTAATAATAATGATACTAGTATCAACAGGCTTTTTTAGGTATTTAATAAATGCTTTTGCATCGTTTGTTAATTCACCTTTGGTTGTTAAAAAAGTTGGATTACGTAATATAATGATCTTTAAATCTTCTAAAAAAGGAATAGTATATGCATCTTCTAACACCTTTGTAAATGATGTTTGTTCCATATCATATTTGATTACAGTAATTTGCTGTTTATCAAAACTGCTGATAATTCTTGAAATGCGATTTTGAATAAAAATTTCTGCAGATCCAGTAAATAAATATAAATTTTCATCGGTCATTAGTAATTCCTCCTAACGATAGTTATGAATATTATACCATATTTTTTTAAAATATTAAAGTAAAGTGTATAAAATAACAATTATTGTTAAAAAATATCTTGAGGTGATATTTATGCAAAATGAAAATAACAAATGGCTTTTGAGAACTGACTTAGCTTATGATAAAGCACAAGAGTATAATGATGAAAATTTAGAAGGACTGAAAACTGCTTGTGAGGATGTCGAAGGTATCAATATTATTTGTCATCAAATTGATGAACCAGCAGCTTCGATCTTACAAAAAGCACCAGGAATCTATTATACCATTGATTTAACTAATTTAAATTATCATGATCATATAGTATCCGATAAAATTGAAAATGCTTTATCAAAGATTATTAAGGAATTATTGGATATCTATAACTTACATAATAAATCATGTTTAGTGGTAGGCCTTGGGAATGATAATGTTACTCCAGATGCGATTGGGCCATATGTTGTGGATAATATTGTTGTTACAAGACATTTACAGTTGAATAATCAAATGAGCGAAGGTTACGCAGTTGTTTCAGCAATTAGCCCTGGGGTAATGGGGACAACTGGAATTGAAACATATGATATTATAGAATCTGTACGAAATAAAATTGATGTTGATTATATCATTGTTGTTGATGCTTTAGCCTCGTCAGATATTTCGCGAGTTAATCGGACGATTCAAGTAACTGATACAGGAATATCACCAGGATCTGGAGTTGGAAATAAGCGAAAAGAGATTTCATTTAAGACAATGGGAATACCTGTAATTGCAGTAGGTATTCCGACAGTTGTTGATGCAGTAAGTATTGCAAGTAATACCATTAATTATGTTCTTAAATATTTAAACTTAGAGTTAGAAAATAATATGCCTAAAATCAATAAACTTTCACCAACTGGCATTGGTTTGGAGTATGAAAAGTTAAAAGAACCGACATCTAATATTAAGGAACATTTTTTAGGACAAGTCGGATTGCTATCAGAAGCTGAACAAAAACAGTTATTTATGAATGTTTTAACACCCAATGGATATAATTTAATGGTGACTAGTAAAGATATTGATTTAGAAGTAGAAGATCTATCTAAAATTGTTGCGTGGGGATTAAATAAAGCTCTACATAAAAGTATTAGTTTAAGTGAGGGGTTAGAATGAAAAATATTTTGATTATTATGGGAATGATTGCTTTATTTTTAGGGGGACTATCGTTAGGTGGCGATTTTAGTCAAGGTGCAAGTAATTTTTTTGAAGAAGCAAAAGACAATTTTGAAGAAGAAATTACTAAACCTAATGGTGATTATCAAAATTTTGATTTAGTTCCGAATGAATATTTGATTAATAAAACAGCTCATAAACTTGAAGATTTTATTAATGATAAATTAGAGAGCATTTTTTCGAAAAATGGATAGGAAAAGAAACCTTATGGTTTCTTTTTTTAAGGAATATTTTCTTTTTTTCACAAACAAGATTTACAAATTTTTGTTAATTATATAAGTGAGATATAAACTCTTTAAATCTAGTATCTTTGATAAAAAGTTAATTCTACTGCTTGCAATAAGTTAAGATTTTTGGTATAATAGTACAAAAGAGGTGAAAAAAATGAATTTACCAAATAAATTAACAATTGGAAGAATTTTACTTATACCATTAATAATTATTATTTATTCAATTGAACCTTTACGTAATATGCACGTGTTTGAGGAGTTACATCATCTATCGGTGTGTAACTTACTGATCTTGATTATTGCTTTCATTGGAGCAATGACTGATCTAATTGATGGTAAATATGCACGCAAGCATAATATGGTTACAGATTTAGGAAAATTTTTAGATCCACTAGCTGATAAACTATTAGTTGTTACATTATTGATGATTGTTCTTGATCAATGTAATTATAATGCAATTAGAGGTGGAGAAACAACAACAATTATTTTAAAATGGTGGATGGTTTGGATTATTCTTGCGAGAGAATTTATGGTAACTGGTATTAGATTAGTTGCTGCAGGCAAGAAAACGGTGATTGCTGCTAGTTGGTATGGCAAAATTAAAACAACATTACAATTTGTAACATTATTATTCCTTCTTGCTGGATGTGCAATTTTAGAAAATCCGGAAACAGCTAAACTTGTTCCTTATTCACCAGTGTATGTTTTTATTGCTAATACCTTGATTATTGCAACTTTAGCGGTAACTATCTTTAGTGGTGCTGATTATTTAATTAAGAATATTGGCGTTTTAGAAGATCCTAGTATGAAGAAAAAGAAAAAATCTCAACAACAAAAGGAGAAATAGAAGATGGCAGAAAAAAAGAGTGCTAAACAAATTAAAATTGAAGATGTTGAATTAGATGAAAAGAATGCTGAAAAAGAAAAGGCATTATTAGATGCGTTTAAAGCAATTGAAAAAACTTATGGCAAAGGTTCTGTAATGAAACTTGGTGATGCCGTACAAGAAAAAGTTGAAGTTATCCCTACTGGTTCAATTACTCTTGATGCCGCTATTGGTGTTGGTGGATATCCTAAAGGGCGAATTATTGAAATTTTTGGACCAGAATCTAGTGGTAAAACAACATTTGCTTTACATGCAATTGCTGAAGCACAAAAGCAAGGTGGTTATGCAGCTTTTGTTGATGCTGAACATGCATTGGATCCTAATTATGCAAAAGCATTAGGTGTTGATATTGATAATCTAATTGTTTCTCAACCAGACGATGGTGAACAAGCATTAGAAATAGTTGAAGCATTAGTACGTAGTGGTGTTATTTCCGTTATTGTTATTGACTCAGTTGCAGCTTTAGTTCCTAAGGCCGAAATTGAAGGTGATATGGGTGCTAGCCATGTTGGTCTTCAAGCAAGATTAATGAGTCAAGCTATGCGTAAACTTGCAGGTGTTATTAATAAGAGTAAGACTGTTGCGATTTTTATTAACCAAATTCGTGAAAAAGTTGGTGTGTTATTTGGAAGCCCAGAAACAACTTCAGGTGGTCGTGCCTTAAAATTCTATGCAACGATTCGTCTTGATATTAGACGTGTTGATCAAATTAAAGACGGTACTGAAGCAATTGGTAATTTAACAAGAATTAAAGTTGTTAAAAATAAAGTCGCACCACCATTTAGAACTGCTGAAGTTGATTTAATCTATGGAAAAGGAATTTCCCATGAAGGTGAATTATTAGATCTTGCAGTTAAATATGAAATCGTTGATAAAAGTGGAGCATGGTTCTCATACAATGGCGAACGTTTAGGCCAAGGTAGAGAAAATGTAAAAGAATTATTCAAAAATAACCCTAATTTAGCAAGTGAAATTGAAACAAAAATTCGAGAATTATTATAAAAGATTGGGTTATTAGATTGAAATGAATTAAACATTTCAATCTTTTATAAAATAAGGAGGAAAAAATGAGCGGAAAAGTAGTGATTTTTAATCACCCATTAATTAGTCATAAATTATCAATTATTCGTGATGAAAAAACTAATACGAAAGATTTTAGAGAAACAGTAGGTGAGATTGCAACATTAATGGCATATGAGGCTACAAGAAGTTTGCCTGTTAGAGATGTTGATATTAAAACGCCAATTGCTGTATGTAAAACCAAGATGCTGGAAAGCGATATTGTTATTGTGCCGATTTTAAGAGCTGGACTTGGCATGGTTGAAGGAATTCAAGTACTAATTCCCCAAGCAAAAGTTGGTTATATTGGTTTATTTCGAAATGAAGCAACACTAGAACCAGAATTATATTATGCAAAATTTCCAACTAATATTGATACTGCTACAGTTTTTTTAGTTGATCCAATGCTTGCAACAGGTGGTAGTTGTGTAAAAGCCATTGATATTTTGAAAGAACGTGGTGCTAAACATATCATTTATATGGGAATTGTTGGTGTTAGTGAAGGTATTGAAAATGTTAGGAAACATCATCCTGATGTTGATATTTTCTTAGCTGCTCAAGATGAAAAACTTAATGAAAAAGGTTATATTGTTCCTGGCTTAGGAGATTGTGGTGACCGCTTATTTGGTACTAAATAAAAAAAGAGATGATTTCGTTTTAAATGGAATCATCTTTTTCCTTGTAAAAAAAATATTGATCAACTGCTTTTAAATAATTAATTCTTGGATTAAATCCGGTTTCAATCTGAATGCCTTCATTTTTGAATGTTTCATAAGGAATACTTTTTCTACCACCAACAATACTTTCATTGTATTTTTTAACTAAGATTTTAGTAGGAAATAAATATATTTCATTTTTAGTTGAAAATTCAATAATTAAAAAAGAACAACCGCCTAGTTTTTCGGTTAACTCTAAATGTTTGATTTGATGTTCATAAATATTATCAAAAGAAAAGCTGGAACTTTTGCAAGATTTAGCTTCAAAATCGATATATTTGCCCTTATAAATCCCGTTATAGTCAGTTGTAGAAGGAGTTTTAAAATAGGCTTCAGTAATTTTCGCTTTATTACGACCGGGATAATCAACTTTAACAATTTGAACTGGAGTTGGTTTTTTATAGATTGCTGCAATTTCTTTATTCAAATAGTAATCATTGCTTTCATTGATTGCTTGTTCAAAGCTAATCCCTAATCTTGATTTTTTAAAATTTTTTTGAGTTTCTCTAATTTCGGTATCGATTTCTCGCTTAGAGCCATCAGGATATTTTAAGATTTTTTTCATAATATTTTCCTCTTTTTATAGTAATTTTATCAAATAATTCCTTGAATTTCAAGCGAAAACTTAATTAAAATAAAAAAATAAATTAAACCGCTTAATTTATTGGATAAAATGTGATATAATAGATAAATAACGAGGTAATAATATGGGTAATAATTTAATGAAAAGTTTAGGGGCAAAAGGTTCAGTAATTAGAGAACTTTTTGAATATGGTAATTTAAGAAAAAAAATTATAGGTGAAGACAATGTTTTTGATTATAGTATCGGCAATCCAAGTATTCCTACACCACAAATTGTAACTGATACTTTAATCGATTTATTATCAAATGTTGATCCAGTGGTTTTACATGGCTATACTTCAGCGGTTGGTGATTACAATGTTAGAAAAGCCATTTGTGATTATTTAAATCGAACTTATGAAATTGAAGAAAAACCAGAGTTGGTTTATATGACTGTTGGTGCTGCAGCATCACTGACAATTACGTTTAAAGCATTATTAAATCCTGGTGATGAAGTGATTGTATTCGCTCCATTTTTTCCTGAATATCGAGTATTTGTTGAAAATGCTGGTGGAAAACTAGTAGTTGCAGCTCCGGATGATGCTAATTTTTATCCTGATTTTGAAGAATTAGAACGATTAATTACTGATAAGACCAAGATTATTGTGATTAATTCACCGAATAATCCAACTGGTGTGGTTTATCCTGAGGATGTTATTAAAAAGATTAGTTTAATTTTAGAAAATAAGCAGGAAGAATATCAACATGATATTTATCTAGTTTCTGATGAACCATATCGGGAATTAGTTTATAGTGATATTAAATATCCATTTGTAACCAAATATTATCAAAACACGATTGTTTGTTATTCTTTTTCCAAATCATTATCATTACCAGGAGAAAGAATTGGTTACATTTTAGTTAGTAGTAAATGTCATAATGGTGTCGATCTTTTTACTGCAGTTTGTGGTGCTGGACGTAGTTTAGGATTTGTATGTGCACCTTCGCTTTTTCAAAAAATGATTCCTGCGTGTTTAGGTTATACTGGAGATCTAGCTGAGTATAAAATCAATCGTGATTTATTATATAATAGCTTAACAGCAATCGGTTATGAGGTTGCTAAACCAGATGGTGCTTTTTATTTATTTGTTAAAGCGTTAGAACCTGATGCTAATCAATTTTCTGAATATGCAAAAAAATATGAGTTATTACTGGTTCCAAGTGATTCTTTTGGTTATTCAGGTTATGTGCGAGTTGCTTATTGTGTTAAAAGATCAATGATTGAAAAATCGCTTAAATCGTTTGAACAATTATATCAAGATTATAAAAATAATGAGGTGAATCATGGCTAAATTAGATGAAGCAAGAAAGAAGATTAATCAGATTGATCAACAAATGGCTGAATTATTTATTGAAAGAATGAAAGCCAGTAAAGAAGTTGCTTTACATAAAATGGAACATGCATTACCTATTTATGATGCATTAAGAGAACAAGAAGTGATTAATAAAAATTCAGAATTAATTGCGGATATCACTTTAAGAGAATATTATATCAATTTTTTAAAAGATGTAATGAATATTTCAAAACAATATCAATATCGGATTATGTCAGGATTAAAAGTTGGATATAGTGGAGTTGAAGGTGCATTTGCGTATATTGCGTGTAAAAAGATGTTTCCGACTGCCAATTTAATTGCTTATCCTGATTTTGATGTTGCTTATCATGCATGTGAAAATGGTGATTGTGATGTGGTGGTTTTACCGATTGAAAATAGTTATGCAGGTGATGTTGGTAGCGTTATGGATTTAGTGTTTTCTGGATCATTATCGATTAATCAAATGATTGAATTAGATGTAGTTCATAATTTGATTGCAGTAGAAGGTGCAACTTTAGATACAATCAAAACGGTTTATAGTCATCCACAAGCACTTGCTCAATGTAGTAAATACATTAAGAGTCATAATTTTGAAGAAGTTGAAGCTACTAATACGGCGGTTGCAGCTAAGATGGTGGCAACAGCAAATAGTAATAAAATTGCTGCGATTGCATCACATGAAACTGCTTCATTATATGGATTAAAAGTTATTGAAACCAATATTAATGCTAGTCGTAATAATACAACGCGATTTGCAGCATTCTCGAAAGCCCAAAATCTTCCTGTAAGTACTAATAAAATGGGTGAACATTTTATTCTCGTGTTTACGGTTAAAAATGAAGCTGGTGCACTTGCGAAAACATTAAATATTATTGGTTCACACGGCTTTAACATGCGTAATTTAAAAAGTCGTCCAATGAAAGAATTAATGTGGAATTATTACTTCTTTGTTGAACTTGATGGTAATATTAATACTCCAGATGGTCAAGATATGTTAAGACAATTAACAACAGTCTGTGATAGGTTAAAGTTAGTAGGAACTTATCAATCTAATAAATAATTTGAGGTGATTAAAATGATTTTATCAGTTAATATTAAAGATAATCCATATGAGATTATTGTTGAAAGAAATGCACTTGAACGGGTTGAAAAATATCTTAATTTAAAACGTAAAGTTTTAATTGTCACTGATGCTTTAGTTCCAAGTGCTTATGTTCAAACTGTTTATCGCCAATGTGAAACTGCTTATATTTATCAAATTGAAAGTGGGGAAGCAAATAAAAGTTTTGATAACTATTATGCGATTTTAAACTTTTTAATTGAAAAATCATTTGTTAGAACTGACTGTATTATCGCAGTAGGTGGTGGTGTCGTTGGTGATTTAGCGGGATTTGTGGCAGCATCTTATATGCGTGGAATTGATTTTTATAATATTCCGACAACGCTACTTGCTCAAGTTGATTCATCAATTGGTGGTAAAACCGCTATTAATATGGGAAATATTAAAAATATAGTTGGCGCGTTTTATCAACCAAAAAAAGTCATTATTGATCCAAATACACTTAAAACATTAAATAATAGATTATTAATGGCAGGATTAGCTGAAGCAATCAAAATGGCAGTCACTTGTAACCAAACATTATTTAATCTAATCAAAAATTCTCAATCTTTGCCAGAAGATATTGAAACAATCATCGTTGAAGCACTAAAGATCAAAAAACAAGTTGTTGAAACTGATCCAAAAGAATTAGGTCTACGCAAGGTATTAAACTTTGGTCATACGATTGGTCATGTCATTGAAAGCTGTTATTTTGAATCGCTATATCATGGTGAATGTGTTGGACTAGGCATGCTTTATATGTGTTCTGATGTAGTTAAATCGGAATTAGAATTAGTGCTTAAGAAATATGGCTTGCCAACAAAAGTAGAGTTAAGTGAAACACTGCTTAATCAGTATTTGATTCATGATAAAAAAATGGTAGGTAAAGAAATTTCAATTATTTATGTTGAAGCAATAGGTAGCTTTGAAATTAAGAAAGTTAATTTAGATTTTGTAATAAACCGATTAAATGGAGGAAAATAGATATGAAAAATTCCATTGGTAAAAATATAATTTTAACGCTTTTTGGTGAAAGTCATGGACCAGCTATTGGTGCCGTTTTAGATGGATTTCCAGCGGGAGTTAAAATTGATGAAGCATTTATCCAAGAACAACTTCGGAAAAGAAGACCAAAGGGAAAAAAGGAAACGCCAAGAGTAGAAACTGATCAATATCAGATTATTAGTGGTGTTTTTAATGGTTATACCACTGGTGCTCCAATTTGTGTGATAATTGAAAATCAAAATATCAAAAGTAGCGATTATGAACGCAATTATGGTATCGCTCGTCCTTCACATGCTGATTATGTGGCTCATCTTAAATATCATGGGTTTGAAGATTATCGAGGTGGTGGTCACTTTTCAGGTCGTCTTACTACACCAATTGTTTTCTTGGGTGCAATTTGTCAAAAGTTACTTGAAGAAAAACAAACATTGATTGGAACTCATATTCTTAAATGCGGTAATGTTACTGATCAAAATTTTAAAAATGTTGAAGCAGAAATAAAAATTGTTAATAGTAAAGATTTACCGGTAATTGATAACATTGAGATGCAAATTGAAGCGGAAATGTTGAAAGCGGCAGAAAGTCATGATTCAATCGGTGGGATTATTCAAACTGCGATTTGTAATCTTCCAATTGGATTAGGTGATCCTTGGTTTGATTCAATGGAGGGTGTTCTCGCCAATGCGTTATTTTCCATTGGTGGAATTAAAGGTGTTGAATTTGGTGCAGGATTTAATTTTAGTGAAATGTTAGGTTCTGAGGCTAATGATGCCTTTATGATTAATGAAAATAACAAGGTTGTTACTTTAACTAATCATAATGGTGGAATTAATGGTGGAATTACTAATGGCATGCCGGTCATCTTTAATATGGCGGTCAAACCGACACCTTCAATTGGCCAAAAGCAACAAACAATCAATTTTATTAAAAATGAAAATACGAGTTTAGAATTAGTTGGGCGTCATGATCCAGCAATTATTAGAAGAATTTGTGTGGTTGTTACATCACTAGTATCAATTGTTATTTGTGATTTATTAATCCAAAAGTTTGGTCAAGATTATTTTAACAAGGAGTAGCATATGAAATATGGATTAATTGGTGAAAAACTAGGTCATAGTTTTTCAAAAGAAATTCATGAATTAATCGGTGGCTATGATTATGAACTAAAAGAAATTAAAAAAAACGAAATTGATGAATTTCTATTAGAAAGACATTTCACTGCAATCAATGTTACTATTCCTTATAAAGAAACGGTAATTCCTTATTTGGATTACATTTCACCAAATGCCGCTTTAATTGGTGCTGTTAATACAGTTGTGAATCGAGATGGTAAATTATATGGTTATAATACTGATTTTGATGGGATGAAAGCTTTAATCTTAAAATTAGGATTAGATTTAACCAATAAAAAAGTGTTAATTTTAGGTACAGGTGGAACTAGTAAAACAGCTAAAGCAGTATGCCAATGTCTAAAAGCTCGTCAAATTTATTTAGTATCTAGAAATCAAAAACCAGATACAATTAGTTATGAGGAAGCTCTAACCACACATTTGGATGCGAATATTATCATTAATACTACTCCTTGTGGAATGTATCCCCATAATGAAGATTTAATTATTGATATTGATCAATTTAATTTATTAGAAGGAGTAATTGATGCAATCTATAACCCTCTTTCGACATCACTAATTGTTAATGCGAAAGCTAAGGGGATTAAAGCTAGTGGTGGTTTATATATGTTAGTAGCACAAGCTGTTTATGCTTATGACATTTTTAATTCTACCACAAGTGATAAGAAGTTAATTGATGAAATTTATCATCAAATTAAAAATAATAAAACTAATCTAGTCTTAATTGGAATGCCATCTTGTGGGAAAACCACAATTGGTAAGGTCCTTGAGTCAATTTTACATAAGCAATTTATTGATACTGATGAATTAATAAAAGCGAAGGTTAAGATGGAAATTAAAGATTATTTTCTCCTTTATGGTGAAAATCAATTTCGTGAAATTGAAACAAGTGTTATTAGCGAAATTTACAAACAAAATAATTTAATCATTTCTACAGGTGGTGGAATTATTACTAGAGATGTCAATCTAGAGTTATTAAAACAAAATGGGAAAATTTATTTTATTGATCGTAAATTAGAATTATTAACGCCAACAAGTGATCGTCCGTTATCTTCTGACTATGAAAGGTTGAAGAAAAAATATTATGAGCGTTATAATAAATATCTAGAAGGTAGTGATGTAGTTATTGAAAATAACGAGTCAATTGAAGAAGCAATCCAAAAGATAGTAGGAGATTTTAAATAAAATGAAAATATTAGTGTTAAATGGTCCTAATTTAAATTTTTTAGGAATTAGGGAACCTGAAGTCTATGGAAAAGAAACATATGAAGATTTATGTAATTTAATTCAAGAATACGCAGCAAAAAGACAAATTGAAGTAGAATTTAAACAATCTAATCATGAGGGTACTTTAGTTGATTATTTACAAGCAGCATATTTTAATCACATTGATGGGATTGTCTTTAATCCAGGTGCCTATACCCATACATCAATCGCATTACTTGATGCGTTAAAAAGCATTAATATTCCTTGTGTTGAAGTCCATATTTCGGATGTAACCAAAAGAGAGGAATTTAGAATGCAAAGTTATTTAAGAAGTGCATGTGTTACAACAATTATGGGGAAAGGGTTAAATGGTTATTTAGAAGCAATTGACTATCTAATTAATCATAAATAATAAAAATAAAAAAGGAGATACCAAGAATGCAAAAAGTTGTAAAAAAAAGTGTAGCAGTAGGTAAAGTCATTGCACCACCATCTAAAAGTTATGCTCATCGAAGTATTATTGCCGCCGCACTAGCGAATGGTATCAGTACTATTGATAATATTGAACTTAGTCAAGATATAATTGCAACGATTAATGCAGTAAAGGCTCTTGGTACGCTAATTGAAGTAGATGATAGTCGTGTTGTGGTTAAACCCAAAACTTACGAATTAAATGATGAATTAGTGTTTGATTGTTTAGAAAGTGGTAGTACGCTACGCTTTATGATTCCGATTGCCTTATTAACTGGTAAAAGATTAATTTTCCAGGGAACGAAAAGACTATTAAGTCGTGGACTTTCAGTTTATGAAGAGATCTTTATTAAGGATGAAATTAAATACCAAAAAACCGAAGCGGGAATCATTTTAGAAGGAACTTTAAAAGGTGGTATTTATCGAGTATTAGGCAATATTAGTAGTCAATTTATTACGGGCTTGTTATTCAGTTTACCTTTATTAAAGACTGATAGTATTGTTGAGATTATTCCGCCAATTGAAAGTAGCGGATATATTAATATGACCATTGATGTTTTAAAAAAATTTAAGATTGAAATTGAACAATGTGGGAATTTGCTTAAGATTAAAGGTAATCAACAATATTGTAGTAACAACTTAATTGTTGAAGGTGATTACTCTAATGCAGCTTTTTTAGATGCATTTAATTATTTAGGTGGAGATGTTGTAATTAATGGTTTAAATTCAGATAGCATCCAAGGCGATAAAATTTATCAAAGTTATTTTCCGTTATTAAAGTCCGGATGCCCAACAATTGATATTGCCAATTGTATTGATTTAGGACCGATTCTTTTTACGATGGCAACCATTTTTAATGGAGCTCATTTTATTGGAACAAAAAGACTAGTTATTAAAGAAAGTAATCGGGTTTTAGATATGTTAGCAGAATTAGCCAAATTTGGTTGTACATATCAAGTATTTGATAATGAAGTTATTGTTGAAAAAAAGTGTTTAAAAAGTCCCGATGTTGTTTTAGAATCGCATAACGATCATCGAATTTTAATGTCGTTAGTTGTTATTTCATCTGTTTTTGGTGGAACAATCAATGGTAGTGAAGCGGTTAATAAAAGCTTTCCGACATTTTTTGAAAAAATTAAACAACTAGGAATCGAGGTAGAAGATGGTATTAACTAAAGATTTAAAAATATTAATTGTCGGATTAGGCTTAATCGGCGGTTCTTATGCAATGGGATTATCAAAAGCTGGATATGATGTTTCAGCGATTGATTTAAATGCAGAAGCAATTGATTATGCGATTGAACATCAGATGATTAAAGAGGGAAAGAGTGTTCCGGATGCTAATTTTATTGGCAAATTTGATTTAATCATTTCCGCTTTGTACCCCAAAACATTCATCGAATGGATTAAAACATATCAAAAAGATATTAAGCATAATGCAAAAATTACCGATGTTACGGGAGTTAAAAGTTCAATTACGAATGAAATTCAAACCATTTTACGAAGTGATTTAGAATTTATCGGGGCACATCCGATGGCTGGGCGTGAAGTAAGTGGTGTTCAAAATAGTGATGATTCGATTTTTATCAATGCTAATTATATTGTTACACCAACGGATAAAAATACAGATGAGGGAGTTTGCCTTGTACGCAGTATTGGTGAAGTACTAAAATTTAAAAACATTGTAACACTCTCACCAGAAGCACATGATGAGATGATTGGTTTTTTATCGCAACTTACTCATTGTATTGCAGTAGCACTAATGACATGTAAAGATTGTGATCATATGGCTGCTTATACTGGTGACTCATTTCGAGATTTAACACGTATTGCAAGAATTAATGAAAATATGTGGACTGAACTATTTTTAATGAATAAAAAAGAATTATTATCTCAAATGGATTTATTTTTAGAACAATTTAAAAAGATTAAAATTGCATTAGAAAACGAAGATACAGGTGAGTTAAAAACAATAATGCGATTATCAACTGAAAGACGAAAAAAATTTGATAAATAAGGGAGAGCATAATTATGAATATGAATTTTAAAAGAAAGCTACCAATTCCTAAAGAAATAAAGGAAATGTATCCCATTTCTAATGAAGGTATGCTTGCTAAAAATCATAATGATGAAGAAATAAAAAAGGTTTTTAGTGGTGAAAGTGATAAATTAATTTTAGTGATTGGACCATGTTCAGCTGATAGAGAAGATGCAGTAATTGAATATATTTCAAGATTACGTAAAGTCCAAGAACAAGTAAGAGAAAAAATTGTGATTATTCCCCGTATTTATACCAATAAACCGCGTACAACTGGTGCTGGATATAAAGGCATGTTACATCAACCTAATCCTAACCAAAATCCAGATATGTTAAAGGGTTTAATTGCTATTAGAAAATTACATATGCGTGCGATTAATGAAACTGGTTTTTCTTGTGCTGATGAAATGCTATATCCAGAAAATCATCGTTATTTATCTGACTTATTATCATATGTTGCAGTAGGGGCAAGATCAGTTGAAAATCAAGGCCATCGTTTAACTGCAAGTGGGTTAGATATTCCAGTCGGAATGAAAAATCCAACGAGTGGAGATTTATCGGTAATGCTTAATTCAATTAAAGCTGCACAAAGTTCACATACATTTATTTATCGTGGTTGGGAAGTTGAAAGTTTAGGTAATCCTTATGCCCATGCAATTTTGCGAGGATATGTTAATAAACAAGGACAATCACATCCAAACTATCACTATGAAGATTTAAGTGCATTATGTGAAATTTATGATGAAACTAATTATTTGAATCCAGCAGTTATTGTTGACTGTAATCATGCTAATTCAAATAAAAAGTATGAGGCACAAATTAGAATTGCTAAAGAAGTTTTGCATAGTACAAGACATTCTAATGATATTTATAAAGTCGTTAAAGGACTAATGATTGAATCATATTTAGAAGATGGTTGCCAAAAACCGTTAGATGGTGTTTATGGTAAATCAATTACTGACCCATGCTTAGGTTGGGAAAAGACTGAAAAATTAATCTTAGAACTTGCAGAATTAAGAAAATAAAGGATAGGTTTTGTAAGATTTCTTGTTGTTTTATGGTGAAATCACATTATTAATCATAAAATATTGGCCCTATGAGTTAGTTTAGGGTTCCAGTAATTACACCTATGGAGATACTTAGATTTTTTAACTCTATGAAGAACTCTAGGGTCAAAAAAAATCCGACCATTTCTAGTCGGATTTTTCTGTCAATAACTTTGCAATTTTACAAAAAATTAAGAAACATAAGCATAATTATTTTGTAATTCTTTACGATAATATTTA
>CAZIQF010000015.1:0-39263 GCA_964541525.1 uncultured Staphylococcaceae bacterium | reverse complement strand
GTTTGTATGTTTATAAGGATATGGAGGTATTTTAATGTTTTCATATACAAAAAAACAAAAATACTATATTTATTCATGTTCCTAAAATTAAAAAATATTAAAGATTTAGATAAATTAATAAACTTAATTTCAAATATTAACATCACCACTTGCATATAATTAAGTGGTGATTTTTTTATGAAATACTTTCTAGTTGGTATAAAGGGTACAGGCATGAGTGCTTTAGCTCTATACTTAAAGAGTAAAGGGTATGATGTTGTTGGTAGTGATGTTGATAAAACGTTTTTTACAGAAGTTAAATTGAAAGAAGCAGGGATAGTTATTAATTCATATGATGAATCGAATATTACAAAAGATTATATCTATATTATCGGTTTATCAATTAATAAAAATAATGTTGAGTTTAAGAAGATTTTGGATTTAGATTTGGAATACTATTACTATAATGAGTTTATTGGTCAATTTATTAAAGAAAGATTGATTGCAGTAAGTGGAACACATGGAAAAACTACAACTAGTTACATCATTAAGCAAATGGCAGATATTTCATATATTATTGGTTGTGGTGAAGGTGGATATTACGCTTCTCCCTATTTAGTCTTAGAGGCATGTGAATATCAAAATCATTTTCATAGTTATGAACCAGCTTTATTAATTATTCAAAGTTTAGATTTTGATCATCCTGATTTTTTTAAAAGCCAAAAAGAATTAATTAATAGTTATCAAAAAATGGCTATGCAGAGTGATATTGTTTTAATTAATGGTGATGATAAACTTAGTCATAAGATTAAACATCCAAGAAAATATAGTTATGGTATATCCAATAATAATGATTTTGTGATTAAACTAATTACTACTAATCAAGATGGATATACATTTTTATTAAAAGGTGAAGGAATTTGTAAAGTTCTTAAATGTAATCTCTTAGGACTTCACAATTTACATAACTATGTTGCAGGATATTTAGCGCTTTTTCTATTAGATATTAAGATTAAAAAGGCTTATAATTTGCAATTTCCTCCACGAAGAATGACGATGTATCAGTTCAATAATAACATCTTAGTCGATGATTATGCTCATCATCCGAATGAAATTAAAAGTTTATTAGATAGCATTAAATTGACATATCCTCATTATTTAGTTAAAGTAATTTTTCAAAGTCATACATATTCTCGGACATTTAAATTTAAACGAGCATTTAAGAGGGTATTAAAACAATTTGATGAAGTTTATCTGATGGATGTGTTTTCTTCATCAAGAGAAAAAGAAAATATAAAGTTTCAAAAAAGATTAGATTTTTACTTTCATAAATATCCCAAATATACTACCTCTACCCTTTCATTAATTGATGGCGAGGATGATGTAGTTTGGATATTTTTAGGGGCAGGAGATGCAAATTTATTGATTGAAAAATTGAAGAAAATCCATAATCAAAATGGTGAAGTAATTATGAAAATGGAGTAAAAAATTTTCATAAAAGATGTTTTAATTACTTGATATGGCAAAAAAAGTGTGTTATAATATTGTTGAAATACTAGGAAAAAGGAGGAATAGAGAGTGAAGAATGATAAGCGTAGTAGTCAAGCAACAATCATGGAAGTTGCAATTGCTGCAGGTGTATCGTTAGCTACTGTTTCGAGAGTTACTAATCACCCAGAAAAAGTTAGACCAGAAACTAGAGAAAAAATTCAGCGAATTATTAAAGAAAAAGGCTATAAACCTAATCTTAATGCTAAAAGTCTTGCAAGTAGTAAATCTACCACTGTTGCAGTAGTTGTTCCTGAATTAACTAGAAGTTCAATCGCTGGTTTAGTTGATGGCATTGCTAACTGTGCTGTTCGACGTGGTTATTTTTTAAGACTATTTGTGAATAACCCGAATAAGCATGACTTAAATCAAGAACACGAGTCAGAAAAAGATTTTTGGTCAACATTAATGGCTTCCGTTGTTGATGGTATCTTATACATCAATGATGAGATGACTGAAGAAAGCATTGAATTAATTGAAAATTCAAATGTTCCAGTTGTTTTAACTAATACAGTTTGTAATAATCCCGATATTCCTTATGTATCAATTGATTATTATAAAGCAGCATATGAAATTACTAAAGAAATGATTCATAGAGGAAATAAGAAAATTTGGATGATTTCAACAATTAGAAAATATGTTGTTAATGATTTAAAAGTTGCTGGTTATGTTAAAGCAATGGAAGAGGCTGGACTTACACCTTGTGTTAAAAATGTGCCAGGTAAAACAGAACTTAATGAAGTAATTTATAAAGAATTATTAGAAAAGGAACATCCAGAAGTTGCGATTGTTGTTCGTGACTCAATGGCAGTATCCTTTATCAATGTTGTTAGGTCACTTCATATTCATATTCCTGAGGAAACACAAGTTATCGGTTTCCAAAATACTAAATATGCTGAGCTTTCACGTCCTCAACTTACATGTATTAATACCCCAATTTATGATTTAGGGGAAGAAGCAATGGACTTACTTACTAAATTAATGACTGAATCAGAAGATGAAGAAGAGCCAGTTGACATCAATACAAATATTTATGTTGATTATGATGTGGTATGGAGAAAATCAACAAAATAAATTTAGTAGTTTTATTAATGGTAATTAGAGAATATTCGGTTGCTGAAAGAATATCAAGTTAATAAAATGAATTATATCAGGATGCTAATAAAAAATATTAGCTTTATAACACACAAAGTGCAGGTTAAATCCTGAATTAAGGTGGTACCGCGGAAAAATTTTCGTCCTTAAAAAGCATTTTTTTCGATGCTTCTTTAGGGACGTTTTTAATTATGATGATATTAAAGGGAAAGGAAAATAAAAAAATGAATTTATTTGAAGAATTACAGTGGAGAGGACTTGTCCACAGTGTTACAGATGAATCGGTGATTGAAAAATTAAATAAAGGAGGAGTAACATTCTATTTAGGAACTGATCCAACAGGCGATAGCCTTCACGTTGGCCATTTATTAGTATTTATTCTTGCAAAAAGACTTGAAAAATGTGGACATCATCCAATTCTATTAATTGGTGGAGCAACCGGTTTTATTGGTGATCCTAAACCATCAGCTGAACGTCAAATGTTATCAAAGGAACAAATTGATCATAATGCTAAAAAATTATATGAACAAGTTCAAGGTTTATTTAATTGTCAAATGGTTAACAACTATGATTGGATTTCTAAATTAGATTTAATTAGTTTCTTAAGAAAATATGGTAAATTATTTAATGTTAATTATATGATTAATAAAGAAACGGTCAAATCAAGATTAGATAGTGGTATTTCATATACAGAATTCTCATATCAAATTTTACAAGCATTGGATTTTGAACATCTATTTGAAAATAATAATTGTACAATGCAAATCGGTGGTCAAGATCAATGGGGTAATATTACTAGTGGTCTAGAATTAATTAGAAAACTTCATGGTAGTGATGCGTGGGCTGGCGGATTTACTGCGCCATTGTTCACTAAAAGTGATGGAACTAAATTTGGTAAATCAGAAAGTGGTGCAGTATGGCTAGATAAAGAAAAGACTTCACCATATGCATTTTACCAATTTTGGTTAAATACACCAGATGCTGATGTTATTAAAGAATTAAAACAATTTACATTTTTATCAAAAGCCGAAATTGAAGCATTAGAACAATCATTCAATGAAGCTCCTCATTTGCGAGAAGCCCAAAAAGCACTTGCAAAAGAATTAACCGTGATGATTCATGGGGAAGCAGCTTATGAACAAGCAATTCGTTTAAGTAAAGCTTTATTTAGCGGTCAAGTATCAGAATTATCAAAAGCCGAAATTGCAATGGGATTTGAAGGTATTCCTCAAGTGGAAGTACAAGAAAGTATCGGCTTAATTGATGCGTTAGTATTAGTTAAAGCAGCATCATCGAAACGTGAAGCTAGAGATTTCATTAATGGTGGTGGTGTTCAAGTCAATGGTGTTCAAGTTAAAGATTTAAATTACATTATTGATAATACGAATACAATTGGCGATGTATATACTATTATTAGAAGAGGAAAGAAAAATTATTACGTATTAAAACACGCAGAATAAACAAATATTAGAGGAATTGTTATGGAAATTAAACAAAGACTAGAACAATTATTAAATCAAGCAGTTGAAGAAAATGCATTTCCCGGTGCAGTTTATGCCGTTGTAACTAAAAGTAAAGTTACTAAAGGTGTAGTTGGTAATCGAGAAATATATCCTGAAGTAGTTAAAAATCGGATTGATACGATTTATGATTTAGCATCACTTACTAAAGTTATTTGTACGACAACTTTAGTGATGATGTTAATTGAACAAGGAAAATTACGATTACATGATAACGTTAATGATTATATTAAAGAATTTCCGTTTAACAATATTACGATTTGGAATTTAATGACGCATACATCTGGACTTCCAGAAGGAATATCAGGACCTAAAGACCAAATGACAAGTGATGATATTTGTAATAAAATCATGAATTTAAGCGGTTTACTATTTGAACCATCAACTAAAATTGCATACTCGGATCTTAACTATATATTGTTGGGAAAAATTATTGAAATCGTAACTAATACTCCACTTGATGAATATGCCCAATTAGCATTGTTTGATCCATTAGAAATGCGAACAGCTTGTTTTAATCCACAAAATAAAGACCTTTGTGCAGCAACTGAATATCGGGATGATTTAACTATGAAAGGCTATGTTAAAGGAAGCGTTCATGATGAAACAGCTTATGCCTTAGGTGGTGTAGCAGGACATGCCGGAATGTTTGCAAGTATCGATGATTTAATTAACTTTTGTTTAATGATTTTAAATAATGGAACATTTAAGTGCAAAAAAATTTTATCACCGATTACTGTCAATGAATTGTTCAAAGTTCAAGTTAGGGAACCATTAGGAGTGGTTGTTCATCCTAAAGCTAGATGTTTGGGCTGGCAAACCAAAGATCCAGCTTCAAGTGCTGGTGATTTAGTTAGCGAAAAAACGATTATTCATACCGGATTTACCGGAACTAATGTTTTTATTGATCAAGAAAATGAAATTGCATTCATCTTATTAACTAATCGGGTTCATCCAACTAGAAAAAATTTATTACATTTAAAAGTTAGAGCATGTGTTGCTAACTTTATTATGGCGAATATTGAGGAATTTAAATAATGATTACATATCGTAAATTTACAATGAATGATTATGATGCTTTATATCAATTTTATAATCAAAAGGTTAGTGGTATTTACCGAAAAGTATCTAAAACTGAATTCGATAATAATTTAAAAAAACATCCTGAATTTGATTTGAATTGTGTCTTTTTAGCGATTGATAATCAAAAAATTGTTGGTTTTTGTATGGGACATATCCGGAAAATAGAAAGCAATAACAATTTAAAACCTGGATATATTTCAACAATTCTTGTTGATAAAAAATACCGAATGAAAAAAATTGGTACAACTTTAGTTGAGCTAGTTTGCGAGTATTTAAAGTCAAAGGGGAAAGATCAAGTATGTTTTGGCTATATATCAACAATTAATTGGCCATGGATGATTCCTAATACATCTGACTGTGATCATAATGGAGCACCAGGTGCTAGTATTAATAGCGATTTATATTGTTTCTTTCTTAAATTAGGCTTTGATATTATGTCAACTCAAGATGCTTTTTGTTTAAAACTTGAACAATTTAAAGAATTAGAAGTGGTTAGAAAAACATTAAAGGAATTAGCAAAAGCAGAAATTAGAATTGAATTATATAATCCTAATATTCATTTTGGTTTAGATGAATTTTATCGAGAAATTGATTCAGAACCATTTGAAAGAGTAATCAAAAATAATTTATTGAAACCAAAGCCTGATCCGTTTGCAGTAATAAGCGATCATGGCAGAATTAGTGGTTGGACTGGAGCTTTCTATACCGAACCATCAGGTAGAGCTCATTTTGATGGAATTATTATTGCTCCAAGAATGCGAGGTAGAGGATTAGGAAGAGCGTTATTTTCTTATCTCGCAAGTTATTCAAAAGAACATGGTTCGCAATTTATGACATTTTTTACGGATCGATTAAACTTCGCGAGAACAATTTATTTAAGTTTAGGTTTTAAAATTGTTCAAAGTTTTGCAGTAATGGGAAAGGATATTTAATATGGCAAAAACAATTTTAGCAATCGGTGGGCATATTGGTGATGCTTGCTTAACTGCAGGTGGGGTGATGGCAGCAAATGCTATTGAAGGTGGCAAAAACTATACGCTTGCGTTAACAGCTGGTGAAAAAGGAAATCCCCCAACAATGTCTAGAGAAGACTACAAAAAACAAAAAATTAATGAGGCAAAATCCTTTATGGAAATGTTGAATGGTGAAGCTTTTGTTTTTGAATATGGTGATGGAGAACTCGAAAAAACGGAAGAAGTAGTAAGAAGGGTATCAGAAATAATTGTTAAAACAAAACCAGATATAATTATTACTCATTGGCATTCAAAAATGCATAAGGATCATCATAATACGCATTTGATTGTTCGAGATGCTCAATTTATGGCAAGTGTGGTTGGAACTCAATATGGTCGTCACTATGCTCCATTATACTTTGCTGAAAATTGGGAAGATGATTCGGACTTTAATCCATATATTTATGTTGATATTACTAAAGGTTATGACCTTTGGTGTAAGGCGCTTCATCAACATTGGTTCGTGATGAATAGCAAAGATTTTGCTTATTATGATTATTATACATCACTTGCGAGATGTCGTGGAGCTCTTTGTAAAAAACAATATGCTGAATGTTTTGATATTGATGATTATAAGAAAAAAGTTATAAAAGATTCATTTTAAATAGTAAGTGTTAGCAATTTATTTTTGTTAACACTTTTTATAATATCTTTAAATATAACTTTTTTTGCATTTTATTAACTAATGTGTTATAATAAATATACATATTAAGCAACGGAAACGAGGAAAGCACAAAATGAAAATTTATGATACTCATGCTGATATTTTTTCTAATCTTTATGAAAGAACAATTAAAGGAGAAACTAATATTTTTCAAAAATATCACTTAGATAACTTAAAAAAAGGAAATGTTGTCGGTGGTATTTGGGTTGTTTATAGTGCCTCTGATTTTGATGTTGAAGAAGCAGTAGATTTGGCATTAAAAGCATATAAACCATATAAAAATCAATTTGATGTTGTTTTCGGACTAGAAGGATTAAGAAATGTCGATTCTATTGCTTGCCTTAAACGCTTATATGATCGGGGTGTAAGACATGCAATGCTTACGTGGAATGAAGAAAATCATCTCGCAACAGGAGTAGCTGGTCCTAAGGATCGAGGATTAACTGATTTAGGAAAAGAATTTTTAACCTTTATGGAAGAACATAATATGATTGTTGATGTCTCACATTTAAATGTGAAAAGCTTTTATGATGTCATGAATTATGTTAAAAAACCGGTAATTGCTAGTCATTCTTGTAGTTATACCTTAAGTGATCACCGAAGGAATCTCAATGATGAACAATTAATGGTATTAAAGAATAAAGGTGGATATGTTGGAGTTAATAGTGCTCGTAATTTTGTCTCAAAAGAACGTTCAAAACAAAATGTTGAGGGATTGGTTGATCATATTTTATATTTAGTTGATAAGTTAGATATTAATCATGTGATGCTTGGACTTGATATGATGGATTATTTAAGTGATTATGGGGGAAATAATGAAACAGGACTGAGTGATAATTTAGATGATTTGGTGACACATGCTGATTGTCAAAATATCATTAGTGAATTGAGAAAAAGAGGAATGTCTGAACAAGATATTGAAAAGATTGCATATCTTAATTATTTAACAATGCGTAAAACTTTATTAGGATACTAGGAGAATTGAATACAATGGAAAAGTTTTTTAAAATTTTATCTTCATTTATTTTAACGTTAATTTTGCTTGCGAGTAGTACAGTTTTAATTCTTGCGTGGAATGCACCGACATTTAAAAAAGACTATATCGAAGCAGATGAAGAATTCAGGGCAGTATGGGTATGTACTGTTGATAATATGGACGTTGAAATGCAAAATGGCACTAGTGAAGCATCGATTAATGCGTGGAAAGAACGCTATCTAACAATCTTACAAAATTCGATTGATGCAGGAATGAATGCTATTATCTTCCAAGTTAGCCCATGTAATGATGCATTCTATCCATCTAAATATAAACCTTGGAGTCGTTATTTAGCCGGCTATGGTGTTGACCCAGGGTGGGATCCAGTTGCGTGGATGATTGAAGTAACTCATAATGCTGGTTTAGAATATCATGCATGGTTTAATCCATATCGGGCTTCAACATCAGCACTTGATTATAATATTACTGAAGCAGACTCAGCTACAAATATCGCTTACTTAAAAGATTACGATGGTGATGTGCTTTATAATTATAAACAAGAATACTTTGGTGATTTAAAATCAATTTGTGAAGCTAAAGGTGCACTAGTTGATAATCCGATTTTTGCTAGTGGTGAGGCTTTAGATCACAATGTTGTTTTTGGTACTGAAGGTAAATTTGTTTTAAATCCAGCATCAGCAACAACTATCGAGCATTTACAAGCAACTTTTGATGAATTTGTTACTAATTATGATGTTGATGGTGTTCATTTTGATGACTACTTCTATCCTAACGATGCATCATATCGTGGAACCGCACATCCTGAATATAAAGCTTATACTTTTTCAAGTGAACCAGATATTGACTTAAAGGATTATAATAACTATGTTGCAGGTGGTGGCGAATTAAGTATTTATGATTGGCGTAGGGAAAATGTTAATACTTTAATTGAAAGTTTGAGTAATATCATTCGGGAAAAAAATCAAAATCGAACTAGAAAATGCGCATTTGGTATTAGTCCGGCTGCTAGATGGGCTCCTAAAGTTGAAGCTTGTCCAGCTGCTCCACATCGTGGCGCTGAAGGTGGAATGGATAGTGATTGTAATGGCTATTATTCATATTCCGATCTTTATGCTGATACTAGAAAATGGGTATTGGAGGGTTGGCTTGATTATATCTTACCTCAAAATTATACTAGATTAGGTAGTTCTAATGCTGGAGTACCAACTGGTGATTACAATGGAATTAATAGTTGGTGGAGTGATGTAGTAAGTACAACTGATTGTAAATTATATGTAGGAACACCTTTATATCAAGTTAGCTCTTGGACTTCTGGCGGTACTGCTACTAATCTAGAAATCTATTATCAAATTAAATGGAATTTTGAAAAGAATTATAATGTTGATGGATATGTTATGTTTAGATATAAATCAATGTTATCTGGTGGTGGACAAAAAGCCATAAAGGCAGTTACCGCTAATCTTTGGAAAAAAGCGGCATTGACACCAATCTATGCCGCGTATGAATATGAAAGTGTTAGTGATTATGCGAAAATTAAAGAACTTAAAACGGATCCGACGGGACTTTATACGATTACATTTGAACCAGTAACCGGGGCTAAAGCATATGGCGTTCTTGCTGATGGCGAAGTGATTGCACGTGTTTTAAGTGGTGAAACCGAAATTTCTTTTGAAAAAGAAGAAGGAAAAACTTATACATTTGTAACCTATGGATTAGATAATCAAACTCATGAATCATTTGATACTGTTGATTTTAGTAAAACTAAAGTAAATGAAGCCCCTGTCATTGTCTTAAATACTAAACTCGAAAAAAATTATTTAATCATGTCAAAAATTAATTTAAGTTTTACTATAACAGATGCTGATAATGATTCGCTTACATATACTTTATATGCGCTTCAAAATGACAAACAATATGATATTGCTACTAATGTTAGTTTAAGTGGAAACACAATTGATGTTACCTATGATTGCTTTGCAATTGAAATGTTAGATATGAAATTTGTTTTGAAAGTAAGTGATGGTTTCCAAGAAGTAATCTTTGAAAGTGATACATTTAATGTTGTTAAAGAACTACCTGTTGAAGAAACACCACCGACTGACGTTGATGATCCAGAACCTACTCCTGAAAAGAAAAAATGTGGTAAAAAGTCTAGTGCTTTAATTATATCAACGCTCGGTGTAATTACCTTATTAGGATTAATTTTAAGAAAGAAGGATTAAGATGAAATTAAAAAGATATACGCCTGAATATCTAAAATATTGGCATAATAAAGAAGAAATAGATCTACCCGAATATATTTATCGTGAAGATGATGTTCGGGGTTGCTGGATTTCTAATGTGGAAAATATTGATACACCAAAAGGTGTAAGTGAAGCAGAATATAAAGATGCTTTAATTAAAATTTTAGATAATATGCAAAGTTACAATATGAATACGGCTGTATTCCAAGTTCGTCCAATGAATGATGCTTATTATCCATCAAAACTAAATCCTTGGTCACGTTATATTACTGGTGTTGAAGGTAAAAATCCAGGATTTGATGTTCTTCAATTCTTTATTGAGGAAGCTAAAAAACGCAAGATTAAAGTTCATGCGTGGATGAATCCATATCGGGTTAATAATAAAGATATTACCACTTTAAACATGACCAAAGCAGAATTTTTAAATACACTTTCTGAAAATAACTGGGCAAGATTACACCCAGAACATACAATTTTAGATGGTACGAATAAAATCATTTTATCGCCAAGCCATCCTGAAGTAATTGAATTTGTTACTGCTTCAATTATGGAAGTTGCTGAAAAATACGATGTTGAAGGTGTTCATATTGATGATTATTTTTATCCATATGCCAAAATTAGTGAAGAAGCAGAGATGGAAGATTATTTAAAATATCGTGAATCCGAAAATCAAAGTTTTGATGATTTTAGAAGAAGTAATGTTGATAAAATGATCAAGAGTGTTCATGATGCACTGAAAAAATCGCTTAGCAATAAAAATAAAAAAGTCTTATTTGGTATTAGTCCATTTGCTGTTTATCGCACACATAGTTCGATTAGAGAAGATGGTTGGGATAAAGGATCTTATAATGCTAAAGGTGCTCTTCAATGTTACAGTGAACTTTATTCGGATGTTTACAAATGGATGAAAGAAGGTTGGATTGACTATGTTGTTCCCCAAAACTATTTCTCATTTGAAAGACGAGATGTAACTTATCATGATGTTGCATGGTGGTGGAGTAACTTATGTAAAGAAACAGGCACAATTCTTTATATGGGTCAAGGAATCTATCATATGGGTTCAACAGAAGGATTTGGTTGTGAAACATGGCAAAATCCAAAAGAAATCGCTAATCAATTAAGATTTAATGCTAATTTTGATAATATCAAAGGTACAATTTTCTTTACTTATCGTGATTTAGTTCCGGGTAAAAATGCAATAAAAGATCAAGCTTTAATTGATTTAAAAGAAATGTGGAATCAAAAAAATAGTTAATTTAAAATAAAATCAAGACTAATCAAAAATGATTGTCTTGATTTTTTAATTTTTAAAAAAATAATGTATTGTATTAGTTGCATAAAAACGCTTTCTTTGGTATAATAAGATAGAATAGGGAAGGTATGCCCGTAAATCTAAATCCTACAAAAATAAAGAAGGTGAAATAATTGATTTTAGTCCCCAAGCCTCAAAAAATAGAAGTATTAAATGGATTTTTTGATTATAGGCTATTAACAAATATTAGTTTAAATTGTTTTAATTGTAACATTTTAAAAGAAGAACTAACTTTAATTAATTCATCAATAATATTTTTGGATGATTCAAGTGGAATTATGAGTTTTATTTATGATGACTCACTTGAAAAAGAAGCATATAAAATTGAAGTTGAACAAGAACGAATTAAAGTTTATGCATCTTCTGAACAAGGTGCATTTTATGCTATCCAAACATTCAAACAGATTTTTAATGAACAATTGATTCCTTGCTTAAAAATAGAAGATTATCCTGATTTAAAGATTCGAGGAATTATGTTAGATATTAGTAGGAGCAAAGTTCCGACAATTGATACTTTAAAAGAATTGGTAAAATTGTTTGCGAGCATCAAGATTAATCATTTGGAATTATATGTTGAAGGGTTCTCTTTTGAGTATGAAAGTTTTCAAGATGAAATTGCAATTAATCATAATTACTTTTCACTTAAAGACTTGAAAATCTTAGAAACATTTTGTAATGAGCGATTTATAGATTTAGTTCCTAATCAAAATGGATTAGGACACATGGCTGATTGGTTAGCTCTTGATCAATATCATAATTTAGCTGAATGTGAAAATGGATTTTTTATTTGGGGAGCAGACAGACCTGCATCAACTTTAGATGTTAGTAATTCTAAGAGTATTGAATTAGTTAAAAAACTATATGATGATATGTTGCCACATTTTAAATCAAAATATTTTCACATGAATTTTGATGAACCATTTGAATTAGGTCTTGGTAAAAATAAAGAATTAGTAGATAAATTAGGCAAAGATCAAGTCTTTATTGATTATTTTAATAAATTGAACAAACATGTTAAAACTTATGATAAAACACCATTGATTTGGGGAGATGTTCTAATTAAATATCCACAATCATTATCAAAATTACCGAAAGATATTATTTTTGTCGATTGGGGATATAATCATCAATATGATTTTGAATCACATGCTGAAATGTTAGAACTGAGTGAAGTTAATTTTATGTTAGCACCAGGAACGGTTAGTTGGGGAAACATCTTAGGCAATGATTTAGATATGTCTGGTTCAATTGAACATGCAAGTTTAGCTTGTAAAAAACATCATGGTTTAGGAATGTTGATTACTGATTGGGGGGACATCGGACACCTTCAATATTTACCAGTAAGTATTCCCGGGTTTATTTATGGTGGAAGTTTAGCTTGGAGCTCTTTATCTAAGGATGATTTAGTAGCAGCAACTGAAAATTATTTTAAACAAAAAGGCCTTGGAAGTTTGATTATAAAATTATCAAAATTCATTCAATTAGAAGGACCATATCGTGATTATGGCTGTCGCCTCTTTTATACAATTTTATGGGCAGAACATGCGAGTAGAAATGCCGATCCTGTTTCATTCTTTTTAGAAAAAATGAAATATAATTTAATTGATGAAGTAAATATTAAACAATTAAGCGAGTTTTTTGATTCAGCACAATCAGTGCTAGATTCTTTTGAAAATACTTTAGTAGTGAATGAGATTAAAAATAGTATTTTCTTACTAAAAATTTTACTTGATATTAACGTAAAACTTACGATAATATATAAACAAAATGAAGATGAAATTGATTTTCAAAAAGAGATTTCGTTGTTAAAGATTTATAGCGAAGAACATTTAAAATTATGGAATGCACGTAATATTCATGCTGGCTATAAAATGAGTAATCAACGAATTTTATGGCTAACGGATTTATTAGCTTCAATGAAAAACAGAAAGGAGACAAAATGAAAAAGACGCGAAAATTATTTATCTTTTGTATCGCTTGTGTGCTTGCAGGAATTGCAATTGCTCAAATGTACAAAGGAGAAGTGAAATTAGTAGCTGATCAAGGAGAAGTCAGCACTAATATTGATAGTTCATCACTGACTAGTTATGAAAAATATATTAGCGAAAAAACCCAAGCACATAAAGCTAAATATGGTGATACAACTGTCACACCTCAAGTTGATCCAATTGTTATTCTTGGGGAAAATTATGTAGAAAGTAATTCATCAATGGTTGCTGAAAACGGATTCAGTGCTTCCATCGAAAAGATGGCAATTGCTGGGAACGATTCTTATGCAACCAGTGAAACTGCTGCACTTGGTGGAAGTAATGTCGTTGCTCAAAGAAACGGTAATATTACTTATCAAGTTACAGTAGAAGAAGCAGGATTTTATAACCTATACTTAAATTATTATACTTATAAAGGATTCTCTTCGGCAGCAGAAAGAAACTTATTAATTAATGGTCAAAAACCATATGAAGATTGTAGTGCTTTTACTTTCTCACGTGTATGGCAAGATAATCCCGATAAGCGAGTTAAAAATGGTGTAGAAACAATTTATAACGTTCTAAATTCTAGTGCTAATAGTGATGGTAATCTTACATTCAGTAAATTATGGCGAAAAGATACTAATGGCAATGAATTAAAACCACAACAAGTAGAATTACTTAGTTATAAGACAAGTGCTCCATTTAAAGATTCAATGGGGTATGTTAATGAACCATTAGAATTTTATTTTGAAAAAGGTACTTCTAGTATTACTTTAGAATATGTTAAAGAATATTTTGTAATTGATACAATTGAATTAAGAAGTGTTGAAAAAGTTCAATCTTATTCTGAATATTATAATAATTTAATTAATGAACATGGTGAATTAAAAACTAATAATAGTTTTACAAGAATTGAAGCAGAAGCATCTTCAACAAAATCTTCACCAACGCTATATCCAATAACTGACCGCTCAGATGCTGCTACAACTCCATTTAGTATTACTAAAACATATTTAAACACTATTGGTGGAACTAACTGGAAAGTATTAGGTGACTGGATTGCATGGGAATTTACAGTACCAAATGATGGTTATTATGAAATTTCAATGCGTGCAAAACAAAATTCGGTACGTGGTATGTTCTCAACTAGAACTGTATCACTTGCAACTAAACAAGCAGATGGTACAATGAGTGAATATGAAGTACTATTTGATGAGTTAAATCAAATTCAAGTTGCTTATAGTAGCAAATGGAAAAATATTACTTTAGGTGATGATGATCCTTATCTATTCTATTTTGAAGCCGGAAAAACTTATTCGTTAAAAATGGAAGTAACACTTGGTGATTATGCCCCATTAATTGCTAGACTTCAAAATACAATTGATGAATTATCAGCAATTTATCGAAGAATTATTGCCTATACAACTACTTCTCCAGATACAAGTCGTGACTATGAATTAACTGTTCAATTTGAAGATTTATTCTATGGTTATAATGAAGTTGGTGAATATAAAATGGGATATGGACAATTCTATGATGTGTTAAAACGTCTAACTGCGATTTCTGAAGAAATTAAAGCAATTTCTGGTGGTGCATCAGATAAAACTGGTGTTATCGATAGTGTTGTAGTTATCCTACAAAAGATGGTTGATAAACCGAGAGATATTCCGAAACGTTTAAATACTTTCTCAACAAATGTATCTTCCCTTGGTTCACTTTTAAATGAATTAAGAGAAGCTCCACTTACAATTGACTATATTGAAATTCATACACCAGATGTTGAACTTCCAAAAGCTCGTGCTGGATTCTTCAAATCATTATGGACTGATATCGCTAGTTTCTTTGCATCGTTCTTTATTGATTACTCATCAATCAGTGAAACTGGTGATGAAACTAATTCTGATGTTACAGTTGAAGTATGGATGACCCTTGGTCGTGACCAAGCTAATGTGGTTCGTAATTTAATTGATACAAGTTTTACTGGTGATTCTGGATATGCAGTAAACGATTTTGGTAAAAACATTAATATTGATTTAAAATTAACTGGTGCTGATGTATTATTAAAAGCAACTCTGGCTGGAATTGGCCCTGATGTTGCGTTAAATGTAGATTCAAGTTTGCCTGTTAACTATGCACTTAGAAATGCCGTATTAGATTTAACAACTTACGATGATTTCTGGGAAAGTGTTTATGCAATTCCAGATGGATCACAAACATATGATTCTAATTATGAAAATGTCTATATGGCATCTAGTTTAAGACAATTTAGTTTCTATTCAATTACAAATGAAGATATTGCAAAAACTAATAAAAATGATGCTTCAGCTGTTGCCAAAGTAAATAATTACTATGAAACTCGTGAATATGTAAAACGTTTGGGTATTACATTAGAAGATTTATATGATAGTTCAAGATTTACTCCAGCTGAAATGAAAGAACATATTCATGGTATTTATGCGTTACCAGAAAAACAAATTTTCTTAATGATGTTTGTTCGTGATGATGTTATGAAAGAATTAGGTTTAGCTGATATGTTCCCTAATGGTTATGATGATATGACTTGGGATGATATGATTGACCTAGTTTCAGAATTACAAGCACAACAATTACAATTCTATCTACCTGTTAATGAGTTAGGTGCTAATGCGTTAAACCCTGTATTTATATCATTATTATACCAATATGGTGGTGAATTATACACTAACGATAACAAAGAATCAGGATTAAAAGCTGAGTCAGCGATGAAAGCCTTTGAATATTGGACAGAACTATATACTAACTATTCATTCCCTACATCAGCAAGTTTTGTTAACCGTTTTAGAACTGGTGAAATGCCAATTGGTGTTGCTTACTATGAAATGTATAATACATTAAGCGTATTTGCTCCAGAATTAAAAGGTAAATGGAGTTTCCATTTAATTCCAGGTACTGAAAAAGAAGATGCATCTGGCAATACTTATATTGATCACACTGCTACTGCATCAGGTACAGGTGCTGTTATCATGAAACAAGAAGCATTAACTAATGGTCAATTAAATGAAACAGGAAAAGCCGCATGGTCATTCTTAAAATGGTGGACAAATGCTGAAACTCAACGTCAATTTGGGGTTGAAATGGAAGGAATTTTAGGTTCTGCTGCACGTCATGCAACAGCTAATGTTAAAGCTTTACAACAATTATCATGGCCACAAGCTGACCTTGATATGTTATTAAATCAATGGTCAACAGTTCATGAAATGCCACAAATTGCTGGTTCATATATTACAGGTCGTGAATTAGAAAATGCATTCCGTGAAGTTATTAATAACTTATATAATGCAAGAGAAACATTGTATGATTATGCATTAATTATCGATGATGAAATTAATCGTAAGCGTTCTGAGTTTGACTTACCATTATTAGAGGACTAGAAAGGAGATACATCACTCGTGAAAACATTCTTAATAATTATATTAATAATAACTATCTTGTGGATGGTCTACCTATTCGCTAAGACAATTAAAACAAGTGCAACTACTGGTAGTTTTCAAAGAAAATTAGCAGAAAGAAAAAAACGTCTTGATAGTACAAAAACTCGTGAACAAAAAGCACAAGAAAAAGCTGAACTTAAAAAAGCAATTGCTTCAAAACGTGAAGAGTGGAAAAAACAAGATAAGGCTCGTGAAGATGAAGCAAAAGCTGAACTTGAACAATATAAACAAGTAAAAGCTGAACTTGAACCAAAATTAGAAGCTGCTAAAAAAGCTTATGAAGCAGATTCAGAAAATGAAGAATTATTACTTGCTTATCAAGAAATTAATCGTCAATATGAATATGCAAAACAAAAAATTAGAATTGCAAAAGATCGTTTAAGTATTAGCAGAAAACTTGAAAATTGGAGTAAACGTGGTGGTAAACTTCGTCGTCAAATCTTTATTAATCGTCAATATTATTATCTAGTTGCTCCATATACAATTTTGTTTATTATCTTTACGGTAATTCCAGTTATAATGAGCTTATATTTAAGTTTTACATACTTTAACTTACTTGAAGCACCGACATGGATTGGTTGGGAAAACTACCTTAACTTATTCGTTAATGATAAAGTTTGGATGATTGCTTTAAAAAATACAGCAATTTTAGCGGTTATTACAGGTCCTGTTAGTTACATTATGGCATTCGTATTTGCATGGTTAATTAATGAACTTCGTCCACTTCTTAGAAGTTTTATGACATTAATTTTCTATGCTCCATCAATTTCAGGTAATGTATATTTAGTTTGGAAATTAATTTTTAGTAGTGATATGTATGGTTATGCAAATGCCTTATTAATTCAATATAATATCATTAAAGAACCAATCACATGGTTACAAGATGCTGACTATATTATTTGGATTTTAATTGTTGTTCAACTTTGGATGTCACTAGGTGTTTCATTCTTATCATTTATCGCTGGTTTACAAGGTGTTAACAAAGAACTTTATGAAGCTGGTGCAATCGATGGTATTAAAAATCGTTGGCAAGAATTGTGGCATATTACTTTACCACAAATGAAGTCACAATTATTATTTGGTGCTGTTATGCAAATTACTTCGGCATTATCCATTGCTGAAGTATCGACCAACTTAGCTGGGTTCCCATCAGTTGAGTATGCAGGTCATACAGTTATCACACACTTAATGGACTATAGCTCAATTAGAATGGAAATGGGGTATGCTTCGGCTATCGCTACAATTCTATTCTTAATTATGATTTTAGCAAATCTAGCTGTCCGTAAGATTTTAAGAAGGGTAGGTGCTTAAGATGGCAATTGATCGTATTGATGTTGACGAACAAGAAGTCAAAGGTGTCGGATTGTCAAGAGCCGAAAAGAGCCGAATTAAACGTCAAGAAAGAAAACTTAAAAAGTTTGGTTTAAAAGACGAAGCAAAAATGGGAAAACTAGAATTATTCTTCTATAAAATGCAAAAGAAACGAAGAATTAAAAAGAAGAAAAGAGTTAGCCGTAGCCTTGCTGGCGATATTGCTTTATTCTTACTTCTTGCTTTATTCGGATGTTTCTCGGCATATCCGCTAATTTATTCAATTTGTGCAGCATTTAAACCTTTAAGTGAGTTGTTTATTTTCCCACCTAAATTATTCTTCCAACATCCAACACTTGATAATTTCTCCGATTTAAGTTCATTGTTGGAAAGTTCATGGGTTCCTTTCTCTCGTTATTTCTTTAATACAATTTGGATTACACTTGCAGGTACAGCTGGTCATGTAATTATCGCGTCAATGGCTGCTTATCCCCTTGCAAAATATAACTTCCCTGGTTCTAAAATTATTTTTAGTTTAGTTGTTTACTCTCTAATGTTTGCTGCTCAAGTTACTGCTACTCCAAGATATATTATCTTTAGTGGTTTGGGACTTGTAGATACTCAACTAGCGATTATTATTCCGGCATTTGCATATTCGTTGGGTCTATATTTAATGAAACAGTTTATGTCAGATATTCCGATGGAATTAATTGAATCAGCGAAAATTGATGGTGCCAATGAATTTCAAATTTACTGGCGAATTGTAATGCCAATGGTTAAACCAGCTTGGCTTACATTAATCATTCTGTTATTCCAACAATTATGGAACAACGATGGTGGTACATATATCTATACGGAAAGTTTGAAACCTTTATCTTATTCATTACATCAAATTGTTGCTGGTGGTGTTGCTCGTCAAGGTACATCAGCTGCAGTTATGTTAATTATGATGATTGTTCCAATTACTGTATTTGTTCTATCTCAAAGCCAAATCATTGAAACTATGGCTCACTCAGGTATGAAATAGGAGGTAGACAAAAGATGAAAAAATTGTTAAATCAAATTAGAAAAAATAAAGTCTTAACAATTGCTCTTACATTTTTAGTGTTAGTTGCAGTAGTTGCTTCTAAATCAAATGTTAAAGCAAGTAGTTATATTTATGACTATTGGAAAAATGTTATTCCTTCAGCAGAAGGCATAACTTATAAAGAAACATATTATAATAAAGACATTACTAATGCTTTAAATCCTAATGAAAACTTACAATCAGTTGGTATTCTTACAAAAACTGAAGAACTTGTTACTGATATGGCAGTTTACAATGAAAAAATTTATTTATTAGAAGTATCAAGTGAAAGTGTTACGATTCCAACTGGTACTGTTGAAATGAAAAATGTTGGTAAATTAATTGTTATTAATCAAAATTTCCAATATGAAGAAATCTTAACTGAATTCCTTATTAGTGATGAAGTAAAAGCAAAATTTGATGAATTCTATCGCTTTAGTACACCACTTGCTGAAATTACTGGTGAACAAATTAATTCTTCCGAATATGTAAATGTGTATGATGCAGCTAATGAGACAAAACAAGTAAGTGGCAACGTTGTTAAATTTGAAGAATTTGCCTATGTAGCATCGGCTACTTCAGTATTGAATTTGTACATTGATAATGTTCTAGTTAGTCCATCTAACTATACAACTGAAATTGTTGAAGAAAAAGTTTTAAAAGATAATCCTAATTATGATCCAACTGATCCTAGTTCAGGTAATGAACAAATTGAAGTTACAATTGAATGTACAAAAGTAACATTTAATCAAAGTGTTGCTGATGGTAAAGAAGTAAGAGCAGCATACCATAGTTTACAAAAATCTGGTCGTGCTCCTTATCAACCTTCAAGTGCAGATCCAACTAAAGCATGTGTTAAATTAAAATCACCAGAAGGTGTTACTGTTACAGCTGATGCAATTTATATTGCTGATACACAAAATGCTCGAATCTTAAAATTAAATAAAAATTATGAAGTTATTGATGTTTATTTAACTCCTGAAGATGCAACATTCTATCAAATGTATGGTTCAGGTTATGAAACAGAATATGGAACTGCTTATGAAACAATTAATGTTTCAGGTAATGATTTTTATACAAAACTTTATTCAGGAATTTTATTTCAACCTCAAAAAATTGCTGTTAATAAATCAGGTGTATGTTATTGTGTTTCTAAAAACGTTTATCAAGGTTTAATTGAATTTAATTCGAAAGCTGAATTTAATCGTTTCATTGGTAAAAATACCGTTACAGCTGATCCATTAAAACAATTATGGTCAAATATTTGGACTGAAGAACAATATAGTAGTCAAACACTAGACTTACCTTCAATGTTCAATAATATTGCCGTATCTCCAGATGGTTACTTAT
Organism: uncultured Staphylococcaceae bacterium; assembly: GCA_964541525.1. Lineage (GTDB taxonomy): Bacteria > Bacillota_I > Bacilli_A > ML615J-28 > CAG-313 > UBA1737. Next base: position 18,642 of record CAZIQF010000015.1, on the reverse strand, counting down.
ATGCAACATCGAATCCGGATTCAGAATCAACACAAAATACTAATTTAGTTAAAGTCATTAACTCTAAAGGTAATGATATCATGGTTCGTAATGGTTATGTTACACCAGATGGCGATGTCGTATACTTATCTATTTCTGAAGAACGTAATGCAATTTTAGGACCATCAGTATTAACTGCTGTTGCCATTTCTAATATTGGTAATTTCACAGTATGTGATGAAAAACGTGGACGTTTATTTACTTATGATTCTGAAGGTAATTTATTATATATTACTGGTGAACAACCTGGTGGTACTTCAACATTAGGTTCTGGTACTGGTCTATCAAATAGCTTAGTTAGTCCAATCGCTGTTCATTATTTCTATCGTACAAATTATTTAGGTGAAACAGAAGAAACAGTAATTGTTTTAGATAAATCTTCAAAGAGTATTGTATTGTATGAAACAACTGAATTTGGTCGTGCTGTTAATACAGCTACATATCTTTATCAAAATGGGATGATTTCTGATACATATCAAGTTGATGCAAATGGCAATTATGTTTTAGACGAAGATGGCAATCCAGTGGTTGCTCAAGCTGGTGCTGAAACTTATTGGCGTCAAGTAATAAAAATGAATACAAATTATGAACTTGCATATTTAGGTATTGGTAAAGCTTTAAATCTTCGTGGTGAATATAAAGAAGCAATGAAATATTTTGAACTTGCTCATAGCCCAATGTATTATTCTAAAGCCTATACAAACTATCGTGATGGTGTGTTAAATGAAAACTTTAACTTAATCATGACTGTTGTTTTAGTCGCATGTGGGGCTTATATTGTTCATAAAGTAACTAAAAGTATTAATGAGAAAAATCGAAAACTTGCAATGAAAGGAGATGAAGAATAATGGAAAATCAAAATAATCAAATTGTAACAAAACCAAGCTTTTTTGCAAAAGTAAAACAAGTGTTACAAAGTATTAAAAAAGCTTTAGGTGTTTTCTGGAAAGAAGTGTTTGTTTTTCCTGGTCATATTCTTTCACACCCTGTTGCAGGTTGGCAAGAATTTAAACAAGAGAAAAAAGGAAAAATGTCAACAGCTGTTGTTATTATCCTATTATATGTCTTGATGAGAATGCTTGAATATAAATATTTAGGTCCTGTTGTTAATACTAATAACCCACATAAATTTAATAGTATTACTATCTTAGTTTATGGTGTTGTTCCACCAATTCTACTTGCAGTATCAAATTGGAGTGTTACGACTTTAATGGATGGTAAGGGAAAAATGAAAGAAATCTTTATGATGATTTGTTATTCCTTCTTCCCAATTATGTTGATTGGATTCTTTAATATTATTCTTAGTAATTTTATTACCGAAGATGAAGCACAATTTATTTTACTATTAAATATTGTTGGTTGGGTACTTACTGCATATATGGCGGTTACTGGATTAATTAGTATTCACGAATACGGATTAGGTAAAGTTATTTTCTCTATTCTTTTAACTGCCTTAGCAGCAATAGTTATTGCGTTTGTTGTATTACTATTATTTGATTTAGTTCAACAAATGTATGGTTTCGTTCATACAATTTATGACGAATTTACGACAAGGTATATGTAGGAGGTAGGAAAAAATGAAAAAGAGAATTAAACTTTCTACATTAATAAAAAGAACATTACTTAGTGTATTAGTTATCGTTGTTGCCGTCGTATTATTAGTTTATTTCTTAGATGTTTATTCGCCTTCTAAAAATAATGTAAATAACAAATATGATGATGCATACTGGGATCAAGATGTATTAGAAGGATTCCAATATCCTGATGAACTTAAACAAAATATTGTCAAATGGGATCAAAATGACAAAACTGGTGCTTATATTTTACCATGGAATGTTGATGATCCGAATCTTCAAAAAGAAGATTTAACTAACGAACAAATCATTGAAAGTGGTCGTTATTATGAAGAAATATCAAGAATTACCGAAGATATTGTCAAAACATATGAAACGCTTAATGCTAACCTTAGAAAATGGAATTTTATCGTCGATTGGGATAGTAGTAAAAGTGTAAAAGAATGGATTTATGAACGTTTAGAAATAACTGAAGAAGAATATTTAGAAGCTCATCCAGTTGCAGTAGCAATTGCTAATGCATTACAAGATGCAAAATATGGTATTAGCGTTACACTTCCAACATCAATTACGCTAGCTGATAGTAGTGTTGCAACAATCACATGGTCAATTAATGAAAATCAAGCTGCTACACTTACTAGTAATGTGTTAGTAGGTAATTTTGATGGTGAAAGCGATGCAACTGTTACTAAAAACATTACATTACAATATGTGATTGTTTGTAATGGCCAAACTATTAATACAGAATCTAGAATTAGATTAAATGGGGTATTTAATGCTGATACTAATCAATATGAATCAGCACCAGATACAGCATCAAGCGTTAATGTTAGTAGTCAAATTAATCTTAATCAAACTGCTTATGAATATGCTACTGCAAATGGTTATGAAGGAACTTTAGAAGATTTAGTTAAAATTCTTAAACTTGAAGAAAAATATGAAAGTGCTATGAATAAAGCTGGCTTTTATGGTGAAATCTTAGAATTTGTTTATTTCTTAGCACAAGATAATGCTATTTATAATCAAGTATGTGTGATTACTAGCGAATATTATGATTTAGTCAACGAACAAGCTGTTTATTTAATCTATTATGAACGAATTCAAGAACGTTTAGATGAAGCTTATAAATGGGAAGATTATTATCAAAATGTTTTATTAGGCTTTGGTGGTCTTGCGACTGCTTATCCTAATAAACCAGTTCTTAGTGTTGACAAAGCAAATGGTGGTAAATTAGAATTCTGGTTTAATGTATATCTTACTACATTCAAATTGGTTGAAAAAGATGCTGCTGGCGATGTTGTTCAAACTTGGTTATCTAATCCAGAAACACTTGATACAAATGCAACTTATGCAATTCAACAATCACAAAAAGCGATTTTAAACTTATCATATTCAGTATTAAAAGGTCAAACTGATATTTATTCAACTTATGAATATTCAGTTAGTGATTCTAACCTTTTTGGGGACAAATTAACGCCAAATTATGCAGTTAATTTTGATGTTGAAAACAATAAACTATTAGTATGGTATAAACTTGTAAAACGTGGTATTGATTACACTTACTTTCCTAAATATATTTCCGTTGAAAAATGGAATGAATATATGGATCGAAATGCAAAACTTGCAGAAGAAGGGGCTGTAGCTTCTGATGGTACAACTATTTTAGATTTAGTAAATGATCCAACAGTTAAAAATGACTATGTATTTATTTCAACAACATTGTATAAAAAAGTTGAAGCAAACGATCCAAATAATAAATATGGATATGCTTATTATGAATATAAAGACATTCAAAATATGGGTAATTTAGCTAGAAATGCTTTATATAAATATCTATATGGTTGGTGTAATTATACTGAAGAAGATTTACGTGCAGATAATAATGAATTTGGTCAAGAAGTTAATATTTCAAAACCTGAATACTCAATTGCAATTGAATATGAATTAACTGAAAAGGGCTTAAATGTAAGTATTCCAGGTAATTCAATTAAAGAAGATGCTAAGTATCCACTTACAACAATTGATATTCTTCCATATTTTACTGCAACTGAAAAGTCAATTGAAGGTTATACGGTGATTCCAGATGGTTCTGGTGCTGTTCTTGAACACAATAATGGTAAAAACTTTAAGAAATATCAAAAACGGGTATATACTACTGATTTAACTGATGTATCAGCAATTAATCAAGGTGAATTCCCTGATTTAATGTTCCCAATGTATGCAGTTGTTAATGAAAATAATGCTGGTGTTTTAGTTTATGCAACAAGCAATGCTGGCCAATTACAACTTACAGCAGATATTTCTGGTCGTCAAGATAGTTATAATGTTAATTACTATACTGCATTTTTAAGAGAAGATACCGAAATTATTTTAGGTACGGCTTCATATGATAAGAAGATTTTAGTCAAATGGACTGATGCAAAGAGTACAAATGATATCAATCTTAATTATGAATTGCTTGAAAGAGATGAACTTGATTATTCAAAAATCGCTAAGAAATATCGTGATATTTTGATAAAACAATATAATATTACCGATAAACAAGATACAACAACATCACCAACACTAAATATTGATGTTCTTGGTGCTTATTCATATGAAGATAACTTCTTAGGTATTCCTTATACAGCTAAAGATTCACTTACAACTATTGATCAATTAAATGAAATGGTTAGCAAGTTTAAAGAATTTGGTATTGAAAATATTAATGCATTCTATTTAGGATGGACAAATAGTGGTTTAGTTAATAAATCATTTGAAAAAATGAAAGTTTCTAAATTGATTGGTTCAAAAGATAAATTTAAAGCATTATTAAATAATTCACAAGAAGGATTAACTGTTTATCCTTATGTATCATTTAGTGAATTTAACAAGTATTATGAATCATTCGGTAATAGTCATTATACAACTCATGGTGTTGATGGTGACCGTATTATTAAATATCCATACGATTTGAATTCAAATGTATATGATAAGAAAAAGGATAAGATTTATGTATTGTCACCACGCTATTATGTATCATTTGGTGAAGTACTAAGTGAAAACTTTAGAAAAATTACTGGTAATTATAATGCAATGGCAATTGAAAATTTAGGTTCTAGTCTTTCAGGTGATTATCGTAAGAATATTACAACATTTAAAGCAGATGCAATCAACAATCAAATTAAAGTCTTAGAAAACTTCTATCAAGATGGTATTAATAATCTGACTTTATATACTCCATATGATTATGCTTTCAAATATACAACAATTGCAAGAAATATTCCTTATGAAACAACTAAATATGAAATTTTAGATTATTCTATTCCGTTCTATCAATTAGTGGTTAATGGTATGTTTGATTATTGTAGTGAAAGTATCAATGCTGAAAGTGGTAAAGGTACAATGGAACATCTTATGAGAATGATTGAAACAGGTTCTAATATGACATTTACATTTACTGGTGATTCAAGTGAAAAATTAATTCAAACTGATTATAATAATTATTATTATACTTTATATAAAGATTGGCTAAATGAAGTTGAATCAATTTATAATATCTTAAATGATTTAGGCATTTATCAAGGTGAATTAGTAAGTCATAAATATTTAGGTAATAATGTTTTCAAAGTTGTTTATGAAACAAGTGTTGATGATATTACAATTTACTTAAATTACTCAAGAAATCCATATACATTACCTGATGGTAGTGTTGTAGAAGCTAAAAATTATAAGAAATTGTAGGAAGGAGGCAAGTATATGGCAGAAAATGTTAAAACAGAAAAAAGAAAATTAAAAGAAGTACTTGCTGAATTCTTCAGTGGTATTTGGAGTAAATTTATCAATTGGTATCGTGTATCAAAACTAGGTGCCATTATGCAAAAAGTGGGTTGGTTCGTTTCCTCAATGTTCTGGCCACTATCATGGATCAAAGCAAGAACATTTGATCGCTTAAGATTTGATGTTCAAAAGAAAGTCGTTTCAATTATCTTTTTACTTCCAATTTTGATTGGGTTTATGGTTTTCTTTGCTTATCCAATGATTAGATCAATTATTTATTCCATGAGTACTCTAGAACTTTCATCGGAAGGAATTATCATTCATTTTAGTCAGTTCTTTAGTGCTGGAGATATTAAAGTAAATAACTTTACAAATCCGATATCAACCGATATTTTATATAACTTTAAATATGCTTTACAAGTTGATGCAGATTATCCAGTTGAATTACTTAATACTTTAGGATCAACTGCTAGTGATTGTGCTGTTATTACTATCTTTAGTTTATTAATGGCAGTAATGCTTAATGGTAAATTTAAAGGAAGAGGGCTTATTCGTGCTATTTTCTTCCTACCAGTAGTATTAAACTCAGATGTTGTTAATGGTATTGTTAGTTCTATTGACCCAACAGGTGGTAATCAAAATTTATTAAAAGGTTTCTTTGATATTTCTGTGTTTATGCAAGGTATTGGTGTTCCGAAAACATTAGTTACATTCCTTTCGGGAATTACGAGTGGTATTAGTGATACAATTAAACAATCGGGGATTCAAATCTTAATCTTCTTAACAGCGATTCAATCAGTTCCAAAACACTTATATGAAGCTGCAAAAATGGAAGGTGCAACACAATACGAAATGTTCTGGAAGATTACTTTACCAATGGTTTCACCAATGATTCCAACTGTTATCGTTTATACTGTAGTTGATTCATACTTAACTTCTAGTATTAATACAGTTATTAAGACATATAGTGAAACATCTCAATATGGTATTCATGCAGCGATGTCGTGGATTTATTTAGGAGTAATTGCAGTCTTCCTAGTAGTTGTTTTAGGTATTTTATCGAAGGTGGTGTTCTATTATGACGACAAAAAATAAAAAAGAAAAAATGACAATAAAAGAATACTTACGCCTTACAAAAGCGGAATCTAAAGAACTTTATAATGAATTCAAAGCTAATATCCAAAATCCAGTTAAACGTGCAGTTTATGGACAAAAAGTATCTGGCGTAGCGGTTAATATTTTAAGAGGTTTTATTTTCTTTGGGCTTTCCTTTATTATTCTTTCACCAATTTTAATGATGTTAGTTAACTCCATTAAAGATCCAATTGATTTGAATAATCCACTTGTAACATGGATTCCTGAAAACTTCAGTTTAGTTAATATTGAAATTGCTGGTGTTCTACTAGATTACTGGGAAGCTTTAAAGAATAATGTTAAAATTTCATTAATTACAGCAGTACTTCAAGTTGTATCAACATCACTTGCTGGTTATGCTTTTGCAAGACTTAAGTTTAAAGGTAGTAATTTATTGTTCTGGGTAGTAATGTTAACATTACTTATTCCTCCACAAACAATCACATTATCACGTGCGTTATATTTTACACATTTTGATATCTTCGGTATTTTCAAAGCATTAACTGGAGAAGCCTTGATTTTAAAAGGTGTAGGTAAAGATATCGTGCTTTATATAATGGCAATCTTTGGTCAGGGAATAAGAGCGGCATTGTTTGTATTCTTATTCAGACAAACATTTAGAGGCATTCCAGTTGAACTTGAAGAAAGTGCACAAATTGATGGTGCTGGTGTTGTTAGAACATTCTGGAGTGTAATGTTACCTAATGCAAGAGGATGTATCACAACTGTTTCACTATTTGCTTTTATTTGGCAATGGAATGACTCATATTATGTTGCGGAATATGGTATTTCTGGTGATGCCTTCCCGCTTATGACAATGAAACTTGCAAATATTGCTGAGTGGATTGGAATCTTATTGAAAACGCCACAATATCAACACTTATCTTATCTTGTTGGTGAAGATGTAACTTCAAATCCACAATTTACAATCTTAATTACAAATACGGCATCATTTATTATGATGTTACCATTATTAATCGGTTACTTATTTGTTCAAAGATTATTCATTGAAGGTGTTGAACGTTCTGGTATTGTCGGTTAATAAATAATAAATAAAGGAGAAAAAAGGATGAAATCATTTAATTTGTATAACAGCAAAATCTTTAAAATCTTTGATTATCTTTGTCGTGTCGTACTAATTAATTTGTTATTATGTATTCCTTCTTTTCTCCTTCTTTATTTTATGGATCTTTGCTTTAAAAACACTCAATTTGCTTTGAAATCGATTGTATTATTAATTCCAACTATCTTCTATTTATACCCTGCTATTTGTGCTAGTGTCGATTTATTTAGAAAGTATGAATTAAAAATAACTAATAGTGTTTTTAAAGAATTTTTTAAAAGCTTAAAAAAATTTTATGTAAAAGCATTAATTGAAACAATAATCTTAGTTATTGCGTTATTGTTGTTTACTAATAGTATTTCATTTTTTTATAATAACATTGAAAATGGTGTAATCTATTTAGTTAGTTTCATTTTAGCTGTTGCTTTTACAATCATGTTTTTAGCAATTGTTATTCATTTACCACTGGTAATGAGTTATATGGAAGGTTGTCGCGTTATTGATGATATAAAACTTGCGGGCATGATGGCTTTTAAAGATTTAGGTATCACAATTGCATTAATAATTACAACAATCGCTATTATCGTTTTAGCTGTTAATTATAATACAATTGCAATTATTTGTGGTTTTAGCTTACCAATAGTATTAATCGTTAAACTAACATTTAAGAAGTATTATATTGTGTATGTTAGAACTCATAAAGATGAAAAGTAAATAAAAAGCCTATCGTTAAATAGTAGGCTTTTTATTGCTTATATATTCACTAAAGGAGGAAAAAAATAGTGAAGCAAATAATTAGAAAAATTGGAATGTTAACACTTAGTGTTTTACTTGCAGTAATCATTATAAGTTCAAGTAATGCTCAAGTAAATGCTTACTCTAGTCGTGTTAAACAAGTTGAAGATCCGATTGTTAAAGATATTTATGGGAATGTAACAATTAGTTCCCAATATATCGATACAATTAACAATGGATTAGAAGATGTAAATGACAAAAATTATACATGGAACAATCACACTGTTCACTGGGCTGATTTTGATCCGTCTAGTGGCGTTAAAGTTGTAACATATAGTAGTGCTGCAGCTGATAAATGGAAAATGACAAGAACTAGAGACGCAGCTCGCGAATGGGAAAGAGAAAATCCAGGTTGGATTGTTCTAGCTGGTATTAATGGTGATTTCTTTGATATCAATGGAACTGGTCAACCAACTGGTAACTTTATGCAAAGTGGAGATATGTATAAAGCTGATTTAGCTGGTGGAACCCATTCAACAATCGGTTGGACAAGTGATGGTAGTGTAATTACAGGTCAACCAACACTTTCTTCAAAAATGTATCTTAAAGTTATTGATGAAAAAAATAATGTTTTAAAAGAAACTGAAATTGCTAATTGTAATGGTATTCCACTTGATTCAGGGATTACATTACTTACTAAAGATTGTAAAAATGCTTATGACTTAACGGGATTTACAGTATATGATTGTGCATATGATATTTGTCGTATTTCCAATAGAGGTTATGTTTTTGTTAAAGGTGTTGTTGGTGAAAAGGTTACAATATCTGGCGAACAAATTCCTGAAATTGGTCATTTCTATCTTGTAAGTAAAGATGGAAGCCTAGAAAAGGCTGTTCAAAATGGTGATCAAATTAAATGTGAATATAGTTTTACAGGTGATTGGGCTGATGTTCAAAACACAATAGGATCTAAATATAAAATTCTAGAAAATGGTGAACCAATTAAATCACTTGCTGGTGTAACTGGTTTAGATAATTTATTTATTTCTACAACTCATCCACGGACATTAATTGGCTTTAGAGAAGATGGTTCTACTGTATTTATGACAATTGAAGGACGTGGAACTATCGCTGAAAGAAAAGTTGGTGCATCGCTTTATGAATGTGCTGAATTACTTCAAGCACTTGGTTGTGTTGAAGGTTATAACTTAGATGGTGGTGGTTCAACAACACTTATTGCGAAAAATATTATTGGTAGTTTTGATTTAATCAACTATCCAAGTGACGGCAGCGAAAGATCAGATGGTAACCATTGCTTCGTTGTTATGCGTGATCCAGGTTTCAATCTTACAAGTGATGTTTCTTATGATCAAATGACACTTAATTTACTTCCATACAATGATGAAGCATATAATGATTTAACAGATATCAATATCACAGTTAATGGTGTAACAAAGAAATATGAAAATCAAGCATTATTATTTACTGGACTTAAACAAAATACTGAATATGTAGTTGAGGTATCTTATACAAGTACTGACGTTTATGATGAAACTAAACGTACTGTTCATCACTATAAAAAGACAATCATGACAGCTGATGGTCCAGATTATATTGCACCGACAATTGAAACGTTCGAAGAATCAGTTAAGACTAAAGCAATGATTGGTATTAAATATAAATATGTCGATCCTGATGAAATGGTTGAAAGTGCTTATATTGAATATAACGGTGAAAAGTTCCTGATTTCATCAAAAACAGGAACAGCGATGATTTCTAATCTTGACTTTGTAAATAATAATTATGAATTTAAACTAGTGCTTGAATATACAAATTACCTTAATAAAAAGACATTAGTCGAATCAGAACCATTAAGCTATACCGTAGAAGTAGAAGAACCAACTCCAGAAAAGAAAAAATGTGGAAAGAAATCAGCTGAGATTGTAATTGCAACTATCAGCTTAACTAGTGTTTTAGCGCTTGTACTTAGAAAGAAAAAATAACAAGGGAATAACTATCAATGCAATATGATTTTTCTAAACTATCTTTAGAAGAAAAAGTTGGACAAATGCTTGGATTTGCTTTTTATGGAACAACTTATAATCAAGATTTAGAATTAAGAATAAAAAAATTAAATGCTGGTTTGTTAATCTATTTTAAAGATAATTGTGATAATCCTAAACAAATCTTTGAATTAAATCAAAAAATTAATCAAAATGCTAAAATTCCTCCCTTTATTGCTTTAGATCAAGAAGGAGGAATGGTTGCAAGAGTTACTTCTAAAATTACGCAATCACCAGGAGCGATGGCTATTAGTGCTGGTTCTAGTTATCAAGATGCGTATAAACTTGCATATAATATGGGAAAAGAATTAAGAAGTTTAGGATTTAATTTTAATTTTGCTCCTGAAGGTGATGTTAATAATAATCCGTTAAATCCGGTAATTAATGTGAGGAGTTATTCTGATAATCCTCAAATAGTCGCTGAATATATGTATTATGCAACAAAAGGATATAATGATGCGTTAATGATGACATCAGTTAAACATTTTCCTGGCCATGGTGATACTGCAATTGATTCCCATCTTGGTTTACCAGTAGTGGATTTTGATGAACAAAGACTAAATGAAATTGAACTTGTGCCATTTAAAAAGGTTGTGGAAAAAGATCTCCCAGGAATTATGGCAAGCCATGTAATGTATACAAATTATGATCAAAAATATCCGACAAGTTTATCTTATAATATTACTCAAAAACTATTACGTGATCAAATGGGATTTAATGGTTTGGTTGTTACAGATTCATTAACAATGAGTGCTGTTTGGGGTAGATTTAGTATTGAAGAAATTGTTTTAAATGGATTTAATTCTGGTTGTGATATTTTACTTTTCTGTGGTGATCGAAATCTTAGTAATCATCAAGAAATCTTTGATACAGCAGTCAGACTAGTAAAAGAAGGCAAAATTAGTATTAACCAAGTGAACAATGCTGTTGAAAGAATTTTTAAGTATAAGTCAATGTTTAAATGTGGGATAATGGCTAATGATTATTGTGAAATAGCAAGTGAATTAGAAGAAAAATCCAGAGTAGAATTTGCACAAGAAGTAGCAAATCGTTCAATTACATTATTAAAAGATGAAAGTTCACTATTGCCGATTACAAAACAAGATAAAGTCTTAGTTGTTTTTCCGATTTTAAAAGTGGTAACATTAGTTGAAAATGATGATAATACTTTAAATTCATTGGGTGATTTTCTTCCATATGAGGTTGATAAACATTATATTACAATTAATCCAACAACCGAAGAACAAGCAGCTTTACTTGAAAAAACAAAAAAATATGATAAAATAATATATTGTAGTTATAATGCGTGTTTTAATGAACAACAAGCGTCATTAATTAATAATCTAGAACAAGATAAATTAATCGTAGTTGCGATTAGAACACCTTATGATATTAATGTTCTAAATGTAAAAACATATCTTTGTAGCTATGAAGCTAGTGTTCAAGCGTTTATTGCGTTATCAAAGGTATTGACAGGACAAATACAAGCTACTGGTAAAATGCCGGTAAAGCTTTAAAAAAGAAAGGATTATAAAATGAAAGTCGTTGTTGTTAAAAATTATGAAGAATTAAGTAAATTAGGTGCTGAAATTATTGCAAAATTAATTAAAGAAAAACCAGATTGTACATTAGGTCTTGCAACTGGATCAAGCCCTGTTGGAACTTATCAAAATTTAATTAAAGCATATAATGAAGGCAAAATCTCATTTAAAGATGTTAAATCATATAATCTTGATGAGTATTGTGGTATTGATCGAACTCATCCACAAAGTTACTATTATTTTATGCATGATAATCTATTTAATCATGTTGATATTAAAGAAGAAAATACGCATGTTCCATATGCTGCCCCAGGATCAAATCTTGATGAAGAAGCAAAAAAATATACTGAACAATTAAATAGTGTTGCAATTGATTTACAATTATTGGGAATAGGTGGTAATGGACATATCGGTTTTAATGAACCTGGTACTCCATTTGAACAAGAAACATTTGTTGTTACTTTAGCCGAAAAAACTCGTCAAGATAATAAACGTTTCTTTAATAGTATTGATGAAGTTCCGACTCATGCAATGACAATGGGAATTGCTAATATTATGAGAGCTAAAAGTATCTTAATGCTTATCTCTGGTGCTAATAAGTCTGATACAGTTGTTAATTTATTAAAGGGTGAAATTACTCCTGATTTTCCTGCTTCAATTTTACATAAGCATCCTGATGTTACAGTTATTATTGATGAGGCTGCATATTCAAAAATGAAATAATTATAGGAAAAAATTAAAAGGTAAAAGTTAAAAGACTTTTACCTTTTTTTGCTATTTTTGAAAACATTTTCATTAAATGGCAAAATTTTAATTAAAAAAAATATTGTTTCTATTGCAAACAAAAAAAACATATGATATAATATAAACGCAAACGCTTTCAAATTATAAATAGGAGGAAAAAATTAGTTTATGAAAAAAGTTTTTGTATTTTTAAGTGTTTTTGCACTTACAATTGCATTATTTGGCTTTTCTGCTAAAAATTCAGTAAAAACAAACGCTGCTGAATTATTTACAGAAGATCCTACTCTTAGTGAAAATGATATTCCTATGTACATTATGAATAGTATTTACACTACATTCCCTAAATATTATGACAATGTAAATGCTCCAGATCCAAATCACATCGGACGTTTATATCCATGGAATGAAACTAAATTACAAGTTAAACAAGTTAATGCTGCTGGTGATGGCTTTACTGGTAAAGAATATGCTGTTTATTTCGCTGGATCATTAGATGGTGATTCTGAAGGTAATGGTAATAACTTATTATTCTATGCTGTAAATCCTGATTCAGGAAACGTTGAACTTGCAAGAAAATCACAATCTGCTGGTAACAAATTAGCTTATGGTGGAAATGGTGGTTCTGCTATGGACCCATCATTATCACACATGAGAACAAATATTAGTGGTAAAGACGTTGTTGTTTATCAAAATGATTTCTATACTGGAAATGCTTTAGCACAAGGTTACAACCTATACAATGCTGCTTTAATCTTTGATGCTCAAGGCCGTATGGTTAGAGGTGTTACAGTTGATGGTTATTATGCAAAAGGAAACGCTTATGGCTATGTTCCTGAATACTGTTTCGTTGATGGTGTTGTTACAAAATATGATGATGCATCAGTTTGTGATAAAGCTGTTACAGAAGAAGTTGATGCTGATGGTAATATTACTGAAGTTGTAACTGATGAACCAGATTACTTATGGGGTGACTTCGTATGGCAATGGGTTTCTAATGATGAATACGAATCAGATAGTTTCATTGGTGTTAACGAAGTAGCTTACTTATCTGAAGGTTGGGATGCTCAAAAATGGGATTATGCAACTTATGAAGCTTCAAGCAATGGTTGGGTTTGTATCGCATTCAAAGGTGCTGCTGCTTCTAGTAACAAAGCTTGGGCATTAACTACTGATCAATTAGCTGTTTATGCAGCAACATGTGCTGCTAATGGTTTACCTGAACCAACTGCTGATACTGGTCGTGAACCATTAAAACGTATAGTTATTCCTGCTGGTGGTATCGCTTATGACTATGGTTACCTAGACAAAGGTAAGATGGATGCTCAATTCTCTGATATGTTCTTAGGTGGTTATAGATATGGTAGAACTCTTGTATCTTCTACTGATGCTGAAGGTAATGTTGTTGAAAAAGGTATGGCATACAATAGAGCATTCAATTTCTCTTCTTCTCCATTATTAATTGAAGAAAAAGTTATGAATGGTGTTTCTTACCAATTATTAGAAGGCCAAAATGTTATTGAAGTATTACAAGGCGAAAAATTTAAACCTGCTAGCTTAATTAACTATTATGGTGTATCTAAATATTGGGGTAATATATATGATTTAACATCATTTACTTCTGATGCTAACTTATTAGATATGTGGATTTCTGTTGATGGTAAAACTGAAGTTCAACCACTTGCTTATCCAACATTTGAATCAATGGTTGAAGACTTTGTTAAAGATTTAAATCAATACATCATTAACAAAGAAGGTTATACATTACAAGAAGATGGTACTTATGGTAAAGTAGTTTTAGTTAATCCTGAAGATCCTTCTCAAGGTACTAAGATTCAAACTTATGAAGCATTAGATATTCCTAATGTTGCTAGTCCTATTACAACTTCATCGCTTTGGTATAACAGAAGATATGATGTATTTGAAGGTGCTAGTTCATTTGCTGGTGATGCTGCAATGTGGGCTAAATGGAAATGGATGTTTGAATACATCAACACTGTAAGTTCACCTACATTTACATTAGATATTGCTAACAAATCATCTGCATCTGTTGGTTCATGTATCTATGTAATTTGGGGCTTCTTAGCTGAATGGAATATGCCTTCTGGCTGGCCTTCAAAAGCTATCGACTTCTCTAATGGTGCTGCTAGAGGTTGGGTATCAACTAAATCTAATGCTCAATTATGGGCTGATTTAGAAATTGATACTGCTGCTGCACATGTTGACAAAAACTATGATGTAACATTCAAAGTTGCTCATTCAGAAACTGGTATTACTTCTGAAGTAAGTATTACATTTGTTGTTGTAGATGAATATACTCCTATTCTTGAAGTTAATAAAAATGCATTAATTTATGCTCCTGTTAAAGTAGATGGTAAATTAGAAATGCCTGAAATCGATCCTTACAAACTTGTTACTGCTTATAATGCAAAATACAATGGTGTAAGCATTAAAGGTGATGAAATTACTCACAATGTTAAATTTGATGCTGAATCATTAGCATTCTTTGAAAATCCTACTGAAGGTGAACATCAAGTAGTTGCTACTATTACAAAAGGTGGCAAATCTGCTCAAAAAGTATTTACAGTTTACGTAGAAGATATGACAGCTCCTCGTGCTTATGCTGATGATATTACTGTTGCTTATGGTACATATTTAACAGCTCCAATGCTATTAAATTATGCTTACGATAATGTTGATGGTAACTTATTAGAAGGTAATGTTAGAAACTGGTGTATGTTTGCTGATGCTCCTGATACATTAAAAGCTGGTAAATACGAAGTAACTATTCTTGTTGCTGATAGTAGCTCTAACGAAACTGAAGTTAGCCTTACAGTAACAGTTATGAAACCTGCTGTTACTTCTGATGATATAGAAGCTGTTAAAGGTGAAATCAGTAATCAAAATGCAGTATTCACTGCACAAATGGAAGAATTAAAAGATCTTATTGCTGCTAGTCAAGTAAAAGAAGAATCTAAATGTGGTTCTAAGAGTGCAATCGTAGTAGAATTATTAGCTGCTGCAAGTTTATTAGTTGTATTCTTAAGAAAAAGACATTAATAAGTAACTAGATGAAGGAGGATGAAGGTTTCTTCATCCCCCTTTTTAAAAAGTATGAAGCTGACAAAATTAATTTATATTCCTAATCAAGAAGAATTAATGTGGTTATGGAATCAAGAATATCAAAATATTTATCCAATTAGTCAAGAACTATGGATGCGTAACATTGAAAATGTTGATTATGATGCATCATTTGTTGCATCAATCAATGATGAAATTGTTGGTTTTATCTTAGGCAAAACGTGGAATAGTGAATTTAAAATTGAAAGTTATGCTGATGAGGCTTGGATAAGTTTAATCTTTGTGAAGAAGGCTTATCGAAAAAAGAAAATTGGAACGGCTTTACTTAATGCTAGTTTTGAAGTGTTTAATCAAAAACATAAAAAAACAATTTATTTAGGCAGAGATGTTCATAATTTCTTTCCTGGCTTACCAGTTGATTTCGTAAAATCAATGCCATTTTTTGAAAAAAATGGGTTTGAGCATTCCTATGAAACGTTTGATTTAATCAATAGAAACGCAAAAAAATTACCACTTAAAAATATTAATTGTGGATTTACATTTAGAAAGGCAAATTTAGCTGATAAAGAAAATCTAATTAAGTTTATTAACACTAATTGGCCTGGCAGATGGACTTATGAAGCAGTTGAATATTTTGAACAAGGTGGTAATGGAAATGAATATTTATTAAGTATTAATAGTAAAAATGAGATTTGTGCTTTTGTTAAAGTGTGTTACCCGAGTACTTCAATTAAGCTCATTAGTAACAGCTTTACATGGTATAAACGTTTTACAGCATTAGGTGGAATTGGCCCTTTAGGAGTAACCCCTGCTTATCGTGGTCAACACCTAGGTTATGATATAGTTGCTTATGCAGTCAATACATTAATTGATGCATCGACAACTGAATTAATTATCGATTGGACAGGTTTAATCGAGTTCTATCGAGGATTGGGGTTTGAAGTGTGGAAATCATACTACTATTTAACAAAAAAATAAGAAAGGAAAATTAAAATGAAAAAATCAATCATTAAAACGTTAGTTCTTATTGCTTTTGCTGTAGTTTGTTGCTGTACTGTTTCTTGTAAGAAAAAAGATAATAATACTGCAAAAACTTATAATTTAACATTAGAACTTAATGGTGGTTCATTAGCTAGTGCAGTTACATCATATACTAATGATGCTGATTTTGTTCTTCCTACTCCAACTAAAGAAGGAAATACTTTTGCTGGTTGGTATGAAAAAAGCGATTTAACTGGAAGTGCAGTATCAAAGATTGCTAAAGGTAGCACAGGTGATAAAACATTCTATGCTAAATGGAATGCTTCTCAAACTGCTACAGAAGCAAAATGGGAATTAAATAGAATTGGTTTCTCTGGAAATCAAATGGACTTTAAGATTAAAGTTTTACCTGTATCTGATTTTGACCCATATCAAACTGGATATACAGCTGCTGATAAATATATCAAACAAGCTCATATGTCTGAAGTAGAATCTGCTTATGATATTAATATTGAATACGTTGCATGGGGCGATGATGAAAAATGGGGCCCTGATCGTGTTAAACAAATTAATACTCGTTTCGTAGATGGTACTTATAAGAGAGATAATGTTTATGTAGTTAATATTTCTTCTCAATGGATTCCTACTCTAGTTCAAGGTAAATCGCTTGCAGCACTTTACAACTATGGTGCTGGTACTGGTATCTTTGCTGATGCTGGTTATGAACAAAACTCAACAATCAATGAAACTTTAGCTGTTAATAAGAAAGTTTATGGTTATGAACCAGGTTCTGCTCGTCCAGACTACTTCCTATATTATAATGCAACAAAAGTTGCTAAATTAAACTTAGAAGATCCTGCAGCATTATGGCTAAAAGGTGAATGGACTTGGAGTAAATTTGATTCATGGGTAAGAAATGCTCAAAGCATGCTAGGTGCTAATGAATACGCAATCGACTGTGGTTATGCTGAATTTAGTATTGGTGCAGTTGCTGGTCAAGGTCAAAAGATGGTTGATGCAAGTAGAGCACAAGTTGTATTTGACAAGAGTGGTGTTACAGATGTATTTGATGCAATGCAACAATACTATCGTAATGGATTCTGGGATAAAGCTCATGGTGTACAAGATGTTTCAACTAACTTTAAACTTGGTCAAACATTACTTCACACTGGTTCATTATGGTTCTTAAAAGAAAGCACAAGATTCACTCCTGCTAGTGAAGAAGGTGGAATTACATTCGAAATTGGTATCGTTCCTTATCCTATTGATGATGAAACTAAAGCTGATGTAATTGTACATACTGAACCTTATGAAAAACTAGATTCAGAAGGAAATACAGTTCAAGTTACAACACCACTTACTACAAGAGACAATAAGACTCTTCAAACTTCAACTGGTAAAGATATTTATGGTGTTGATTATACTAATTCTACATTCCACATTCCTTATACAGGTGGTTCATGTTATTCTGTATTAGACTTTACTCAAGATTCTAATGGTATGAACCCTACTGTTGCATTCAATATTTTAAATGATTTAATTGGTGCTCAACCTGATAATCCTGATAATAAGGGATTAACAAATGATGAATTATATGCCAATTCAATCAGAAAGAAACTTGATAGCCAAATCGATATCGATGTAATTATGAGTGTTCAAGATCCAGATTTATCATACTATGAATTAATGGAAGTTATTTCAATGACAGTTGGTAATGGTTCTCATTTCCAAAATGAAGGTTATTGGGTATTTGCTTCAGGTTTAATTTCTAGTGAAGATACTCCAGCTACTAAGTTTAAAGAAATTAAATCTAAATATCAAGACGCATTAATCGCACTTGGTTACTAGTAAAATTAAAGAGTTAGTTTTTACTCATATGAGTGGTTCTGTAAAATCTTTTGAGATTTTGAGATAAAATAAGAACCTATCTT
>CAZIQF010000014.1:0-39756 GCA_964541525.1 uncultured Staphylococcaceae bacterium | reverse complement strand
TTTTATGGTTAATAAATCGTTTTTACCATAAAACCATAAGAGATTTTACAGAACCTAAAAAACTCGACTTCGGTAAAATCGAGTTTTAATATTTACTAATTTTTTAGTTTCAACGATATAATATTAATTATTCCGGTTGTTTTGACAACTCTTCAACTTGTTTTAAAGTTTCTAAATCGTTTATTCCAATCAAATGATAGCTATAATCAACACATAATGCGTTAACTTGATGATCTTTACTTAAAATTTTAACAATATCGGTTAAATAATATTCTTTTTTACTATTATTGTTATCGATTTTTCTTAGGCTGTCAAATAATAATTGGTTATCCACAACATATAATCCAGTATTAATTTCCTTAACTAACTTTTGCTCAGCTGTTGCTTCTTTTTCTTCAATAATTCCAATAACATTATTCTTTTCATTTCGAATAATTCTGCCATAACTAAATGGATTCTCAAAAATAGTTGACATAATTGTCATCGTATTATGATTTTGGCGATGATTATTCATTAATTTTGCAATATTTGAAGCACCAATTAATGGCATATCTCCAGGCAAAATGATTGTATCACCTTCAACATTTTTCAAAGCATCACGAGCTACCATACATGCATGAGCTGTTCCTAGTTGTTCTTCTTGATAGGCAAATATGACATTTTGACCTTCCAAAAGTGCCATTATCACTTCTTTTTGATATCCGACAACAACAATAATGTTTTCAATTCCAGCTTCATTACATGCATCAACTATATGATTAATCATTGGTTTACCATTAACTTTACATGCACATTTAGGAACTTCTTGGTTCATTCTTGTTCCTTTTCCAGCAGCAAGAATAATTGCATTCTTTTTCATTTTATTCTTCCCATCCTATTTTATAATCTAATTCATCTAAGATTTCTTTAACAATCTTTTCTAATGTTTGATATTGTTTTTCAATTTCCGATACTAATTTAAATTGATTTCTTGCTCGTTCTAAATTAACATTTGGACGATTTTTTTTCATCTCATCATTTAATTTAAAGTATCTATCGCCATCAATATAATCGGTTAAAAATCGCATTCCAACCTCAAATGTCATTAGAAAATAGCCATCAATTAAATGTTTAATTTCTTCGTCACAAATGATTCCTTTGATTTCAGATAAATATCCTCTAGTGAATGCTTTAACCAAATCAACATTTATAGTTACTTTACTTAAGTCTGTTTCATCTTCTGCCGCAGTTGAGGCCCCAATTCTTAAGGCATCACCATAATCATATAATAACGAACCTTTCATCACAGTATCTAAATCAAGTAATCCTAAAGCTTTACCTGTTGTTTTAGAAATCATAATATTATTAAGTTTAGTATCATTATGCGTAACCCGTCTAGGAATTTTCCCTTCCCTCAACAAGCCAGTAATTATATCAAGTTTATCGGCATGACTTTTTACAAATTCAATTTCTTCTGAACAATCTTTCACACGATTAACTCTATCAATTTTGATAATATCTTGGAAAGTTTGATATCGATATGGTGTATCATGAAAATGTTCGATTGTATCAACAATTAATCTAGTCCTAAAATCATTTAGATTTTTTTGAAATTCACCGACAGCACGTCCTGCTTCTTCAAAAATTGCAGGGTCATCAGTTTGTTCATAAGTAACGCATTCTTCAATAAATCTAGTGCATCGCCAAAATTCATCATTAACCATTGTTAAATTTTGGTCAAAACGATTTAAAACAATTGTTAATAAGCATAATCTTGGATCTTTTCCATCATAGATTATATTTTTTCGCATATAATTCGTAACTAATTCAATATTATGCATTACTGCAAATGGACTAGAAAACACCGTACCATTAATTTTTTGTAAAATATATTTACATGTTGGAAATTCAATCAAATAAGTCGCATTAATGTGCCCGTTCCCATATGGTTTTACATCAACAATATTATTGAAATTAAAATATTCTTTTAGTACCGCTCTAGGCACTATAAATTTTTCTTCACTCATTTTATATACTACTTTCTTTTTAAAAATATCGTTTCAATGTCTAAAGCAGCATGATAGTTATTAATCGACAATATTTTATAAATTTTATCAGTCGATAGCACGCCTACTGCTTTATTCATTTTTTTTGCACATTCAAATATTTTTTTAGAGTCTAGTTGTCTTAAAGTTTGATTATTGTTAAATACTTGATTTAATATTTGAATATTAACAATAAAAACATTAGGAACAAAAAGCATATTTTGGTACTTACTTTCAATAGTAGTTAAATCATTATTTTCATTTAGATGTAAGTTAATTAATTCATTTAATAATTCCCCATCTAACAATGGATATTTTGGATCAACAAATAAAATATGTGTATTTGTTTCTAATATATGGTGAAAATCATTAACTAAACAATCACTTCTAGAAATATATTCATTGGATTTTAAAATATATTTAACTTTTTTACCTAGAATTTCTTTAATGATAATTCCCTTTTTTATTGTATAAACATATACAGAATTAATATTAGCATTATTCAACGCTTGATAAATTAATTTAATAATTGGATGACCAAAAAATGGCATCATTCCCCGTAATAGCAATTGATTAGCCTGACGATCAACATCAGTAGCTAAAATTACCCCTATAACATTGTGTTCTTGACTCATTTTATATAAACCAAATACCTGCAATTAATACTATCACACCAATAATAGCACAATAAATACTAAATCCTGTTAACTTACCTTTACTAATGATTTTTCTAAGTAAAGTGAAAGCAAAATACGTTGCAGTAAAAGAAACTATAAAACTTATTAAATATAAATATAATTTACTTGTATCATCAAACATCGAGGCAATCCCTCCTAGTTCTAAAACAGTTGCACCTAGGATTGCTGGAATAAACAATAGAAAAGCATATTTAGCACTAGCTTCTTTTTCAATTTTTCTTGTTTGACATCCACATAAGCACGAACCACTTCTAGATATACCTGCAAACGATCCAGCACATTGAAATAAGCCTATCACGATTGCATCTTTCCAAGTCATTTCATCTAGACTTCTTTTTCCTGTAAAAGTACCAAGGAAAAATAGCATTATTGCGTTGAGAATAAGACATAATCCTATTACCCATAATGGCGATGATTCATACCCTAAAATTTTAGTCAAAAGTGTAAAAACAACTAAGATACTTGTTGTAATAACTAAATAAATAGCAAGTAAAAAATCTTTTTTATATTTTGTTCGATCTTTAAAAATAAATCCAAAAAAACCAATAATCAGTTGTTTTAGTTCTTTTCTTAAATATATGATTACCGCGATTAAACTTGCAAAATGTAGAAATACACTAAGTGTAATCGAATCATCTTTAATTCCTAATAATTCATTAGCGATTGCTAGATGACCACTTGATGAAATGGGCAAAACTTCAGTAATCCCTTGTACAAGTCCTAATAGTATATATTTCAATACTTCAATAACTTTTTCTATCATTATATTGCAATCTCCTCATTATGTAAGATCAGCATTTGAGCATTCTCTTTAAACAATTTTAAAGAGCAATCTTTACCATATTTTTTTGTTATTATTTCATATGCTTTTTTCATATAATTTATTCTTGAATAATGGATATCACTTGCAACAAAATCTACTAATCCCGCTTTAATATATTTAAAAACCCTATTTTTTTCTTTAAATCCATGCTTACCAATAATGGTTGATGCATTGACTTGAATTAATGCTCCCATTCTTTTTAATGAATAAATAGTATTAATATCCTTAATGTATTGATATCTTTCTACATGTGCGATGATTACTTGATAACCTCTATGTTTAAACTGGTATATAATTTCTTCAATATCTGGATCATTTATATATGAAAATTCAAGTAAAATCAAATTTGTATTATTAATACGATAATCAATTAATTTATTTTCAACGCTTTTAAGCAGATTATGATTGTAATAAACTTCTCTTCCCAAATACAAATTTACCATCATATTTCTTTTTTTTACTTCTTCAACCAAAGCTTCAAAGTTTGCAATACATTTTGAACTCGGTGTTTCAAACATTCCGATACGATAATGTGGTGTACATATAATATCGGTAACTCCTTGTTCAATTTCTTCTTTGATAATTTTTATTGATTCTTCTAGTGATTTTGCTCCATCATCAACACCAAAAATAATATGTGTATGAATATCAATCATTTATACCCCCCCTATTTTAATTATTAATCAGCATCATTATAATTTGTATAATAATAACCTAATTTTAATCGAATCATTTTCTCATCAACCATTGTATATACAGTTCCTAAAACATTTATTTTTCTTTGTTTTAGCATATTAATTGCTTCTTTAACTTGTACTTTTTTAGTTTTACCATAAGCAACACAGAAAATAATACCATTTGCTATGGTTGAAATATTAATATAATCCGAAATTTCTAAAATTGGCGGACAATCTAAAAAAACATAGTCATATGTGTTTTTTAATTCTTTAATCATCGATTTAAACTTTTCGGATGTAAAAATGGCCGAAGAATTTTCAATTTTTTTACCACTACAAACAACACTGACATTATATAATTCAGCTTTCTTTATAATTTCTTCTAATTTACAATTATCTATTATATAATCACGAATCCCTAATGAATTATCCATATTAAATGTGCGATGTACTTTTGGTTTTCGAAGATCGCAATCAACAATAATTACTTTTTTCCCATTCGAAGCAAGGCTAACTGCAAGATTAGTGATTACGGTAGTTTTACCTTCATTAGGAATTGATGAACTAACTGCAATAACATTCATATTATTATCAGCATTTAAGTATAAAATATTGTCTTTTAAACGATTAAATGACTCAGTAATTTTTTCATATCCTGGCTCATTAATAATAATAACATTATCGCGATGTTCACTTTGCTTTTTATGTTTATCAAATAGCATCATTACTCACCATCCTTAATCTCAAATTTATTAATAGATGCTAACACATTAACACCAGTTAAGCGTTCAAGTTCATCTTTTGACTTGAATGTATCATCAATCAAATATCGAACTAAAATTACACCACATGAAGCAATAAGCCCAATCATAAATCCAATAATTGTGATTAATGCTGTTTTTGTTGATTTTACTACATAAATATTTGTATCACCCATTGCTACAAGTTTATTGGCAAACGCAGGGTATAAATATTCTTCTACAAAAGCATCTGGGTCAGGGTTATTGTAAGCATAATTATTAAGATATACTAAACATAGTCCAGCTATTTCTGGATCTAAATTAACGCTATCAGTTGTATTTTTGATTGACATAACTAAAGATTTACCATCATAGGCAACGGAAAAGTTTTGCCTTAAAATACTAGCATTAGATTCAACCATATCATTAAAAGTATTTAAACTAAATTGATTGCTACCATCTAAACTTTTATAGCCTGTAACCTTTCCTTCTTCATCAGTTACTTCTACCAAATTATACATACTAATATAAGCATATTTAACAGCATTTTTTGATTCAGCAATTGGAAATTTATATGTAAGTTTTTCATTTTTTAAAGTTTTGGCTACTTCTTGCGTTTTTGAAACAATTAATTTAGTAATCTTTACAACTTCATCACTTGTATTTTCATTAACCTTTACACTACTATATGAGATATTAAGAATTAAACTATCATCAGCAACAGAAACTTTTATTCCTCTCGAGATTGCTGATGCTTTCGACAATAATTTTTTTTCATACTCATCATTAGTTAGTATCTTATTTAGTTTGTTACTATAATGTTCAATAACACCTTCAGCTGTAGTTGTATGAGTAAATTCATACTCTTCATCAATAATCTCTCTAGCAATTTCTTTTGTAACACTTTCACTAACAATAAATTCAGCAAAACTATCAACTAGATAACTAGCATACACAAACGAATTATATTCACTTAATTTATCACTATCTACTTGAACAATAGCAGTAGTTTTTGCTGAATATGTTGGTTTTTGAATAAATTTGCCATAAACAAAACCAATAATTGCAGCAATAATCGTAATAATTATGATTAATAAGATGTTTTTCTTTAATAAGAAAAAGATTTCCGAAATAGATACACCAGATGGTGATGCTTCATTTTCAATTTGTTGATTAAAATTATCCATATTTTTTCCTCTTTTTTATTATATTGTATATAAATTATAACATATCATTTAATATTTTGCAAGTATTATAATATTTTACTATTTATTTCAGCAAATGTTCAAAATAATTAACTAAAATCGATATATTTTATGTTAAATTTTTCCATTAATTTGTAATTAAAAAGTGACTAATCTAAAGAATAAACTAGTCACTTTTTGATTTTTATGCTGCTTCTTCAATTGTTTCAGAAGCAATTTTTTGTTGTTCTTTCTTTTCGAAAATTTTCATCATCCATCGCAGTGTAAAGAAACCAATTAAAAAAGCAATAATACTCAAAACAATATTGAGCCAAAGATGATCCGTAAAACTAGAAAGATTAAACCTTAAATGATCATTGTATGCACTATAATAAATCGCAAAAAGTGATGCAAATAGTAAGCCTAAGATTCCAGACCAAATCATTTGAGCATGATTTTTAAATAGATAAGTGATTACTTTCGAAACAAGAATCACACCTAAAACCATTCCAATAACAAAGGGAATTAAAATAATACATGCTTGCCATATTGCTGCAAAATTTCCATCTTTCAAATAGATTAAGCAATTTTTACATAGACTAATAATTGAATCGTATAGTCCAAAAGCAAGAAGAATCAACATTCCACTAGCGGCAGGAATAATCATAGCCGCTGATGCTACTGCAGCAATAATCATTACAAACAATACAATAAAAATATTCGGTTCATGTATGTTGATGTTTAAACCAAACTTATCGGCAAAGGATAAAATTATTACAAAAATTGCACATACAACAAAACTAATCCATGAACCAAATTTAATTTTTTGGTTTTTAATTTTATTATAAGTAAATGGAATCGTAACTACAACTAATCCCACAAAGAAACTAGCGGTAATAATCGGCCATTTTTCAAGACAAATCGCAATAGTTACGACAGAAGCTACAATACCGATTAGCATTCCAAGTACTAAACTCCACAAATCTTTAATAGCTTTGATTGGGGTTTTAGTTAGTGCTGCAATAGCCCCCGTAAATTCTTCAAAGATGCCAAGAATTAGTGCCATCGTTCCGCCACTAAATCCAGGTATCGTATTGCTGATACCAATTAAAATTCCACATCCAAATTTCTTTAAATTATTTTTCATGTTCTTCTCCAATACAATCAAAATCAGAAGCATTCTTGATTAAATCAAGAGTAGTATGATAAATAATTTCCATACAATTTAACTCTTGGTAATTAATTGCTTTTAATACTCTAAGAATTTGTTTAAAATCAATTGTTCCTGTACCAAATCCTTGATGAGCATCTCTGCTTCCATCATTATCACTATAATGAATATGATATAGATAATCTTTTAATACATACAAATAACTAAGATCATCATATTCACTGACATGAGCATGCCCAGTATCATAGATAAATTTTATATTTGGTCGATTTACACCCTTGATAATTGTTAATAACTCATCTGGTGAATAGCCTAGTTCATGATTAGTTGGCATATTTTCAATCATTAGAACTTGATTATTTACTTGAACTATATCACATAATTTTTGTAATATCGGAATAACTTTGTCAATATAAAATTTCCGATCAACATTGGAATCGACAGAACCTAAATGCAATGTCAATTTTTTAATTTTAAATGTTGCTGCAAATCTTGCTGCTGCTACCATAATTTCAAACGAACCAGAATTCAAATGTTCATCAAGGCAAAGTCCATTATATAATCCATGTGGTAAATGCAAAACCATTTCTAGGTTGGGATATTTTGTTTGAAGTTCATATACCGAATGCATATATTGTTCTAATTGTTTGAAACTTTGATTATACGGATAAAAAATTTCTACTGCTTGATAAATATCATTATCAAATAATTGATGGTAGGATATAAATTCATCCCTTCCTCGCATTTGATTGATTGTAAAGCATTTTTTCATAACTTATCTACGCATTCCGGAATTAACCGCAGCCATCAAAGTACCAGTTTGATCCTCACCAATTTCCCAAATCATAATTCCACCTAAATCATTATCACGAACATATAGGCACTTATCTTTAATTGATTTTTCATCATCGTAGGTTATAAACATCATATCTTCCTCGACAAAAAGATATGGAGCATGACAAACACTATCCCAATAATAAGTTACACCATCACCAAGTCTATTTAAATAAAGTTCAGAAATCCTTGTATATGTAATTGTTTTGTAACTAGAACTAGTAGTTTTACTACCTATACCACCATTAACTGAACTAGATACAGTTGTATATTTTCCATAGAAAGCAACACCCAAAACAATTTTTTCTTTCGGCACACCACGATTAACAAACAAATTAACAGATGCAGCACCAGAACCAGTTTGTGTTGTTGTTTTACCATCATTTGAATATAAAGCTGTATGATGAAGTGCTTGCGCAGATGCTTCCAAATCATAACTCATTAAGTGAATAAAATCTAAATATTGTGATACATCAGCCAAATTATATCGAACATAACCATATGCTCCACCAGGAAGGGCTGCTGTAAGCAAATATGTTTCATCTTTTGCTTTTAATGTCTCATATAGTTCTTTAATCAATAACGTAAACTTTTCAGCTTCAGCATTACTAGATGCTGAAAACCAACCTGGATATTCCCAGTCAATATCAATTCCGTCAAAATGATATTTTTCAACCGCTTCTAAAACAACACTAGCAAATTTCTTTCTTGTTGCATCATTTGACGCAGCATTACTAAAGTTTTTACTATTATCACCATAGCCTTGAATTGATAACACTACTCTAACACCTTGTTTGCGAGCTGATAAATAACCAGTTTCAGTTGCAAGTGATGGCAATACATCAGACATATCTAAAGTAAAGTCTTTATTAACATAAGCAAAACTAACATTAATTACATCTGCTTTTAATTGTTTTTTTGCAAGTTCAGTATCACCAAAACCACTAAAATTCCAAGTTGAACAATAACCAAATAAAGCATTACCAGGTCTTAATTCACCAAAAGTAATCCCTTTTACTACACAATCCCTTGAGTAAAAAGTAGATTCACCTTGAATGTTTACTTCCATCGTAACTGTTACAGTTATATCCTCACGTCCAGGATTAACAACTCCTAAACTATTAATTGTATATTCATCCGATGTTGACCAAATTAAATGTGATCCTTGTACTTCTTCGATTCGATTAGGGAAATCTAAATTACTAGTTACTTCTTCTGGTAAATACTCATCTAATAAATATGAATAATCAACCGTTTCAAAAACCTCCCATTTTGCATACAGCATAATTGATTTTGTAACAGCATTACTAAATTGATAAGTAGCACTGAAGTCTTTATCAACATACCAATCAACAAAGCGGTAACCATCACGTATTGGTTTAGTTGGTCGCATTACTAATTTATTTTGTTGAACTGTCACCATTTGATAATCGCTACCATCCATATAATTAAAATAAACTCTAAATTCTGTTGCTCCCGGTTCATCTTTTAATAATTCTGCAATTATTTCATCTTCACTTGGCCCTTTATTAAAGCAGCCATCGCCTTTTTTGCATCCTGTCATTAATGAAATCATTAAACAAAACGCAAAAACCACAAAAATTCTTTTTGCCATTTGTTGGACTCCTTTCTTTTTCTTGTTCTTCTTTTTTTATTATAATTAATTACGACAATTTTTTCAAGTCATAAACCACTTTTTATTTTAATTAGCAAAAATTGGCAATTTCTAATAGCTTTTTAATCATATTATCTAATAATGGCGTTAAATGGTCATCATCACTCAAATAATCACCACCATTGGCAATAAAGATAATACCAATATCTAGATTAAATAACATAAATGCTCTTAAACCATAAGCATTGCCAAAGTGACCATATAATTTTTGATCTAAATAATTATCCAAAATAATTAATTGTAATCCTTTTTTCGTATAAACATTATCATACTCTCCAACCCAATGAGTTTTCATCATTAACTCAATCGTTGACGGTTCAAATAGTTTAATCGTTTGATATGTTCCTTTATTCATCAAAAGCATCATAATTTTGGCTAAATCTTTACCATTAATGTATAAACCTCCAGCAAAACCACAAAAATTATCTCCTAATGAAAAGATATTACTTTGCTTATTTAGAAAACCTTCCATATCAGCATATACTCGATATTGTTTTAAATTTTGATCATATTCATAGTGAACAGCTAAATTATTGAGGTGTGATAATTCGCCCAATTTAAATCCAGCGTCAAGATTAAGGGGCTGAAATAATATCCTATTGATGTAATCGCCAAAATATTGTCGCGTGACTTTTTCAACAATACAAACGAGAATCCCACATCCTAAATTACAATAATTAAATGTTGTACCTGGCCTTACTTTCATCCATACATTTGGATCATGATAGATTGAATCCTGATTAACGAGGATATCTTCTAATGGGATATGCTTATAACCTGCAATACTACCATAATATCCTTTAATCCCATCACCACAGTCATTCAAACTAGAGGTTTGTGTCATTAACATTTTAATTGTAATAATCGCATCTGTGAAATAGGGATTACGAACTTTAAAACCTAAATAAGTTGAAATATCTTCATCAAGTGAAAGTTTATTTTCTTCAATTAATTTCATTACCGCTAATGCAACAATTACTTTGGAAATGGAAGCTACTTTATATATTGTATTCTGATTAGTTAAAATATTTGCTTCTTTATTTTGATAACCACTAAATAAATGATGAATAATGTGATCTTTATTAGCAATGATAGCCGTAGTTCCCATCAATTCATATTGTTCTATGAATTTTAAATACTCCTTTTCCATTTTAGATTATTTCCCTTAAGAAGTTTTTAATCGCTGTTTCAAGCATTTGATATACATATTCAAAATTACCAGTATACCATGGATCTTCAATATCACAATTAGATTCAAGATATGATCCTAATTTTTTAATTTTATTTAAATAATCCGCTCCAATTAAATAAGTAAGTCTACGATAATTACTATCATCCATAACCAAAATATAGTCAAAATATTCATAATCTTTCATGGTTACTTTTCTTGCAAGATGAAATACTTTAGTAATCCCATGAGCTTTAAGCACTTCTAAAACTTTATCATAAACGGGATTACCTATCTCTTCATCAGATACCGCGGCACTATCGACAATAAAGTGATTATTTAATTGTTCTTTTTTCACAATCGATTTTAAGATTGCCTCGGCCATCGGACTTCGGCAAATATTTCCATGACAGACAAATAATACTTTAATCATTATTGTTTCCTTTTCTTCTTGTCATCTTTTTTATTAACTATAATTTTATTTAAAATAATTTGATAAGCATTTTGATCAGTTATTAATTCTTCATCAATAAACAATAAACTACTATTAATTAAAACCAACGATAATAGACCATTACTACGATTAAAATTTTTAACTAATTCATATTTTACTTCATCTACTTCTTCTTTTTCCTTAAATTGATAGTTAACAATAAACTTATCTTCATAAAAAGTATATCGATAGATTGCACCTTCATATTGTTTTAAGGTAAATTTACAATTTTGTAATCCCTTAATATTAACAAAACTCAAAATAAGTGCACATGCAGCAACGATTGCAAAAATTCCCCAGGCAAAACCAGCTTCAGTTGTCGATGTCAAAGCTATCGCAAGAATTGCCACTTCTAATACTCCCGCTACAATTAACATTAAATAAAAGTTTTGCCGCATTTGTTTCAAATATTTATTTGTTAATTTTTCATTATGAATTACAGTTAGTTCCATAATCACTGAATTTTTCACTTATTACACCAATCCTTTCTTTAAAAATTTCATTTTCTAAAATTACTTTTTTATAAATTGATTTGCCAATTGCTGTTTTTGGTTGTCTTTTTGTCCAGTTAATAATATCTTGATCACTAAATACTGAGTTTTCTTGATGAGCATATTTTAAAAATTGATAATTAAGTTGAATCGCATCTAAATCATGAGCAATTTTCGCATTAATCGATAAATTACTACTCCAATCACACCATAAATCATATAATTTGCCAGCATTGCTTACACCATTATACATTAATTTACAAAAGATAGCTTTGGCTTTTAAATCTTCATCAATTTCATGCTCTCTTGTTTTATTAGGATGCGGAATATCGCCAGTAATTGTTTCAGCTAGATCATGTAATAATACCATTTGCAAAACATCATCTTTATGATAATCCACATTTTCTAATTTTTCTGGTAAATATAAAAGTCCCAATAAATACATATTATACATATGTTCGGCAATACTTTCTTTATGTGGTAGGTCTGTCATCGTCATTACCCAACCACTTCTTTCTAATTCTGATGATGTTGATAATAAATTGAATACCCTATTTAGTCCTAGTTCGTTATCTCGTACCATTTCAAAGAATGCATCAATTAAGGTATTATGTTTTTTTACATTGTTCTTATCTAACACTAAAAATTGATGATATAGTGAATCTACTTTATCACCTCTAATGGTTCCTATAATCAATAACAATAAATTTAATTTAAAATGAATACTGTTTGGATCAAAAGTCATTTGATTTAGTAATGAGTTGGGATAGTCATCAATTTCATTATGTAAAATTTTAACTATTTTCCCCCTAAATTGTTGATTTTCAATCAAAGTTCTAACAAAATAACCAAAATCAAATAATTGCCCTGGAATTGAAATTAATTCAACTTCATCTTCGAGGTATTTGCTTGTTAAGATTTGATTTAATAATTTAATATCATTTTCAGTAAAACCAAATAAGACTAATTCTTTGGTTAATAAATTAAATTTCATTTTAAAAATCCTTTCCATTAAATTATAACTTAAATGGATTTAAAATTTAGGCAAGTTTTTTAATCATCACATTCAAGTTCAAATAAGCATTCAACTTAGTTTTGTACAATAGTCCTAATAGTTCAAATCATCTTTGACATAAATTTCATTAAAATCTTTCTCACTATCTAATCATATTTATTAATCAAATGTTATGTAAAAATAGTTTTAGAACCATAATCTAAATAGAATACTATAATAATCCCTTTTTATTCTTTATTATTATCTAAAGTATACCATATTTTGAGTTTTCTTTCAAGAATATTAAGTCTTTTAAAATTTAAAAATGCAAGATTTTACTTTTATAAATGATATTTAGATATAATGTAGTAAATAAATTTAGTTATTGAGGTTGGATATGCAAGAGAAAGAAATAAGATATCGAGTTACTTTTAATTTTGAATTTTTAGATCAAGTAGATTTAGTGTTAGATAAAATACAGATTATTCACAAAAGTTTTGATCAACAAGTTAGTTATGTCATTTCATTAAATGAAAGTCTGGCCAATAAGATTATCTACACATTATATCTAATTACGGCTAAGCAAATTAAAATTGAAAATATTAGTAATAGTTTTTCTACAAATGAGCAAGAAGTTGGTACGGATAAGCCAATCGGATCTAAAGCTGCAATTGATGAAAATTAAAAAGGTATTAGATTACTAACTGAACAGTATCTAATACCTTTTTTATTTGATTATTTTACTTTTGGACCAGCATTAACTACATCTGCAGGCATTTTTGTATATTTTTTAAAGTTTTCTACAAATAAACTTGCAAGTTTGTTAGCAGTTTTTGCATATGCTTCTTTATCAGCCCATAATGCTTCTTGAGATAAGAATTCATCAGGAACATTAGTACACTTAGTTGGAACTTCTACACCAAAGAATGGATCCACTTTAAATTCACCTTTTGCAAGTTCACCATTTAAAGCAGCAGTTACCATTGCACGTGTATAACGCAATTTCATACGATTGTCTTTACTAGCAAGGCCACCATACCACCCTGTATTCACTAGGTAAACATTAGCATGACCTTTATTAACTTTTTCTTCAAGCATAGCTGCATAAATACTTGGATCTAAAGGTAAGAATGGTTCACCAAAGCAAGTTGAGAATGTTGCTTGTGGTTCAGTAATTCCACGTTCAGTACCAGCTACCTTTGCAGTATAACCAGATACAAAGTAATACATTGCTTGTTTAGGGTTTAATTTTGAAATTGGAGGAAGTACACCAAAAGCATCAGCAGTTAAGAAAATAACTGTATTTGGTTGTCCACCAACTGATGGGATTTTTGCATTACTAATAAAATCAACAGGATATCCAACACGTGTATTTTCTGTTAATGAACCATCATAAAAATCATATTCACGAGTTTCAGGATCAATAACAACATTTTCAACTAAAGCACCAAATTTAATTGCATTATAGATGTCAGGTTCTCCTTCTTTAGAAAGGTTAATACATTTTGCATAACATCCACCTTCAAAGTTGAATACACCATCATCACTCCAACCATGTTCATCATCACCAATTAAGAAACGTTCAGGATCAGCTGATAAAGTAGTTTTACCTGTACCAGATAAACCGAAGAAAATAGCAGTGTCGCCATCTTTACCAATATTTGCTGAGCAATGCATTGGGAATACATTTTTCTTAGTCATGAAATAATTCATTGTAGAGAAAACAGATTTCTTAATTTCACCTGAATATTGGCTACCACAAATTAGAATAACGTGTTTTTCATAATCAATAATAATAGCAGCTTCACTATTAACGCCATCACGTTCAGGATCACATTTGAATCCAGGAGCAGCGATAATTACAAAGTCTTCTTTGTAATTTGCAAGTTGTTCAACAGTTGGACGGATTAATAATTGATGAATAAATAAATTTTGAGAAGCAAGTTCATTAATAACTCTAAATGCCATTGTATATTTAGGATCAGCACCTGCGAATCCATCAAAAATAAAGATTTCACGATTTTGTAAATATGCAACTACTTTTTCATATAATGCATCAAATTTTTCTTGAGAGATAGGTTTATTAACACTGCCCCATGCAATTTCATCATGAACACCTTTGCCATCAACGATAAATTTGTCCTTAGGAGAACGGCCTGTATATTTACCTGTAACAACAGTTAAAGCACCAGTATTACTTAAAACACCTTCGCCTCTTTCTAAAGCCTTTTCTACTAATTGTGCTGGTTGTAAATTTCTATAAACAGCTTTAGGATTTAAAATTCCTAACTTTTCTAAGCCATAAGTTTCCATTTTTTATCCTCCTTTTGAAAACTAACGATTTTAGTCAATTTTATTATACTAAATTTTAAAAATCAATTCAAATAAACTACTTTAAAAAATTAATTTAGATGATTGAACCTTGTTATTAATAATCAATTTTTTCCTATGATGAATGTTTATTGTTGACAATTTTTTGCCATTTAGTATTCGCAAGTAATTCATTTTTTTCAATAGATGACTTTACTTTATAAATATGTTTTGTTCCCCTTGGAATTAAAACATTAGATACTACTTCACCAAGTCTTTCAAGCACCTTAGAAACTTGGCTATAATCAAATGGCATACATGAAAAAATGTCTGCATAAATCTTGTTTGTTGCATATTCATAATGAAGAGAAATATGGCTTTGAGCAATAACGATAATTCCCGACAAGAAGCGTGGATTATTAATGGTGCTTTTCATAACAGTTGCTCTAGTAATTGGATCCATATTAATTTCATAAGCGGTTTTTTCTAAAAATTCAAACATATATTCCATTTTTATATCAACATTACAATTGATTTCTGCCATTAAATGCGGTCCAAAATCTTTAGATGGTTCATATTCTTGGATATCAAACTTACCAGTAGGTCGATTTTCAGTAATAAATTTTGATTTCTTTTCATTAAATGGTAGTTCTTCTAAAAAATACGCATATAGCTTTTGCTCATCGAAATCGTCAGTTGTAAAACAATCAACAAAATAACATTCACGAATTGGAAAAGTATGAATTGTTAGATGTCCCCCTTCTAATAAAATGTATGCACTAATCCCTATATCTTCTTTGATTTTTCCATAATAATACGGAATAATTGCTGGCGGACAGATTGGATTTAGTCCTAGATTATAAACTACTTCCGTTAATAGTTGATTAATGGATTTCATATTATCTAATTGATGTTCATTTGCTCCATAGCAATCAAGTGTAGTATGTTTCATAGTTAATTATCGCCTTTCTTTTGTAAAATCTCTAATATTTCATAAATTGTTTTTAGTGCTAGCCATGATGTGATATCATTGTTATCAAGTGGTGGAGATACTTCGACAATATCCATCGCTTTAATTGATAAATTTACAAATAATTGCTTGATAAAAAGCATTAATTGATAACTATCCAAACCAAAGGCTTCTGGTGTACCAGTTCCAGGAGCAAAACTAGGATCATTGGCATCAATATCATAAGATAAATAAATCACATATTTAGGATCTTGATATTTTAAAATTAATGTTTTTAAAAGTACTTCATATCCTATCTTATTAATCGTACTAGCTTTATATACTAAAATCTCTGGATGTTCTGCAAAATATTCAACTTCTTGTTCTTCAAAACCGCGAATTCCGATTAAATTAATATGCTCAGTAAGATAACCATGATCAATTGCACGTCGATTAGTACACGCATGAGAATTTTCACTTCCATCATATTCATCACAAATATCTGGATGTGCATCAATATGAATAATAACTGGTACTTTATTTTGTTTAGTCCAATACTGATAAAATTCTTCTTGTAAAGGAATTGAAACTGAGTGATCACCACCAATTGAAAGCAAAAATTTATTAGTTGCAAAAAGGGGTGAAATCTGATTTTTTATCTTTTCAAAATAATTACTAGTTGGTATAATATCACCATAATCAAAGATTTTTGCATCTTTAATTAAATTACCATCCATTGACAGCGGTGGTAAAAATCCAGATAGTTTGCGAATCACATCGGGAGCTAAACTTGCCCCTTTACCACATGAACACCCTTCATCAAATGGTAACCCAACTAGAATTAATTTTGCTTCTTCAATATTATCTACAATTAAATCTCGAAATTTATTATTCATCATTTAAGTCCTTTCTATCTAATGTCGGTATTAGTATAGCATATATTAAATAAAAAAGGAAGTAACTTTATATGAAAAGTTACTTCAATAATTATTAGAATCCTAAATAACGATTCTTAATATATGCTTTAACATCTTCAGATAAGTTTTCAGTTACATCTTCTAGTGTCAAATATTGATAATCTAATACTGTTCCTTCAGGTAATGGTAAGTCTTTTAAAAATTCATTGAAACTTGCTTCAACTCTTTTACCTTCAGCATCATATTCTTTTTGGAATTCAAGTAAATTTGTAAATGTCGATTCATTAGATAAATTCCAATTTATATTAAGTACGCTAACTTTTTTCCCTTTATAATCATCAGGGTTTGCAAGAATATCACTATATACTGCTACCATTGTCTTTAAAGTTGCATATCCATCAAAATAAACATAGTTTGCTTTCTTTGCAAATGCTCTCCACATTTCAATTGCTTGTTCATTATCAAATAAATAACGATTGCCAAATTGATATGCCCACATGCTTTGACGGAATGGTTGATAGAATGGTTCTAAAAAGTTTGTTTGAACAAATTCAACTGCATCAGAATAATTAATAATTGCATCAAATAAAGTTTTAGGTGCACTCATCTCATCTGGACGATCACGCATAGCTTCGGCAGCAATTACTTCAAATTCAACTGCGTATTCAACTTGCGATGAATCTAGTCCAAGTCCTGCAAGTACATTACATGC
This sequence comes from uncultured Staphylococcaceae bacterium, assembly GCA_964541525.1. GTDB lineage: Bacteria > Bacillota_I > Bacilli_A > ML615J-28 > CAG-313 > UBA1737. The sequence goes on along the minus strand of CAZIQF010000014.1, from coordinate 21,896 downwards.
AAGAACATTAGCAGAGTTTAATGCATGCATTTTAGGTGGATAAACATTACCTGTTTTTTGATTACGATGCCATTTAACATATTCTGAATCTAATTCGCCATATGCATTAACAGCTTCTGCATAATCACTACAGAAATTGTCTTCTAAATTTGCCACATAACCTTCATAGCGAGGATAAAAAATCGTATTTTCAGCAAAGCGTTTATTTAATTCACGTGAAACTAATTTTCGTTCATCATCAATTGCTGAATTCCATTTTTTAGAATATTCAGGTCCCTTAGGCCCCATACTCATTTGAACTTTACCTTCAGCAATTAATTGACTCAAAATTAGGAATGCTTCTTGATCACTAACTTCATTTTCTAATGCATCAACAATCTTATTATGTGATGCTGCAACAAATGGAACTTGTTGTAAAACTTTTAAAACTTTTTCTTCTTGTGTTAACATATAAATCTCCTTTTTTTCTTGTAATATCATATCAATTTTATGATAAAATTGCAACTAAAAAAAACTATTTTTTACATTATTTTTACCTATAAAAAAGATATTTTTTTAACTTTTTCCTAAGAAATTAATAAGAAGAAGCCTTAAAAACTTCTTCTTAAAATAGCTTATTCATTTATTTTTTCTTGATGTTCTTCATCATCTTCCACTTTTTCATGAATGATAAATTTAATCTTTTTAATCTTCTGATTCTCAACACTTTCAACGATTAAAGTAGTATTTTGATATTCTAATATTTCTTTTCCCTTCGGAAAAGTTTCTAATGTCGAAAGAATATATCCAGCAATCGTATCATAATTTGTGTTTTCCTCATCAAATTCTAAATCTAAATCACGATTAATTTCTTGGATTGGCGTGTCACCGCTAACTAAATATTCATTATCACAAAGTTTAATAATATTAGTTTCATCATCATATTCATCATAGATATTTCCGACAACTTCTTCAACAATATCTTCCATTGTGACAATTCCTGATACACCACCAAATTCATCTAGTAAAACAGCAATTTGATTTTTACTATCTTTCATTATTTCAAATAATTTGTTGATTTTAATTAACTCTCTTGTAAATAGAGGTTTACGCATAATTTTTTCCAAATCAACTTTATCTTTTCCCTCTTTAATGATTACTTCAGTTAAGTCTTTGACATGTAAAATACCAATGATATTATCTCTTGTCTCACGATAAACAGGAATTCTCGTAAATTTATATTCGAAAACTTCATCTAAATATTCATCGATATTATCTTCAACATCAATCATAAAAACCTTAATTCTTGGGGTCATCACATCAGTTGCAGTTAAATCATTAAACTTTAACACACTTTCGATCATCTTTTGTTTTTCAACATCAAGTGTACCATCTTCAACCCCTGATTCAACAACGGAAATAATTTCTTCTTCAGAAACTTTATCATCGTTTAAAAAGCGATTAAGTCCAATTATTTTTGCAAGCAAGTTACAAGTACCCGATAATAATTTAACAAATGGAGTTGCAATTACTCTAACCATATTAATTGGGTAGGCAACAAACATTGAAACTTTTTCTGGAAAAGCAAAAGCAATCTTTTTTGGAAAAAGTTCACCAAAAATTAATGTAAAAAACGATAAAATAACTGTAATAGTAATGAAAGCAATATTAACTGCAGTCGTTGGTTCAACATTTAGTGCTGTAAGCCATGCACCAACTGGTTCTGATAATTTACTAGCTGCAGTACCTGCTGAAAAGAATCCTGCAAGAGTAATACCTACTTGAATTGTCGATAAAAAGTTAGTTTGATTTTCTTGTAGTTTGGCTACCATTTTAGCTTTTTTATTTCCGTCTTTAACTAAAACATCAATTTTTGTCTTATTTGCTGCAACTACTGCCATTTCTGACATAGCAAAGAAAGCGTTAATAATAGTTAAAACTAAAATTAACAATAATTGCGGAAAAATACTATCAGCGTCCGCATCCGCGTCATCATTTGAATCCATAATTCTCCTTCTACAAATACAATTATCTTTTTGATATTATATTTATGAAAATATTATATCAAATTTCTACATCTTTGTCTAGTGTTTTATCAATTATAATATCAGTGTTTTATCAATTATAATATCAGCTTTATCTCTAATTGATAATTCTTTAAAATATCTATTTTCCATTGGAATCCAATTATTAATAAATTTATCTAATAAAAATTCACCATTCCGCTTTAAAATTCTTTGAACTTGTACTTCATTAGCTACTTCTAAAAAAATAGCAAAATCATAATATTTACCAAAATAAGGATGCATCGCATAACTTCCTTCAATGATTAACATCGGTTTTCGTTTTATCTGCTTCCTTGTAGTAATCTCGCCTTTACTACAATCAAAAACACCATAATAAAAATCTGTATTTAAATGGTCTACTACCTCATTTTTAAAACGTTCATAATCAATATTACCACCAACTTCTGCTAATCTTTCAGGCGTTCTTTTTGCCAAGGGCAAGAAAAAATCATCCATATGAATAAGATTAGTTTGATAATAATTGCTTAAAAACTCTCCTAATGTACTTTTGCCACTACCTGCCATTCCTTCAATTACAATTATTATACAATTTTGATGATGATGAATTGAGTCAATTTTATTAATTAGTTCTTGATTCATAATTAATCCTCCTCGTATAATATAGTTGAATGGCATATTAAAAATTCAATCATAATCATTAAATAGATTATTATCAATATATTCCATAAAACAGAATATTATCCAATTAAAAAAGATACATTATAACAATCAATAATATCTTTCCATTTTGCATTGCATAATACATATGAGTTAAATTTTATTTAATTCATCAACTATTTATCTAGCATAATATGAATAATTTCTTTATCGGTTTCACACATCCCTTTTCTTGCAAGTTCCCCAACACTTTTAATCGTATTTTCGACCCCTTTTTTAACAATTCCATCTCCACTATAGAATTGATTACCATCTTTATACATATAATAACCTAAAATTCCTGCTTCAACTGATGAGGCGATCTTGGCTGCACATGATGATTTAGCTCCGTCACAAACTACACCAGAAATCATTGCGAGGCTATTAACTAGAGTATGAGCTATAGCTTCTTCTTTGCCACCTTCTAAATAAGCAATACCAGCTCCTGTTGCGGCTCCAGCCATTACTACACCACAATATGCCGATAGTTTACCTATATTTTTCTTCATATGAATTGTACATAAATTGGAAACAACTAAAGCACGATAGAGAATTTCATCATTAATTTGTTTTCTTCTTGCATATGCAATAACCGGAACACTAGCAGTAAGTCCTTGATTACCACTGCCACTATTAATTACAACTGGCATATCACAACCATTCATTCGTGCATCGCTACCAGCAGCAGCTAAGGCTTTTAAATATTGAATATCACTATCTCCCATGTGTTTAATGATGGTTTTACCGATGTTAGCACCATAATTGTTTGTTAATCCTTCATTAGCAATTGCCATATTATAGTTGATTTGTCGGTCCAATACTGGTTTTACATCTTTAAGTTCAACAATATCAGCAAATTCAATTATTTCTTTAACTGATAGGATTGATAAATCAAGTTCTTTTCGCTGATTAATCACATCTTTTTGATTTGCGAAAAGGGTTTGGTGATTTTTTTCAATTAATGCTACATTAACATGTGAATCTTTAATAATAACTCTTACATAATCCTGATCTTTTTTACCGATAATTTCAATATATAGATTATGCGTAGTATCACTATGAATAATCCTGATTGGCGTATTTTTCAAATAATCAGAAAGTTGATTAATCGCCTCATCAGTTACATTTGATATAACTTCTAATTCTTGGTCGGCATTTCCACCTAATATCCCGATGCATGCGGCTGCTTCAATACCATGAGCACCATTAGTATGTGGTACGGTTACACTTTTAACATTTTTAATAATATTGCCACTAACAATAATTTCTAGATTTGTAGGAATACTACCTAAATATTTTCTAACTAGTGCAGCACAATATGCTATTGCAATCGGTTCAGTACACCCCATTGCTGGTAATAATTCATTATTTAAGATTTCAACATAAGCATTATATTTTTTAAATTGTTGCATACATAACTCCTTTTGCTATTTAGAATATGGCTTTAGTATGATATTAATCTTTCGGCAAATTAAATATCATTCATCTATTTAATAATCTTTTTGATAATAGCTACTTGCATCTTCTTTGGTAAGGTATTTAATAGTTTTAACATCTTGTTGCGATTTATGTTATATACATATTTAGGCTTTTTACTATTAACAATTCTTAAAGCAATTTTTGCAATCTTATCCGCATCAATTTTCTTGGATTCAACACTATTAACAATATGTTTAAATCTTTCGGCATTGCACTTATAAAGATTCGTATTCTCGCAAAAGCGATCAAGAGCAGTAGTGGAAACTTCTAATAAATCCGTCTTTACTGCACCAGGACGAATCACACTGACTCTAATATCTAATAAATTAAGTTCCATTCGAAGCGAATATGCATACTTTTCCAAAGCTGCTTTTGTTATTGCATATAATCCAGTAAAGGGAAGTGGATCAAGTGGAGCTAATTCACTTGAAGTGATCACAACTTTACCATGTTTTTTTAATAATGGCACAAATATTTTATTAATTCGGTAAACACCAAATAAATTAATATTAAAAATTTTAATAAATTCTGCTTCACTTATCTCAATTAGTGAATCTAAATTATAAATTCCCGCAAAGTTAATGATTACATCCAATTCACTAACCTTCTGTTTAATCGTATCACATACTGTAACTAAATCATTTATTTTTGTGATATCTGCTTCAAAATAATTAACTCCATTAATGGTATCTTCAATCTTCCTATCTATTGCGAAAATTTCATGACCATTGGCTTTTAATAAAGCGGTAGTAGCTTTACCCATTCCGCCACAGGCACCAGTGATTAATATCTTCATATTTACTCTCCTTCGATGATTGATAAATTAGTTTTACTCACATTCTTTAACTTTATCCATTACAAATTATTCTCAGTTTTATAATACAATTGGATTTGTCATACTTTGATTAAGAACTTCCACTAAATGAGCAATTTCTTGATCAAAATTGATATAGTAATCAAGGGTTTCTAGAATGTAGCGACGTTTAAACTGCTCATCGCATTCTAATATACACTTTAAATTGTGAATCCAATCAGCAGTTTTAACAGCTTTTGCGATGGCATTCTTTTTAAGATTTAAAACATATTCACTCATTTTATAGTCCTTATATTTAGTCAATAATTTAACTGCTTCTAAAACCTTTTGACCACCAATCTTTGCTATTTCTTGTTCCGTAGCATCGGTATCTTCTAATAAATCATGGAAAAATCCAGTAATAATATATTCTTCACCATAGCCTATTTCAATCAACCACGCCGCTACTGCAAGTGGATGAGTTATATAAGGAAGTCCCCCAATTCGCAATTATCCTTCATGTTTCTTGGTTGCATAAGCCAATGCTTGAAAATACTTTTCACTTTTCATAATCTATTGACCTCTTTTTTATTATGATTAAATTAATTAATAATGTTAATTTCATTGTAACCATTATTGATTTAAAAGCTAATAATAACATTTTAAATCATAAATCATCTTTGGGTTTTATCTATATTATATAAAAAGTATTTCATAACTAGATTCAATTTAAGATTATTGTTCTTTTTAATTTACTCAGATGGTATCTATCAAAAAATACTATATATATTATAATATAAAAAATAGAATTAAGCAAATAATTCTATTTTTTTAATTATGATATATGGTTTTTATTTAAAAAATTTCTTTACGAACAATTGTTTGCAATTTATCGGCACCGACTGAAAAGATATCAACGGGAACATTTACCTCTTTTTCTATAAAGCAAATATATTTTTTAGCATTTTCAGGAAGTTCATCAAATGATTTAATCGCTGAAAGATCTTCATTCCATCCATTGAATGTTTGGTAAATTGGCTTACAATGATGTAAAACTTCATCCGAAGCAGGAAGTGTCTTAATAATTTGATTGTTATATTCATAAGCAATACATACTTTGATTTCTTTAAAACCAGTTAAGACATCTAGAAGGGTTAAACAAATCGATGTAATACCATTAACTAAAATAGAATATTTTAATGCAACTAAATCAAGGTAACCAACTCTTCTTGGACGATGCGTAACTGTTCCATATTCATGTCCCTTTTCACGAATCTCATTACCAACTTCATCAAAAAGTTCTGTTGGGAAAGCTCCTTCACCCACACGAGTTTGATATGCTTTAACAATTCCTAAAACCTCATCTAAACCATGGCAACCAATTCCAGCCCCACAAAACACTCCACCACTAGTTACATGTGAACTAGTAACATATGGATAACTGCCAAAATCAACATCTAATAATGAACCTTGTGCACCTTCAAACAAAATATTTTTACCTAGTTGCTTTTCTTTATTGATTAAACTAATTGTATCAGTAACCATTGGTCGAAGCGTATCAGCCAGTTGTTGATACTCTAAAACGCTTGTTTCATAATCTATTTCATTACCATTTAATGAACGAATTTGTTGGTTTTTGATTGCTAATAAATCTTTATACATTTGTTGGAAATTAGGACCAACAAAATCACACATTCTCATTCCTATACGGGCAACTTTATCCGTATAACAAGGGCCGATCCCTTTTTTGGTTGTACCAATTTTTTTATCTTTCAAGTTTTCTTCATTTAAGCGGTCAAGTTCAAGGTGATGATCAAAAATAACATGACAGCGATCAGAAATATAAATATTATTACATGTAAATCCTTGCTCAATTAATTGATTTCGCTCTTTAACAAAAGCACGAGGATTCAAAACTACACCATTAGCAATTATGCATTTGACATTTTCATCAAATACACCTGAAGGAATACTACTTAACGCATACTTATGTTGATTGAAAACGATGGTATGACCAGCATTATTTCCTCCTTGATAACGAATTACTACATCAGCTTTTTCGGAAAGATAATTTGTGATTTTGCCTTTACCTTCATCACCCCATTGAGCACCTAATACTAATAATGATTTTCCCATTCTTTTACCATCCTAATCTTTTATATATTTTATCAACATTCTTTAAATAATAATCTAAACCAAAGCATTGTTTTATTTCTGCTTCACTAAGAACAGCACAAACTTCTGGTGAAGCTAGTAGTAAATCTAAAAATGAAGTTTGATGATTCATTGCAGTAAAAGCAATTGGTTGAATTAAATCATAAGCTTTTTCGCGTGAAAAGCCATGATTAATTAATTCTTGTAAAACTCGACCAGAAAAAATAACATCATATGTTAAATGAATATTTTCTATCATCCTATCTGGATACACTACTAATTGCTGACAAATGCGATTCATTCTTTTTAGCATAAAATGAATTAGTGAAATTGCATCAGGAAGCATAATTCGTTCGGCAGATGAATGTGAAATATCTCTTTCATGCCATAAATTATTATCTTCAAGAGCAATTTGAATGTAGCTTTTTACAACTCTAGCTAAACCACAAATATTTTCACAACCAATTGGATTTCTTTTGTGTGGCATTGCACTTGAGCCTTTTTGTCCACTTGCAAAATATTCTTCTACTTCTTTAATCTCACTTCTTGATAAATGTCTAATTTCCGTTGCGATTTTTTCTAATGTTGATGCAATTTGAACTAATGAAAAGACAAAAGCAGTATGACGATCTCTTGATAAAACTTGTGTAGAAATTGCCGAGTATGGTAAATTAAATTTCGCAGCAACATATGCTTCTACTTCCATTGGAATATTAGCATAATTACCAACAGCACCAGAAAGTTTAATCACCTCAACATTTTGTCTTTCACTTATAAAACGAAGATAATCACGATGTAATTCATCATACCATAAAGCCCATTTAAGTCCAAAAGATGTTACTTCAGCATAAATACCATGTGTTCTTCCAATAATTGGTTGATTTCTATATAAAAGGGCTTTATCCTTTAAAGTACTTAAAAGCGCTTCAATATCCTTAAGTAAGTATTCATTGACCTCATGAAGAGTTAAAGATTGAGCACTATCAACAACATCAGTACTAGTTAATGAGTAATGAATCCATTTGCGTTCATCACCTAATTGCTCCGAAATCGACCTTGTAAAAGCAATAACATCGTGTTTAGTTATTTCCTCAAGCTCCTGAATTCGTTCAATATCAATATGTGCTTTTGATACGACTTGTTCATAATCTGATCTTGGAATAACATTTAAATGAACATAAGCTTCAATAACAGCTTCTTCAATCAATAAAAAATTTTGAAACTTATGTTCATCATTAAAAATATCTTTCATTTCTTTTAATAAATAACGATCAATCATCTTGACCCACCTTTTATGTTCTAAATTAGATCCTAATACATAAGCATTAAGACTCTTTTTATTATACTACAAACCAAATTCAATCACAAATTAATTGCAATTTACCTATAACAGAACATAAAAGATTAAACCATTAAAAAGCAAATATCAATAATTAATAAATATTTTTATCAAGATTTGGCTAAATATTCTAAACATTTCTTCTTATTTTGTTATATAAATTTTTCCTATGATTTTTGATTATTTTGATTATCTAGCACACGAAAATGGTGCCCCGCTCTGTGTCCAATAATATCCAAATTTTAGACCTCCCCCATGCCTCACTGCCACTTTTCCTCCATGCTATTGTTCTTTTATAGCAGCTTTTGTAGTGGTTTTTGTACAAAAAAAGGCTTATAGGCAACCAGAAATAGGTTACCTATAAGCTATTTACTATACCAGGTTCAGATGCATTTTTGGACACTATTTTAACATTAAATGATTTTATGTTAAATTCCACTATGACCAAGTGTCCAATTCTACTTTCTCAAGTGTCAACTTAATATGAAAAAAGTGTCCAATTCACCTTGAATTTTTGGACACTGATTTTTGATTATTTTGATTCTTCCCCACACGAGACTGGCGCCCCGCTCTTCGTGTTCAAAAATTCTGGAGATTCGATATCCCCCTCCCTATAAGCTATTCTTAGTATAAATGGTATAATTACTGCACTTATACCTATATTTCAGCCGTATAATAAGATTATTTATCGTTTTATAATAAAAAATATCTTCTAAGCTATTCTAGAAGGTTTTGGTTAACTTATGAACACAAGAGTCAAATTTGTTCAAAAATAAAAGTCAATTTTGTGTAATTATTGAAGTCAATAATATTCAATTTATATAATTAAAAATGCTCAAACCCTATATAAGATTTGAACATCGTTAGTAGTATTAAAGTTTGTCAATAATTTCTGCAAAAAACTTATTAAAATTTGAACAACGACTCAATGAGTTGTTATCAATTTTAGCATATTCCCATGTTTCTATATAATTTCCTGGAGCACAAAAGTCTTCTTCAATCATATTTCTATAACCTTCAGGATCATCAATATACCTATCATAAATTAAATTTGATTTTGCTTCCTTTTCTTCATCAGTCAAATTCTGTTCTCCATAAAAATAATCATCGATATTTGTAGAAAAATAATAAACCCTATATGGAATTGTGCCTTGAGTACCATAATTAATTTTATCTAAATTATACAATACTCCTAAGCAATCAACCTTTTTCTTATTTCTTCTTATAATATTATTTTTATTTACATTTGTAATTTTATCTCTATAATATATGGTTTGTCCTTTAAGAAGAGAACTATCAGTTTTAATTTTCTTTGTATCGATAAATGCACCATCTAAATCAACTATATGTATAACCTGTTTGATATCATCATACTGAAGACCATACAAATCTAAATATTCTTGAATAGCAACACCTACTTTGATTTCAATATTGGTGTTATCAGTATCTTTTTGTACTAATATATCCCCTTTTGTTATTTTAAATTCAATTCTACTATTAGAACGAGCTTTAACCATTTTTTTGATTGGATATAAGTAAACTCCATCGCTGCCACCTTCCACAATAATTAGTATTAACTTTTTCATTCTTGAAATTGGCATCTTCTAAAAGCCCTTTCTATTTCAAATTCCTCAGTTTCATCATACAACTCTTCTTTTTGTCCACCCAAAAGAATTGTTCTATAATAAAAATCTCTCAAATTATGGTTTGGTTTTACATTAGCCATTTTAATAAAACATTTTTTCGGATTAGTAGTAGAAAAAACCATACATTGTTTTGGTAATACTTCTAATAATCTTAAATTATGAGATGTAAAAATTAATTGTCCCTTAGCACCATTATGAAGAATTTTAACTAATTCTCCTAATAAATATTCAAAAATTCCCGAATCAAGCTCATCTATTACCAAACATACAGCTTCATTATTATACATTCCAATTAAAACGCTGCATAACGCAATTAGTTTTTTCACACCTTCAGATTCGTATTTCAAAGGTATTGTTGCTTCACCTATAATAGAGACCAATTGAATAGTTACAATCGAATTTCCATTTTTATCTAAGCCATCACTAATTTTTTTATATCCAATCTTTATTCCAGGAATTAGTTGTCCCATAACAATGTTGATTTGATCCAGTTCAGGTGTAATTGTATCCAATACAACACTAGGAATAATTGTTGGAGCAAATAAATTTAATGGCACAGTACCAGATGCAATAGTATTACAATTATTAGAAGTACGTATATTTAAAGGCAAATTATCAACAGCAGAAATCAGACTAGTTTCTTTCATTCCTATTACAAATAAATTAGTAATAGCGTAAAAATTCATTCCTCTCAACACTGTTTTAAACAATGTACTTTTTTTAACATTTTCTCTAAACATCTGTTGAAATATCATTGTTTTTGATAATTGATTAGACACATGTGCGGTTGCCATTGCAATATCTTTTGCTATGATTTCATCACTATTTTCAAAACTAAGATCTTCGTAATTTATACTAAACTTTTTATTGTCCTTTTTAAAATCAATATATCCTAATATTTTTTCATTCAAATCCAATATTTCTATTTTTTCTCTAGTTAATATAGCAATTTTTTCTTCTAAATTTTTTTCAACATTAAATCTAGAATCTCTCTCAAATTTAATTAAATACTTAATAATGTATTTTTCTTTATCCTTATTAAAATTAAATTTATACTCTAATAACAATTCATCATTTAAAATATTTATATAATAATATAAGTCTTTTTGAAAAGGGATATCCATTAATAACGATTTCAAAATATTTATAGCTTCTACGACAGCAGTCTTCCCACTTCCATTCTGACCATATATTCCAACAGTATTTAATACTTTTCCCTTATCCGAAAATGATATCTCACTCTTCAAAATATTTTTAAAATTATTCATTTTAATGCTATCTAGCTTAACTATTAGATTTTTCATTTTTTGATTCCTCTTCATATAAATTATACACTCCTATTATACCAAATTGTATTATTAAAGTCAAGAATTTATTCCTAAAATCGTAACATTTTGTTACGGTTTTTATGTAATTCGTTTCACTCATATAATAGTATGTGTTTATTTTCAATAGTTATACAACATTAAAGTCACATTTATAGCAATTCAATAATTTTATTTTTTGCATTCTTTAAACCTTCTTTATCAATCATATCCGCAAACTTTAACAAAAACTCTCTTAGCTTAACTGAATCCAGCTTTGTTATCTTTTCTATAATTTCATTATTCCCTTCGAATAAATCTAAAAATGAGAAATTATACATTGCTGCTGGTTTATCAGCAAGTAATCTAATATAAGGACTCCAGTTAATATATCTTGCTCCAGGTTTTGTATTCATTCTAGGTACTGTCATTATGTATCTCCCATCATCATAATATATTTCTAATTGTTCAGGTAAATATTTTACTTGAACTTTTTCATATGCTAGTGATGGTGATAAATAATAGTAATGTCTATTATCTGTAGTAAGTCTTCCATAATTATCTAGTTTTCTTGATGATATTGATGATGCATCAAATGGTGTAGGTGGTAATGGATTTAACTCAGTTATATCTTCAAAGTGTAAATCTATTATTGGTTGTTTTAATACATAGTGTCCTCTTTTCATTTGTTGTTTACTTTTATCTAATAATTCTAAATTGTATTTATCAAAATCATCAAATGAAGGTAGTGGTACAAGTAAGTTTCTTCTCATGTATCTTATACCTTGTTCAACAGTCCCCTTTTCATATCCTCTATTTACATTTAAGAATACTGCATTAAAATCATAATGTAGTTTAAATCTATTAAAGTTATCTCCTATTATTCTTCTAATTCTTCCGTGTTATAAATTTTCTATTTTAACAAGTGCACTATCATTATCAAACCATATAGTATGTGGTACTCCATTTAAATATTCAAATATATGTCTTGTAGCTAACACAATACTTTCAGCATTTTTATTCTTTAATAACTGTATATAAGAAGCATTAGAATAAGTGAATGTCATAACTAAATATTTACCATATATCTTTTCACCTTTTTCTATAAAAGAACATTCTCCTAAATCTACTTGTGCTTCTAATGCTTTATGATCTAGTGGTAAGAATCCATTATGTTCATAATAGAATTCTTTTTTAAGCTTGGTAAAGTATTTAATTGTTGAAGTTTTAGCATATTTAAAATCTGGATAGTTTTCTACTAAATATTCATAAGCACGTGTTCCAGTATATCTTTGTTTATGATGATGTAAACTATCTTTTTTTATTAAAGATAATAATACTTCTTTATATTGATCTAAATAATGTGCTCTTTTGTTTTCTTTAATATAAGCATTAAAGTTAACAAATTTTAAATATTTATAACAAGTATTCCTAGATATTTTTAATATTCTAGTTATTTCAGTTACAGTATAATGTTGTTCATAATACATCTTTCTTATCTTTTCTATATCTTTATGTGTTAGCATATTTATATTTCCTTTCTTTATATGATAAAAAGGTAGCCATTTAGACTACCAGATTATCATTTATATATGGCTTTCAAATCATCAATAGAAAAACTTGAGTTGTCAAGATTATCTATTGCACCAACAACCAGTTGTTCAGAATCTAAAATTCGTAACATCCTGTTTTCTTTAAGCGTTAATCTTTCTGAAACAACAGAATCTATCGTATCAATATTAGAAAGCATATAATATGTAGCGGTTTTATTTTTAGGCATATTAATTCTATGAATTCTATCCTTTGATTGAATAAATTGTGCTGCATTAAAGTTTCTATTAACGTAAATAGCGTTTTGACAGCATTTATGTAGTGAAATTGATTCTGCCAATGTTGCTGGAGAAGCAATTAATACCATCATTTCTCCATTTTTAAAATCTTCTATAATTAATTGTCTTTCTTCATTATTAACTAATCCGTTAATTAAACCTACTGTAATATTCAATTCATTAGCTATTAAATTTTTCAAACAATCCATGTTCCCTACAAAGACATCCCAAATTAAAACTTTTTCTCCTTTACTAACTAATTCTTTGCAAATTTCCAAAGCTTCTAAATTTTTTTTCGGTTGTCTATGCATATTTCTATAATCTAAAATCATTTGCGCTATGTATGAGCTATTCACTTGTTTCATAATTTCTTCATCAGCTTTTTCGATTTTTTCTTTTAAATACATTAGCTCATCATCTGTATATTCTTCATCAAGTTCTCCAATCATCAACATACGAAAATCTTCTATTGATAAAAAGATTGCTCTATTTAATAAAATGGGATTAGCAGAGGCCTGCATTCTTCTTATTGAAATAGCTTTTTTTAATGCTAAAGCAAAACTCGATTCCCAATCATTTACAATATCATCAGATAAAGCACCTATTAAATCGTATATTTGTTGTTGATATTCATCCATACGTATGCTTCTTTTCAAAAAAACTGGAGGAAGTAAATCACCTTTACTTAACAAATATTTTTTAGACACTCTCGAAAAATACGGATATAAAGCATCCATTAATTTCTTTTCCTTAATAGAATCTATTTCCGAATTTTTTGACATTATTTTTAATTCTGTGTAATTATAAGGAATAATCTTATAATCAGGAAAACAAATCAAGCACTCAGAGTATAAATCTTCATATCCGTTAGGAAGTGGTGTTCCGGTTAATAAAATACGTCTATTTGCAGATTTTGTTATCTCTAATAAAGCCTCTGTTTGTCTGGCTTTAGGATTTTTAACTTTATGTGCTTCGTCCACAATCAATAAAGTTTTATGTCTATTCATATAATTATAAATATCATTTTTTAAAGAACTAATTTTTTCATAATTGACAAAAACTATTTTTTTATTAAACATTTCAGATGTTCCTAAATATGTCTTGCTTTCTTTTACTGACAAAAAACTTAAATTTTCAAATTCTGGTTTTTCACTAAAGCATGTAATATATTCATCAAACCATGCATTATAAGAGTTTTTAGGGCCTATTATAAATAGTGAATCAACTTTCTTTTCAAATAATAAATTTATATATACTGCATAGCTTATGATAGTTTTTCCAGCACCAGGCACTGAAAAATCAAAACCATTTCCAGACTTGTATAACAAATAAGCAGATTTTCTTTGATAGTCTCTTAAATTAATTTTCAATAATCTATCTGTTTGCTTATTAAATGAAACATAATCCTCTGTTTTATAATCAACTTCATTTTTTAATTTAATTAGCTCATCCTGAACTTGCTTAAAATTTATATTTTCTTTTTTTATATTTTCCAAAAAAGCCATCGCATTTTCATCAAATGCAAATAAATTCAATTTCGCAAAATAATCAAGTATTTTAATTTTTTGACTTTTGCTAGCTTCTTGAATTATAATCTCAGACTTATTTATTATAAATTTTATATTTTCAATCCCATTTAGATATATTTTAATTTTTTGTAGTACTCGACCACTTATACTACTAATATCAATTATAATACAATCTTGAAAAAGTCTAATCAATCTTTAAATTCCCTAAATATGTTATATATTCTTTTATTGATACTTTGTAATTTCTCAACGTCTTCTTCATCTAGTTCATTACATGCATCAATTAAAGTTTCTAGACTATCTACTTTTTGGTCGATTGCAGAAATAAGATCTTTTGCATTTTTATTTTGAAGAATATCTTTTAAGTCATGTTCAGCAGCACTCAATATTGATTTAAATTGAGTTTTACCTAACATTTTCCAATCATTTTCTGTTATCAATTTATCTTCATGTGCTTCAATAATGCTATTATGTCTTGTTAAAAATTTATACCATATTCTCTTATTAGTAAATACACCATTGCCTTTATTTTTGTTTACTTTTCCTAATAAGACATCTCTATATTCTTTACCTTCATAGTGCGCTCTCAAATAATCATAACATACTAATTTGAAATCATTAACATCATTATCATCATACTCCCAGTCAGCATCATATGTCTTATTATCAAGTTTCTTGAAGAATGTTGATGTTTTAATCATTTGATCCTCCAACCCATCTAATAAAGAAAAATGGTTTGCTTTTCCAATGTTCTCAAGATATTCACACATAAATTTGTATAAATCGTGCATATCTTTAACATCGCTTTCTTTTTTCATTCCCATATAATCTTTAATTTGTTTATATCCATATCCTGCTCTAAAAAGATTATCAACCTTAATATAAAGGTTAATTCGATTATAATCAACTTGCTTATCTTTACCCATTTGTGTAATGGTTTCTAATGCCAGAATCTCTTTTTCAGTATATGTTTCATCTAATACTATACATTTTAAGCATTTAAATTTGTCACATGGCTGATTATACTTTGTCGCTTCTCCCTGCCATAGTTTTCTTAATAATGTAGCTCTTCTATTACCACTAACAACAATACCATCACATGTAATTACACCAAATTCTTCTTGCCCTTTTTTAGCTAAATCTTCTAATGTGTGTTGATTATCACTCTTATTTTCGTCCTCGATAGTTTTATAAATATACTCAATATCAGTTTCGTTTTCAAAGCTCAATTTTCTATTATTATCTTCTTCGTATTCTCTAATACGCATAGCAATTCTATCGTTCATTACATTAGGCACAAGATATTCAATAGGAATATTATATACATCGAAAGTTGTATTAGGTCTAATAGTCCCTAAAGTAGCCCCTGTTTGTATAGGATTGTTTGCAGCCATATATTTTTTTATTAACTCTTTTGCTTCTATTCTAGTTATCATATTTCATCCTTCTTTCATATAAAGCTTTTAATTCATCAAACGATATATTTAATCCGCTTGAATTTAATCTATTTTTTCTCATGTTATATAGTTTTTTTAATTCTAATTCTATGTTTTTCCCATAATGAAGTTTTTTATGACAACTTGGACATAGACATACTATATTTGATTCAACATCCAATGAATTATCAAATAAAGTATGAAACATTAAAGGAATTAAATGGTGACCTTCTAAATAAGGTAAATCATTTTTCGAAATAAATAATTCATGATTTTCGTCCAATTCACACTTAAAATTAGCTAAATAAAATGAATTAAATTTTTTTTGTTCATCTCTTGGATATTCACTAACGGTATTTATTATTAATTTTTTCTTAAGTTCTGGAGAGTCAGAAACATAATTATTTATAATGTTTTTATTATCGTTATTCATCCCAAATAATAATCCTGATTTAAATTTTTTATAATATATCTTTAAATCTTGCTTTCCAACCTCTGAATCAAATTTTATAAAATATTCTCTAAATTTCTCATTATTGATATCATAATTAAAATTATAATTTGTATCTACATTTTTATAGCAAGATAAATAATACCTAATTTGTTCAGTTGAGCGTAAAATTTTAGTTATCTTATACAATTCACTTGCAAATGCATTTATTTTAAATGTATCATTGTTACTTCCTTTATCAAATAAATAAAATGCTAATATTAGTTTATATTCTTCATCAAATAGATGCATAAGCTACTCCTTAAAATTCTTTAAGTATTTTACTTAAATATGTTGCATTCAACCAAAAACAATGTTTAGTGTACTTATTAAGTCCTGTAACTTTGTCAATAACAGGCAACTCATAAACATCTCTAGAATCTCTAGCATGTGGTCTTACATGACATATTGGGTTATCCCTCATTCCAGAGAAGTTAGTTTTTCTTATTCCAGAATCATTTACGTAACATACAATATTCCCCTCTTGTATAATGTGTTTTGTATGATGCCAAACTTTTGCCACATAATTATCCAAATCTTTAATTGATATATTCCATAATTTAATTCCTAAAAATTTATATTTACCTTTTTCTTCTTTAAATACAAAAAATAAAAGCTTAGTATTCTCAAACATATTTCTTAAAGTTGAAGTTGCCCATTCTTCATTTATTATTTCATTAAATTTAAAAGCTGGAAAAGGTAATGATTCTTTTATCGTGCCATTATATTGAATTCTCACCGTTTTTGCAACAATGTTGGCCTTTTTAAACTCATCTGTTTTACTTAAATCACTCTTAATACCAAACATCCTACATATTAATAATTCATTAATATTTTTGGCATTTGATTCTATTCCAAATAATACTTTTAACTCATCTTGCGTTTTACCAATGTATTTAGAAACTCTATTCTTTATAATTTGTTCGAAAGAATTATTTTGCAATTCAGTTGCAGTAACTAATTTTTCAGTTTCTTCATTCATTACAGTTGTTCTCACTATGTTTGTCATATAAGAATTTTTTAAACAATAAGCTCTTTGTTTAGCTAATATATCAGAAAATGGTTGTTTTCTTAATGATTTTTCAGAACTCGACCCTTTTGTGCATGCACCTAGATATAGTGTATCTGCTTCAGATAGTTCATGCGCTTTGCCTGATTTTATTTTATCAATAATAAATTCCCAATCCTGCTTAATTATTAATATATCCTCTTCAGGATAATTATATAACATCTGCTTTACTATTTTATAATCACTTCTAGGAATTCCTTCTTCCCATAAATAAAACATCAAATATAAAGTTTCATTCTTATGCCAAAAGCTACTAGTTTCAAAAGTATTTTTGTATTCTTCCATGTAATTAATAATATTTAACACCAATCGTTCTTTTGCTGAATATGTACCATTTTTATTTTTCTTAATAGGTGTAACTTTTAATTCGATTCCTGCATTATAAAAGTCTGGATTAGCATCATTATTCGCATCATACTGAAAAACATTTTCTTCCATTAATACGCCCATACCACCTTTATAATTAAAATCTTCAAGGTCGTATTTAAAGTCACCTAATTCACCAAAAGTTTTACCTACTACCTCTTCACCAATTTTTTCGATTTCTTCTTTTGTTAAGCCCCTATTATATTTCGACATATAGTACTCCTTTTGAAACTTTATAAACTTTTTACTTGATCTTTTCATCAATTTATGCTATAATTATAACATATTTGATAATATATTACAATCTTTTAGAAAATGGTGATAATATGGACAAAACTGTAATTGAACTTTTTGCTGGTGTTGGCGGATTCAGAGTTGGTCTAAATGAAATAACTCTTGACAAATCTGGTAACACCGTTGAAAAAGACAACTTTAAATTTGTATGGGCAAACCAATGGGAACCATCTACTACTACTCAAGATGCTTTTAATTGTTATATTAAACATTTTGGTGATAATCCAAATCATTCAAATATGGACATTAGTTTAGTAGACAAGAAATCAATCCCCAATCATACACTACTTGTTGGGGGATTTCCTTGCCAAGATTATTCAGTAGCAAGAAGCCTTTCACAAGAAAAAGGTATTGAAGGTAAAAAAGGTGTTCTTTGGTGGCAAATTAATGAAATATTAAAAACTAAAAAGCCTCCATTCATTTTACTTGAAAATGTAGATAGATTACTTAAATCTCCTTCTACTCAACGTGGACGTGATTTTGGAATTATGCTACGTTGCTTGAATGATTTAGGATATGGAGTAGAATGGCGTGTTATTAATGCAGCCGAATATGGCTTCCCACAAAAAAGACGTAGAATTTATATATTTGGTTTCCATAAATCAACTAATTATTATAAAAAGATTGTAAAAAATAGCATAGAAAATATTATTAATGATTCAGGGATTTTTGCAAAAGTATTCCCAATCGAATCATTTGAAAAAATCAAAACATCTGATATTTCTAAAGAAACGTATTCTTCATTAATTGAGGTGACAAATGAATACAAATTTAGTTTTGAAAATTCTGGTATTATGTTTAAAAATAAAGTACATACTACAAAAGTCTTGCCAGCAATTAAAAAACCAATCACTTTAGGTGAAATACTGCAAACTGAAAATATTCCAAATGAATGCTTTATTAATCAAACTCAAGAAGCAAAATTCAGATATTTAAAAGGCAGTAAAAAAATACCTAGAGTAAGTAAACTAGGTATTAAATATAATTATTCTGAAGGTGCAATGTGCTTCCCTGATAATTTAGATATACCTGGAAGAACAATGTTAACAAGTGAAGGGACTATTAATCGCAGTACGCATGTTGTTGAAGATATTAAAACTAAAAAGCTGAGAATACTTACACCAGTTGAAGCTGAAAGACTAAACCAATTTCCTGATAATTGGACTAACACAAGCATGACATCAAAGAAAAGATATTTCATGATGGGAAATGCATTAGTATGTGGCATTATTAAAGAATTAGGTTACAAAATTAAAGAAATAATAGAAAAAGAAAATTAGGATTAACGTCCTAATTTTTTTATTTGTCTTAAATTTGGTCTGTATCGTCATAAAGCATACACCCCTACTCTTTACCTTCTTTTGAAATAATAGTCTGCTACGGCCCTTAAAACGGGTGCTGAAATCTGCATGGACCTCTAAATACAGGTGTGTTTTTATTTGCCACAAGATTAATTATGTTAAGTTAAAGTAGTGGTGAATAAATACCCCTAATATATAAAATATTTATATTTTTCTTTTCTATAAAAAATTATATATTTAATAGTCATTATCCATCACTCATAACAAAAAGCTAAAGCACTACAATAATGCTCTAGCTATATATTAATTTCTATTCTTGTAATACTTTTCTAACTTTTCAGTAGTTAACTCTTCTCTTATTTTATGTAATCTATCTACTGATAATCTTGCTGCTTTTACTAGATCAACACCATTAAATAAATCTACTTTTTCAATCTTATTTATTTCATATGCTATTCCTAATAGTACTTCTCCTAATCCTTTACATAAATCCATTATGTAAATAATCGGGAATCTAAATCCATATAAATTAGCATGTGAATGGTAATGACATTTTTTATAATACACTTCTAAATTTGAAGCATAGTTTTTAATTTTTCTATCTTTATAAATTAATTGGTTAACAAGTTTTACAACATCTGAAAAATTATATGACTTTTTAATACCTAGATATTCAAATTCAAATATACTATCTAACCATCCATAGTTTAAATATGCAATTTTATTTACATCTTTACCGTTCTTTAAGTATTCTTTTTCAAACTCTTCTGGCAATTTAAATTCAGCATCAAAATGTATTTTATAATTATTAAATTTCATATATTCTACTATATCAGCATTTGAATAATTAAATGCTAAATAGGTCAAATACATTTCTATAATATTTCTTAATATTGGGTATCCACTGTCTAATGCATCATAATCTATAACTGATAAGATTGCTCTTGCTTTACCTAAAATATTAGCTAAATAATAATTTAATGTATTACGTTTAACATCTCCATCAACAATTGTTTTATCTGTATTATGTATTTTATTTGATATTGTTATTAAATATATTAATAAAACATGTAAATTATATACTGGAGGGTAATATAAGAAATCCTCGTTACCAAATATTTTTCTCTTTCTAAATAACATACTTCCATATTGTCGAACTTTAACTTGTTCTAATACAGTACTAGCTACTTCTTCAATATATTTTTGGCTTTGTTGTTTAGCTCCTCTTTCATGTTCTTCAGTTAATAACATATTAAAAGTGTGTATTCCAACAATGTGACAGCATAAGTCCAGTTCAACATTTTCATTACTCATAAGTGTAGCTATAGGATCTATTCTAAAAAATCCAGGATAATACTTTAAAATATCATTATAGTAATTTGTTATTTTTTGTACTTGTTTCAATACTTTAAACATAAATGATACTTTAATTTTATCTTTAAACACTGCTTTTAAAGCTTCCCTATCTGCTTTTTCCTGTTGTTGCATCATTTTTTCTTGTTCTTTTTCTAGATAATCTTTAAATGGATTATTATTGCCAAATATATTATTCATATGTTACTCCGATAATTATAAGCTTATTTACAAGAATATTATAGCATATTTTCGTTAAAATGCCTAGAAATATAAATAAGATCCGTATCAATATAATGCAATTATTTAAAAAAGCTACAGCATTTCAATAATACTATAGCCTTATATTTTCTCTATTTTTATAATATCAGTTATATAATTTTCTGTACTTTTTTATTTCTTTAAGTTCGAATATTTTGTCATATCTCCATATAATGTCTTAAATACATCTTCCCATCTACCATCATTCATAAATTCTTTAGCTATTAATTCACACATATGATAATCACCATCATGTTCAGGTACAATTTTATACATCTTTTGTTCAAAATCATAATGTGAATATTTCTCACCATTTTCAATAGAATCTTGTAATTTTACCATTAAATTCATAATTTCATTATATTGCTTACGACTAATTTTATATTCAAAAATAGTTCTATCAATATCAGTATTATTAAAAATAAGTTCCTGTCTAAATTCAATAAAATCTAGTCTTTCCATAATTTTTTTATATTGTTCATTATTCATATTAATTCCTTGTATAATATAAACGTATAATTTAGTTTATAAGTTTATATTAAATCCTTTCT
>CAZIQF010000013.1:0-40486 GCA_964541525.1 uncultured Staphylococcaceae bacterium | reverse complement strand
CTTTTAAGATAGGTTCTTATTTTATCTCAAAATCTCAAAAGATTTTACAGAACCATAATTTTATTTTTATTCCCTGTCTACTTTAGAGACATCATATCAGATATTCTATTATCTTATATTTATTAATTATTTGGCATATTCTTGAATAATTTTTTTAATTTGTTCTTCAGGTGTAATATCATAACGCAAGAAATGTCTTTCAAAACGACCACTTGCTTGTGTCATTGTCTTAAGTTCAGTTGCGTATTTAATGATTTCTGATTCTGGAACTTCAGCAATAATCATTGTCTTGCCACCATCAACTTCTTCTTGGCCTAGAATACGACCACGACGTTTACTCATATCTCCCATTACAGTACCAACATATTCAGGTTTGACTGTTACTTTAACTTCCATAATTGGTTCGAGAATTGTAGGTTTAACTTCCTTAATTGCTGCTTGCCATGCAAGACCAGCTGCAAGAACAAACGATAATTCATTACTATCAACTGGATGATAAGAACCATCAACCAGTGTCGCTTTTACCCCAATCACTGGGAATCCTGCAAGTGGACCTTTTTCTAATGATTTAATTAATCCTTTTTCAACAGCAGGGAAGTAGTTCTTAGGAACAGCACCACCAAATACTTCTTCATGAAATTCAAAGTCTTGATCACTTGGTTCAAATCTAATCCATACATCACCGAATTGACCAGCACCACCAGATTGTTTCTTATGACGACCTTGTACCCCTTTTTCACCAGAAGTTCTACCTCTAATTGTTTCACGATAAACAATTTTTGGATCAGCTAAATCTACATCTACTTTAAATGTATTCTTTAATTTATCTACTACATAACCAAGATGAAGTACACCTTGACCACCAATTAATAATTGAGCAGTTTCAGCATTACGTTTAAATTCAAATGTTGGGTCTTCTTGACGAATTTTTGCAAGTGCTTGCGAAATTTTTTCTTCATCTTGTTTTTGTTTAGGATGAATTGCAAGATAGTAAATTGGTGTTGGATATTCAGGTTTTTCAAAAATAACTGGAGCTTTTTTATCACAAAGTGTATAACCAATTTCAAGTTCCGATAATTTGGATACTGCAATAATATCACCAGCATAAGCAGCTTCAATTGGAAGTTGGGTCTTACCCATTAAAGAGAAGATTTGTGGTAATTTTACTGTTGCATCAATATTTGGAATATAGACTTCCATACCAGTTTTCACAACACCAGAATAAATCTTAAATAGGCTAATTGTTCCAACAAATGGATCAACAATAGTCTTAAATACATAACCGGCAAATGGTTCAGAATCTTTAGTATATTTTAAGATTTCTTTAGAAGTACCAGGTTCTACCCCAGCCTTAGGTTTTAAATCATCAGGACATGGTGTATAATCGATAATCATATCTAATAAAACACGCATACCAATGTTCTTAAGTGCTGAACCACAAATAACTGGATAAACTTCACTCGCTAGAACGCTCTTTCTTAAGCCTTCTTTAACTTCTTCTAATTCAAGTGGTTCACCAGCAAAATATTTTTCCATCATTTCTTCACTAGTTTCAGCTACAGCTTCACACATCCAATCATATAATTCTTGAACTTTTGGCATTTTATCTTCATAGATTTCACCATCAACACAAACACCATCACGGTACAATTTAGCTTTACGTTCAGCTACTAATGCAAGACCATCAAAATTATCTAATTTACCAAGTGGATAGCAGAATGGTGCTACACGCTTACCAAATTTTTCTTTTAATTCTTCAATTAGTGCTTCATATTTAATATTTTCTTTATCCATCTTATTAATATAAATAAGAGTTGGAATATTTCTTTTTCTTAATTCTTCCCAGACACGTTCAGTACCTGCTTCAACACCAGCACCAGCATCAATTACTAGTACTGCACCTTTAACAACAGATAGTACATTTTCTACTTCAACGATCATTTCTTCACTACCTGGAGTATCTAAGAAATTAATCTTATGACCACGCCATTCAGCTGGAATTAGTGAAGCTGATAGTGATGTTTGACGTGCTTGTTCTTCAACCATATAATCACTAACAGTATTTTTCTTTTCTACTTCCCCTTTCTTATCAATCGCACCTGTTAAATATAAAACAGATTCCGTAAGGGTTGTTTTCCCACTATTAAAATGTCCTAAAACAGCAATATTTCTAATCGCTTTTGAATGATATTCTCTCATATGTTGTCCTCCTTAAGTAAATATCTGTAAACGTTTTCACTATTATATTATACTACAACTTATAAAAAAAAACAAGAAATTATATAATATATTTTAATTCAGCATTCGACAAAGTAAAAACTCCCTCATTAAAATGAAGGAGTTAACTAATTACTTAAGACAAATATTAAATGTCGCATCAAAGCTAGTTGCAGAAGATACAAAGACTAAAAAATAGTAATTATGACCGGCTTCGACACTAAAACTATAATTAAAATTAATATTATTTGGAATATTACCACTAACATCAGCACCTGCCAAATTAAAGTTAGGTAAATCATTAGTTTCACCAATATAGCCTAAATATGGATCAATTTCATTTACTGCGAGTAAATCAGTTGCAGTCGAATATAGAGAAACAGTTCCAGATACTGTTGCAGTAAAACTAAAATATTTGGCATTTGCCTTTCCAGAACCATTAAATGTTAATTCATATGTTCCAAGTCCCACAACATAAGGATTAACTGTAGAACCATCACCTACTGCAAGTGTTAATAATGGTTCCAAAACAATTGTTAAATGTTTATTATCAACAGTTGTTGTATGCGCATTTGAATTATATGTATATCCACTAGGAAGATTGTCGATATGAACATAATAGGTTCCATCTTCTAATGCCTTTTCGGCATATCCTTCACTATTAACTGCAACCGGTAAAAAGCAATTTTCTTTTGAACACCATTGAACAGTTACGCCACCTACTACAGGACTACCATTAGGATACACAACAGTTACCGAATAATTATTATTAGCTGGTTCTTTTACTACTAGTAAAACAGTAGTATTACATCCTGAATAACTTAGTTGGATTTCATGATTACCACTAGTTTTGATTTTTTGATAATCACTATCACTAATCATATCTTTTGTAACTTTAATTGTTTCTTGTTCATTATTATTATATTTAACATTTAATTCGATTTTTAAAATTTCTTCATCAACATTTTCAGTCGTAACTTCTGTTGGAATTGAACTACTAATAACCGAAATTGATTCTACTTTTTTTTCTTTTTTACATGATCCTAAACTTAAAACACAAAGTAATATGATCATCATACCAAATATTTTCTTTGACATATTTTCTCCTTTTTATCAATACTTATATTTTTTACTATTTTACTATTTTTTTGAATAATTTGCAAGTATTTAAGCCCTAATATCAAGTTTTAAATTATAGATATAAATAAAAAGTCACCTCTATTAAAGAAGTGACTTAATTTTTTAATTAGTTAGATTTTACAAATTCATTAGTTAATGAACCATAAGTTAATGTAATTACACCTTCAGCATAAGTAGCAGAAAGTTCAACTGCATCTGTATCATCTGTTGCAACAACATCAGAGAAATTAATTACACCTTCTACTAATTCCCATGAGAAAGTACCAGATAATGCAAAACCTGATTCATCATAAAGTACATAAGAACCAGTACCATCTTCATTAAGAGTTAGATAATGATAAACTTCTACTTTTGCTACTAATACATATACGTATTCACCAGCGATAGAATCTTCTGATGCTTCTGGTACTCTTGTCATTACGCCAATTTCATAACCATCAGCATAAGTAGCAATTACGTTAAAGTTACTATCTACTGTAAATGCAAATTCATTATATGGATCTGCAAATTCACTACCATCAGTATTAGTACATACTACTTGATTATTAACTACTTCATATGCAATCTTATGAACAGAAGTTCCTGACCATGGATCGTCAATTGTAATTACACAAATACCTTTTGTAGCACCTTCTGATTCAGGTTGGAATTCATATGTATAAACTGCCATATAATCATCATATTGCCATTTACCAGTTAAGACACTCGCAAATGATGGAGCTTCAAGAACTTCAATTGTAATTGATGAAGTGAATTTTTCATCAACTTTTGATGTGAATAATACTTCATATTTACCTACTACTGATGCAGTAAATACATAGTGACCTGAGTATTCATCAACTACTAATGTAGCACTTGCATCACCAGAAACAATTTTAGCTTCATGTGAATCATCAGCATAACTATTAACTGCAACGCCAAGTTCTAGTCCTACACCAACATAAACACTTGCACTTGATTGAGCAACTACTGAACCATAACTATAAACACCAGCATTAAATTCTGATAATGCAGGTTCATTAACAACTAATACAAATGAAACAGAAACTTTAGTAGATGAAACTACAACATTGTATGTACCAAGTGCATATGCAGAAATTGTGATTACACCATCATAAAATGAACCATAAATAGACCATGTCATATTTCCTGATTCATCAGTAATATCAACTTTGATGCTATCAACTGATGATGATGCAGTTTCAGGTAAAGCAGCAGCAATATTTAATGATAATGATTCACCAGCATTCATTTCAACTTTTTCACCTTCAACATTATTACCTTCTGCATCAACTACTTCGAAGCTTTCATATAGATATTCTGAAGCTGAATATTCATGTTCTAATGTTCTTTCGCCATCATGTTGATATACAACAACATTATGTGAATAATCTGGTTCTACACTGCCTTCAACTAGGCCAATAACATTACCTTCTTCGTCTTTTTCAAGCGATTCATCGCTGTAGTAAACATCGATATTTACTTCAGCTTCAATAATGCTTTCACTAGGACTTAAAGTAAATGAAACACTATATGTTTTATATTGAGAGCCTTCAACAACACCATATTCAAATGAATATTCATAATGACCATCACAAGAAGGACAAACTGATATAAAATCATAATAATAATCAACAACTACTTCTTCTGAATGTGCATATAGATATTCAATAAGAGCTTCTACACCATAAATTTCTTTAGCATAGTTAATGATACTATCAAATCTCACACCATTGATTGCAGCTTCACTTGGATCAACGATTTGTGAAAGGTTACCTTCTTCACTTACTTTAATACCAAATACTGAACCATCTTTTTGCAATTCATAATGTAATTCTTCGCTATAATAATTATTTGCAACTAATACTTCAAGATAATCTTGACCAAATTCATAAATATAAATAGTTTCAGAACCATATGAGCCAATAAGTGCAGCACCAGATTGAACATTTCCAGCACTTGCAGTAGCAGCAGCAATCGCATCAGCAATATTTTCATAACTATTAATTGATACACTAACTTGATATGAAGCTTTATTGCCATTATAAGCAACTTCAACTACATATTCACCAGCAACTTTAAATGCACCTTCAACAGCGTTTCCTTCTGCATCAAGAACTTTAACTTCACAAGCATTTAATTCAACTACTTCTAAAGCATTTCCTTTTACTTCATAAGCCACAACACCTTCAACATTTAAGCTTTCACCTACTACATAAGATAACTTAGCTTTACCTAAATTTAAAACTAATTCAGCTTCAGCAGGAACTGGAGCAACGTTGATATAGTAAACTTCAGATTGACCAGCATATGAAACAACAACTGCATATGTACCTACTGCATCAATTGATTCAGGGCCACTGACTTTAACTTCTTTACTAACGTCTGGTGTAGTACCATCTGATAATTTAGCTACTACTTTTAATTCGCCAGTTTCAAATGCTTCACCAACAATAAATTCAGTTTTTTGACCAGATACTTCTAATTCAGTAACACTGACACTTGCACCATTACATGAAGCAATACTAAAAATACCTAGTAAAACAACTAATGATAATATAATTTTTTTCATAGTAAATTCTCCTTTTTATTTAAGATTATATTATTTTCGTTAATAATATGAAATTATTATACCACCTTTTTCCCCATTTTTAAAAAAAAGTGCTCTCAAAAGAGCACTAAATTATTTTTCAACATAATATCCACAAGCAAATAGCCATTGATCTTCTTCTTTTGCATATACTCCAGCCATTTCAACAAAACCATATCCATCAAAGAATAGTCGTTGTGAAACACTAAACTTTTGTAAGAAAATCATTAATTCCATAGTTACATAACATACACCATCTTGATTGCATACCGAAGCATATGAATTTTCAATAAAGAATTTATAGTTTTCGGTACCATTAGAAACGGTTAAATCGTTATTACCATTATATTCAATAATATTTAATCCTTGATCATAATAAGCACATGGAGCTGCAATTTTCGCACAAAGCTTTGGTCCATAAGTATCTGTAGCACTATCATATACATGCCATAGTTTAGTTTCTTCATTGTATTTAAAGTTTTCACCTTTAAGTAGACCAGTTCCATTAGTTACTCCGGTATAATAACTACCAGTACCACCATCAGAGTTATAGTAAATATGGGTTGCAGATGAATATTCATCATCAGGAATACGTGCTAGTTCAGCTTCTTCAGCCACCATTAATTTAACATCAGGGTGTTCTATTTCAAAACTACTTGAATATGAAATTGAAAAATCAACCGTAATTGGATATTCATCAGTCTTTGATTCTACATAAATAACAAAAGTAAAAACATTACCAATTTGTTCATCAGCAAGACTTAACTGCCATTTAAAATTCTTTGTATAACCACCTTTTAAGCTCGTACCACCATCATCATAGGCTTTATTAAAAAACTTAGCGGCAAATGTTCCATCCCATACGTCTAATTTAGGGTTAATCGTATCATCATAAACATTAACTAAAGATTCTACAATGTATGTACCTGACTTTGTTGGTTGATATTCATAGTATACTTTTTGCGTTTTAGATTTTAAAGTTGTCCGGTATGTCCCTGTTGATGTTACTTCATATTCTTTATATAAAGCTGTTCCACTACCTTTACTAATCTTACCAATTTTTAATAATTCAATCGTTGCAGTACTATGTTCATTATCAACATGATAAATATTAGGGTTATAGGAATAGTTTTCCGGTGCCTCATCTAAATAGACATTAAAATCACCATCTAAAAGGATTCTTGCGTAACCATCACTACCAATCACTGCTGTATATTGAGAATAATCATCAGCCCAAATGACCGTAATTTTTTCATCACTTTCTGGGATATAGATTTTTTTATTATAGACTAGTGAAACCGAAAATTCGGTTTTACCTTCATTTGGATTCGGGTTTTCATTATTATTTGGATCCTTGTTTGGATCTTGATTATCACCAATATCAACACCAGGAGTTTTGTCATCGACTACTTTACCACATGATGAAATTGATATAAGTAATAAAAAGATCATTAATAGTTTTAGTAATTTATTTTTCATCTCAAACTCCTTCCCGTTGATTAGTTTCTTTTTTTCTAATTCTCTTAAACAACGATTTAATATCTTGCCATCTAAGTTTTCTAATCATAATATCGATGACAAATAAACAAGCTGCAATAATCATAAATGCGGGTGTAAAGTCGACCACAAATTTTTGAACATTAGAAAAATTATTTTCTAAGACTAATTTACCATCTTCTGATACTTGGCCATTTATACTAACCATGTAATATAAATTTGATGCTTCATAAATTGTAAAGCGATCATATTCTGGTAAATAAGATATATTAAATTTATAATCGGCACTATAAGCTAATTCGCCAAGGGCATAGGATAATTCAATCAAATATTCACCAATTTGTGATGTTTGAATTTCACTCATATATTTTTGAATATTCGCATCAATAACGCTCGCCAGTACTTTTTCTTCTATTTCACCATTTGGATAAGTAACTTTAATCTTAAGTATTGAATCTTTATTTAAACTTGGTGCTTTAACAATAATATCTGCTA
The DNA here is from genome assembly GCA_964541525.1 of uncultured Staphylococcaceae bacterium. Lineage (GTDB taxonomy): Bacteria > Bacillota_I > Bacilli_A > ML615J-28 > CAG-313 > UBA1737. The sequence goes on along the minus strand of CAZIQF010000013.1, from coordinate 32,547 downwards.
ATGTTCCTCGATTATTACACTCAATAATAAAGGCACTATCAAAGCGTTCACTTGGTGAATTAGTTGAAATGATATTTGCAAGAACACGCTGTTCACTTGGATGATTCCAAAGCGAAATCCATTCACCAGAAATCGTTGAAGCAAATGAAGATACCCTACCATTGCCATATTCCCAGTGTGTATATAATGGAATATGATATTTTGTATCATCAACATCAGTATAAATGGTTTCTAATACAACTTTCGCACTGGCTTTAGCAGTATTATTATAAATACCTTTGATATTATTAAGAGCAGTTACACCATCAACTAACTTATCTTTATTCATTAAAATTGATACTGGTAATTCTTGATGTTCTAGAACCGTTTCATTTAGGGAGTTAAAGACTTCATTATAGATTGTATCTTTTACATCATCAACTTCATGAATATAGTGATAATATCCTTTACCGATTGCAGCTAGTTCACACATTAAGTCTTGAGCATCAGAATCAGCTGTAGCTGTTTGAATTGTTGATAAGATAATATTATTTTGAGCCAATAATTCTGCATAATGCTTAGATACTTGCGCTTGTTCTCGGTAAGGTAGGCCATCAGAAATTAAAATAACTTCATTTTTAGTGTTATTTTGTTGTGCTACCGTATTATAGGTATAGCCTAATGCTGCTCCTAAGAATGTTCCTTGATATGCTTCTAGTTTATTAATTGTTTCTTTTAATTGATCACGATCAGATGCATCTTTTAAGATAAATAGTGGTTTGACCTCACCATAGAAAGTGATACATGAGACTTTAACTTCATCATCTAATTTATCTAAAATTTCACAAGCAGCCTTTTTCGCAATAATTAATCGACCAACTTGTTCCATACTACGGGATATATCCAATAAGATAGTTACGGTTTTTTTCTTATCATCATTACCAAATTTAGTCGGCAACATATCGCTTAAAGCTGATAATACTTCATCATCTTCATTGTTTTGAATATAAGTATTGCCAATGGTAACTAAACTCTTACCAAACTCAGAAACTAAGGTATCTAAACTATTAACAAATTGGGTATAGTTATAATAATTTCTAATATCAACATTAGATAAGATAAATACATCGTATTCACATAATGCTTCTACCGTAAAAGGAATATCGTATTTATTAATATAATAAGTGATATCCGCATCTTCATATAAAGTACTAGCTGCAACTTTATCTGCATCACTACTACCTAAGAATAATACTTTCAATTTTTCAGAAACATTTTGGATAAAATAATAAGCATTATTTTGGATAGTTTCATCATCATCAGTTTTAACACTAATTTCATACTTATGTTCACCAGGAATCGCTGTATTCAAGTTAAATGAAAGATTGTTATAACCTGGTTGTAATGTTTTGGCAGTTGAAACATATTCTTCACCATCACATTTAAGCGTGATGATTGCACGAGTTTCAAGATTCGATTGAAGATAAACACTAACTTTTTCCTCATAATTTAGATAAGTTGAAGCAGTATATTCAACAGAATTAATTTGAACTTCTTTTGCATCATCTTTTAGATTATTATCTAAATAAATCGCATCAACATATATATCATCAGCGGAAATAGATTCAACTAAACTAACTAAATCACTGTCATTAGTTTCCTCACCATCGGAAATTAAAACGATTCGTTTAATGACATTATCTTTAAATAAACCTGTTGCATATTCTAGTGCTGAAGCAATATCAGTTTGACTATCATCAATATTTGCTTCTTTTACACTTTTTAATTTTTCACCTAATTCAACTAATAGTTCTTGATCTTTACCAAAACAAATAACACCAATTTTGGAATTTTTCGGACTATTTTGTTCTAGATTTTTAATATATTCATCAATTAAATCTAAATTTTGATTGGATGAATAAGATAAATCGGCAAGAACATAGATATTAGTTTCCGTTATCACCTTTTCATATGTTGTTTTCGCTAATGATAGTGATACTAAAACAGCAATTACAAGATGTAAAATAAACGATATTGTGTTATTTTTACTTAAGTTTTCTTTATTAACACTAATAGCAAACGAAACAACAATAATGATTAAAATCCCTAGTAGGACAAACAATAGAAATGGTCTATCGAAGTTGACGTTGCTCATAACAATACACCATCCAATCTGCCACAAATATGACGATTAATATGATAAAGAAGATTAGTAATTCATCATAAATTCCATCACTAAATTTATTTTCAGCAGTTCCCACAATCGTTAAACTTGTACGTGTAGGAATTGGATTACTTTCTTCTTCGGCTAAACTTACAAATAGTAAGAATACTTTAGCTTCATCTCCAATCATAATCGTAATTTTATACGTGCCAACTTCATTTAGTTCTAATTCGGCTTTAGCGGTTTTAACACTTAAATAGGAAATATCACCACTTGGACTTTCAACACGAATACTATCAAAGTTATTCGCAACATTGATGATTGCCGTATCACCACATACATACGAAGATTGATTCATAATACTTGGAAATGAATAGTTTAATAAATTTCTTGATAATACGATATAATCCATTAATAATGGTAAATTTGAATCATGTAAATCAAAGGCAAACACGACTTCAATATTACCAGCATCAGTTGTTCCAGTAAACACAACTGGATTACCTTCATGCGTTAAGATTGTATTAAATTTACGATATAATCCATATTTTGCATATTTTGCAACATAGATTTTATCATCATTAATTCCTGCTACAATGTTTTTAAATTCTTGAGTTGAATTTTTAGGATATGTCAGTAGCATTCCTTCTGATAATGTTACTTCACTATCTTCTTCATAACCTGGAATTTTAACAACATCTTGAACACTAAAACCAGCTCCTTCAACATTAGTCATCGCTCCAAATAACCAAACTGTCCCATCCGTTGGTAAATTAACTGGAGAGTATGAATCAAATACATATAAACTATAGCCTGTATAATTCGGATTATAATCGCTTCTTGATATTACCTTAGTTGAAATATTACCTAAAGTTTTTATAATTGATTCAATATAGAAAGGTCGGTCACTAACGATTAAGGCACTGTATGCGTGTTCTTTTTCAATATTGTAGACAACATTTGTATTATCTAACATTAAAGAGTCTTGATTAGTAATAACAGCTTTAATTTCATTAAAATCAGTCTTATTACAAATATAACTAAAAGGTGTTTTTACACCATTTACGGTATTTACATCTAGGGTTGTTGCGAGAACATTATCAACATAGATTTCAACGTGTAATAATTCATCTTTAGAATATGAAATAACATTACCCGTAATTTTAACTGCCCCACCAAGTTCAGTATAAATTAAATCACTAATTGCATAATTTAATCGGTCATTTGATACATTAATCACATTAATATTTTCCGTATCATATTCATGGTCGGTTACTAAATAAGTTTCAAGGGAATGATTTTCATTAAATAATGTTTGAACATAATTAATAATTGCTGGATATGTCGGCGTAACACCAGTTGGTTCCACCTGATTAAGCAGTTCAATCGCTTTATCCTTATCACTTAATTTTTCATAAACTACCTTTGATGTCGTTCCAGCATATACTAGTGTATATTTACTACCATTGCTCGATTCAACAATTAATTCTTCAATTTTATCTTTACCGATTTCAAAGTTAGTTGTATCACCAACAACTTTATTCATACTTCCCGATGCATCTAAGATAAAGCAATAGTCTTTTGCAACATTAGGAATTTTAAATACTGGTTGAGCTAGTAATAAAGTAATTAAAATAATAGAAATAATTTGTAAGATTAAACTAATAATCCCACTAACCAATATAATTTGTTTTTTTCGCTTTAAGAATTTTTCACTTAAAGTCCATAAATAAGTTGAGGTTACAATTTGCTCCGTATATTTATTTTTAAGAATATAAATAATAATAACAATTGGAATCCCAACTAAAGCAATTAAACCAAGAGGATATGTAAAACTCATTTTAATACCCCCATTTCAATTAATTTTTCTAAGAATATCTCACTAACCGATTTATTGCTTGCAACAAGCATATAATTAGCACCTCTTGCATTACAGTAATTTTGAATTCTTTTAACTGTATATTCTACAGCTTGATTATAAGCAGTAATGATTTCTTTGTTAATGTTTTTACGATATTCTAAGTTAATGTTTTCTGAATCATAGAAGTGAACTTTACCTCTAATTGTTGGTTTGAGTTCTTCTTTTGATAAGATTTGAAAACAAAATAAATCCCTTTTCTTACTAACTAAATGATCGATTGCGTTTTCATAATCATTGTCAGTCAGAAAGTCTGAAATAATAATAGACATACCATCTCCATAACCAACATTGGTTGGAAGGATACTATCACTAATAAAACAATCATCACTAAATTCAATCGTATTTAACTTCCCAATTTCATTATAGAAAGCTTCTTTACCAATTAAACTACTGATAACTTCATGAATTTGATTGTTTTTAATATAGTAGATTGAAACACGATCCATTTCGCAAATAGATAGGTATGCCAAAGTAGCAGCAATTTTTAAAGCCATTTCTGCCTTATTACTTTGACCATAATCCATTGAACGGCTTGCATCGATATATATTCTTGTATGAACTTGTCTTTCATCTAAAAATAATTTTAGATATAGTTTATCGGTTCTTGCATAACTATTCCAGTCAATTTTAGTGATATCATCACCAGGAATATAATCACGATAATCAACAAATTCACAAGATGATCCATAACTTTTACTTTGATGATTTCCACCAAATAAGCCTGCTAAATTATTTTTAAGTATTACTTGTAAAGCTTCAACTTGCTGCAAGAATTCTTCATTGATTACATATTTACTCATAATACTTACTTAGATAATTTTTTATTCTCCTTGATTAATAATTCAATAACATTTTCAACATTCAAATGATCATTTATTGCATTAAAATTAATTTTTATCCGATGTCTTAAAACTGGATATGCTAAAGCATCAATATCTTCATATGATACATTATAATTACCATACATTAAAGCACGGATTTTAGCTGCAGTAATTAAAGCTTGAGCAGCACGAGGTGACGCACCATATTTAATATACTTCTTAGCTGTTTCACTTGGATGTGCTAGTTCTGGATGCGTATTTGCCACTAAATTCATTGCATAATTTAATACATCATCAACGATTGGAACTTCTTTAGCAATTTCTCGCATCTTTAGAATTGTTGGTCCATCAATAACCACTTCTGCTCTTTCTTCTAAAGTCATTTGGGTCATATTAACAATATTCGCAAGTTCACTAACACTTGGAAATTCCATAACTAGTTTAAACATAAAACGGTCCATTTGTGCTTCTGGAAGTGGATATGTTCCATCTTGTTCGACTGGATTTTCGGTTGCAAGTACGAAGAATGGTTCACTCATTTGATATGTTTGCTTACCAACTGTAACTTTATGTTCCTGCATAACTTCAAGCATTGCTGATTGCGTTTTTGGTGTAGCACGGTTAATTTCATCGCCAAGAACTAAATTAGCAAAAATTGGGCCTTTTTGAAAAACAGTATTCATTTTTCCATTTTCATCTTTTTCAATAATATTTGTCCCAGTAACATCTGATGGCATTAAATCTGGGGTAAATTGAATTCTTGAAAATGGTAAAGATAAGACTCTACCTAAACTTCTTACTAAACGAGTTTTTCCTACACCAGGAACCCCTTCTAATAATACATTACCACCGGCAATAATTGCGATAATAACATTTTCAATAACATCATCTTGACCAACGACGTCGCGATGAATTTCTTTTTTAATCTTTTCAATTGCACTACTAAATTCTTTAACTTCCATTTTTTCTACTCCTCATCTTCTAAAGTACCAAATAGAATATCATAGTAATACTCAAAATATTCTTTTAGTTCTTCAGGTATTTTTCCTGCTTCTAATCTACCAATAATATCATTTTGATAGTTAGAAATAACTTCTGAAAATTCAACTTTTCCTCGATTTGGATCAAACATTGAATCATCACTACCAAAGATAACTTCACCTGTTCCATAACCACCATCATAATCTCCTTCATGTGGTGGAATATTAGCATTTGGATCTTCTGGATCGCTTGGATTAGAATCAGGATCATTACCATCGGGATTATTACTATCGTTACTTTCATTTAAACCAAAGATTTCACGTAGTTCACTGACAACATATTCAGTAACTGTTTTATTTTCTAATTGTTTTCTAAAAGCACTTAAAATTGCTTCTTTTTGTTCATTAACAACATTTGTTACCGCTGTAAAGACATCTTGTTCATTTTTACATTCTAATAATTTTTGATTTAAGTTAATTAAGGCAAGATATGCTTCATCAGTTTTATTCAATGATGACGATTTTAATACTTGACCAAAACTAACATCTACATCATTGATTGCAGCAGCCTCATTTGCGATAGCAGTAATAAATCCATCGACAGCGTTACTGATTGCATCAATATTTAAATCATTGATTTGAGCCGAAAGTTTTGTAACTGATAAATGATTAGTTACTCTTAATACTTCATGAATTTCATTATTGGTATTAATAATATCTAATTCTAACTCTAGTTTACCAATTACATCTTCTACCGCTTTAACCATTTCACTTTCTTTATCAGCTGTTTTTAACTCATCAATCAAACCATTAAGTTCATTAATATCTTTGGCTTTTAAGGAATCATTCATTGCTGATTCATCAATATATTTGATTAAATCACGAATTGCAAGAATTGTCCAATCATCTAATTCATAATTAGGATCTTCGATAATGATTGATGGATCATCGATTTTTGGTGTTGGCATTGCAAAAGCTGTAATACATATTGATACAGAAAGACCAATTAAAATAAAGAAAATCGCACTAAATTTCATTGAAAGATTTTTTAGCGAAATCCCTGATAAAATCTTGTTAGTATTTTCTCTTTGTAACTTAACCATCAAACCATCTTCATTTTGATATTCAATCATTGTTTGAACTTTTTGATTTAAGTTAAGCTTTTGGTCTAATTTTACTGCAACCTTCTGATCATTTGGCTTGAAGATTAAGAATAATAAACCAAATAAAATTAGCATAACACCTACACCAATTAAGATTAGATAAAGTACATTAAACCTAGATTGTGTTAGCTTAAGAATTAAATAAGGAATTGAGAAAACAAGTAAACCTGTAGTTACGGAAATAATTAAACATTTAATCACTATTTCTAAGATAATTTTCTTTTTAAACTTAATAAAACTAGTTTCCATCTTTACGCTCCTTTCGTTTCTAATAATTTAAGAACTTCATTTTCTAACTTTTCAACTGTTAACGCACTAACAATAACATTAGAAATCACGCCATCTTGATTGATAATAACGGTAAATGGGAAAGTATCTTTACCACCTAAAGCACTATAATATGATGATTCAACACTATCATAACCAAATAAAATTGAGTAATCACTAAATTGTTGATCAATAAAGGCTTGAACAGCATTTGGATCTGATTGATAAATTGCTGCTTCATGAATAGCGATAACCGTTACATCATCTTGATATTTTTCATATACCGTATTAAAATAAGGTAATTCTTTAACACATGGAGTACAACTTGTGAACCAGAAATTAATAATCGTAATTTTACCATGATTAGCAAATACACTAAATGTATCATCTTCACCAATTAATGGAATTTCTTTATTAATACATACATCGCCAACTTGATTACCAATTTTTTTCCCACTAATTACTGGAATAATTGTTGATTCAAATTCACTCATTGTAATTAATTTATTTTCTTTAATTAAAATCTTATCATCAAAATCTAAGAAGACTGAATACGGATAAGTTACATCTTTAACAAACGATTTGATTAATTGATGTTTTTTATCAAAAGCATGTTTAATATTAGGATAATTATCAAGACCTAAAACTTGATTATCACTAATTAAAATAATATTTAATTTTTCATTATTATATAAAGCGTAAGTTATAACTTGTTCTAATTCTAAATTATCAATTTCATTATCAAAATAAAGTAAAGTTGTATTTGAATCACTAGCTGTGCTAAATACCGAATTATCACTCAAAGTAATTGTCATATTGTTGCAAATATCACTAATTTCATAACGTTGTTTTTGAAAATTAACAAAGATAAACGTAATAATTAAGATTAGGGTTGCAGCTATACTAACTGCAAGTTTTGCTATATTAGTTCGTTTTGGCACTTCTGGTTCAACTACTAATTGGTTGTTATCTTGTCTTTCTAATTCTAATTCTTGATGAATCTTTTTTCTAATCATTTTCCATCTTATTGCATTACTATGACATACATTAATACATTCACCACATTGAATACATTCAGAATCACCAACAGTTTTAATATCCATTTTACAATGATTAACACAAGCACCACAATTGTTACATTTATCCTTTTCGACTTTAATTCCTAATACGGCAATCTTATTAAATAAACCATAAATCGCTCCTAGCGGACAAAAGAAACGACAAAAGAAGCGATAGATAAATACTGATGCAACAATAAAGACAATTAATAACATAAATTTCCAAGTAAATAATCCACCAAGCATTCCAAAGAAATCAGTATTATTAGGATTTATCAATAAGAAGATTGCTCCTTCAAAAGTACCTGCCGGACAGATATATTTACAAAATGCCGGAAGGGGAATATTTTTACTTTGTAAGCCATAAATCAGTGGCAATATAATTACAAGTACTACTAAAATTACATACTTGAAATATGAGAAAGCTCTTGTTATTTTACTTTTTTTTAATTTAGGTGATTTAATTTTATATAATAATTCTTGAAGTAATCCAACTGGACATAACCAACCACAAATCGTCCTACCAAAGATGATCATATATAATAAAATAATTCCTAAGATATATGTTGGTAATTTTGTTTTACTTGCAGCTAAGGCATTTTGTAACGAACCTAGAGGGCAGGCTCCGATTGCACCAGGACATGAATAGCAATTTAGTCCAGGTACACAAACATTCTTAGTTGCTCCTTGAAAAATTTCACCCGAGATAAATCCTTTAAGATGAGCATTATATAATAGTGCTGCATATAATTGGATAATTTTTCTTCTTGAAGGTAAAATCTTAACAAAAAAGTTTTTAATCTTTAATAATATCTTCATATTTTATCCTAGTCCTATACATTCAGTACAAATATTAATAGCTTTTTGTAGAACATCACTTGCCCCTCCATTAATTATTCCATGAATAATTAAGCCGACAGCTACTACAATAATACTTAGTCGAATAATTAATAATTTTTTATTTCGTTTTGATCTGTTTTGATGTAAACTAAGCTTTTTGCCTTCTTGGTTAATAATCACTTTTATTATTTCAATTGATTTTAACGAACTAGTTTCTTCATAATATAAACAGATAATTAAACTAATAAAAGAAATTATTACCCATGGTAGTAAATGAATTGTCATTTGGATTGCTTGTAGTGATAAATTACCTTCTGACTTAAAATGATCAACATTGATTAAATATAATAGCCCCATTAATGAACATAGTATAATTACGATAATATTAATCATCCAAGCAATTTTTCTTTTATTATTTTCTTTCTTTAACATTTGATATTGTTCATTTTCTACATTATAATCTGGACACATTGCTTCATAGAATTTTAATTTACCAACATTGGTTAGTTTAATAGAATGTTGGTCTTTTGCATTACTTAATTTATGATAAATATAACTAAGAATAATTAATACGATCCAAATTACAATTACTGGCAAGATCTGTAAGATATATTTTCCACAAATTGCTCTTGTAAATTCTTGATGATTACCATAATAAATTCTAAAGATTTGAATAATAAATACAATTCCCATTAAAATGGTTTGAATTGATACAAGAAGTAAAAATAGTTGATTGAGTTTTTTATTTTTATTCATCGTATCCTCCTTCTTAAAATAATCTAAATTATATATATTTATATATATAAATAATAAGGGCCTTATATTTATAAGGCCCTCTATTAATGTTATTCACTAACTGGACCTACATATTTGTAGTAGTAACAAAGTTTTAGCCATGAACCTTCAATTCCGGCGAATGTATATTTGTTCATATATAACCATAATACATCAGCAAATTTCTTATCGACTTTGACACAGCCATATAATTCTGAAGTTTCATCGGTAATTTTGTTTTCAGCAATATAATTTAATACATATTCAGTGAAATCGGCGTTGTCCATTTCACTAGTACGTTTTATATATGTATATCCATTTGCTTCTGTGTATTCACCTTCACCAACAGTTAATACATAATATTCATTTCCTTCAGCATCAGTACATACATAATAGCGAATCTTATTACCTTCTTCATCTAACACTGTTACTCGGTAGTACCCTTCTTCATCGTAGATTCGTTCACCAAATTCATCTTTGTTAAAATCAAAGGCATAATATTTATCACTAGCAGCAACGCTTAGTGGTACGCCAGTAAGACCATTAATGTATTCAACATCACAATAAACAAAATTATCCGCTGCATGTGATCCTTTAACATGGTAATATCCATCTGCACCTAATTCAACATCAATATAATTACCTGAAATAATATCAGCCATTTCAGCATCACTTGAAGTAAAGTAACCAGGAGATGCAAGAGTTAATAATTCAATATTTTCACCAATATATGCCATTTCAACATTGATTGTATCAAAGACAGTTACATCATAGAATGCACCTCTGAATAGATAAGTTTGACCTGCTTCTAAATACATATAACATGCAAAGTTTGGATCAAGGTTTTCACCAGTTGTCATTCTTCGATAGATTTCTCTCAATTCCATTTCACTTTCAGCGATTGCAACAGCTTCTTCATCACAAATCCAACCACTTGTTTCTTGATTTCCTGTTGAATAGAATTTATAGGCACCTGATTTTGTTGGAGTAAAACCAAAAATAAATCCTCTTGGTAGGATAACGCGATTGAATTCGGCAGAAGCAGTTGCTGGTTCGGTAATCGCATCACCATCAAACATAATTGGTTCAAAATAACATACACCAACTGTTGGTAATCCCATTTCCTCACCATTTGTTCCATAAGCATTATAATAAACACATAACTCTAACCATTGATTAGGATTATCTTTAGCATCTTCATGGCCTAAAGCTTTTGCAATTTCTTTTAAGGCGTTAGCTAATTCTTCGGTTACTGGAGCATACCCAACGCTAGAATTACTGGCATAAACCGCATATTCTTCAACTAAAGCGTTATAATCAACCCCATTTAATCCAATACATAGTCCTTCAAGTGAAACACTATATAAATCCGAATTATTCCATTTAGTTCCACTTAATAAGTCAGCAAGTAGTAATGGTCCATTTTTAGTATTTACATGATAATATCCATCTTCTTCATTAAATACAACTTTTACATAATTAGGATATGACATTGTAAGTTCATTGACTTGACCAGTAGCACATTCTCTAAAAATATATGTTTCTTGATCAATATCAGTTTCTTCAATAATTCGTAAATTTCTTACATATACGCTATCTTCACCACCATTATATGATGAGTCTTTTAAATAGCAGAAACCAACTTCATAACTACCATCTTCTAGTGCAACAAAAGTATAATTAGTTTCCCAATCCGATGATTGTCCTGAAATTGATGCAACAATCGTATCATCAAAAGTAACATATAATGCATCGTAATCTTCACTTGATGCAAAATAATCAAATGCAAATGCTTCACCTGCTTTTAAGATCACATCAAAATAAACAATCGCAAATGATGGATGTTTATCTTGGTTCGATGGCATTAGACAACTTTGACCTTTATAAGTAGTTACAACCCATGGCCATGAATATTCTTTATCTTCATTATCTTCAGGACGATATGTACATTCAAATTTAGTTCCATCATAATTAGTTCCGTTAGCAGCAGCTTCTAATTCACTCGAATCAGCTTGTTGAATATTAGGTTTTTCCATTTCTGTACCTTCATTAATAGCACCCGTAAAGACTGGAAAATAATCATCAGCAATATATTTATCAAATGTTTGCATCCATTTGTCAGGAGATGTTTGAGCACCTTCTTCGATTTGTGCGATTAGACCAAAACGATCAATAATTACAGTTGTTGGATAACCAGTAATACCAAACATAGTTGTAAGGGCTGGTTCCATTCCTACAGAAGATGGATCTGCATCATAGTCTGGAGCGACATTAAACGTAATATTATTGGAATATTTATAATTAGTAATACTAGCAAGACTATCACCATTACCAGCTATCATTGGATTTACTGCAATAATCACAACATCATCTTGGTAACTAACGGTTTCACCAGCACCATTTACATGGGTAGATTCATATGCTTCAACCATAGCAGGGAATTCATATGCACAATATGAACAAGTTGTAAACCAGAAGTTTAAGATGACAACTTTGTATTCTTCTAATAATTCATATAAATTTAAATCATTATCATCAGTGTCAGTCACGGTAAAATCATACATTACATCACCGATTTCATATAAATGACCAATTTCTGCTTCTTTACCAGCTAATGAATCAAGTTCACAAGTAACTTCAATCGCTGAACCTAAAAGGTCAGTTTGATACATTTCTTGATTTAAGTAATAACCTTCACGACCCTCAATTAAAACATCATAGATATTGGGATCTAGAGAAGTTGTGAAGAATCCATTAGCCTTAGTATAACCTTCAGCCACAATCTCATCCCCTAAATAAAATGTTACATAGAAATTAGATAGCGGTTTTCCAGCAATATCATCAATTATAACATTATATTCAACTTTAGTTGGATCATCAGGTTGGATATTTTCACCTTTCTTTTGCATCGTTAGATTTAGTGAAGTCTCAAATCCTTCATAAGTTATTTTAACTGTATATGTACCTTCATTTGCAAGTTTTGCATAATCACTTGCAGAAAGCATTTCTTTAGTAAGATTTTTTTCTTCAGTACTATCATCAGATTTAACTACTTTAATTTTAATATCATTAAGTTTTTGATCAAGTTCATCAATATAAATAAAGGAAGGAACAGTATTTTCAACAACAGAAATACTAACAATCTTTACTTCTTTATCCTTTTTACATTTCTTACAACTACTTAAACAAACAATCGGAGTTAGCACTAACAATAGTATAAAAAACTTAAATATTCTTTTCATTTTTCTATACACCTCTTTTATTTCAACCAAAAGTATAATAACAACATAGTAATAGCAAAACAACCAATTACTAATAATAGTTTGGGAATATAAGCAATAAAGGCTGCTTTAATTAATAATTTCCGTTCTTCTTTAGTTACATTTACTTTTGATTCTACTTTTGTTTTTCGATCTTTACGCCAATACGCATCGACGTTCATATCATAGATGGTATGTCCATCATCTTCATATTTTTCTTTTCGTTTTTTCATTTTCTTTTTTATATTTGCTCAACAGAAGCTAATTTTTCATTGATTTTTGCTTCAAGTTGCTTAATTTTCTCACTATTTTCTTTTTGATTAACTGCTTTATCTTCTTTATTTTTAATTAAAATTGCTAATTCCTTTTTTAAGATTTCAATTTCATCATAAAGTTGATCATAAAGCTGCGTTTTACTCAATACATCTTGATCAAATAAGTGACAAGCAACTGAGTGATTTTCAACTACTTCATTATATCTTGGTTGTTTTAATCCACAGACTTTCATACAACTAGAACATCTAGTATGAAATTTACAGCCTTGAGGTGGATTAGCTGGTGATGGAATATCACCACTCAAAATCACCCGATTCATCTTTACATCAGGGTCAGGTACTGGCACTGCTGAAAATAACGCTTTTGTATATGGATGAAGGGGATTATTAAAGATTTCATTTGTTTCACCAAGTTCCATTACATTGCCTAAGTACATAACCATAATTTGATCAGTAATATATTTAACAACAGATAAATCATGGGAGATAAAAAGATATGTTAATCCCATCGTATTTTGTAATTCTTTTAATAAATTAATAATTTGAGCTTGAATCGATACATCTAAAGCACTTACTGGTTCATCACAAATGACTAATTCCGGTTTAACTGCTAAGGCTCTCGCAATACAAATTCTTTGTCGTTGCCCACCAGAGAATTCATGAGGATATCGATCATAATATTGTGGTTGAAGTCCACATTTTTTCATAATATCAATAACATAACTAACAACTTCCTCTTTAGGAACGATCTTATGCACTCTTACAGCTTCAGCAATAATATTACCGATAGTCATTCTTGGTGGAAGACTTGAATATGGATCTTGGAAAATAAGTTGCATTTTAGTACGATATTTAAGCATTTCTTTTTTAGATAGATGCGTAATATCTTCACCATTAAAAATAATTTCACCACCATTTGATTCATATAATTTAAGGATTGTTCTACCAAGTGTTGTTTTACCACAACCAGATTCACCGACAATCCCAATTGTTGTCCCACTTTCTACTTTAAAGCTAACATTATCAACGGCTTTTAAATATCTTAAAGGTTTGCCAAATAAATTCTTTTCAATCACAAAATATTTCTTTAAATTATTAACTTCTAAAATGGATTTTGGTGTTTGCATATTATCCATATCTTACACCTCTTTTTCTTCATATAAGTAACACGATACATAGTGCGTATCACTTACTTTAATTTCTTTTGGATATTCATTATTGCATTTGTTAATACATTTACTACATCGATTTTTGAAATAACATGTATTAGGTAAATTAATTGGATTTGGTACTTGTCCTGGAATCGAATAAAGTGGTTCATTGGAATTAGCTGTAATTAATGGTTTACTTCTTTGTAAGCCGATTGTATATGGATGAAGCGGATGATGGAAAATCTCACTAACTGTTCCTCTTTCAATTACTTTTCCAGCATACATTACAACAACCTCATCAGCCATTTCGGCAATTACACCTAAATCATGAGTAATAAACATAATTGAGCATCCAGTATTTTTTTGTAACTCTTTTAACAATTCTAAGATTTGAGCTTGAATTGTAACATCTAGGGCAGTCGTTGGTTCATCAGCAATAATTAATTTTGGATTTCCAGATAAAGCCATCGCAATCATTACTCTTTGTCTCATTCCCCCTGATAGTTCATGCGGATATGAATTATATACATGTTCCGGCATTGAAATACCAACTTTTTTAAGCATTTCGATACTATGATTTTTCGCTTCTTCCTTAGTCATCCCTAAATGAGTAAGTGGTACTTCATCTAATTGATAACCAATGGTAAAAACCGGATTTAAGCTCGTCATTGGTTCTTGAAAAATCATTGTAATATCCTTACCACGAATTTTGTACATATCATTTTTGGGCATACCAACAATATTATATCCGAGTTTTTGACCATTTTCATTTACACCTAGATCACTGGTATTAAACCTGATCTCCCCTTCAATAATTTGGCCTTGAGGAGCTTGAACTAATTGCATAATTGATAATGATGTGACGCTCTTACCACAACCAGATTCACCAACTACTCCAACAATTTTATTTTTCGGAATATTAAACGATACCCCATTAACTGACATTACAGTTCCATTATCCGAAAAGAACACCGTTTTTAAGTTATCAATTTCAATAATGTTATTGTCATCTTTCATTGGTACAGTGTATTCGCTAACATTAACTTTACGATTTTTTAAATCTTCATAATATTTCATTTGTTTAATATTATGTTTTAATATTTTTCTACTTTCTTTATAAGAAATATAGTTAGAAGGTTTTTTTGTTCCCATAAAAGCACCTCCTATTTCTTCGCTTTAGGGTCCATGGCATCTCTTAAGCCATCACCAACAAAGTTAAATCCTAAAACCGCAAGAACAATTAAAATCCCTGCTGGCAACCACAAGTTAACATAATTATTAAGAATTTCTGGTGTTTTTGATGCAGAAATCATTGTACCCCAAGCGGCATAAGGAATTTGCACCCCTAAGCCTAAATAACTAAGCGTTGATTCATATAAAATAACGCTACCTAATCCAAGTGTCATATTAACAATCAATTGAGGAAGGACATTAGGAATTAAGTGTTTGAAAATTTTTCTCCATGTTGGAAGTCCCATAACTTCAGTTGCAGTAATAAATTCTTGTTCACGTAATGATAAAATTTGACCACGAACCATTCTTGCACAACCACTCCAACCGAAGACTGTAATAATAACCATTAAGAAATAAATTCGATTAGATGGATCAATAATATCCGATAATGAATCCAATACTGCTGATGCGATTAGTAAAATAGGCAACATCGGAATACAGTTAAAGACATCAACAATTCTCATAATCACTTGATCAACTTTACCACCAAAGTACCCTGAAATACCACCCAAAACCACACCAATTAATGTTTCTAAGATAACAACAATAAACCCAATAGTTAAAGAAATTCTTCCACCATACATTAACCTAACAAAAACATCCATTCCTTTTTCATCCGTTCCAAGTAAATGATCCCAACTCGGAGCAGCTTTTAAGTTGTCGGATAAAATTTCTGTTTGTTGAATAATTGTAATTTTTTCACCAAACTCATCAATATATGTGAATTCTTCTTCATAGATTGTAATCGTTGGTGTTCTATCTACTTCAATTTCTCCCCACTTATTATAGATTACTGGACCTAAAAAGGAGAATAAAAATAAGAATACTAAAATAATAAGTCCAACTACTGAAAGTCTTGATCTAAAAAATCTTCTTAAGATTAATTTAAATGGACTCATTTCTTTATATGTTTCTTCTTCTACCACTGTTTCGGTTTCAACTACTTCTTGTTTAATTTCTTTTTCTTCCATAATTTCACCTATTACTTACCAAGTTTGACTCTCGGATCGACAATTGAATACATAATATCCGAGAATAATGTACCTATAACAGTTAAAACCGCTAAGAACATATTATAACCCATTACAAAGGGAATATCACCACTACTTAAAGCATTGTAAGCCAGACGTCCAATACCATCAATTGCAAATACTTCTTCGGTAATCATCATTCCACCAAATAGTGATGGAAGAATACCAGCAAGTAAAGTTACAAGCGGGATCATGGTGTTTCTAAACGCATGTTTATAAATCACCGTTTGTTCGGATAAGCCTTTCGCACGAGCAGTCCGAATGTAATCAGCACTTAATACTTCTAAAGTATTTGTTCTTGTATATCTCATTAAGCCACCAAGCGATAAAATAACAGTACACGCAATCGGTAAAACTAAGTGATGAGCCATATCTAAAAGTTTAGCCATAAATCCAGCAAAATCTTTGGTGTATGTTACGGCAGCAGAGACTAAACCTGTTGATGGAAACCATCCTAGTTCAACCGAGAAAATCTTAATAATTATAGCAGCAAAGAAATATGTCGGTAATGAAATACCAATCATTGTAAATACGGTAACGATGTAATCACGTTTTGAATATTGATGAGTGGCGCTAGTAATCCCAAGTGGGATGGCAATAGCGAATTGTAAAATTGTTGCAATCACAGCTATTGCAAATGAAACCCACATGTTTTCACCGATTACTTGTGCTACAGGTTTTTCATATTTAAATGATAATCCCATATCACCTTTAAGCATATTACCTAACCAACCGAAATATCCAGAAACAATACCTTGGAATGAATTATCCCCAATTCCATACTGCATTTTAAATTCAGCAAGTTGTTCAGGAGTAATAGTACCTTGACTGATTTGTGATGAGAACTTAACATCCAAATAGTCATTAGGCATCATTCTAACTAAAGTATAAATGATAATTGAAACACCAAGAAGAACAAATATTGATATAAATAATCTTTTAACAATATATTTAAACATATTTTTTCGCTCTTTTCTATTTTATCGTATTCAATCTAACTGTATGAATATCTGACAATAAACCAGCATATGGTGATAAATCACTATTTAAACTTGATTCATCAATCTTATTAACATTGTATGCAAATAAATCATCTCTTTGATATGTTGGAAGTTCAATTGCAAGTTGCATAACGATATCTAGTGCTTCTGAATAAATTCTTGCACGTTGCTTTTCATCAGTTGTTTCACGGCCTTGTTCAATTAATTCCGATAATTCTTCAACTAATGCTGACTCTTCATTGTATTTACCACCAATGTTAGCAATAATGTCTTTATAACCCCAGTTAAGCGTTGAAGTTGCTGTTGAATCTTTATGATAAACTTGATACATATCGGGATCAATCGTTGAACTCCATGCCGCAGCCCAAACAGATAGGCTACCTTCAGCAAGTTTTGATAATGCTTGTGCATCAGTAGAAACGGTGATTTCAAAATTTATTTCATTTAAAAATTCAGCTGCTTCAAAGAATGCATTGAAAGCTGGATGGTCTGTTTCTGAACCTGCAATGGTAAATGTATATTTAAGTTTATTTTTACCATTAACATAAACCCCGTCACCACCAATGGTATAACCAGCACCTTCAACTAAAGAAATAATAAATTCTTGTTGTTCA
The DNA here is from genome assembly GCA_964541525.1 of uncultured Staphylococcaceae bacterium. GTDB lineage: Bacteria > Bacillota_I > Bacilli_A > ML615J-28 > CAG-313 > UBA1737. The sequence goes on along the minus strand of CAZIQF010000013.1, from coordinate 14,015 downwards.
GCTTTAGTAAATGTTTCACCAGCTTTTTTACCTTTTTCAAGGACAAAGTCTTTGTAATCTGGATTAACTACATCTAGGTTTTCGGGAATTGCACCACCAATATAAGGATAATATGGAGTAGCACCAGTTGGATATGCCCAGCTAGTAAGTGACATTGAACGATAAATCGCTTTAGCGGTATTGCCGTAATAACTAACAGTTTTTGAAGTATCAATTGAATGCATAATTGCTTGTCTTACTTTCATATCTGGTACTTTACCAGCATTAATTCCAATATAACCATAACCAGCTGTTTCGATTGATTGACTATGAATACCTTCACTTTCTTTCCCTTTTAATTCCTTGATTGTTTCAGGATTAGAGTTAGGTTGAACATAATCAACTTCACCATTATATAAGGCATTTAATAAACCACTTGATGCAACCACTTGATAGTGCAAATATTTGATTTCTGGAGCACCTAAAAGATAATTTTCATTTCTAACAAAATATAGTACGTTATTACTCTTAAAATCACCAGCTTTAACATTTTCGGTTGAGTGTTCTGAATTACATGCAACGTAAGGTCCAGCCCCAACAGGAACGCCAATTTTATCTGGATCTTTAACAACTGTGTTCATAAAGTCTTGAGAAGAATATTCAACGCCAAAATTAGCTTCATAATCAAATTTAGCGATTTGTTCTTGATTTGAATAATAATACATTGGTGCTACTGCAAATGAGAAGTTCCAGATAGCTTTAGGGTCAACTCCATTAATTGTTATTGCAAGAACTTCATTTGTATCATTCGCAACACTTCCATCTTCGTTATAAGTAGGAACTGCATATTCTATACCATTAACTTTAATTGATTGTTGACGGTTAATAAACTTAATTCCTTCAATATTTTTAAATTGTCTTTCATTTTCTGCATGATATTGTTCTAACGCAACATTAACTAAGTATTCATTTAACTTAACTGCTGTATTCCAATATAATGCAACTTCCGCTAATGACATTGGTAAATTGTCTTCATAAACGGTTTTAATTGCATCTTCTTTTTTCCAGTTTTTAAGTTCGGATGGATTATTTGTAAGTGAAGATTCAAGCCTTGCTTCTTTTTTATTCCAATATAAGTAACCTTCGTTATATAAGAACATTTCAACATCAGTTGTTAATAAATTTTGATAAACAGTTCCATTATTATCTCTAAACTTAACATCTTTATAAGCACCACCACTAGCATTCTTATAGTCATCATTCAATTCTTCTTTAAATAATTCACATACTTTATCAAAGTCCGAAACAATGTTTTCAAAACCATCATCTTCGCTATAATCAGTTAAATATTCCCTAAATTCCGCAATTGATAATGTTTCATTTTTATTGTCATCATAGATATAATCAGCAGCACTTAATAAATATTCAATTCTTGAAGATGCTTCAATATAGAATTGTTCCATAAATCGTTCTTGCGATTTTTCATCTGCTTGTTGTGTGCGATATTCTTTTAATCCCACAATATCTGTTGAATAGATTGTACTAGAACCAGTATACACCGGATCTAAGTAAACATATAAATTAAATAATACGTCTTTAATTGTAAGTGGCGACCCATTAGAAAATTTAACGTTATTTTTCAATACTAAATAGTAGGTAGTAGTGTCTTCATATTCATCATATACTTCTTGTTTATCAAGAACAACTACACCTTCATCTTCACCATATACTACTTTTCCAGCTCCATCATTTCCCAGCATACCAATTTGCGTCATACTGATAATTTGGCTATCAGGAGCAGATGAAGAGAAGAAAGGATTGAAAACGCCATCTAATTCTTGAGAAGATAGTAGTAATGGAGAATCTTGATTATTTTTGTCCTTATTACAGTTTCTGCAACTAATATAACTTATTAAAATGCCAACTGAAAGAACAATTAAAACCACAATTAAAATTCTTTTTTTCATATTTCCTCCGTTTAATTATTATTTGTAATATTCCAACTTGTGGCATCATCAACTGTTACATCTGCTGTAGCAGTATACCAAAGTTTGTCAGTAACAATTTCTTTTTCACATTCAGGAGTTTTGGTAATTGATACACTTCCTGTAAATTTAACATTAATTAGCTTAGTATTGCTTACTTTAATTGCAAGAGGAGCTAATATGATGTATTTAATTCGACTATTTGATGTATTAACATCAACTATAATATTTTCAAATGTTAGATCTTGAATTAGTGAATCTTTTAATTCAAAGAATAATGAAATATATAAGTAATCTGAAGATCCAGTTAAATCATCAAGAGGCCCTTCAAGACCATTTCTTGAATCATCATAATCAATTGCAAAATTAGACACTTTATAGCCATTCCCTTTGATAATTCCCGAATAAGTGTCAAAGCAAATTTCATCACCATCAAAATCAATATTATTTAATAAATAAATATTTTGACCTCTAGATAAAGCATTTCTAAATCCGCGTGCATTAGTAACTAATGTATATTCACCTTCAATTAAATTTAAGTAAATCTTAACCGCTAAATCACTATCACCACCAGGATGTGTAAATGTTTCATCCCAAGGATTACCTTGTTCATCTAAATAGCCTAAAGAAGTATAACCATCAACAGTTTTATTATCCATGAATAATTCATAAAATTTTTCACCTTCATCGACTTCATAGCTATCTAAGAATACTTCTTCACCTAAATCATTTTTATAATATAATTCATAAGTGTATGTACGATTGATTTCCCATTTAGCATAAAGTGTAACACCATCGATTGTCATTGTATCATTATCAAAATCCCATTTATCAGCATATTCAATCGTTCCATCTGAATTTTCAATCTTAGTTTGATACCAACCTTCAATATGATATCCGCTCTTAATAATTTGTTCATTGGGATTTGTTTCTAAAACATTAGGATCAACGATTTTCATACTAATCTTCGTTCCATCAAATTTATAAACATATGAAACACGATCTTTTGAGTTTTTACATGTTCCACCTTCAAGATAGAAAATCGCCTTTCCTAGTCCTTCTTCACCATAATAATAATTAGTTTCGATTTCAACATCAAATCCATTTTGTGAAAAATAGTTTGCTTTAAATGTTTTTAGTTTGTTGTTTTCAATCACAATTTCAATTTCAAGATTAGAAAGATTACCAATACTTTTATTTAAGAATAATGAACTTGCTTTATTGTCTAGTACTTGAGCCTTTAAGTGATAATTATTTTCATTTACTTCTAATGTATATCCTTCACTTAGAAAATCTTCAGCCAAAACAAATGTTAAATAGTAGGTAGGCATTTCATATGGATTTTCATATGTTGTTCCACCAACTTCAACATATTTAATATTATCAACAGTTTTATATGATGTTGTTGTTTCATCATAAGTAGCAGTACCAGATGTTGATAACTTTCGTTCAGTAATATTCACTTCTGATTTTACTTTTTCACCACGTTGAATAATAAAATCAGTATCTTTATTGTATACTTCAAATTGATCATCAAACATTTTTGTTTGCTCATTGTATCCAGCAATTATTAATTCCGAATCATAAATGGAATTAACTAATTTTTCAAAATCAGTCCGATGATCTTTTTTACAAGATTTACAAGATGCAAAGCATAGAGTAAATAGGATTAAAGGGATGATAATTAAAATTTTTTTCTTCATGCTTTACCTCCTAAAATAACCAGCGTTTTTTAATGAAGATTAATAACATTCCAATCGATAATGCAGTAGTTGATACAATCACTATACCAACTTTATTAACTTTAGTTGTTGGTAAAGTACTAATTTCAGTTACAACCTCAATATCTTTATTTAGATCATTAAAATATTCATCAAAACCTTTTTTGAAACTATCAACACTTGTTGTATCGATATATTTTTTGTCATCACGATCAACAATTCTTAAGGCTTCAACAATCTCATAATAAGTTGAGATTTTATCAAAATCATAAACTGAACCAAGTTTATTAATATTATCAATAATATGACCATAATTTTTATTAATTCGAGTCATATTGATTTCGTTCCATTTTGCTTCAGCAGCAGTTAAATTATTTTGTAACATTGTAAGATATGCTTCACTATATCCATATTTAGTTAAGTCTTGTGTTACTAAGTTATAAGCAGTTCTTGCATCCTTAATAATCATTTCATCATTAATTTTAACATCAGTTGGAATTAATTTAACTTTATTTAAGTAATCAATTGATTTGCGATCCATGGCTTCATAATCAGATTTAGTCATAGTATCAGTGTTAAAATATAAACGATAAACTAGATCTTTGTATGTAGTTTCATCGGCATTAGCCGGGATGATAAGATTCATCTTTTCTGCTAAACCAACACGATCTTTAAATTGAGCATAATATAATGGTTGATAACCATTAAATAAGAAGTATTTATTAAGTTCTTGATAGATTTCCGATGAAGTATCATATGAAATATCAACTGCATCAATAGTTCCTTCTAAGACTGGTGCTTTTGTTGATTTAAATTCAACCGTCTTTAAGTTGACACTACCATAAAATGCCATATTACCAATTAATTCTAATGTATCCGGTAAGATTAATTTAACAATTCGGCGATTAAAATATCCAGCATATTCATTAATTCGAACTGTATTAAAAATTACTTCGTATGTTTCAGCTTCTTTAGCGGTTGGATAGGCACTTAAAGAATATTTTTGATTAACATTAACAGTATATAAGACCCCTTGATCTAATTTAACATAATCATTAACATCACAAGTATCATTACCATAGATATCCGTAAATTTTGTTTGTTTAGTATTATAATAGAATGCAGTTGGAGCAATATAACTCACAGTAGCAGGTAATTTGATTTCCTTAACTGCAATACAGCTTAATGCTTGTGCATCAATAATTTCAACTTTCGGCATATAGATAGATTCTAATTTTGAACAAGAAAGGAACGCACCAGGTGCAAGCTTAACCACATTAGGCAAGTTAACACTAACTAATGATGAACAATTATTAAATCCTTGCATTCCAATCGATTCTACTGATTCTAAATCAATATCGGTTAAAGAGATACAATTCATAAACGCTGCATCTTGGATATATTTAATCTCTTTGATAACAACTTTATATAATAATTCATCTTCAGCAAATGTTCCTTCATTAATTGTTTCGATTTTGCTACTAGAATTAAAGATATTTAAAGCTGAACATTCAGCAAATGCATAGCTACCAATTGATGTAATATTACTTCCGGCGAATACTTCGATTAATGATTCAGAATAATAGAACGCATAGTCACCAATGGTTTTAAGCGTATTAGGTAGTGAAAGTGATGTTATACAATTAGCAGTCGCATTAATAAAGGTAAAAGCATAATTACCAATTGATTCGACCTTTGATAAACCGATATATTCTAAACTTGAACAATCAGCAAACGCATAATCACCAATCGTTTTTACTTGATCTAAAGTAATCGATTTAAGTGAATTGCATCCCATAAAGGCTCCTTCACCAAGGGTAAGGGTATTATTAATTGTTACAGTTGTTAAATTAATACAATTGTTGAAAGCATAATTACCAATTGTTTTAGTATCTAAAGTTAAGGTTTGAAGGGCAGTACAACCACTAAAAGCTTCGTCACCAATCGCATCATTTTCATTAATTGTTACAGTAGTTAATAAAGCACAATCCTTAAATGCTGAAGCTGATATTACCGCATTTGCTTCGACTATAATACTTGTAATGGCAGTATTTTCAAAAACACTTTCAGCAAAATAATCTAACTTGTTAAGATTCATAACAAAACTTAGTGCTTTACATCCTTTAAAGGCAGCTGTTTTTACTTCAATATTATCATTAGGTAGAATTACAGTTGTTAGGTTAACACAATCAGTAAAGGCATTTTGACCAATTACTTTGATTGAAGATAAATTGATTTGTTTCAAATCATCTAAACCACTAAAGGCCGCATCACCAATCGTTGTAAATTGTTCAGCGATAGTAATCATCCCATCACCTAATTGCTTAGGACTTACAAGAATAATTGTGCTACCATCTTTTGAACATAAATAATTTTCCACAACACTATAATAAGGATTATTTGAATCAACAATAAAGTTTTCAAGAGTTGGACATCCATTAAAGATTGAACCATCATTTCTAGTAATTTGTGTATTTTGATTAAAATAAAGATCTTTTAAACTAGAACATCCACTAAAAGCAGCTGTTTCTAATATAACATCGCTATCTGGTAAAACAACATTAGTTAGCTTACTACAATCCTTAAAGGCTTCAGCATAAATAAATTCACATCCAACATTATCATTAAACTTAACATTTGTTAAAGTCACACAATCACTAAATGTTTTATTACCAACATAAACTAAATCATTATGAATTGTCACCACTTCTAAATTGTGACATCCAGAAAAACAATTATCCGGTATACGGTCAGCATAAATATCTAGTTTTGTTAAACCAGAATTCTTGAACATTCCACTGGCAAAATTAGTAAATTCACCATTGATAATACTTGTAAGACTACGACAATTAGCGAAAGCTTCTTTACCACCATTAATTAATGATGTGATATCTACGAATCTAATGCTTGTACAATCTTTAAATGCAGCTTCACCAATCGCATAAGCACCAGTTAAATCAATATCAACAAGGGAAGTGCATCCACTAAAAGCGTATGAACCAATTAATTCAACATCTTCTAAATTAATATCAACCAACTTCGTATCGCCAGCAAAGGCATATTCTTTAATAAATGGACAAGAATTCTCTTCCTCATCTTTTAAGAATGTTACCTTTTCTAAGGCAGTACAATGATAGAAAGCGTATTTTCGAACTTCTTTGACATCAGCAGGAATAGTGACACTTGTCACTGTGTTATTTGAAGTTGGTGTTTTTGCGGCATCATAATCATCATTTTTAATTTCTAATTCATAGTCAGTTGTATATAGACAGAATGCAAACGCCCCAATATATAAGATTCCTTCATCATCAGGGATTGTTACATTACCACCAAGGCCTTTATAAGCGACCAAAGTATTGCTTTCAATAATAAATTCATTTTTAACAATAACTCTAGTTGAGGCCATTAATGTTGATTGTTTTCCACCTATTTTAACTTTTAATGAAATCGTTGCAGTACCTTCTTTTAAGGCTGTTACAACCCCATTTTCATCAACAGTAGCAACCTTATCATTAGTTGATGACCAAATTAATTCATAATCATTTAAATTCCAAGGTTCTAATTCATAGTATAGTTTGACTTGTTCACTTGGATAGAATGAGATGTTTTGTTTATCCGTAAAGAAGAAATGATCGCCTACTTCACCAATTTCCGACTCTTCTGGACCACCAGGAAAGGCTTTTAAGGTTTCAAAATGCGTAAAATTAATATCCGTTAATTTATCCGCACCAGTCGAAATTTCTTTACTTCGAACCTTAATTCTTAAATTAATTGTATAAGGATAACCATCTTGAGCAAGGGTTGTACAACTAATTAATGCTGTACCTTCACCAACTGCTTCAATTTGACCATTATAAACTTTAATAATATTTTCATCTGATGATGTCCATTTAAGTGTTTCAAAGTATTTATTTTGGACTTCTTTTTCATCGGATAGATTAGGATCATCAGAAGTTAACATTTCATTTAAATTTAGCATATCCCCAACTTGAATATTTTTATAGTATTGATAAGTATTACCAGAAACACTAGAATAATATTCAGGTAAATATTTGATACTTGTTGAGTTAGTTCCAGGTAGACTAACAAAAGCGTAAGTTTGATTTAAAGCGTAATCATCAACAGCAAAGCCAAGACCATTTGATAGTGTAAGTGAAGCATCTTCCATACTACTATATTGTAGTAAATCCATATAATCAGTGATTTCCACCGTTACCTTGCTGATTTCACCTTTTTCACTATATACGGGAATTGGATACTCACTAAGCGATACAATTTTACCATCAATTAAGGTAAATGGTCTTAATGATTGCGTATAATGATTATCATAGACATAAACATCTACATAGTAACGATAATCTTTTAATGATTTATCATATTTTGAATAAAACTCAGCATCGGTAATTGTTGGAGCTTGATAGTCAACATAGAATGAAAATTCAAATGAATTATTTAGGTTAGAGCTAACACCACCATCACCATAATCTAGTTCGGCAACCATTTTCATTGAATATTTGGTATTATTTTCGAGACCTAATTCAGCAGCAGTTACATTCAAAATTTCATAATTAGGAACGATTGAACCACTAAAATAAGCTTTACGAGCATCATATTTAACATATTCATAAACAATTTCACCAGTATATTCGTTTGTAATCATATATGTCATTTTTCGTGCGTTTCGAAGCAGACCAGCATACACAGTTGTAATTCCATTAATCGTATCTAAATAATAGCCAACTGCTGCATGTTCTTCGGATGCAGGAATCTTATCATAAGCATTTTCATCCATCTCATATACATATGAACCAAGGGGAAGAATATAACTATGATAATATCTACCGAGTGGTGTCGTTGCGTAATAATCAGCTTTTAATTTATCTTCTTCATCGATTGCACCATTATAAGCTTCACTTTCAACTTCATAGAAAGTTTTATCAAACATTGGAGCTACAGTCCAATCCCCAAAGAATGCAAGATAAGGGATTGATAAATCAATACCATCTTCATTTAATGATTCTAGAACACCAAAACCTTCAACATACATACCATTAATAAATGATTTACGAAGATAAGCTTTTTCAGCATTTGTCAGTTCGATTGTATAAGTAATCGCAACTGTACCATTTTCATCGATAGTTAAAATATCACCATCTAAAATCCCATCACCAATGATTGAGGCACTAGTGTTGGGATTAAGCATATATGCTTTTTCAGCTACATATTCCGGATCAGATGAAGATAAACTTTCAGTCATTGTCAAATCAGTTAAACGATATTGTAATTTTTGATTAGATGTATTATGAACATTAAATTTAAGAACATATACGCCCGTTTCATCTTTATCATCTTTAAGTTCTAGTTTCGGTTTAGTTTGACCATCAACGGATAGGTAGGCATTAGTCTTAACTGCATATTCTAAGTTACCTAAACCTGAACCTTGTTTTCTTGGTGAATAAGGATTCCCTTCTTCATTTAAAATAATTGTCGCAGTTGACATTAAAAGTGAATTAGCCATATTTGTAAGTTCAGGAGCAGTCATATATGGATATTTTTCTTTTAATGCTTGTTTAACTAGAATCACGACACCACAAAGGTTTGGACTAGCCATTGATGTACCAGAAATTTCATCATAACCTCCACCAGGGACAGATGATGTAATTGATCCACCATGAGCCGTAATTTCTGGTTTTAATGTTAAATCTGATACTGGTCCCCAACTTGAGAAATCAGACATAAACGGACCAGCTAAGTATGTTTTATCAAAAATTAATTTACCACTACTTTTAGATGCAAGATATTCACCATCATCCTTAGAAATCGAACAAAGTGCAATCTCTAAATGACTTCCTGCATTCATATATACTTCACCAGCAATATTATTATAAATAATACAACCGATGGCCCCTTGTGCTAAAGCAATTTGAGCTTTTTCTTCAAAACTAGTATCTCCACGCTTAACTAACGCAATTTTACCTCGCACATCAATAGTAGAATAGTTCACTTTTTTACCAACACCAGGAACGGTAACATATTCTAATTCAATTACATCCTTTGATGTATTTAATTTGTCAAATAACATTTCATAGAAATCATATGGTGTTCCCGCACTACTATTAGCATTGTTAAAGAAGAATGTATAGCCATCTTCATCAATAATATATTTACTCTTAACACCACTAATCGAAGCAACTGAGATTGTCGATGCATATGTTGAAGGTGATCCAACAGTCGCTGAATCAGGATTAGTTGCTTTATTCGTATTACTATTAGCACCACCATAACCAGATGAATAATCATTACTAGCAGCAACAACTAATGAAATACCAGCCTCTTCAATTTTGTTATAAACCACATTAATATACTCATTATCTCTTGAACTAGAAAATCCACAAGCAGTACCAAGTGATAAGTTAATCGCATCAACGCCAATTAAAACAGCATCTTCTAAAGCGGCCAAAATATCATCTTGAATTGCACCTTGATTAACATCACCGAATACTTTCATAAGTACTAATTGAGTGTTTACTGCAACACCAGTAATAACATCATCTTTACCGCCAATGATTCCAGCAACATGGGTTCCATGGTTTGAATCATATGGGGATACATCGGTATCTTTATCAGCATAGTCATATGCAAATGGGATCTTATCATTGATGTATACATCTTGAACTTTGATATTTTGATGATATCCATATGCCTTGGAATCTTTTAATAAACTTTCAATATACCCCATTGACAACATTGTTTCTTCTGGCATATTTTGGAAGACAGTATGGTGAATATCAAATCCTGAGTCAAGAATCGCTACTGATGTATTACTTCCATCAAAGTCAACATTACTTGAATCAAAGATACCTGTTTCATATACTTTAACAAAGTTTGTTACTGGATCATAATTATTCTTAGCACTTTCTGTAGATGTAACTTGATATTCTGGTTCTGAATACACTTCTGAAATATGAACTTCAATATCATATCCCGCATTTACTAATTTCTTATATTGCCCATAAGTTGTTTGAGCAGAAAAACCAGCAATTAATGTTGTATAAAAATGATTAACACTTTGAATATATTGTTCTACAAGTAATTGTTCCATTAAAACATTTTGTTCTTCAAGCATTTTTTCTTGTTGTTTAGCAGCATAGCTACTTCCAACATATTCAGTTAGATTACTGTAGCCACGATTATTAAGATTATAACGATCTAATAGACTAATTGACTTTGTTGAAATAATTATATTAATTCGATCATTGTCATCTAGTTCTTCTAATTCATACAAATAACCTTTGTTTAAATATTTGATATTATCAGTCATACTGGCAATTAAATCAGCATGCTGAATATTTAAACTAATTTTTTCTTCTTCATTACTAGTACTACCATTATCTTTAACTGCACAGGCAGTGACAATCAAGCATAGATAAAAGGTTAGTAAACATAACGCAATCTTTCTTGTGATTTTCATATATATGCTCCTTTTTAATAATCAAATTTATTGGAAACGCAAATTTCCCTATTTTATATATTATAATACATTTATCGTTTTTTTTCAAACAATAGGTTTTATATAAACTAATATTTTTGAACTTTTTTTACAGTTTAGACCAGTCAATTGTCCATTAATAAATATAAATAAATATTTAATTTGAATTTTTGCTACTTAATTATTTCCTGTTTTATCAGTTTTTAATTCTAATTAAAACATAAAGTTTAAAACAAAAATCACCATCATAAGTCTCCCAATTTTACTTGGTCAACCAATGAAGGTGATTTTTTCTTTTTATATTTAATTATTTTGATTGATAAATACTAATAATATATTCACCAAAAAGATGCCCCAATTTAATTTCCGACAATGAATCATAATGTCCTAAATCTGGATCATAATCTGGTTCATATAAAGTAGTTAAACCATTTTCAATCGTTGAAAAATATCGATTATATGGAGATAATTCACTAATCTTTTGTTTTGCAAGATTCACCTCTGGGTATCCTGGTTCACAATAAGGACTACTTGAAATTCCAGCATCAATGAAATATATTTCGTCATCATTATATTTTGCCAAATCTGCTCTTAAATATTCAATAAATAAACGTTCATTATCATAATACTTTTTGGCATTTTTACTAGCAGTGTCGCTTTCTCCTTGCATCCAACAAATCGCATCTAAGTTAATTTGATAGTTTTTACTAATTAAATAATCTAAATAAGTTTCAAGATAAATTAAACAAGCTTGATAAATATCACTTCGCTCATAATTTCTCAACCAATGATTAGCAAGCGAATAGCCAGACATTGTATATTTTAAAATAAAAATATGTTCATCTTTGAATTCATTACTTAAACTTTCTGCCATCCCTACCTCGGTCCAAAAAAGCCATTGCCACAACCACAAGTTAAGTCAACCGGCTTAAAACCACCATTAGAAGTAAAACTATGATCATCAATACAATAATTAATTAAAATATTGTTAAAACCTTGTTCATAATAATTAAATTTATCTTCACTAACATTAAGTTCGAGATACTCAACAATCGAACAACCAGATGCATTGCTTTGTCCTAAAAGCACAATTACTTTAGCTTTTTGATGATTTCCATCAACTAAAGTATCATTAATTTCATATTTTGTATTTAAGTTTAGTGAATAATCAATGTCTTCATCTGCCTTTTTATTGCAGGAAATAATACATCCACATAATAATACAATTACTATTGTTGTTATAAATCTTTTCATTGATGTTCCTCACTTAACCATTCTTTAATAATTTGTAAGACTTTTGTTTCTCTTTTAATCATAATTTCATCAAAGAAATTATCACTATGATATTCTTGATTGATTTTAATTGCCTCATCAAGCGCAACATCTTTAAGTACAAACCTCGCTTCTTTTTCGTAATCATCTAAATTTTGCAAAGTTATTTGTGGTTCAACTTGACATATATAATAGAAATTCTCTTGTTCAAAAATTGTATTATTTTTCCCTTTTTGCCTACGCATAACACTACCAAACTCCCTGATTGTATTCGGAATAATGATTAATCCTACTTCTTCTTTTACTTCTCTGATTAAAGTCGCTTGATGATTCTCATTTTCACGAATCCCCCCACCAGGAAATTTATAATATTTTTCTTTTTCACTATAAACTAAGGCAATGCGTTTTTGTTCATTTAAAATAATAGCTCTTGCAGAAGGTCTTTTAAATATATCATCCGTTTCTTGATAATCTTTTAAGTCTATTTCAAATAATCGCTTCATAAGTATTTTAACCTTTCCCTCTTATCTGCATATTCTATTACATAAGTATACCAAAAAATATTAAATTTTTAGTAGTTTTTACTTGTATATTATATACTGTTGATATTGAATTTAGTTAATATACAAAAAGTGTCCACTTCAGTAGACACAATCAAACTAACATGTTTTTTTAAAGAAAGCAACACCAATTCCATTAGGTCCAATATGCGTACCAATTGTACATCCTAATTGATAAATGGGAATATTATCACTATTTTTTAAAATATTTTTATTTTCTTCAATATAATCTTTGATTATTTGATCATCATTTCCGGAATAAACCACACCATATGGTTTATGTTCATCTATACCACCAGAATCAGTCACAATTTTAGTAACTATTTTATTAGAATTTTTAATTCCTTTTCCTTTTCCTAACATTTTAACCCCACCATCAACAATCCCAATAATTGGTTTAATATGTAAGGCTTCACCTGCAAAGGCAACTAATGTTGAAATTCTTCCACCTTTTCGTAAATACTTTAATGTATCTAGTCTGGCAATAAAGACAATATCATGCTTTGCTTTTTCCAAAATGGTAATTATTTCATCAAAACTTGTGTTTTCTTTAATCAATTGTAATGCATATAAAATCAATAGTTTTTCACCTATACTCGCATTCAGACTATCGATGACATAGATATTATCATAATCAGCAGCCAACAATTGTGCATTTTGATATGTCCCTGATAATTTTGATGATACTAAAATAACAATTGCTTGATCACCATCTTTAGTAATTTTATCAAATACTTCAGCAAAACGATATGGATTAATTTGACTGGTTTTAGGAAGATCCTTTAAGTGTTCTAATTGGTTATAAAATTCTTTTTTAGATAAATTATCACCATCTAAATAGATCTTGTTATCAATATTAACTTCCATTGAAATCATTTCAACACCTAATTTGCTTGCTTCTTCTTTAGTAATATCTGATGCTGAATCAGTGATTATTCTGATACTCATCCTAATTCCTCCTCGTATAATATAAATTGTTCATAAATATTTTAATTGATAATGAACTAAT
>CAZIQF010000012.1:0-41300 GCA_964541525.1 uncultured Staphylococcaceae bacterium | reverse complement strand
TTATATAATAAAAATTATTTTATCATTTTACTTGATTATTAATAGTTAGCCTCCATTATCCTTATTATATCAAATTATATGTAAAAAACAAATTGATACACATTATTAAAAAATAAACCTTCTGAAAAGAAGATTTATTTTACTATTATTGATCTCTGACGACAATTATTATTCATCTTCAATAATATATGCTTTTCAATTTTTTCCCAATAAAAACTTTATTCTTCATCCAACTTTCTAATAATCTTCTTATCTAATTCAAGAAAATACTTATCAATCTTACCTCTAATCTTATTAACGTAACTAGTAGTAATTTTCTCACATTGTTCTTGAATTTTATTGCTTGCTGAAATAATATTTTCTGAAAACTTCATGATATTACTGATTTCTGATTCTAAGCTATTAAGTGGTTTATCTAAATATTTATCTTTAATCTCATTAAACTCATCAATTAATTCAGTTTTAGATTTTAATTGCAATTCAATAGTTTTCGTTTCTAATAAATATTTACGATATTTAGTTGTAAGAGAAGTAATCATATTTAAAAAAGTCATAAGATAGGCTGGACGAACAACATACATATCATCATATCCGATTACTTTAAATATCGGACTACTATTAACTTTATCATTTTCTAAATTACTAACCAATACTGCATATTGACATTGTTTTTTATTACGGTTAAGATCTAATTTTTTATAAAAACTTTCATTAGTTTGGCGATTAACTGAATTAGGATTTTCATCCTTCATCTCTAAACAAATTGATGCTAATAATTCTGATTCTAGATGTTCATCTGTTGCATAAATTTTAAAAATATAATCAGCCTTAGAACCTTTATCTTCACCCTCATTTTTAATCACTTTATTATCTTTTTCCCATATGCAATTCGTAAAACCATTTTGCATATAATCTAAAACAACGTTATTACACCAAATTTCTAAATCCTCACCAATTTGCTTAACGTTTAAATGCGATTTTTCTCGAGTTAAATTATTAATCTTTTCATCTTTTTCATTAATGATTTTTTGGTTATCTTCTTTTAACTGATTAATCTCATCATTATGTTTACGATTAATTTCATTAACATACGCATTATAATTATTTTCTAATTCAGCTTTTAATTGGAGGATTGCTTTATCTTCATCTTCCAATAATGAATTGTACTTAAATTCCAATTCTTGATATTTTCGTGCGTTATCACTATTTAATTGATTAATTTGTATTTGATGTTCATTAATCAATTTTTGTTCTTGTAACGCCAATTCTGATTTATTTTGTTGTTTGATTTGCTCAATTTTTTGTTCAAGAACTGTTAGTTCAGCTTGGTATTGAGCCTTTAATTCTTTTTCTAAACTATCTAATCTGCTTTGATAAACTTTATCTTTTTGTTTTTCAATTAATTGATTAATAAACGTAGTATCAACTTCAATAACATCTTTTAAATCAATTATATCACCTTTACTTGCATCTTCATTTAATTCTAAAATGGTTTCTTCTTTGATAATTACTTTAATCTTTTTCATTTTTAACCCTTTCCTTAATTGTACATTTTTATGAACCAATCTTTATTTAAAAATAGCTGTTGAAATTAATCAACAGCTTGCTAGCTATTCAGCTAAGATTAAACGACCTGTAACAACTAAGTAAACAAGATCAATTAATTGTAAGACCCAACCCCAGCCAACAACTACGAATAACACAAATACAACAATATGTACTACTGATTTAGTGCGTAACATTACTGATAGTCTAACTAATAATTCAACAATCCAGCCTACAAAAGGAATTACTAATAATAAAACTTGAACTAATCTAGATTGATTATTAAACCATTTATCGAATTTCATATAATTTTCCTTTCTATTTTTATCTTTTTTTGTTTTATAATTAATTATAGCATACTTTATTTGCATTTACAACTAATTAAATATTTTATTTTAATCTGATAATTTTTTTAGACTACTTACTAAATTATATGTTGGATATTCTTTATAAATGATTTCAATTTTATCACCAATTTGTAAAAATCTTGTATCTAGTGAAACGTTAACATCTGCTTTGAAATATACTGTTACAACTGAATCAATCATAAATTCAATTGCAGTTCCTGTATCTCTAATTGCAGTGACAGTACCAGTAATCGTTAATTCTTCTTTTACATCAATGTTTTGCTTTGATAACAAACTATCATAAGCAAGTTTTGCAGTAGTAATATTGTCTCCCATACCAACGCTTTCACCACTTTCAACATTAACAAAAACAATCTTTTGAGCTTGAACATCATTCTTTAAAACAACAAAGAAAGTTGGTACACCATGATAACTAACAAGAATAGGCCAGGTTGCATCTAGTGCTTGAGCTTTAACTCTTTCATCATACATTGCAATTTCTCTTGCACGCATTTCAGTAATTCCTGGGCATGAATATCTAATTGCTTCTTTAGTCTTTAAATTAATAATTAAGAAACCAATTGATGTTTGGTCATTTTCATTAGGGGAAGTAATACAAGAAATGTAATAAGTTGCATTATCTTTTAATAAATAGTTATATCCATCACTTAATTGAAATACTTCCCTTTTTGCAAAATATTGATTCCAGAAACCATTCTTCAACCTTAACGCATTATTAGCTTGCATTTCTATAATCGGTTCATCAACACAACGTTGAACCCAACTAGGTTGCTCACCTAATTTATACTTATTTGTTTCACCATTAATCGGATTAACTAAAATAATACCATCAGGTGTTGTGCCATCAAATACACCAATTTCTTTCTTAACCGTTGGAATTACCCAATAAGGATTACCATCATTATCAATTTCAAAATATTTATGGTAATAAAGTGTTGATGGATACTTACTTCGAACGTGACGATCTAAATCATATTTGAAGATGCCAGAAGGCATATATTTTAATCCATCATTTTCATCAAACTTAATTAATTTAGCTTCTTTTGTTACAACATTAACTTCAATGTAACCAATTGTTCCTTTACTCATTCTTGACATTGAAACAAAAACATTTGAGTACTCTAAAGGTGTAACTCTTAATAATTCGGTTTTACCATCTCTTTCAACACTAATAATTGTAAAATTATCAATATCAATTGAATATTGAGCACCATATTCATCTAACTTAGCTTGGGCAAGTTTGCTAGCTAATACTTTATCAATTATTGGAAGTTGAACATTACCGTCTTCGTAATCAAATGTTTGATTCAAATCTTCCGATGTCGATAAAGTAATTTCTAATTGTTCCGCATATCTTGATGCATTAAATAATTTAACCCCAGTTAATTTAAGAATGCCAATTAGTAATAATCCTGCTGATAAAGTTACTATTAAACTACTAATAATTATTTTTGATGAGGCATAATGTTGCTCTTTAGTAACATTCCCTTTTTTAAATCCTTTGTTATTATCATAAACAAGACCACTATAAATAGTTCGATTATCTTCTAATGCTTGTTTTTTCTTATGTAATAACCAACCAAGACTAATTGGTAACATCATCATAATAATAAATGTTATAAAAAATGATGCATCCCTCAAATTAAAGAAAGGAAGACCAAAATAAACATATACAAATAGAACTAATAAATACCCCGTAATATAGCATAGAACACCTGGTTTTAAAAGTTCATACCATGGAATTTTTGTTTTTGATTTTTCATTCATAATATCATCTCCTATTTTATTATATTTTACACTAATATTTGCAATTTGTCAATGTTATAAAATTAAAATCTTATTGACAATAGAACCTCTTTTTTCATAGTTTATCTTTTAGTTAGGTCTTAATATCATCACTAACTAGATATATCTAATAGTTTTCCAATCTTATTCATATATTCAAACTTATATTCTAAAAGTGAATGAGAATAGCGATTTAGGGTAATCATTGAATTCTTGTGTCCAAGTATTTCTGATAATGTTTTCACATCCATTCCTAATTCTAGTGCTCTAGTTGCAAAAGTATGTCTCAAACAATGAAAGTTTTTATATTCAATCTTACATTTTTTTAAGATACTTTTAAAAGTACTTTGATAAGATCGATTTTGTACTATTCCTCCAGTTTTAGTTGCGATAATATGATTCGAAATCGATATTTTTTTTCTTTTTTTTAAAATTGTGATTAATTGATTAGGCAAAGGAATGATGCGATTTGATTGTTTTGTTTTAGGCTTATCAATGTAAGCGACATTTTTACCATCTTTACTTATTGTATAAACTGTTTTATTAATATTTAATAATTTTTTATTAAAATCAAGATCATCCCAAGTTAACGCAAGTAATTCTCCTAGTCTAATTCCCGTATATAAACAAATAACAATCCCAATATGATTGGGTTTAGAATTAAGACAATATGCTTCTAATTTTTGTTGTTCCGATCGACTAAAAGCTGTGATTTCTTTTTCTCTAGCAGCAGGTATTTTTATATGATTAGTATATTCAACATTGGATATTTCTAATAATACTGCTTGTCTTAACGCTTGTTTAAGTAATGATACAATTGCAATTACAGTATTATCCGATAACTTATCATTCGTAAGCAAATTACCATTATTTAGTTTATATAATACAAATTCTTGCAGTACTTTACCGGTTAAATTTTCAAGCTCATAATTGCCTAAAATTGGTTTAATATGTTTATTAATAATATCACTGTATTTTAAATATGTTCTTAATTTAATTGTTGTTTTTTGATACTTATTAAGCCAAGTATCTAACCACTCCTCTAATTTCATTTCTTTTACCTCCGTTATAATTACATCTATTTTATAATTAATTGAATACAATATCACTACCCAAAAAATTATTAGACTTTGATAAGCTACTTAAAAATATTCCATATAATATTTACTAAGAAATGAATGAATTTGATGACAATAGTTCTATATAGTGTAAAAGGACAACCCTTAATGGATTGTCCTTTTTACTTTAAAATGTTTGTTTTTAATTGTAACTATTTGCGTTCTTTAATACGAGCAGCTTTAGCAGATAAATTACGAATGTAATTAATCTTAGCACGACGTACAATACCACGACGTGTTACTTCAATTTTGGCAACAAGAGGGCTGTGAACAGGGAATGTTCTTTCAACACCTACACCAGAAGAAATTTTACGAACTGTATAAGTTTCGCTAATTCCACCACCATGACGGCCCATTACTAAGCCTTCAAAAATTTGGATTCTTTCTTTGCCACCTTCTTTGATTCTAACATGTACTCTTACAGTGTCACCAGGACGAAATTCAGGTACATCATTTTTCATGTAACTACTAGTTACAGCATCAATTAATTGTTGACTCATAAATCTACACTCCTTATCTTGCAATGTTCATAATAATCAATTTATCAGCGGAACATCGTGTTTAGTATGTTACTTTCAATAACATACTTTAGTATTATATCATATTTTTAATGTTTCTGCAAGTCTATAACAACATAAACTTTATATATAACAACATAAACTTTATATATTTACTCTATTTTGTTTTAACCAAGGTAATTTTATGCTCATCAATAGTGATAAGTCGTTCTTTATATAATGCACCAACCGCACGCTTAAATGCGCTTTTACTAATGGTAAAGACTTTCGCAATTTCTTCTGGGGTTGAGGCATTACCTAAATTAAGTACACCACCTAAATCGATTAAATGTTTTAAAATCATTTCTTTATCTGTATTAATCATTGTTTCTTTTTGTGTAATCAAAGAACCATTAAATTCATTATTCTTATTAATATTGATAATTGTTACACAAATTTCTTCACCAATTCGATATTTTTTACGAACTAGGCTTTTATGTATATATATTACATCATAATCTAATGTTATCGCAAGCATTCCATCAGAAGTAAACATTGTAACATAAGCTGTTGCACAATCACCAACTTTTAACATTGATTGGTGAAAAGGAATGTCATCACGATTAATAATTTTTGCAACAAGTGTATCTTTCTTTTCTTTTAATATGCATGGTAGCATATCGCCAGCTTGAGGCCAACCTTTATAATTATTCGGTAAAAAATCTTTTGATAAAAGCATATCCTTATTGATATTAATATCAACAAAACATCCTAATTTTTCACGAACATTAACAACTTTAACAAAACCATACTCAGTAGTCGTAATTAATGGTTTTTCCATTGTTGCACATAGTCGATTACGATTATCATAATACAAGAATGCTTCAATTTTATCTCCTGGTTCTAATTCTTTTAATGTTTGATTAAAATGCATAAATATTTCTGTTTGCATATTTGTATCTATTGATTCTAAAATATAACTAATATTGGTTTTTCTTTTAACAATAAACAACCCAACATTACCAATCATCAATGACATATCATTCACCTCTTTTAATTAACTCTTGTATATTATACCACAATTTTTTATAAAAAACAAATTTTTAAAAGCGATGTTTAAATAACGCATTTAATTAATTATTTAATTAACAATTTAGTTATATTATCTAAAAACAAATTTTAATATGAGCCAGTGAAAATATTAGTATAATCTTCTTTACGTTCAATTCTCCGTTTTTGTACAACAGAAAGAAATGTTTTAAACTCTTCTACTGACATTCGATCTTTTAAAGCACGATAGAAATATTGATTATAATCATCTAAACTAGTCGCAACTTGTTCAGATGTAAAATCACTATATTCTCTAGTATAAACACTTACTTCATCATCTTTAACCGGAAAATAGTCATAATATTTGCGGGTACTATTCAAATCAATTGTTGCAAGGCTGGTACCTGCTGCTGGTAAATCTCGAACAATTAATAAAGCATCATTATAATAATTACCAGATGCAAATAATCGAATAATCATACTATCCATATTATTTAACAAAACAACATCATCAACTTTAATTAAAATATTATATTTCTTGGTTAAAACATTATTCACTTCATCTAGTGTTTTATATCGATTATTCTTATCAATTGTATATTCTATTGAGTAATCTTCAAAACATTCATATGTTTCCATTAATTCAACATCTACAACATAATATGACATATTATCAACTTTAACAATATCATATTTATCTTTTTTAACTAACTTTACCAATGAATAAGCATAGGTAGGTTGTGCAGGAAATAAATCATCATTAGGAGCATAACATCCTTCTTTATATAATGCGTATTCAATACCATCCATCGCTGAATGTTCTTTTAGTTTTGAAAAAGTCACAACCAATCCTTCATTATCAGTATAGTCTTCTGCTTCTTCAACACCTAATTGAACAGTTTGTTGAAAGTTTTTAGTTGCATCCGGAATATTTTTATTAACTAATTCACTTTCTTTTTGCACATTATATACATTTTGAATCCAATCACTAAATTCATCGATTGTCATTCGATCTTTTAAACCATTGTCATAGTACTTAAATCCATCTAGATTAGTATAAATCTTTTCATATTTTACTTGTTCATAAGTTCTAGTATAAATATTAACTAACCCATTAATTATTGGATAAAAGTTGTGCTTAATAATCTTTCCTTCTTGTTCATGGGAAGATAAATATCCTAAACTACTACCATCTTCAGGCATTAACATATATTCAGCTGCAATCGGTGCATATACACGCATAATTACTTCATCAATTTGTTCAACTTCATTAATTAATTTACTTGGAACATCTATATAATAATTCGCACTTAAATTTTGATTAAAAGTTGCTAAATCTTCTTTAATATACCCCTGCATACTATTTCCTTTGTTACATAACGGAAGATTAAGAAAAGTATAAATATGATTAATTTTAACTGCTACCTTATAATATTCAGCATATAATCCATCTTTATCACTATCACATAATTCTTTTTCATAGGAAGTACTTTTAATCAACTCTAATTTCATATAAGAATAATTAGTATTATCAACAATTAATTCATTACTAACTACATCTTCACCAAGAATTGGTTCAATATCTTTAGGATTTTCAACACATGCCACACAACTAAGCATTAAAAACATTACAAATAAAATTAAAACTTTTTTCAACATATAACTCACCTTTCTTCTTGATTTGTATAAACATCGTTAGCAATTATAATAATTTACTTTTAATTGATAAATTACTCCCAAAAATAATCACCAACAGAATTTTTTTGAATTTAATATTTTATTTTAATTTAAACCATGATTAATACCTCTACACATATATCCATTATATACTATGCCACTAAGGATTAAATGATAATCTTTTTAATTTTTTATTAAATTTTATTAGATACTTCATTTCAATTGAATTACTTATAGTTATATTTTATCATTTTTTTTAAAAAAAACAACTATTTTATTAAGATTTAAATACTAAAAATAGCATTCTAAATTATAACATCAAATCTAGACTAGAAATATTCATAATACTTAAACCTTTGTAAAAAGTTATGTAAAAAACTGTTCAAATTAAAGAACATTCCCATATATAATTATCATTAAATAACCATGTCTGATCTTTTTCTATTATAATATAAATAAATTATTATAAAAAAAGATAATAGAAATGTTGTAATTTCTATTATCACTTTTTTATTGATTATATCGTATAGAATCAATTATGATTATTTATTTAGTGCTTGAGAAACAGCTACTGCTACTGCTACTGTAGCACCAACCATTGGGTTATTACCCATACCAATTAAACCCATCATTTCAACGTGAGCAGGTACACTGGAAGAACCAGCAAATTGAGCATCACTATGCATACGACCAAGTGTATCAGTAAAGCCATATGAAGCAGGACCTGCAGCCATATTATCTGGATGAAGTGTACGTCCTGTACCACCACCTGATGCAACTGAGAAGTAAGGTTTACCAGCAAGTACTCTTTCTTTCTTATAAGTACCAGCTACTGGATGTTGGAAACGAGTTGGGTTAGTCGAGTTACCAGTAATTGATACATCAACATTTTCATGCCACATAATTGCAACGCCTTCTCTAACATCATCAGCACCATAGCAACGAACTTTACCACGGTCACCATCTGAATATGGAGTAACTTTGGTTTCTCTTAATTCACCAGTTTTATAGTCAAATTCAGTTTCAACAAGTGTAAACCCATTGATACGAGAAATGATTTTAGCAGCATCTTTACCAAGACCATTAAGAATAACTCTTAGTGGCTCTTTTCTTACTTTATTAGCAGTTTTTGCGATACCAATTGCACCTTCAGCAGCAGCAAATGATTCGTGGCCAGCTAAGAATGCAAAACATTTAGTATCTTCGCTAAGAAGCATAGCACCTAAATTACCATGACCTAAACCTACTTTTCGGTCATCAGCAACTGATCCTGGAATACAGAATGATTGCAAGCCAACACCAATCCATTTAGCAGCTTCAGCAGCATCTTTAGCTTTGTTTTTTAATGCAAGAGCAGCACCTACTGTATAAGCCCATGCCGCATTTTCAAAACAAATAGGTTGAATACCTTTTGTAATACCATAAGCATCAACACCTGCAGCTTCACAAATTGCTTTTGCTTCATCAATATCCTTAATGCCATTTTCATTTAAACATTTATTAATTTGATTTATTCTTCTTTCATAACTTTCAAATAATGCCATTGTTAATGCCTCCTATTCTTGACGTGGGTCAATGTATTTTGCAGCATCGGCAAATCTACCATATGTACCCATAGCTTTTTTAACTGCTTCATCAGCATTCATACCAGTCTTCAAGAAATCAGTAAATTTACCTAAAGATAAATATTCATAACCGATGATTTCATTATTTGCATCTAATGCAATTCTTGTAATATATCCTTCAGCAAGTTCAAGATAACGAGGACCTTTAGCTAATGTCGAATAAGCAGTACCAACTTGGCTTCTTAATCCTTTACCTAAATCTTCTAATCCAGCACCAATGTGAAGTCCACCTTCAGAGAATGCTGATTGGCTACGACCATAAACAATTTGTAAGAAAAGTTCACGCATTGCAGTATTAATTGCATCACAAACTAGGTCTGTATTTAATGCTTCTAAAACTGTTTTTCCTACTAATGCTTCAGATGCCATTGCAGCTGAGTGAGTCATACCAGAACAACCAATAGTTTCTACTAATGCTTCTTGGATAACCCCATTCTTAACGTTTAGTGATAGTTTACATGCACCTTGTTGTGGAGCACACCAACCAACACCATGTGTAAAACCATTAATATCTTCGATTTTACGAGAATAAGTCCATTCACCTTCTTGAGGGATTGGAGCACATCCATGACTTGCGCCAACTTTAACTGGGCACATTGCTTTTACTTGACTTGTGTAATTCATGTTATTCATGTTTCTTTAATCCTTTCATTTTTTACATTTATTATTATACTACATAATAACTATTTTTTCAAAAAATAAGTATTCTTACTTTTTTAAAACCTATTTTTTAGCTTTAATCATACTCTTGCCTGTCATTTCTACAGGTTTAGCAATACCTAATAATTCAAGCATAGTTGGTGCAATATCACCTAAATTACCAGTTTCTTCTAGAACAACATCTTTGCTGGTTACAAGGAAAGGAACCGGTGATGTTGTATGAGCAGAGAATGGATTTTTATTTTCATCCCAAATGCAATCAGCATTACCATGGTCAGCAGTAAGTAACATTACGCCTCCAACGGCTTCAACGGCTTTTGCAACTTTTCCCACACACTCATCAACAACTTCAACGGCTTTAACAGCTGCATCATAAACAGTAGTATGACCGACCATATCACAGTTCGCATAATTTAAGATAATGGTATCATATTTTTCTGATTTGATTGCTTCTAAGACTTTATCAGTAACTTCATAAGCACTCATTTCTGGTTTTAAATCATATGTAGCAACTTTTGGTGAGGGAACTAAAATTCGATCAGCACCAGGTAATTCTTTGTCAACACCACCATCAAAGAAGAATGTGACATGGGCATATTTTTCTGTTTCAGCAATTCTTAATTGTTTTAAACCATTAGCAGCAATAACTTCACCATAAATATTATCTAATTTTTGCACATCAAATGCTACATCACCTAATACTTTCTCACTATATAACATCATTTGAACAAAGTATAAGTTTTTAAATACCAGATAGTTTTCTAAATTACCTTTATCCGAAACAGCTTCAGTTGGATTAGTTAAAGCAATACTCATTTGAATTGCACGGTCAGGTCTAAAGTTAGCAAAAATTACTGCATCATTTTCTTTAATTGTTGCATCTTCGGACACAATATACGGTTTAACAAATTCATCAGTAATCCCCTCTTGATAAGATTCATCAATTCCCTCTAATACATCCTTAACTTCAGCTTTACCATAAACTAAAGCATCATATGCCAGTTGAATACGGTTATAGTTCTTATCACGATCCATTGCATAATATCGGCCAGAAACAACTCCTAATTTAACACCTGGTAAACAAGCATCTTTTAAACGAGATAAATATTCTTTAGCAGATTGTGGTGGAACATCACGGCCATCTAAAAATGAATGAACATAAACTCTTTCAACACCAGCTTTTTTAGCTTCATTCATTAAATAAATAATATGATCAATATGAGAATGAACACCTCCATCACTCATTAGTCCCATTACATGTAAAGCAGAATGATTATTTTTGGCATGATTAATGGCTTTCGCAATTGCAGGCATTTGTAATAATTTATTTTCACGACAAGCAATATTAACTCTAGTTAATGATTGGAATACAACGCGACCGGCTCCAATATTCATATGTCCAACTTCACTATTACCCATTTGCCCATCAGGAAGACCTACAGCTTCACCAGATGCCTCAATAAGAGTATTAGGATATTCTTTAAACAAACAATCAAGATTAGGTTTTTTCGCATTAGCAATCGCATTACCATCAACAACATTTCTAATTCCATAACCATCCATGATAGTTAACATAACTAATTTTTTCTTCACTTTGATTTACTCCTTAATATAATTTATACTATTTTTATAACCCTATATATTATATCAAATTATGTCTTAAATTTCAAGTTGAACGTTTTATTAGATAAAACATGTTCATTATCGACAAGCTGAATGAATGAAACTCGCAAGAACTAATAATATTATTAATATATATTGTATTCATGAAATTACACATCGAAATGACTCAAACTACTTAATATGCCCCGCGTGATATTTCTTAAATATTCAAAATTACATAAAAGTAAAAAGTGTGGATAACCTTAAGTTAATCCACACTTGATTTAGTTTATCAATTATTCAGCAGAAACTGCTACGATTGAGCAAGTACGTGCATCACTATTGTAATTAACAACTGTGATAAGGTAAGTACCAGCTACTAAACATTTAATATTTTCACCATTAGCAACGAAGCAAGCTGCATCCATTTCTGTATTACCACTACCAAATTGGATATCCCAAGCTGATGTTGCAATTTTGAATTCATCACCTTCAACAAGTGCAACTTGAAGACTTGCATTGTCACCATCAACAACTAATTTGAATGCATCATTATCACTCCAAACATTCATTGAACCTTTAACATATAATACTACTTCAACTGGTCCTAATTCTACTTCAGTGAATCCACCTTCACTATATGTACAAGCAGTAACTGATACATTACCTTTATCATCAACACTAACTACATAACCATTAACAGCTTCATTAGGAAGAACATTAGATGTTTGAGGTTGTCCATCACCAGCATTAAATAAGAAACCAGTTACTTTTGAAGAAAGTTCAAAGCTATAAACATGTTTTTCTGCATCAACAACTGTTAATGGATCTCCTGGCCATTCGCTTCCTACACCAGCACCCCAATAGTGAACATTTTGAGCTGCCCATGATTCAGGTAATTGAACATAGATAGTTCTGAATGTTTCAGCTTCAGAAATTGGATATTTGTTAAGTTCTGGTTGATCAGCAGCTGGTACATATTCACCATAATCAGCTAATAATTTACCTTCAGCATTTGCTACTGTAAGAGTATAAAGGTTAGTTTCAGTACCAAATAATAAGTCAGCAGTTTGTGTACTACCATTATTGAAAATTATATTAGCAGTACCAGCAGGAACAATAAAGCCCCAAACGTTTTCTTCTGCATTAACTAGAGTCATTTCTTGACCTGGCCATCCAACAGTCTTATTAGATTCAACATTATCACCCCAATAATAACAGTTAACAACAGACCAATCAGCAGGAGCTTTTACATATACAGCTACGTCTGCTTGAGCTTCACCTGTTGCAAGTACGATTGCAGGAATTGCTTGTACTTCAGCTTTTTTACAAACTGTACATTGACGATATTGACTTCCTTCAGCACCTACAGATGCAGGAACAGATACAATCCATTCACCCCATGTATGTTCAGCTTCATCAACTTTTTCACCACATTTTGAACAAACATGCCAATGTGTAGTTTGATCTGCTTCCCATTGTTTTCCAGCTTCGTGTTCACAAGCTGGAGTACAACTTGTAACTACTAAACATAAAACGAATAGTAAGCAAGGTAATAAAAATTTTTTCATTTTTCTTTTTCTCCTTTTATTTTTTCTTTTTTAGTTTTTATGTTGAATATGATATGTCTTATGCAATACTACGAAATGCAATAATTGTTTGATAATCACTAATACGCATATTATTCTTTAAGACTAAATTTTGAGTATTTAGTGTATCAAGATATAATGTATAGCCTTCTAGATTTACAAGTTTAGGCGCTGTCGCACTAGTAACACCATTACTATGACATATGATATATTCTACCTGATTTACTTGATCAACAATTTTCATTGTAATTAAACTATTTTGTTGATTTGTTGTGATTGTTACATCAGTCGTAATTTCTGATGCAGTTTTGCCAAAAACATTGGCATTTTGTTTTAATGAAATTAATTTTTGATAATTTGCCATCATATCGGCGTGAGTAATCTTTAAGGCATAATTAATTTCATTAACTTTGTATGAAGATTGATATGAATTAGAATCTCCACCTTTAGTTCTAAGCATTTCTTCTCCAGCTAACATAAATGTAATACCTTGAGAAGTAAATACACATGCATTGGCAAGCATTGCTTGCTGTTTGATAATATTAGGGCTTAAACCTACTGAATCAGCTGCTTTTAAACGGTCATATAAAGTATAATTATCATGACATGTTACATAAGCAATTGATTTAGTTGGATCAGTTACATTGGCTTTTGTAATGCCTTTTAAACCATTAATTAAACGATTAATTTCAGCTGTATTACCATTAACCCAACCTTTTTCACTAACACCACTTAATCCACCTTTAATTAATGAATCACGCATTTGATCATTAAATTGACCATAGCCTTTGAAACTTGCCAAATTTGATTGATTAGCAGCGGCTGAACTTAACGCAATTGTTCCACCAGTCCAAGGTTCACCATAAACGGTAATATATTCACTAACATTCTCATGAAGATTGGCAGTAAGAAGGTTCATTGTTTCTAAATCATGAACACCCATTAAATCAAATCGGAAACCACCAAGTTTATATTCACTTGCCCAAAATTCAGTCGAATCAATCATGAATTTTCTAAACATCGGCATTTCTGATGCAGTTTCATTACCACATCCTGAACCATTTGATGCAACTCCTGAACGATAGCGGAAATAATATTTAGGCATTAAAACATCAAAATTACTACCATCCAAACCTGATACATGGTTATATACAACATCCATAATGATATTAATACCAGCTTGATTATATGCCAATACTAATTCTTTGAATTCTCTAATTCTTGCATATCCATCATATGGATCAGAAGAATAAATACCATCTAAAGCATTATAGTTAAGTGGATTATATCCCCAGTTAAATTGACGAACAGAACCATCAGTTCTTGTTGGATCATCATCTGGACGTTCATCATTAGCTTGGTCGAAGATTGGAATCAATTGCACTGCATTAACGCCAAGTTCTTTGATATGGTCAAAGCCAGTTGTAACGGTTTTCCCATTGGCAGTATAAGTTGTTCCAGTTTCATATAGACCTTTAAATAATTTCGCATTTTCTTTTGTTCCACCCCAAGTAGCACTACTTGTGATATCAGCGACATGCGTTTCATAAATGGTTAATGATGATGATGGAATTTTTAAAATTGAAATATCATCCCAACCAGTTGGATTAGTTTGAGTAAAATCAACAATCATTCCACGAAGACCATTAATACCAGTTGATTTAGCATATGGATCAACAACTTCTCGATTTTGATATGAAGAATTTGTTACAACATATGTATAGTATTTGCCACCTAAGTCACCATTTAACGTATATTCCCAAGTACCTTTTTCACCACGAGTCATTTGATATTCTTGATATAAATCAGAACCATTAACAAATGTTTCCCATGTTCCATTTAATAAAATTTTACTTGGTGTTCCTGTTTCATAAATTCGAAGTTTCATATCTGTTGAGATTGGTGACCATACTCTAAATGTAGTTGATTCTCTAGAATAAATGGCACCTAAATCACCGTCATAAGTATATGCTTTCTTAAAACCATCAGTAGTATAAAGTTTTGCCTTATCAGCATACTTAGTTTGTGTTAATTTTGATAATTTAAATTTAACTACTAATTTAAAGTCTTTCGTAACATCCGGCATTGCTTGGCCTAAATTATATTGTAACTTTTTAGTTGTTTTTAAGATTGCATTTGGATCATTATTTTGATCATCACTTGATACTAAAACTTGATCTCCTTCATATAAAGTATAAGACTCATATTCTTTATTTAATTCAAAATGAATATAATAATTTGTTGCGTTTTGGAAAACCTCAAAGGTTTGAACAATATCTGCCACTTCACCCTCCGCATTAGTATAAATTGTTCCGTCTCCTTGACGTAAATAGATATGATAATATCCACTTGCATCCAATTTATAATTTTTGAAAATAATGAAACGATCGGAGTCATAGTCTTTAGTCCAACTTGCTACTTTTCGAACAATGAATCCCATTTTACTATCAGCAAGGCCACTAGACCATTGACTAAATTCATAAGTTACATATGCACCATAATCATCTGTTCCCTGAAATTCATAAACAGCACCTTCACTACCATCTTCCCATAACCATAGCCCCCATTGTGAGTAGCTATTGTCCGTACGGCGATAGTGAATCGTAAATCCAACCGGTTCACCGGTATATTCTTGTTCATTATTACCGGAATTATTTCCACCTTGATCATCAGAATTATTGCCTGAATTATTTTTCTTACAACCAATTAGGCCAAATGCAAGGATTACCATCAAAAACATTAAAAATACTTTTTTCATTTTTTTAATCCTTTACTATAAAATCATATATTTTATCCATTCTCGTTTCATAATCACAATCCATTGTTGTATATGAATAGGTATTATGATTATTTTCGTCAATACTTTTAGTTGATAGATTGATAATCATTCCCCATTCATTAACATTAAATTCATGCATAATTAAGATTTTTTGATTATCTTTACCATCATAGAAAGTATTAATATGATAATTTAAAATTGTCTTATCATCATTTAAACTGAATAAATGATAATGTTTTGCACAATTAGCTAAAATGTAATCTCCATAATATGTACCACCTTTATGGTAGCCATACTCAGAATCAGTATAAAAGAAATTATTAATTAAGATTCCTAAATCTTCAGGACGATAAGTTAAGGTTTCTATTACCCCATCAGTTAAAGCGTAGGCGACAACATTACCAACTTCATCAAGATAGGTAATTGTTTCTTGTTCATAATAATTGAACTGATCTTCACCATTACCATAATAACTACCACTAAGAACAGTTTTTGAATAATGATATTTACCATCAACTAAATCAATATATGTATATGTTGTAATCGTTCCTTGAAGGACATTATCAACATAGTGTGATGAAGTAACCGTTGATGAAGCATAAGTAATATTTTTATATGTTTCATCAAAATCAAAACGTTCAACAAAGTCTTTAATATCGCCTTCAGGAATCTTTTTTTTACAAGAAGTTAAACTAATTATGCATAAAACACTGATTAAAATTAAACAAATTTTATTCATGATATGTGTAGATTGCATATCCATATACAGACTTAGAATCATCCTCTTTATGCGAATTAATTGTTTCAAATCTTTCGCTTACTAAGAAACCATTTCGATCATATTCACAAGTGATATTCCACTTTCCTGTACATTGAATTTCAAAATCTTCATAAAATTGATTAATTTTTAAAGCTTTATTTGTACCAAATGCTTTTAGGTAAAAGCCACCATCTTCACGTTCATAATAATAAATTTGATAATTATATTCAGAACCAGGTTGATAAATTTTTGCTTCTAAACGATTTTTAGTTGATAAATTAGTATCAAGTTTTTTATTATCACCTTCACCGCTATATACTTGCCAATTAGTTGAAGTAATATGCATTGGTAATTTTAAAAATAACGATACACAAGATGATGAATATGTATCAACAGAATCAACAAAAGTTTGATTTTGTAAATTATTTTCACCCTTAGCCGGTAAATAATCAGATTCAGTTGCGAAATAATTTAATAAATACTTTGTATCATAACTACTATATTGAACTGATTCATCAATATTTTTTATCACATTTTGCCAAATATAATCTGCAGAAACATAACCTTTTTCAGGACGTGTTTGTGTACAGCTAGCAGTAAATAGCATAAAGACAGAAATTATTACTAAAAGCACACATCGCATTAGTCTATTTTTCACTTTAATCACCTCGATATAGCGATTAGTAAATCTTAATATCCATTGCTTTTTCTGTTACATGAATATGGTTGATATCATATTTAACAGTAAGCTCATTACTAATATCTTGATTTTCTAATTGAATGTAAATATAATTATTGTCTTTATGTTCACGATATAAGCATTTAGCATATTTAATTTTACCATAATCTAAGATTTCTTCAACGCTTACTTTAATACCTTCACCATCATTAGTGATTGTATATGCATCATGAGGAATTTCAACTAAATATTGTTTTGTAAAGACTTTAATACCTAGACTTTGAATCATCTTATTAGAAATTTCATCATTTGTAAGGGTTACTAAATTACCAGTTTTAAAGAAGAAAATAATTTTCGCACGGTTTAGTGCTTCACTATATTCTTTTTGTAGTGCTTTCATATTTTCTTTAAATGCTTTTTCAATCTTAACTTCTGGATATGCCTCATTATAACAATCTTCTTTAAATTGTTTTAATGAATTTAATAGAGCTTCTTTTTCACGTTTGAAATTACCTTTTAACGCATTCATTTCTGTATCATATTCAATTGCTTCAGCATTAAGACGTTTATTCATTTCATTTTGTAATTCTAATTGATGATTACTCTTGAATTGACGTAATTCTTGAACCCGTTTACGATAAGCATCACGATCTTTATTGATTTCTTTAAAGTTGTTGAATGATTCAATTTCATCATTATAAACTTTATCATAAGCTTGTTTAACTTGATTCATAATTTCAACAATTTTAACTTTATGAGCTGCAGTTAATTCCGCAATAGTTGTTTTTAGTTCTGCTTTTAATACTTCAATTTGATTTTTTACTTCTTGGGTTTTTTCTGCAATTAATGGTTTATTCTTTTCCATAATTGCTTTTGGATCACTATCTTGAAGATGAATTTTTGCATTAGCTAAGTCTTGTTCTAGTTGTTCTTGCATTGATTGGAATAAACCTTGATATTTAGTTTCAACTGCTTCAACGCGACTTTCAACAAGTGAATCATATTGGTCACCAACAAATTGTTTTGCAGTAACATGATTTAAGAACATAGCATTAATACGATCATATTCAACAATTGGTTTTTGCACAAGTTGATCACCTTGATAAAATTCTACACTTGGATAATGAATATCAATATACCAATCTTGAGTTAAATCAACTTCACCATCATATCTAGCAAAAACAATATTATCACCTAAACGCATTGTAACAATTTTTGTGGCATCAAATTGTTCAACTTTTTCTACTTGAACTTTTACACCTTCACGATGGTTAAGTCGAACTGCAGAAACTGGAATTACGACATTGTATGCACCATCTGTAAGCTTAATTGCTGATGGTAATGTTAATGAAGTTAGACCAACATTTAATTGTGAACCACTAACTACACCATTAACAAGGTTATATGAAGGAACGCGTGGATTGATAACTTCTTCTGTAACACTATCAAATAAGTGAACTTTACTCATATCAACGGCAACTTTAACTACATCTCCACGTTTATTACCATAAGTTGAATTACCTCTAACAATCACGTTAATTGGTTTAACTTTAATATCTTGGTCAGAAATCAATTCACCATATGTTAATGTTTCGTTACCTAATTCTTCGAAGTTTGTAACTTTCATTTCAAATGAAGTTTTTGCATTTGCTACTAATTCTGGATCAAGTGATAAATGTTCACATCTAACCCCTAAAATAACTTGTTTATCGCCAGTAAAATATTTAGGTTGAACTTTTGATAACACTGCATGATCAACACTTAAAGTATTATTTGAATTTAATAATTTAATTTCATCAATTAAACCACAACGTTTAATCTTCGCATTGAAAAAATTCATTTGTGGTGTTCCGATAAATCCGGCTACAAACTTATTAGCTGGATAATCGTATAAATTCTTAGGTGTATCAATTTGCATGATCTTACCTAATTTCATAACTACAACTCTAGTCCCTAAAGTCATAGCTTCAACTTGGTCATGAGTAACATAAATGAATGTTGTCTTTAATTCTTGATGTAAATTAGCAATTTCAGTACGCATTTGCGCACGAAGTTTTGCATCTAGATTTGACAATGGTTCATCAAGTAACATAACCTTAGGATTACGGATGATTGCACGACCTAATGCAACACGTTGACGTTGTCCACCTGACATTGCTTTTGGTTTACGATCTAAATATTCAGTTAAATCTAAGACTTGGGCTGCCCATAATACTTTTTTATGAATCTCTTCATTAGGTACATGTCTTAACTTTAGACTAAACGCAATATTTTCGTAAACAGTCATATGTGGATACAACGCATAATTTTGGAATACCATTGCAATGTCACGATCTTTTGGTTCAACATCATTAACGATATGATCATCAATATATAATTCACCGGCACTAATATCTTCTAATCCGGCAATCATTCTTAATGTTGTTGATTTTCCACAACCAGAAGGTCCGACAAAAACAATGAATTCTTGGTCTTTGATATCCATGGTAAAGTCTGATACAGCTTTTGTTCCATTTGGATAAACTTTATAAATATGTTCTAATCTTAAACCTGCCATATTTACTTACTCCTATCTACTTCTTTAATATAACGATACTAAATGGTGGCATTTTAATCCTACCATCTTTTAATTCACCTACATATTGGTTACTTTCAATTACAATTTGACCGATAACTTGATTATAACCATATGCCTTACAATCAATAGTTAAATCTTCGTACTCCGAGAAGTTAAATAAAATTCCAATTTCACTATTGTTATAAGTTTTTGATATTAATAACATTTTACTCGTTTCTTTATCTTTTGCAATTAATTGAACTGTTCCTCTTGCAATTTCAGGATTTTGATTTCGAATCAATAATACTTTCTTGTAGTAATTAAGAATCGAATTACTATCTTCAATTTGTTCCATTACAGTTGGATACGGATAAAGCATTTCTGTTGTACCCGAAATTGGTGTACAATCAGGAGTGGTATTATCGCCCCATTTAATCGGAATTCGAACATTTTGATCCGGTTTACCTGAAGCATTAGAACCATACATACCAACTTCATCACCATAATAACTGAAAATTGTTCCATTTAACATTGCTGCAAGAGCAAATGTAAATTTATGTTTATTTACACTTGATATATATGTATATCTTGACATATCATGATTATCAAGGAATGGTGCAGGAATTCCATTACTATTTGTTCCTATAATATCTTGATTAGCAATTAACGCATTATAATAACCATTAATGCCTCGGCCTTCAGGATTGACACCATTAATTACACCACTATTTGATGCATTAGTACTAACTGCGAAATTGAAAAATGAATCAATTCCACTTGCATAATAATCTTGAATACTATCATAGCCTAACCAACATTCACCAACAACATATGCATCCGGTTTAATCGATTTAACCCAACTATTAAGTTCACTTAAAAACTCAATGTTCTTTGCTTTATTACCATAATAATAGTAAATAACTGCATCTAGTCTAAATCCATCAATCCCCATATCTAAATAGTATTTAATAATGTTTTTAAATTCATCTTTAACAGCTTCACTATCTAAATTGAATTCTGGCATATTATAGGAAAAATTCGCTTCGACATAAAAACTATATTTGCTACCAGCTTTTTCAGCTTTAACATTACTAGGCACCATATTTAAAGAAGGATAAAAAACATAAAAATCTTTATACTTTTCTTCTTCTTCAGTTAGGGATAATCCTTTTAAACTTTTATCATAAGCTTCACATGCTTTTTTATAATATTCACAATTTCTTCCTGAATGGTTAAGTACTAAATCTAAAATTAAATTAATTCCACGATTATGACATTCATTAATTAAATTTTTTAAATCATCAATTGTACCATATTTACTATTAACTTCATAATAATCATCCACATCATATCCATGATAAGAGCTTGTTGGATGAATTGGCATTAACCAAATGCCGTTATATCCTAAATCTTGAATGTAATCTAGACGAGCAGTAACACCATTTAAGTCACCAACTCCATCAAAATTGGAATCATTAAAAGCTTGAACAAAAATTTCATAATAATTACGATAATTATCATCAATAATATTGGTTGTGATTAAATCTTCTTCAATTTTTTTACCATATGCACCAGCATAAGGATCTTCTTTCTTACATCCTGTAAATGCACCTAAACATAAAATTAACATAATTAATAAAAACTTTTTTCCCATATTTTTATCCCTTAACTGCTCCGCCAGTTACTCCTTCTACATAGTATCGTTGTAGGAAGAAGAATAGTGCGGTAATTGGAATTGAAACAATAACCCCAGCAGCACAGAAAATTGGGAATGCACTAACGCCTGACTCTTTACCTAGTAATTGTTGAAGCCCAACTGCTACGTTAAAAATATCTGAATTTCCCATCGCAATTACTGAAGCAAACATATAGTCACCCCAAGGAGCAGTAAATGCTAGTAAAGTAGTATATACAATAATTGGTTTAGAAAGAGGTAAGATTACTTTCCAGAAGATGGTATTCTTGTTAGCACCATCAATCATTGCTGCTTCATCTAAAGACCTAGAAATTGTATCAAAATATCCTTTAGAAACATAATAGTTCATAGCAGAACCAGCAGTATAAATGATTACTAATCCAACAAGACCTAAATAACCACTATTAAGTGATTGATCACCAATTTTAAATTGTCCTAACATAAAATAGTTAATAATCATTCCTAAAAATCCAGGGAACATTCCAATAATTAAAATTAATTTCATATATTTTTGTCTAAATGAAAATCTTAATCTTGAGAATGCATATGATGTCATTAAAGTGAAAACAGTTTGAATAATTGCTACTGCTATCGCAATAATTAAAGTATTAAGCATCCATTTTCCGAACGGATAAGTTTGAGCAAAACACATATCTTTACCATTAAACTTCATAATATAATTAGTATCAAATAAAGCACGATAATTATTTAGTGTCCATTCACGAGGAATGATTGCTGTAGATTCATATTTTACTGCAAATGATTGTAAAATCAAATAAGCAAATGGTAATATCCAAAGAATTGTAATTACACTTAAAATTGTATAAATGATAATTTTTTTAATTCGTTCTTTTGTTCGCATTGAACCGGTATTTTTCGAATTATAAAATAAATCTTTAGTCTTAACTGGTTTTAAATACTGAAATCTTTTCATTATTGGAAGTCTCCTTCATTTTTAACTGAACTTGATCTACTATAAACTACTAGTGAAATCGATGCAACAACGATAAACATAAAGATACCAATAACTGAAGCAACACCATAGTTCTTTTCAACTTGACCCATACACATCTTATAAAGCCAAGTAATAAGTAAATCGGTTTGACCAGCTCCATATAAAGCATTCAAGTTTTGAATACCTTGACCTTTGACTGATGTAAACATCGGATTACCACCAGATAGTAAGTAAATAACGTTAAAGTTATTAATATTACCAACAAAAGATTGAATTAAGTACGGTCCTGTTACAAATAGCATATATGGCAATGTAATTTTCATATACATTTTAAACGGACTAGCACCATCAATTTTAGCAGATTCATATAAATCATCAGGAATATTCATTAAAATACCTGAACACATTAACATTGTATAAGGAATCCCAATCCACATATTAACAATAATAATTGTGATTTTTGCAATCGTTGCATCCTCTAAGAACCGAATATTTTCTGAAATCAATCCTAATTGTAGCAAAATAGTATTTAATCCACCATCTTGCGTTGTTAAGAATTTGGACATGAATAGCAGTGATATAAATTGTGGTACAGCAATTGTTGTAATTAAAGCAGTACGCCATACTTTTTTAAGTTTTATTCCTTTAGTATTAATAATCATCGCAACAATCATACCTAGGAAATAGTTAGTGAATGTTGCAAATACAGCCCAAATTAAAGTCCATAATAAAATTTGACCAAATACATAGGCAAATTCATAACCATTACCACCAGTTAAACCAAATAATTTTTGAAAATTATAAGTACCAACCCAGTCAAAAATACTAGCCGGTGCATCTACTTTTGAAGAATAATTTGTAAATGCAACAATAATCATAAATAACAGTGGAATAACTGTAAAAATAACTAATCCTAAGGTTGGAATTGAAAGTAATACCATATGATAGTTTTTACCAACTAAACTTTTAACAACATCTTTATCTTCAATGGTTTTACCAATATTATGTAAATTTTCAAGTTCCACACTATCTTTAATTTGGTTAGTCCAAAGTACAATGCAAATTACAATTAAAATCGCAAAAATAATTGAATATAACAAAATCATAAAACTATTATCATAATTAGGATAAAAGTTAGTAATTTCAATTAATGAGCCATTATAATTATAATATCCAGTATACCATGTTTGTTGTGATACATATCCAAAAGATCCTAATTTAATTAGTGACGGAATACCTGTTGTCACTGCAAAAGTTATAAATGCAATTTGATAGATTAAATATAAGAAACCTCTTAAAAAAGACTTTCTAGTAATCAAACCAAACCCCATAATCCCAAAAGAAGTTTTTGTTTTCCAGTCACCATCAATAAAATAATGCCATAAATTAATAAAATATTGAGAAATACTATTCCAAATTTTAACAAAAAAGTTTGGCACTTGATTAGCAAAAAATCTACCAATCGCTTTTGGGATACTAGTTAAAATACTAATAATACGATGAAATATTCGTTTATATAAAGGAAGGGATAAATATTCTATTGTTGTCATATAATCTCCTTTTTTTAAGTAAAAATGTGACGATGCATATAGCTCGTCACATTTTTATTTTTCTAGTTTTTGAGTACTTTATTCCCCTTTAACAACACCTTTAACAGCATCATTAAATGTATCAATAGCTTGTTGTAAGTTATCTAAAGTATAAGTACCATCTTCAATACCTGCAGTTAATGCAGCAGGTGCATTCCAGAATTCTGCAGGAACTGCAGTTTGTGCATGAGCAAATTCAGATTGAGCTTTTAAAGTTTGAATGTTAGCATCTGTTGCCATAGCTGGATGATTTTGTGCAGAAACAATACATGGATAAATATTAGCATGTTCATATCTCTTAGTTTGAGCTTCATGACCAGCTAAATATTTAGCAAGTTCGTTAGCAGCAACAAATCTATCTGTATCACCAGCAGATCTTTGAGGGTTAACACCTAAGAATTTACCACCTAAGAAGCAACCTAAATTCTTAGTTTCACCATCAACTGTTACAGTTGGCATTGGTGCACATGCATAATTTTCACCTAATGCATCTTTATAACCAGCAACATCCCAAGTACCAGCGATTGTAGCTTTAACTTTACTATCAGAAGCAGGAACACCAGCTTGGTTAACCCATGCTTTGTGAGTCATAATCTTTAGAAGTGCTTTAGCACCTTTTAGACCAGCTTCACTATTGAAGTTAGCTTCAGTTGTATAGTTACCATCTTCATCATAAGTTACTTCATAGTCAGCACCAAATGTAAACATTGCAGCACCACCCCAGAATGCTTCTTTTAAGTTATAACCAACTTGAACACCTTTTTCTTCAGCAGCAGCTAATAAGCCTTCAATTGATTGAACATCTTCTTCAGAGAATACACTCTTATCATATTGTAAATAATAAGTATTATCACCAGTATAAGGGAAAGTGTAGTAAGAGCCATTAAATGTAGATAATTGTTTACCTAATGAGCTCATTTCAGCATCAATCCAATCAGCATAAGTTTTACTTAATTTTGCTAAAGCACCTTTACTATAAAGAATACCAATTTTATCTGATGCAGCTTCATATACGTCTGGTGCATCTGGAGATGCCCAGTCTAAAATTTCAGAGTCTACTTTGTCTGGACCATGTGATACATAAGTGATTACATATGTGTTTTTGTCACCAGCAGCTTTTCTAGCAGCTTTGAAATCTTCAAATAAAGTTTCATTAAATGTTTGATTTGATGCAGTACCAGAATAAGTTAAGTTAATAACTTTTCCTCCATCTCCACCACCTTGTTCATTATTTCCACCACCACATGCAACTAAGCATACAGCAATGCTAAAAATTGCTATAAAAGCAATAAGTTTTTTCATACTTCGATTTCCTCCTTTTTATTTGTTATGTATGAAAACATTACTCTTATTGAGTATTTTATAAACCGTATTTAAAGAAAATAACTTATAAATACGTTTTCATTTATATTATACACTATTTAATTAAATAATGCAAGCGTTTTTATTATTTTTTATATATCCTTATTTTGCCTTTTTTATAATTCTTTTTTTTGCAACATCATCCAACAAAACATTACAATTTATTCATTAATTTAATTTAATTTGTTTCTTAATTAATCGGAAATATTTACTTAATAACTTAAAAAAGGCAAATACAATTTTGCCTTTTTTATTTTATTTTGATTTTTTCTTATTGAAAGTTTCAACTTTAAGTCTTAAATATACTTCAACACTTAAATTCCAATCACCACTTGGAGTGTTATTTTCCTCTAAACTAAATGTGACATCTTCATTATTAAATCGATCACCAAGAATCAAATCATCTTGATAATGCAAAACTGCTGCATTGTAATATATATTAAAAGTATCAAGATTCATCCAACCACTAGCGATTATTTGTTCAATTTTTTCAATATAATCAGCTTTAATTTGATCATTGCCTAGATTAAAACCATCACCACTATTAATAATTGTTTTATGAAATAACGGATTATATGTCCTTGAATATCCTGTTTGTGGCGAAAATGGACCATTATTAGTACAAAAATCTCCCGTAGGATTGCCTCCTGCTCCACCAGTAGCACCTAAAGCACGATCATGATCGGTTGGCATAAATAGAATCTTACTTACACCATTTGTTGATGGAACAAAATAAACATATGTATTATTATGATTGCCCCTTAAATCATCTGGATCACCTAATAAATACGAAATAGCCATATATTTAACATACTCATCATAATAGCTATATTCTTCCATAATAGTATGAATATTTGCTGAAGTCGCACGAACAATTTGGCCAATAAAGGCTTTAATATCCGCATGGGTAGAAGTTTTTTTATTGGTTTTTAAATCATACGGAAATTTTTCAGTTCTAAATGTACCATCACCATTAGCATATTGAGTTTCAACGCCGAATAAATAACTATCATTTTTTTCAAATGAAGCACCTTCATTGCTCCACCCTAACTTATATAAATCACCAGTGGTATATTCTTTCAATAAATTGCGTTTTAAGAATGCTTTATCAATTGTTTCGATCATCAAATAAACACCAGCATTTTGCAAGTTGCCATCAATATTCATTGTTACATTAGCTAAATTGGTTCTAGGAGCAAGTAGCCCTGCAGCCCGATACATTTCATATGCATATGCTTCTTTAAGATAAGTAGCATCTTTGTTGCGATTAAATCTAATATCAATCTTTTCCAAACCAAAAAGGGTACGTTCTTGACGATATAGTAGTTCTTCATCACTAATTTGATAATGATCGGTTCTGAACTCATCATCAAATGTTTCAGCAAAGTTAATTTTATAATGCCTTAGTTCAAGTGAACCATCACCATTAACAACAACACCCCGTGAAGTATTACCTTTCTGTCTAATTCCCACATTTTCAAAATGTAAAATAAGATCTCCATATGCAATATCAACAGAACAAATCCGATATGATTCTTCATTCTTCAGATTATGATATTCAGTCAACTGCTTTAACTCGGCTACAGAAATATTAATATTGAACTTTACTTCATTTTGAAAATTAAACAAATCTAATAATCCTTGCTCATAACTGGTTTGATAAATACCATTCACTTGCCCTTTAACGACTGTCGATAATTGATCATATTTATTTTTAAGTGCCGATACATTCATATTTTTTAAAGTGCAAATATAATCGCCATAACCTAATTCATATTTAGTAAGATTATCAGTTGAATCTGGAATAACTGGCTCTTCTTGATTAACATCAGTTGGTGGAACAACCGGATTATCTTCTGATGGTTGATCATCAGGATTGTCGGTTGGCGAATTAGATGAAGTAGTACACCCAACAACCACTATCAAGAAGAAACTACATAATAAACTTAGAATAAATTTTTTCATTTCATAACTCCTATATATTACATACAAAATATTTTTTATCTATTGATATTATAACATATCTCCTAATCTTTTGCAATCTTTTTTGTTTTATACAATAAAGAGTATAATTAATAAACACTTAAATTTTGCTTTTTGAAGATATTAAAATTAATGAAAATAATAAATCAAAATTATAGATTATTTTTAATAAATATATTAAACTATGACTAGAGGTATATTTATGAATAAACACTTATTTTCATCTGATTTAGATGGTACTTTATTAAATGAATACCATGAACTAAATCAAAATACAATTAATGATGTTAGAAACATTGTTCAAGAAGGACACTATTTTGTTATTAATACAGGTCGTCCTTATCAAGGAATGCTGAAATTTAAAAAGGCATTAAACATTGATTCTCCTTACGTTTGTGATAATGGCGCATCAATTTATTGGGATCATCATGAGGGATTTCCAATCTTTTTTGGAATCGATCAAATAACTGCAAAAGCCTTTTTTACGGAGATTAATGATTTTATTAGTTGTGCGTTAGCCTTTTCCCATCAAACCCATCT
This sequence comes from uncultured Staphylococcaceae bacterium, assembly GCA_964541525.1. Classification (GTDB taxonomy): domain Bacteria; phylum Bacillota_I; class Bacilli_A; order ML615J-28; family CAG-313; genus UBA1737. The sequence goes on along the minus strand of CAZIQF010000012.1, from coordinate 12,884 downwards.
ATTTCAAAATCGCAGTAAAGTTCCTAATTGGATTACTCATATTGATCAAGACACAATAGTTAAAGAAGGTCTAATTAAAGATTTGATTGAAGGCCCAATTTCTAGTATTGCCATACATATCAAGAATGAAGATAATCAAGCATTTTTAAAAGTGGCCACTAAATATCAAAAGCAAATCAAAATCAGACTATGGGGAACTTACGATGATATTACTGCCTATGATATATATAGTGTTAATGCGAGTAAGGGGCATGCAGTAAAATATTTAAAAGACTATTTAAAAATTAATCAAGGACTAACGATTAGTTTTGGTGATGATTTAAATGATTTAGAATTGTTAAGAGATTCTGATAGAGGTGTTGCAATGATCAATGCTAAACAGGAACTAAAATTACAGGCGGATGATATAACTATCTTTCCTAATGATCAAAATGGAGTATGTCTTTATATCAAAGATTTTTTAACTAAACAAAATTAAATGTAGGCACTTGAACCTATTCGTTAAAAGCGGATAAGTTAAAGTGTCTACATTTTTAGTTTATTTTATTAAAAACATTTTTGATTTTTACAATCTTTAATCCCATCAGCAAAATAGCAAACTTCATTAGCACATTCTTTGGTAGCATCAAATTCAAGAATATTATTAATTGTTGTTTCAGCAATGTTATATAATGCTTCTTCAGTTAAAAAGGCTTGATGGGAAGTAACAATTACATTTGGCATTGAGATTAACCTTGCTAATGTATCATCTTCTAAAATATGACCAGAATTATCTTCAAAGAATAGATCCGATTCTTCCTCGTATACATCTAAACAAGCGGCTCCTACTTGACGCATTTTAATTCCATTAAGTAAGGCTTCTGCATCTACTAGTGCACCTCTCGATGTATTAATCAGAACTACTCCTTTCTTACATTTTGCAATTGTTTCTGCATTAATTAAATGATCTGTTTCTTTGGTTAATGGACAATGTAAGGAAATGATATCACTTTGACTATATAGTGTATCCAAATCAACATATTTAACTTTTTCATTTGTGATAGATTGATCCGGATATTTGTCATATGCAAGAACATTCATACCAAAACCTAGACAAATTTGGATAAAGACTTTACCAATTTTACCGGTTCCAATTACACCAACAGTCTTGCCATATAAATCAAATCCAGTCAGTCCCGCTAAACTAAAATTAAAATCTCTAGTTCTAATATATGCTTTATGAATTCTTCTAATTGAAGTAAGTAACATTGCAATAGCATGTTCAGCAACAGCATATGGTGAATACGCTGGTACTCTCAACACATGAACTTTACCATGGGCATATTTAATATCCACATTATTGAAACCAGCACAACGTAATGCTACTAGTGATACATTCATTTTAACTAATTCATCGATAACTTTTTTATTGACACTATCATTAACAAATACACAAACACCATCGAAACCATGAGCTAATTCAACTGTATCTTCATTTAATTTAGTTTCAAAAAATTTAAATTCAATCCCATTTTTCTTTCCTAATGATTCGAAAAATGTACGATCATATGTTCTTGTATCAAAAAAAGCAATTTTCATTATTTTCCTCCTTTTTTATTTTTCTTTTTTTCTAAAAATTTTTCAAATGCTTCAGAACATTCATCACTCTCGTAATAATCTTCACAATTATTACTAGATAGATACTTATCTAAGCCTTTTTGATATTCTTCGGATTTTTCAAATTCTTTTAATAATTTAAAGAATTCTTCATCCTGAATATTATTATTATTATTTTCCATTTTGTCCTCCTTTTTTATATTTTGATTTTAATTAGGTATTTCAATACACAAAAATAAGTCTTGACACTGATTTAAAGCATCAAGACTCTTTTTTATAATTCTAGTGTTATAACTCTATTTGTTTGTAAAGTCTTTTTAACGTCGATGAGTCTTTGATTAGTTGACCCGCGAAATTGTAAACTAATATCTTTTAATTCTTCAATAAACCGACCATCCACTAAAACATCAATTAAACTTAAGATATCGGTAATCAATGGTGTTGCTGCACGTGATGGAATAAAATTAGTTAATTCTTCATACGTAAAACCTGAATAAAGCCAAATTGTTTTTTTGGGATATATTGTTTTAATTTGCTTGATTAAGTCTAAAATCCCAGCTTGGTTTTCTGGTTCTAATGGTTCGCCACCCAAAATGGATAATCCAGCAATATAACTTGGTTCAAGTAATTTAATTAACTGATTTAAGGTTTCTTGATTAAATTCTTGTCCGTAATTAAAATCCCATGTGATTTGATTAAAACAATTTTGACAATGATTTTTACAACCAGAAACAAAGATTGAAACCCTTACACCAAGTCCATTGGCAATATCATAAGGTTTAATTTCTCCATAATTCATATTATAGATGTAACACTCTTTCTTTTATTTCTTGTGTTCTACCTTGATTCCAATATTGTGTTCCGATATAGCCACATGTTCTACGAGCTACATTCATTTTATTTTGATCACGATTTCTACATTTAGGGCATTCCCAACCTAATTTGCCATCTTCATCAGAAACAATTTGAATTTCACCACTATAGCCACAAACTTGACAATAGTCAGATTTTGTATTGAGTTCGGCATACATAATATTATCATATATATATTTAATTACAGCAATAACCGCTTGAATATTATCTTGCATATTAGGAACTTCAACATAAGAAATAGCTCCACCTGGTGATAAACGTTGGAATTCAGCTTCTAATGCCAACTTACTAAATGCATCAATTGGTTCTGTAACATGCACATGATAAGAATTAGTGATATAGTTTTTATCAGTTACACCTTCGATAATACCAAAACGCTTTTGTAGGTTTTTAGCAAAGCGATAGGTTGTTGATTCAATTGGTGTCCCATACAATGAATAATCAATGTGTTCTGCTTTTTTCCATTTAGCAGTATATTCATTAAGTTTTTGCATTACTTCTAAACCAAACTTTTTGCCTTCTTCTTCCGTTAATTTTTTACCTGTCATATAGTAAGCCATTTCCCATAATCCAGCATAGCCTAAAGAGATTGTTGAATATCCGTTATGCAATAATTTATCAATTTTTTCACCTTTCTTTAGACGACCTAAAGCACCATATTGCCATAAAATTGGAGCAACATCAGAAATTGTTCCGGTTAAACGTTCATGACGACTTTGTAAAGCACGATGACATAATTCTAATCTTTCATCTAAAATTTGATAAAATTTTTTCATACTTTTCTTTGAAGAAATAGCAACGTCAACTAAATTAATTGTAACTACACCTTGATTGAAACGACCATAATATTTAGGTGTACCATCTTCAGTAACATATGGAGTTAGAAAAGATCGACAGCCCATACATGGATAACAATTACCATTACCTTTTTCATCAATCTTATATTCCAACATTTTCTTTTCGGAAATATAATCAGGAACCATTCGTTTAGCAGTACACTTAGCTGCAAGCACAGTTAAATACCAATATTTGCTATTTTCATTAACATTGTCTTCTTCTAAAACATAAAGTAGCTTAGGGAAAGCAGGAGTAATCCATTGTCCAGCAGGATTCTTAGTACCAATAATTCTTTGATTCAATACTTCTTCAATGATTAAAGCTAAATCAGCTTTAGTTTTTTCATCTTTTACTTCATTTAAATACATATTAACTGAAACAAATGGAGTTTGTCCATTAGCAGTTTGTAACGTATTAATTTGATATTGAATTGTTTGAACACCATGCTTAATTTCTCTAGCAAGACGTTTTTCCGTAATTCCATCAACCATCTTTTGATATTTATCATCATTTAAATTGAAATTTTCATGATATTGTTCAAGTTCAGCAATTACATCTTTACGAATTTTTTGTCTTGATACATCAACAAAAGGGGCTAAATGTGAAAGTGTAATTGTTTGTCCACCATATTGACTAGATGCAACTTGAGCAATAATTTGGGTTGCAATATTACATGCAGTATAAAATGATTTAGGCTTTTCAATTAATGTTCCCGATATAACTGTCCCATTTTGTAACATATCTTCAAGATTAACTAGACAACAATTATGAATATGTTGAGCAAAGTAATCCATATCATGAAAATGAAGAATCCCTTGATTATGAGCATCAATCACATCTTGATCAAGTAAGAATCGTTTCGAAATATCTTTAGAAACTTCACCAGCCATATAGTCACGTTGAGTTGAAACAATCATTGGATTTTTATTCGAATTTTCTTGTTTAACTTCTTCATTATCTAGTTCAATTAGGGAAAGAATTTGATTATCAGTTGTGTTAGCTTTACGAACTAGTGCACGTGAATATCGATATGTAATATATTTTCTTGCAACTTGAAAATGTTTAGCATCCATTAATTCATTTTCAACTAAATCTTGAATTTCTTCAACATGAACGGCACGCTTATAACTATTACATTTATCGACTACTTTTTCAGTAATTGAAAGAATTTCTTCTGTAGATAATCGATATTGTTCCTCTACAGAATCATTTGCTCCTTCGATTGCAGCAACAATTTTTCTTTTATCAAATTTGACTTCAGTACCACTTCTTTTAATTACTTTCATGTTCTTACCCTCTTTCTTTCTTATTACATATGTTAAAAAAATTCGAAAAACCTATAAAAACTTTTCGAAAATTGTATAAATATTATAACATTTTTTGTTATTTTTAGCAACAATAACGGTTATGAAAGTGAAAAGCATAATTTTCATTAATGATTATATCCAAAATAAGTATCCTTCAAATCTTACTCCTAGGTTCTATTCTGCAATTTCTGATTAATCCGATTCACTCGTTTGTTATTTCAATCCTCACTAAATTTTTTTAATCATTACTTCCTCCTTAATAATCTTAATATTGTATCTAGATAAAAATTTCAACACATAATTATCACCTTCTTCTTACTGTCAATATTTATTAATTTATATATTCTTCAATAATTTTTTTCATTTTCTCACTTTGTTTCTCATAACTTTTTTCCATTTGATAATCTTCTGATTTTACTAATTGATAATTTTCCATAACCACAAAATCATTAATGTTGATCTAGTATTACTTTCATTATTTATGCATTCATTTGTAAATAACAAATACACACTATCCTTTTCTAAAAGATCATTCACTTAATAAGACAATATTTCATTGCCTTTTATCGCATATTTTTAATATTTATATACTTTTTGATTCATTCTTTTTAGCCTAATACCTTTACTTAATACCCAGCTGACTTCTCACCACCAAATTTGAAAACAAATAAACTATTAAGGAGAAAAATAAATATTAAAATAATCCAATTAAAAAAGGGGCTGATAATCTCTATCAACCTCTTTGTAACTTATTATGATGGTAATACTTGATTAATTAGATTAGGATACTTCATAATAAAAGTTTTCGAGTTCATCTTAACTCCATCATAGATTAATTCATCACACGCAATAAAACCATTATTGACTTTAATAATTAAGTGATAATTAAAAACTGATTGAATTCCCCCGTTGGGTAAATACTGTAAAGTAATTGGACCGATATAATTATAATATTTTACGAGCACTAATTTTTTTCCATTGAAATAAGTATAGCCCGTATTATTAATAAAATCAAAATCTTGATTAAAATCTAATTCTTTATCCATTCTCATTCCTCCATACTAATTATAACAAAATGCTTTTTAATAATAATAAAATAATGTCAAATGCTACCATTAAATTAAAAGATCACTAATAACTAGCGATCTTAACCTTTAATTAAAAAACTTGATTTTTTTAAGTGGAATTACAATTAATGGTGTTAAAATATAATAAACAATTCCAGTTAAAAGTCCACTGGCAATTCGGTATAAGAGTGAACCAAAAATATAAGCATGAGAATAATAACCATAGATAACACTATCAATCCACATCACACCAGTATTTAATAAAGTTACAAAAAGTGAACTACTAACAATAATCAAAATTACTTTAATAAAATCATCTTGTAGATCAACTTTTTTACAAAGGATTCCAACATAAAATCCTCGAAATACAGCAGGTAAAATCCATAAAATCGTAGTCGGTGTAAAACCATAATTTAGTAATTGACATAAAAATGATCCACAAAAGCCAACAATCATTCCATCAACTGGCCCAAATATTACTGCAATCACAATAATTGGTAATCCTGACATTGTAATCTTTAACGGATCAGCCGAAATTGACAGTAAATCAAAAATTACATATAAGCTGCTTGCAATCGCACATAAACAAATTCTTAAAATCTGATTTTTCTTCATTTTAATTCCCATAGCCTCCGATCACAACCTAAAAATTCACAAGTTTTCTTGAAGACACCACTGCCAATAAAACCACGATATGCTCCAAGTGGTGATGGATGTGATGTCGTTAATACTAAGTGCTGAGGATTATTTAGATATTGTTTCAAACTGCTTGCTTCCTTACCAAATAATAAAAAGACAATCTTTTGTTCACGTTTATTTAATTCTTCAATTAATCGCATTGTCAAAGTTTCCCACCCTAAATTTTTATGAGATAATGGTTTTCCTTGTTCAACAGTTAAAATTCGGTTTAATAGAAGAATTCCTTTCTTTGCCCAAGCAGTTAGATTACCACTATTGGGAAAATTAATTCCTAATTCATTTTGAATTTCATGATAAATATTGATTAAACTTTTAGGAAGTTCAACTCCATCATTGACTGAGAAAGCCAGTCCCATTGCATATCCAGGTGTATGATATGGATCTTGACCAATAATCACTACTTTTACTTCATCAATTGGAGTTAATTTTAACGCATTAAAAATTTCATTATATTTAGGATAAATAGTTTTACATGCATATTCGCTTTTAACTGCCATAATTAACCGACTATAATATTCTTTTTGTGATTCTTCTTTAATTATTTGTTCCCATGTCATAACCTAATACCTCAAGTCATATTATATCAAAAAAATGAATATTGTAACAATACAATACTCATTAATTTTCATTCATAATTGTTTTTAAGGCACTTTTCTCTAATCTTGATACTTGTGCTTGTGAAATGCCTAATTCTGCAGCAATTTCTACTTGTGTTTTATTTTCATAATATCTTTGATAAATAATATTTTTTAATCTTGGGTTAAGTTTTTTAATTCCTTCTTCAATAATCATTTGATTAATTCGTTTATTTTCATCATATTCTTCATCAGCAATTTGATCCATTAAATAAATTTCATCACCACCACTTGAATAAATTGGTGTATAAATTGATACTGGTTCTTGAATTGCTTCCATCGCCATAATAATATCAATTTCATCGACACCTAGCATTTTAGCAATTTCTTCTATTGCTGGTTCTTGACCTTTTTCTTGAGCTATTTTTTCTTTATATTGTAACGCCTTGTAGGCAATATCTTTTAAGGATCTTGATACTCTAATTTTTGAATTATCGCGTAAATACCGTCTGATTTCCCCGATAATCATCGGCACAGCATAAGTAGAAAATTTAACCCCATGAGAAAAATCAAAATTATCAATAGCCTTAAGTAATCCGATAGAACCAACTTGGAATAAATCATCTAAGTTTTCACAACGATTATTAAATTTTTTGATGACACTTAAAATCAATTTAATATTACCTTCTACTAGGTAATCACGAGCTTCCTTATCTCCACTTTGACTTTTTTTAATTAACTCCATTACTTCTTCTTGTGGAATGGTATTAAGCATTGAAGTATTAATTCCAGTTATTTCAACTTTATTTCGCATATCTATCCCTCCACATAGATTATGCGAAAAAAACCTCATTTTTATGCAGTGAATTAAAAAATTTTTTTAAGCAACTTTGATTCTTTCTTCAATAAAGGTACGCATTTTATCTAAAATTCTTTTTTCTAGTCGAGAAATATATGATTGAGATATTCCTAATTTTACTGCAACTTCTTTTTGCGTTAATTCTGGTTCGCCAAACAAACCAAAACGCATAATCATAATTTCTCTTTCGCGTTTCGATAGTTTATTTAAAGCGTAATATAGATTTTCTAAATCTTCTTCTTCTGTTAATTTTGTTAAAGATAGATCCTCCGAGGATGCTAAAATATCCGCTAATACCATTTCATTACCATCGCCATCGACACTTAAAACTTCATCTAGAGAAAAATCATTTCGAGATTTTTGGGTTTTTCTTAGATACATTAAAATCTCATTTTCAATACAACGAGATGCATAAGTAGCAAGTTTAATATTCTTATCCATTTTAAAAGTTTGAACACCTTTGATTAAACCTAGTGTACCAATACTAACTAAATCATCTAAAGGGATTTTAGTTGATTCAAATTTTTTTGAAATAAACACCACTAATCTTAAATTATGAATAATTAAAGTATTACGAGCTTCAATATCGCCAATTTTTACCTTTTCCAATAGTTCCCGCTCTTCATCTTCAGAAAGTGGTGGTGGTAGAACGTTGGAACTATTCATATAATAACAATAATTATGTTTGTTAAGAAATAGTTTTTCTAATAATTTTTTTAATAATTTAAACATCTGTTACCTCCAATATCTTTATGTAAAATTAAATCGTATTCATCTAAAGTTGTAAAAGCATAATAAACTAGGATTTTATGATGATTAACTAAAATCTCTGGGCCTTGATAGACAGCAATTAAACTACTACCATGAAGATGATTTACTACCATTTCCCCAATTTGATGATATTCATTACTATAATACTTTAAATCTAAATAAATGACGGGAACGTGCAAGTAATAACTCGAATTACCTGAATCATAGATTGCTCTATAAATCTTCTTACCAATCTTAACTTCTAAATCTTCATTTGCACGAAAAGCTGTGATCATCCCCATACCGATTACTAGAATAGTCGAAATTATTAAGAAACTCAAACTTCTAATCTTAAAAATTTCTAATGTTCCAATTAAGGCTAAGTGTAGTAAATAATAAAAAACAACCTGCATAATAACCTTAGTTAACTTACCTTTGGGAAATGCTGTTAACGCAATCGGAATCCCTAAAAGATATCTAATCCAAGTAATCTTACCAATAGGTAATAAATAAAGTCCAAGTAATGCTACCGATAATAATGAAGAAATTATTACTCTTATAATTCTCAACCGTTCCCGAAAAATACTTTCGATACCTTCAATGATTAATATATTAACTAAAATCGTAGAAAGAATTACTAAATCTAAATAAATTACCATTATTTTCATCACCGATATTAGTATATAGTTTTATGATTCAATATTTTGTCAAAAAAGAAATAGATTTAACTTGAAAAAAAATTAAACATCATTTATACTATATATATATTAAAATAAAGGAGTATATATGGGATCGCTATTAGTTGGACAATCTGGTGGACCTACCGCTGTTATTAATTCTACTTTAACTGGTGTTTTAAAAGAAGCATTAAAACATGAAACAATTACCAATATCTATGGAGCTCTTCATGGTATTAAGGGAATCTTAAATGAAACATTCATTAAGATTGATCACCATTCAAATCTAGAACACTGGGAAACAACACCAGGAGCTATTTTAGGTTCAATCCGATTTCGAATCAAAAATTATCCGGAAGATCAAGAAATTTATGAAAAATTACTGCATATTTTTCAAAAATATGATATTAGATATTTTTTCTATATTGGTGGCAATGATTCAATGGATACTTGTTTTAAGATTAGCCAATTCTTTAAAAATGTAAATTATCAATGTTCTGTTATCGGGCTACCAAAAACCATCGATAACGATTTGGTTGCAACTGATCATACCCCCGGATATGGTTCAGCTTGTAAAATCGTGGCAGCGACAATTAGTGAAATTTATCATGATACTAATGTTTATGAAAAAGGACGTGTAAGTATTGTTGAAATTATGGGGCGTGATGCTGGATGGTTAACAGCTTCAACTCATCTTGCTAATATCAACCATAATGGTCCTGATTTTATCTATTTACCCGAAGTTCCCTTTAATCTAAATCAATTTTTAAGTGATGTCAAAGCAAGATATGAACTAAATCATAAGGTACTAATTGCCGTATCAGAAGGAATTAAAGATCAAACAGGAAATTACATAGTAAATTATCAACATGATAGTGAAGATGATTCATTTGGTCATATTCAATTAGGCGGAGTAGCAGGAAGATTATCGGATATTGTTGCGAAAGAACTACATCTGCCTGTACGAGCAATCGAATTAAATCTTCCTCAACGCTGTGCTGCTCATCTTGCATCCTTAACCGATGTTAAAGAAGCCTATAAGTGTGGTAGTTTTGGTGTTAAACAAGCCCTAAAAAATAAAACCGGAATGATGGTCACTTTGCAAAGAATCATTCCTTATCAAATTAAATATGCATTAGAACCATTAGATAAAGTTGCTAATCACGTCAAACCATTCCCCAATAATTGGATTATTAATAACAATCAGATTAGTGATGAATATCTTAATTACGCACTACCACTAATCAAAGGTGAATCAAGACCAAAATTTAAAGATGGTTTACCAATCTACGCCCAAATCAAATAATCAAACTTAATGTTTGGTTATTTTTATTTTAACTATTTTAGTTCAACGTATCCCCCTCTATGATTAACTAATAGTTCTTGCTTGATGGTTTCATTAATTAGTTGATAATATTTAACAAAAAAGACATCAATCGTATGATATGCCCAAAAACAAATATCTGGATAATCTTTTATTAAATATTGCATCTCTAAACTAAATTCACAACGATCTAAATAGATAAAAAGCATTTTCATCTCTCGATTTAAACCTAAATGAATTTTATTTAAAAAAGTGGGATTGTAAACAGAATCCTTACTAACCAAATTAATCATTAATGTCGAATCCGACATTGCAAGACTAACGTTACCTATTAACATTTCATGATATAACTTAAAACTACTAACTTTTAAATCACTATTTAGACCATTAATGTAAATATTTTGCAAACTTAAGCGATTATCATTTTTTATAATAAAGCTATTTTTAATAAAAGTCTTGACTCTAATTACATCCTTAATTGGTAGATTAAAACTAAAACTGTTATCCCAACAATCTATAAGTTTAATCAGCTTAAAGACATCAAATAATTGGTTACTAACAACTGTATGATGTAAATAGCCATAATAAATTTGTTCAAAGTAATCATTAAAATCCGCTTTAGATACATTTTTTAGAATATGAATAATCTTATCTACTTTTAAAAATAGTTGCTTAAAAATGTTTGATAAATTATCATATTTTAAATCCTTAATCAAACATCGATTATAATAATGACCAAATAGTTGTCTAAATACTTCTTCTTTCATAATTATAACTTGATGATTAATCTTCTGGATAATTAAAAGTTTGCGAAATAATTTTAAGTACTGAAAATATTCACTCATACTGATATTAATTAGCATCCTAATTTGATAATATTTATATATTTTTAGTCGAATTAGATATATTAAAAATAATAAACAATGTTCATCTTCCATCTTTTGTCGATCAAAACAATTAATTTTTAATAGATATCGTTCTTGATAACTATGAAGTAAAACAATTATTTCTTCAAAAAAGGTCGGACTAGTTAAATCAATACTTGTGAATTTTAAATTTTTGGATAAAGGTAAAAATAAGTTAAAATCACTTAAATCAACTGTTGAGGTTTTAAGAATTAAATATCTTCGTTTTAAACATAAAATCCAATCTAAGATTTCAAAAAAGTCATAATTATTAATTAAGTCATCACTTAATAAAATAATAATATCACTTGTGTTTAATAAACTTTTTTTACACTCGCTACTAAATTTTAAATTAATCATAACAATATATGCTTCTTTTTCCAAATATGCTTTGATCTTATTAGCTAGTTTTAGGTCTTTAATATCAGTTAAAATGATTACATCTGTTTTGAAATTCCTTCCCAAAAAAATCCCCCCATTTTTTTAATTATAACACAAACAAAAAAAGGCACAAAATCTTGTACCTTGTTTTCTTTCGACAAAATTTAGAAATTTGTTGATATTTCGATTATTTCGTCGTTTGATGATAGAAATTCAAGTAACGCTTGAAGAGAATGATTCTTATGAACCTTAACACCAAAACGCATTTCAACTTCATTTTCAGTTTTTTTAACTTTCATACTAATTACAAAAACATTCTGTTTTTTTAATTCTTCTTGAACAACCTTTAAAATTTGCTCACTGCGTTTAGCTTTAACAATTAATTCAGCAATTTCAATTGATTCAAGTGTTGGAACAAGTTTATACAAAATAATTTGAATTAATAATACAAGGATTGTTGTCGCAATACCAATTAAGTAAAAGCCAGCACCAATCGCCATACCAATCGCAGCAGTTGTCCAAATACCAGCTGCAGTAGTTAGACCTCTAACCGAACCACTCTTAACAAAGATCACACCAGCACCTAAAAAACCGATACCAGTAACAATATTGGAAGCAATTCTGGTTGCATCTACATTTAAGCCTAAAAACTTGCTATCTAAAAAAGCATATTTGGAAACAATCGTAATAACCGCACAACCAATGGCAAGAATCAAATGTGTTCTAATTCCCGCGTCTTTAAATCTTTTTCTTCTTTCCAGACCAATAATTGCACCACATATAGCAGCAACAATAATTCGGATGAAATATTCCAATTGTTCCAATGATATATTTGTTTCTACAAATCTTTGCCAAATATCATGCATATTGTAAATCCTCCCTAATCATTTTTATCATTAAATATCAATGTTTCTAATTGGCTATATTATACAGTATTTTTAATTTTATTTCAAGTAAAATTCTAAAAAAGATTTTTTATTTATGATTAACATATGATATATTCAAAAATGTTAACTTATGAATTTTACAAAATA
>CAZIQF010000011.1:0-50329 GCA_964541525.1 uncultured Staphylococcaceae bacterium | reverse complement strand
ATTAGTTATCTCAAAATCTTAAAATCTCAAAATCTCAAAAGATTTTATTGAACCGTTTTTTATAACTAATGGTTATCATTTTATTTTTGTTATTTTGTAAGTTTTTTCGCTTCAATTAATTTACCAACGACATAGATATGATCTTTTGGTTTGAAGACATAATTAGCATCAGGCATAAATATTTGATCATCATTTCTAATTGCAATGATATTAACATGATAATCGTTTCTAATATTTAAATCTTTTACTGATTTATTAACCCATTTATCTAAAATTTGAATTTCAAAAATTCCATGTTCATCAGGAAGTTCAATATAATCAAATAAATTATTAGCGTTGCATCTTATTGCGATCCGTTCAGCAATATCTTTTTCCGGATAAACAGTTTCATTAGCACCAGCCATTTTTAAAAATTTGGCTTGAATATCAGAAGCTGCTTTAGAAATAATATATTTTGCTCCTTGTTCTTTTAAATGGGAAGTAATCTCAAGTGATGCTTGAAAGTTACCACCAATTGCTACAACACAAATGTCAAAATTACTTACACCTAAATCTTTTAATGTAACTTCTTGCATACAGTCACCTGTATAGGCATTAGGAAATTCATCAGAAAGTAATTTAATAACATATGGATCATTGTCAACAATACATACTTCATTTCCTAATGTGTTTAATTTGCGGGCTAAATGTTTACCTAATTCACCCATTCCAATAACTAATATTTGTTTCATTTTAACCTACCAATACCTTTCCTTCAGGTTTTTTCAAAGTTATACCTTTTTGTTCTTTAACTAACAAACTAAATAATGTAAACGCACCAATTCTGCCTACATACATTAAAAAAGCAATAATCAGTTTTGTCAATACTGATGTAGTGACACCAGAAATTAATGTACTACATGTAATACCTAGACCTAATCCAACGGTACCAATACCTGATGATACTTCAAATAAGACATCGGCCATTGAATATGGGTCGATTGCACAAATAATTAACGTTGCACCGATTGCTAGAAATAAGTAAGCAAGGAATAATGATGATGCAAGTTTAATAATATTTGCAGAAATTGTACGCTTAAATAGTACGACATCTTCCTTATTTTTAGCAGTATGAATTAAATTAGCGAAAACAATAACTAAAGTTGTGACTTTCATTCCACCAGCAGTTGAACCTGAGTTGCCTCCTACCAACATCAATAAAATGGTAAGAAGTTTGCTACCTTCAGATAAATTATTTAAATTAATTAAATTAAATCCCGCAGTTCTAGGAGTTACTGCCATAAAAAATGAATTCAAGATCTTCTCACCGATCGTAAAATCAGCCATTGTGCCTGGATTATTATATTCTAAACCAAAATAAAGAATGGTTGATATTGCTAGAATAATTGCATTAAAGACTAAAACAATTTTTGTATGTAATTGATATTTATTAAATCTAAATTTATTCTCAAGCAAATCACTCCAAACAATAAATCCAAGACCGCCGATAATAACTAGTGTAGTGATTGTAAGACAAACTAATGGATTATTATAATAGTAGGATAATGATGAAAATTTACCAGAAAATCCTCCCATTAAATCAAATCCAGCATTACAAAAAGCGGATATTGAGTGGAATATTCCATAATAAATTGCATCAGTACCAAAATCACTCCAAAAGGCATAGGATAAGATGATTGCTCCAACTGTCTCAAAAAGTAAAGTACCAATTAAGATTTTTTTCATTAATTTAACAACACCAGAAATATTATAAGAACCAGCAGACTGCATTAACACGGTTCTTTGAAATAGGCCTAAGTTTTTTCTAAATAGCATAAAGATTAAAGTAATTATGGTCATAAATCCAAGTCCACCGATTTGGATTAAACAAAGTATAACAATTTGTCCAAATAATGTCCAATGGGTAAATGTATCAAAAACTACTAGCCCAGTAACACAAGTTGCACTAGTTGCAGTAACTAAAGCATCAACAATCGATGTTTTAGGCTCGCCATTTTTAGTTGCTATCGGTAATAATAAGAGAATTGTCCCAAGTACAATTGTTATAATATATCCTAGTGATAAAAATGTTACGACTGACATTTTCTTTTTCAATTTTTTCTTCATAGTTTTATCACGAATCCTTTTTTATATTTTACCTCAAAATGATATTAAAGTCAATTAAAGGGAATATAAATACAAAAATTAGATGATTGTTTGATAATATATTATGACCATTAAGTTAAATACATTATTGCTAAAAAAAGAATAAATATATTGACAACCATCAATATAATATGATATAATGGTCAGTATAAGAGGTGTGTTCATGAAAACAATTGAAATGGCAAATTATTATAAAGTATTGGGAGATGAAAATCGCTTAATTATTTTAAAAGCATTATATTGTACTGAAGAAATATGTGCCTGCAATTTTTTAAAATTTGTTAACTGTGGTCAAGCAACATTATCACATCACTTATCCGTTCTACAAAATAGTGGTCTAGTAAAAGCAAGAAGGGATGGTAAGAAGATTTTGTATGCATGTAATAAAACATTATTAAAAGATATAATGCATTATTTGGAGGAATAAAATGGCTTACACGTTAGAAGCAAAAATTAATTTAATTAACAATCAAATATTGAATATTAAATCTAAGAATCCAATAGAAATAGTAGAATCATTTATGGATCAAGATTTTATTAATATTCACGGACCTGAACATCATTATTTGGATGGTGCTTCATTTTTAGTTGCCTATGTTAATGCTGGTGGAAAACTTAAACTTGATAATGCATTAGATGAGTTAAAAGCTCGTACACTTCAAATGCCAGGAGCAATGTGTGGTAAATGGGGAGTTTGTGGTTCAGCGGCTTCTATTGGTGCCTGTCTATCAATCATTAATGGAACTACACCATTAAGTGATAATGAATTTTATAAAGATAACATGCGATATACTTCAAGCGTGATTACAAAAATGAGTATGATTGGAGGACCTAGATGTTGTAAAAGAAATGCATTTATTTCAATTATTCGCGGCATTGAATTTGTCGCAGAAAAATATGGAATAATAATGGATCAACCTACTACACATAAATGTAAATATTCAAATTACAATATGCAATGTATTAAACAGAGATGTCCTTTTTATAATCAATATAATTAATCTCGTAATATGATATGAATGGAGATAAAAATGATACCTTTACAAATTGGAAAATTCAAACGATATACCAAGGAACCCAATGCAATTGATTATGGATTTTTATACATTAATCAGTTTGAAACGCCATTACCCATTGAAAAAAATCGTCAAATTAGAGTCTATTTGCCAGATGATTATTTTAGTAAACCTGATAAAAAGTATGCAGTAATGTATATGTCTGATGGACAAAATATGGTTGATCAATATACTACTGCTTATGGTGAATGGAATATTGATGTTAGGAACCATGAAATGATGGAAGAAGGATTTGAAGGATTAATCTATGTTGGAATTGATTCCCCAGTTGATGAATACGCACGAATGGCAGAAATGATTCCTTCAATGATGGTATTAAATAATGAAACTTATCAATTATCAAAAAAATACACTATTTGTGGTGAAATATATTTAGACTACATCTTTAATGAAATTAAACCAATGATTGATCAAACATTTAGAACCCTTGCTTCTAGAGAACATACATTGTTTGGTGGATCATCAATGGGGGGGTTAATTGCGTTTTATGCTGGATTCTACCGTCAAGATGTTGTTTCCAAAACATTATGTTTTTCTCCTGCTTTTCTTTTAACAAAAAATAATGATTTGAAAAAACTAGTCAATGAATTAATTAATCGTTATGGGAAAAATGTTAAAATAACGCTTTTATCTGGGGGTAAAGATTTTGAAGCTGAATTATTAAAACCAACATATCAAGCATATGAATATTTAGTTAGAAAAGGATTTACTAATGATCAACTTCATTTAACAATTGATTCTAATGGTATTCATAATGAAATTTTCTGGTCAGAGCATTTTAAAAGTGCACTTAAATTTTTATTAGAGTCTTAATTCCAATATATTTGGCATTAAGCCTTTTTTAATTAAATCCTAACATTTTAATTGAAAATTATTCGAATAGAAGTTATAATAAATATAGATAGTTAATTTATTAAATATATATTGATTTGGGAGAAGAAAATGATTGTTGTAGAAAATTTAGAAAAGATATTTAAAAAGCCGATTCGTGAACCAGGAATTATTGGAATGTTCAAAACTTTATTTTCGCGAAAATATGAAACAAAAACAGCCGTAAATAAAATTAATTTTACAATTAATGAAGGTGAAATTGTTGGGTATATTGGTAGTAATGGCGCTGGTAAATCAACCACAATTAAAATGATGTGTGGCATTTTAAATCCCACATCAGGAAAAGTATTAATTAATGGGTTAGAACCATATAAAAAAAGGCAACAAGTTGCAAAGGACATTGGTGTTGTTTTTGGACAAAAAACACAATTATGGTGGGATATTCCACTAATTGAATCGTTTAATGTGTTAAAAGAAGTTTATTTGATTGGTGATGAAGAATACCAAGAACGGTTTGAATTTCTTCAAGAGGTTCTTGATATTAAAGAATTCATCAATCAGCCGGTTAGAACCTTATCATTAGGACAAAGAATGCGTGCTGATTTAGCTGCTTCTTTATTACATAATCCTAAGATTCTATTCCTTGATGAACCAACAATCGGATTAGATGTCTTAGTAAAAGAAAAGATACGTAATGCAATTCTAATGATGAATAAAAAATATAATACGACAGTAATTCTGACCACACATGATATGGCTGATATTGAAATGTTGTGTAATCGATTAATTATAATTGATAATGGTAATATTATTTATGATGGATCTTTAAAAGACATTAAAAAACAGTTTGGTGACCTAAGGACGCTTTATATTCAATTAGATAAAATAAGCATTGATCTTGATGAACTTAATCATTTTAATCATTTAGTAACTTATCAGTTTGATAGTGGAACATTAATTGCCAAATTTGATGCGGCCCAAATCACCTTAGATCGAGTTATTAATGAAATTTTAAAATTATATTCGATTAAAGATATGAAAATTAAAGAAATAACTATTGAAGATATTGCGAAAGAAATGTATAGGAAAGAAGAACATGAAAACTAAAAATAAACACAATAATTTTTTTGTTAGATTTTTTAGAAAATATTTGCCTTTTTCTAAAAGTGGAATCTTAGATTTATTAGTCTATAAAGGGGCATTATATACATGGTTTTTTATTTCGGCATTATCTTTAATATGTGCTTTCTTTTTATGGATTGCAATTTATCGCAACTCACCAAGTACATCAATCAATGGCTTTACTCTCAAAGAAATGTTGGCATATACTTGTTTTATCAATATTGCAGGTTTTGGTGTTTCTGCGGGAGGTACGCACGATAAAATTTCAGATGAGATCAAAGATGGAACAATTGCAATGCAATTAATCAAACCGATTTCTTATCGGCTAAGATTTGTTTTTATTACCCTTGGTAATTATTTAGGAACAACTATTATTTTTACTTTACCATTAATGTGTGTAGTTTCCATTGTACTACATCTGCTAAATATTTTTGTTATCACATCAATTTGGCAATTTTTATTCAGAATAGGTTTATTTTTAATCGCTCAACTAATTGGTTGTATGCTTTATGATTCAATTAATTATTTCTTTGGTTTATGTACTTTTTATACCCAAGCAAGTTTTGGGATGTTTCAATTAAAAGAAGTGATTATTCGTTTTTTATCGGGAACAATGATTCCATTATCGTTCTTTCCTGGATGGATTAAAAAGATTGTTGCTTATTCGCCATTCGCTTCAATTGGTCAAAATCCAATCTTGATTTTACTTGGTAAATTAGATTATCCCGGAATTATGATTAATTTGGTGATTGCAGTAGGATGGATTGGATGTTTAGAATTAATTAATTATATCTTTTATACAAAAGCAATCAAACATATTACCATTCAAGGAGGATGATTATGCGAAGATATTTACATTTATACCAAGTATTTATTAAACGAGCAATTAAAGCCCGATTAGAATACAAAGCTGATACAATTATTGGTATTATCTCTTTTTTGGTTTCCAATATTGCAACATTCTCTTGTATTTGGATGATTATTCAAGCCATTCCTAGTTTAGATGGTTGGAGCATTTGGGAACTTGGATTCTTATATGGATTTGCAATGTTACCAAAAGGTTTAGACCATTTATTTACTGATTCTTTATGGTTCATTGGTTATTGGTATATCAAAAACGGCCTTTTTGATAAACATTTAATTAGACCGATTAATACTTTATTTCAAATTATTGCTGAAACATTTCAACCAGAAGCATTTGGTGAATTAATTATTGGTACAGCATTATGTTTGACTTGTGCCTTTAAGATTAAAATTATTTGGTCATTTACAAATGGATTATTACTATTAGTAGCGATTATCTTTGGAGCATTCATCTTTACAGGAATTAAATTAATTACTTGTTCATTTGCATTTTGGATAAAAAGAAGTGGACCATTAATGAATTCGGTTTATAATTTTTGTGACTTTGCAAGATACCCCATTACCATTTTTAATAAACCAATGCAGTTCTTTTTATCATTTATTGTTCCATTTGGCTTATTTATTTCAATTCCAGTTCAGATTGTTTTACAAGGAACATGGAATGCTTATTTAGTTATGATTGCAATTATTATTGCAGCGATGATTTTCACAACCATTGGTGTTTTATTATGGAATGCAGGTGTGAAAGCATATGAATCCACTGGGTCATAAATTTTAGAGTATTCCAAGTTTAGGGATACTCTTTTTCACGTTACAGCAGCAAAATAATAAGATAATATTGATGCAATTAAAATATATTATTTGAAATAATTAGAAATAGCCATTCTGAATTGTAGTAAAATTTTTGAAATAAACTAGTTGTAAAAAAATGGCTAATGTGATATATTATTTAAAGGTGATAGAATGAAAAAATATATAACATTAATGATTGCAGCTTTGTTTGTAGGGATAGTAACTAATATTGGGCATCCAATTACCCCTTATTATATTAATCAAATTGAATTACCAAAAATTGTTTTTGGTTATTTTTTTGCTGTAATGTCTGTGGGGATGTTATTATTTTCACCAATATGGGGAGCTATTGGCGATACTAAGGGCCGAAAAATAATTACAATAATTTGTTTGCTTGGATATGCTGTAGGGCAATTATTATTTGGCGTTTTTAAAAATGCGGTCTTAATCTTACTTGCACGCTTTTTTTCAGGTGTTTTTATTGGTGGTATGTATGTATCTTTCTTGTCTTATCTTACAAGAAGCAAAGAATTATCCAGGTATAATCAAACAAGACTATCTGCATCATATATATCATTTCAATTAGTCGGTGTCGCATTAGGAGCATTTATTGGTGGTGCATTCGGTGAATTATGTGCCCCTAATTATCAATATGTCTTATTTATCCAAGCACTATGCTTATTCCTATTTGCATTGTACGTTGTAATTTTTATGGATTTTAAAGATGAAGAAAAGACTGTTGTTAGAAGTACTAATCCTTTTAGTAGTTTTACTAATATTAAGTTGTTACCTAAAATCTTAATTGTTTTCTTTTTGGTAATTATTCTGGTTAATATTGTTTTCACAGATGTATCAAAATATTTAGATGTATATTTTTCCGATACTGGTGCTGGTGTATTAAAACTAGGTATTGTTAATTTAATTGTGGGATTAGTTACATTAGCAGTTAATTTAGTAATTACACCCGTTATTATTAAAAAATTTAAATTATTATATTCAATGACCATCTTCACGACCATTGGAGCAGTGATGTTAGTGTTAACATTTAGTCTGCCTGATTTAATGTTAAATATTTATACTTTTTATATGATATATATTGTTGCGAAAGCAATTATTGAATCGGTTATTATTGAATACCTTTCGTTAAATAAAGATGTGTCAGCAGGGATTTTAATGGGAATTAGGCAAAGTTTAATTTCCCTAGGGAATATCATTGGGGTACTAATAGGGGGAATAATTTATGCATATCAAAATGTTTTATTA
Source organism: uncultured Staphylococcaceae bacterium (assembly GCA_964541525.1). Lineage (GTDB taxonomy): Bacteria > Bacillota_I > Bacilli_A > ML615J-28 > CAG-313 > UBA1737. The sequence goes on along the minus strand of CAZIQF010000011.1, from coordinate 42,236 downwards.
TTCTATATTTGTGCTTTAGTCTTATTTGTATCAGGTATTATTGTTTTATTTATTAATAAAAAAGAAAAAATTTATAAAAACTTGTAAATAAAAAATAAAGTGCTATAATATATTATAAAGAAGGAGAATTTAATTATGAGTAAAAAAACAAGTGTAATTTTGATTTTTATTGGTATCTTATTAGGTGTTGTTGGAACTGATTTTGACATTCCTCTAGGTAACAATATTAGTTTTTCATTACCAGTAGGTGCGATTGCTTCTGCAGTTTTATTAATCGTTGGTTGTAGTGGTTTGTATAAACATACAGCTTCAAAACGTTTCATTAAGATTATTGTTCTAGTTGGTATTTATTGTGGTTTAAATCTATTAATCTTATTTTTAGTAGATACTGCAAGTATTGTTGCTACTTTAGAATCATATGTAGAATTATTAGAAAATAGTTCTAATCCAGAAGGTATTTTAGTTGATATGGGGAAACTATTAGAAAAATTAGTTCCAATTTTATGGCTTAGTATTTTACCTATGGTTGCTTCATTATTATATGATATTAATCTTGCAGCTGGTTTAGGTGAAGTAGCAGTATCAAAAGAATTAGGTGAAACGCTTAAATCAAAAGGTAAAAAAGCAGCAATCTTTTTATTTGTTGCCACAACAGTTTTAATTATAGGTGCAGGATTAATGTTGATTAATATGGGTGATTTCATGGAATTTGTAGCTGATAACATGTCTTCATCTAATGATGTGATACAGCCAGGAGCAGGAATTGGCTTTGTCTTTGGTGTTATTGTATTTATGTTTGTAGCATTACCAGTTGGTTGTGTTTTTGGCATTATCGGCTTAGTTGCAGAAATTAAATACATTATTGCAGTAGGAAAATTAATTAGTGATGTTGAACGTCCTGTTAATACTGAAGTGAACAATGATAGTGTTATTGATAGTGAGTTAGATAATGATTTTTCTTCTGATGAAGAAGATCATTCAAAACCATTTGAATAAAAAAATTAATTATATTCTTTAATAAAGAATATAATTTTCTTTTAAGCATGACTTTTAGTAGAAATTAAATTATGTTTATTATCATATTTCTTATTTGATATTTATTCTAGTGAAAATAAAAATGAATAAAAACTTGTAAATAAAAAATAAAATGCTATAATATATTTAAGCAAGGGGAAGTTATGAGAAAAGAAACTCCACCACTTTAATTTTTATTATCATATTGTAGAAAGTGATGAGAGAAGATGAGTTTTATTATAGAAAGGACTTTATCATGAATATACTATTTTTTCTAAAACCTAAAGCAACAGTTACTGTATTAAAAGATGATTATACTTTAAGGCAAACCCTTGAAGTGATGGAAAGAAGCGGTTTTACAGCTTTACCAATTATTGATGAAGAAGGTAAATATCTAGGAACAATTAGTGAAGGTGATATTCTTTGGTATTTTAAACAACTTGGTAGTTTTGATTTACACAATGCTGAAAAAATCCCATTAATGAGGATTAAGCGAAATCGTGACAATAAGCCAATTAAGATTACTGAAGATATGGCTGATTTGCTTAATATGTCAAAACAAGAAAACTTTATTCCGGTAATTGATGATCGAGATATGTTTATTGGTATCATAACTAGACAAGATATCATTGACTATTTCTATAAAAATACTAATATATTATAAATATGAATCGAAAAGAATCAATTAAAGCTATTACTGAAGCGGGGATTTTTACTGCTATCTATGTCTTATTGGCAGTTGTCACTAGATATTTGATTACTGGTACCGATAGTATGTTATATTATGTTTGGCCAGTTCCAATTGCGATCTATACTGTTCGTAATAAGAAATTATATGCAGTGATGACAACCTGTGCGATTATTTTGTTGTCGTTTATTTTTGCGAATCCGATTAATGTTTTAATGTTGATTATACCAAATTTATTGATTGGACTAATTTTTGGTTTGATTGAAGTCAACCAAAAAAACAAATTATTTAATTATTTATTAATTTTTGTTTGTTGTTTAATTGCTGATTTTTTAAGTGTATATGCTTTTGAAATTATTACAGGAATTAATTATTGGCAAGATACGATTGACTTAATGGCAAAACTTTTTTCTAATATTGATACAACAGTAATTACTAATTTAATTAAAGTTTTATCGGTTGCGGTTTTAATTATTGATTCAGTGATTAAATGTGTATTTATCTATTTAATCTTTGGCGTGATTGTGATTAGATTAAAACTAATTGAAGACTATACCTTTAAAGCGACAATTAGATTAAAATACCATTTTTTAATCACAATTATTTATCTTGTTTTAACCGGATTGGTTATTTATCTAACTAACTTGATCATCATCAAACAAAGCCTTTTAATTGAGGTTATGCATATTTTAGTCATTTCTAGTTGGTTTTTACTTGGCTGTTATTTAATTTATCAATTTGTTATGTTTTTAAAGATTAAATTTAATCAAGTAAAAAATTGTTACTTTATGATTATAATTATTGGATCTTTTTTACTATTTCCAATTAGTATTATTATCGCACTAGTTTTAAATTTAATTAATTATAATAAATTCATTATTGAAAAATGATGATAATAAAGCTTGATTACGATATTCTATCGGCATCAAGCTTTTTAATTTTGGTTGTAACAAAACAAACTATGAATATCGATTAAACAGGATTAATAAAACAAAAAATCAAGTTAGATAACTTGATTTAATGCTTCTTATTTATACATTTCTTCTTTTAAAACACCAACATAGGGTAAATGGCGATAATCTTCATTAAAGTCTAAACCAAAACCAACGACAAATTCATTAGGAACAATGAACCCTACATATTTGGGCTTTATATCGTTTACTTTACGCATTGCCGGTTTATCAAGTAAAGTTACAATTTCTAAAGATGCAGGATGTAAATCTTGTAAGATTTTAGTTACAGTACTAAGGGTTGTTCCTGTATCAATAATATCTTCGATAATCACAACATGACGATTTTCTAATTTAAGCGAAGGCATTAATGTTACTGCAACATTACCGGATGAAATAGTACCATGATAACTCGATGCTTTCATATAATCAAATTCTAGGGAAATTTTCATATGTTTGGTCAACATTGTTGCAAAAGGTACGCTTCCTTTTAATAAAGATAACATGATTGGTTTTTTATCTTCATATTCTTTATCTAATTCGGAAGCCAACTCGATACATCTTGCGTTGATTTCTGGTTCGGTAAATAAAACTTTTTTGATATGATTGTTAATATCCATAGATTAATCTCCTATTTTTCTAAGTCCTCAATAATAACTCTAGCAACCTTTACACCATTAGCTCCGGCTTGTGCAAGACCTCTAGTAATACCGGCACCATCACCACCAACGAATAAGTTTTTAATGCTGGTTTCGAATTTTTCGTTTACTACTGGGCGATCACTATAGAATTTAGCTTCAACTCCATAGAATAAAGTATGGTCACTGGCAATTCCTGGACTAACATAGTTTAATGCCTCAATCATTTCGATTAGGGATTTCATAAAATTATATGGTAATACTAAACCTAAATCGCCAGGAACAGCTTCTTTTAAGGTTGGTTTAACAAATCCTTCTTGAATTCGTTTTTTTGTAGATCTACGCCCTTTCTTAATATCTCCATATTTTTGAACGATTACCGACCCATTTGATAGCTTATTTGCAAGTTTTGAAATTTCATATGCATATTCATTTGGATCATTAAAAGGTTCATCAAATTCTTGAGATACAAGTAAAGCGAAGTTAGTATTATTACTACCTAGTTTAGAATCATTATATGAATGACCATTACATAGCATTACCCCATTATGATTTTCGACAACAACATGCCCAGAAGGGTTTGAACAGAAAGTTCTTACTTGCGTACCAACACTTGTATTATAAATAAATTTACCTTCGTATAAGTTTTGATTAATTTCATCCATTATAATATCGTTAGTTTCCACACGAACACCTAGATCAACACGATTGTTTCTAAATTTAACATCATATTTTCCAAGGGTTTCGGTTAACCATTCAGAACCATTTCGGCCAACACCAAGGACAACATAATCAGCATAATATACTTGTCCGTCTTCTAAGATAACCCCTTTTACTTGATTATCTTCAACAATAATATCAGCTACGGCTTTTTCAAAAGAATACTCAATTACTGGTTTCATTTCTTCATAGATGTTTGCAAGAAGTTTTAAATTAATTTCAGTACCTAAATGACGAACTTGGCTACGAAGTAATTTTAATCCTACTGCAATTCCTTTTTTCTCGATTTCAAATACTTCTTTAGTATATGGATCAGTAATTGTAGCAGGTGCACCATGTTTAAGATTGATTTCATCAACATATTTAATTAAATCAATAACTTCATCTTCGCTTAAGTAATCAGTCATCCAACCACCAAATTCACTAGTGATATTAAATTTACCATCAGAGTAAGCACCGCTACCACCAAAGCCAGTAGTCATGGAACAGCCTGGTTTACAACCGATTGAACCATCAGCTGATGTTGGACATTTCTTTAATTTTTTTTCTAAAATCGGACATTTACGATCGTAAATATTTCTTCCTTTGTCAATTAGCAATACCTTTAAATTAGGCTTTTTAATCATTAGTTCGTATGCAGCATAAATTCCCATTGGACCTGCACCGACTAAAATTACATCGTATTTCACAGATATTCCTCCATTTTGATTTATCTAATCTTATCATACCATATTTTAATTAAAAAATCTCAATAAAAGAAAAATATCTTTATGATTTTTAATTATTTCAAATAACTTATTCGGTTATATTGAAAGTTACAATAATCTTAATTGAATATATCTTGGATATAAGGTTTTATTTAATAAATTAATTGATAATTAATGACAAAAAATTTAAGATATGATATACTATAAGAAATATAAAAAAGGTGAAAAAGATGAAAAAAGTATTACTAGTTTGTTTATTTTTATTATTACTTACTTCATGTAAGGCTAAAGGGACAGCTTTTGAAGCACAAGATTTAGATGGATTTATCAAGAGTTTAGAACGAAAAAATTTTACGGCTGAATATACCTATGTGATGTATAATAATGACTATCCTTTATATGATGTCAAATGTATTTATCAAGTTAGTGAAAATACTAGTTATACTGATAGTTATTATTATAATAGTGGTGAGACGAAAGAAGTTGTTCATACCCAAAAATATATTTATTATGATCCGAAAAAAGAAACATATATTACTTATCTAAGACAAGTTGATAAGACCAGTGGAGAAGAAGTTTTAACTTTCACAAAAAGTGAGTCAACGCAACAACAATTTGATATAGAATTACGCGTTGGAACCGAAATGGTATTTAATAAATATGAAAATTTCAACTTTAATGAAACCAAACAAGAATTTAGAAGTTCTACAACAACGATTAAAATTGATCAATCAATTATTTATATAAATAATTCTAATGATAGTATTAATACATCAAGAAAAAATATTAAAGCTACTTATCAACTAATTGATCAAACTAAAGTAAATGAGCCATCTTTTGTTCGAAAATATAAAGAAGATATTATTCCGGGGTTTTAAACAATGAATAAGGTTCTAGCGTATTTTAAAAAGTTAAATGAAGAAAAAATATTAAAACAAGAAATTGAAGTAGTAGGTTGGCAATTTAATTATGCTTATTTATTAATTTCGAGTGTTGTTCCTTATTTATTTGAACCACTAGTTAGAATTGAAAATATCGCTCCGATTAATAATGGTAATCGGGATAAAAGAATTAAACCTAAGCATTATATTACAATTCATGATACTGGTGATACAGCTGCTATTCATACGGCTAAATTTTGGTCAGATACGGTTTATCATGAAAGATTAATGGATAATAACAATCCATACAAGGCTAGTTTTCAATATGTTGTTGGTAATGATGGAATTTATCATAATATACCTGATGATGAAGTAGCTTACCATGCAGGTGATAGTACAATGGTTGATTATCATCTCATTAACACCAGCGTTAAAGCAAGCGATGAATGTGTGCTTGGAATTGATAAGCAAGGTTATTATACAATTAACAATCAAAGAACAGCTATTTTAGCCCCAACAATCGAAACAAAAGATGGAATTAAAACTGCAACCGTTAATGATATAAATGATCAAGGAATTTTGATTACAAAAGACCAAGATTACTTCTATATAGGTCCAACCTATTATAATCAAACTTATCAACAGATTGCCAATCGTGGTGGCAATAATAATTCAATCGGTATCGAAGTATGTATTAATCAAGGTACCAATATCTACTATACTTATCAAAAAACTGCCAAACTAGTAGCTAAACTATTGAATGAACAACATTTAACTATTAATGATATTAAACAACACCATTATTTTAGTGGTAAAAATTGTCCACAAACAATGCGCAATAATCATTTATGGAATCATTTCCTGCATTTAGTTGAAGTAGAATGTCAAGTATTAAAATTTACTGATGAGGGATATATGATTAATTTTTACTCAGATAGTGAATTTGTTGATGAAAAAGGATTAATCAAAACCTTGCCTAATGATTTAAAAGAAATTAAATATGAAATTGAAGTAATCAAAGGTGAATCCAAAGAAAGAATTACTTTGATTAAATTAGTTTAATATTTGAATAAATAATGAAATTGTGGTAAAATATTAAAGAAGTAAAAAGATAAAAAGAGGAAAGAAAAATGTTAGATATTAAATTTATTAGAGAAAATAGTGATCTTGTTAAAGAAAACATTAAAAAGAAATTTCAAGAAAAAAAATTACCATTAGTTGATGAAGTAATTGAACTTGATAAAAAGGTTCGGGAATTAAAACAACAAGGTGATAATTTAAGAAAAAGCCGTAATGATTTAAGTGGTGAAATAGGCAAATTAATGCGTGAAAAACGCGTTGATGAAGCGAATAAAATAAAAGAACAAGTAAAAGAGGCTAATGAGTTATTAGTAGGTATTGAACAAGAAGAAGAGCAATTATCAGCTATTTTAAGAGAAAAACTATTAGTTATTCCGAATATAATTGATCCATCAGTACCAATTGGTGAAGATGATTCATGTAACGTTGAAAATGAAAAATTTGGTGAACCACTTGTTCCAAACTATGAAATTCCATATCATGCAGATATTATTGCGAGATTTGCTGGTGTTGATAAAGAGGCAGCAGGACGTACCTCAGGTAATGGTTTCTATTACTTAATGGGTGATGTTGCAAGACTTCATTCAGCTATGCTATCTTATGCAAGAGATTTTATGATTGATAAAGGATTTACATATTGCGTACCTCCATTTATGATCCATTCCGATGTTGTTAATGGGGTAATGTCATTTGAAGAAATGGGGGCAATGATGTATAAAATTGAAGGTGAAGATTTATATTTAATTGGTACATCTGAACATTCAATGATTGGTAAATTTAAAGGACAAATTATTCCGGAAAAAGAATTACCACTTACGCTTACATCATATAGTCCATGCTTTAGAAAAGAAGTAGGAGCACATGGATTAGAAGAAAGAGGTCTATACCGTGTCCATCAATTTGAAAAACAAGAAATGGTAGTTATCTGCAAAGCTGAAGAATCAATGGAATGGTACCACAAAATGTGGAGTTACACAGTTGAATTCTTTAGAAGCCTAGATGTCCCAGTAAGAACACTTGAATGTTGTTCCGGTGACCTAGCTGATTTAAAAGTTAAATCTTGTGATATTGAAGCGTGGTCTCCACGTCAAAAGAAATACTTTGAAGTAGGTAGTTGTTCAACTTTAGGGGATGCCCAATCACGTCGTTTAGGTATTAAATCTAAAAATGAAAATGGAACATATCTTTGCCATACATTAAATAATACTGTTCTTGCAAGTCCAAGAGGATTAATTGCGGTATTAGAAAATAACTATAATGAAGATGGATCAGTAAGTATTCCTAAAGCATTACAACCATATATGGGTGGCAAAACAGTTTTAACACCAAAAAAATAAGCGTAAAATCATATGCCAACAAAAGCACGAATTAAGTATTTAAAAAATAAACAACAAAGACAAAATGAATATTTAGATCGAAAGAAAAAAAACTATTTAATAAAAAATATTAAAGAATATTCAGTTAACAAGGAATGTGAACTTTTGGAATTTCTTTATCAAATTTTAAAAGATCAATCAAGAAATAATGTGAAAAATATCTTAACTAAAAGATATGTTGCAGTAAACGGATTACCAATTACTCAATATAATTATAAACTATATCGTGGTGACATTGTTCAAATCTCTAAGGAACAATTAGAAAAGGTTAATTTACCAAAAGAAAAAGTAAATAAACCTAAGCTTAACTTAAATATTATTTACGAAGATAATGAGTTTTTAGTCATCAATAAACCCAATGGTCTTTTGTCAATTGAAAGTGATAATGAAAAAGTCAATACTGCATATAAAGCAGTACTTGAATATATGGCGGAACAAGATATTCATGCTAGATGCTTTCAAGTACATCGAATTGATAAAGAAACATCGGGAGTCTTATTGTTTGTAAAAAACTATGAATTAAAAGAAAAACTAACAAAAAGATGGAATTCTTTAGTAATTGAACGTGGTTATACAGCCATTGTTGAAGGACATATGCCCAAACAAAAGGATACAATTATTAGTTATTTAAAAGAAACAACAACGGCATTGATGTATGATTCTCACAATGAAAATGATGGATTAAAATCGATTACGCACTATCAAGTAGTAAAAGAAAATGCCAAATATTCATTATTAAATGTCTTAATTGATACTGGAAGAAAAAACCAAATCAGAGTTGCAATGAATGATTTAGGACATCCAATTATTGGTGATGATAAATATGGGAACCCATCTAACCCAATTAAACGCTTAGGGCTTCATGCCTCAACGCTAACAATTAAACACCCAGAAAATGGTAAGATCATGTGTTTTAAGGCTAATGTTCCAAGTGAGTTTAATCGTCTTTTTCAATAAAGTTCACAAAAATGTAAGTGACTCAAATAGATATTGAGTCACTTTTTTATTAGGTATAGAATCATCAATAGTAGCAGTTGTTTATGTGTGTGATTGCCATGGGAAAAAGCTTCTTTACCATTAACTTTGTATTTAGCAACATAATTATATGCAGTTTTAAGAGAACAATTTAGTTTAATGGATAAACATTTAATATTACGTTCACCATTATCAACAAATTGTTTTACCATTTCATATTTTGTTTGTACATTCATAGTTAATTCAATTTTTCTCATTTGATTATAAGTATATTTATTTTGTAAAATTCATATGTTAATCATATTGACTCAATCATAGTACTTTAATAATTTGACATTAATGGTAATATTTGTTATAATGGAAAATGGGATAGGACTTATACTCTAAGATAATTGTAATGATTACCTTAAAGTATTTTAAATTTAATAGGGAAAGAAATTATGTGGCTCTCTTAGAACAGGAGAGTTTTTTGCATTTATAACATACAATATAAATAATGGGAGGTATTACACATGATTAAGATTTATTTACTGGATATGTATTATGTAATGAAGAAGAAGGCATAACATCGTATGGTGAAATGATTGTTGTAATTATAAATGAAGTAGCGTTAGAAGGTGTAATTTATTTTATTTAATGTAAATTAGAAGAATTATTAGATACTAATGATACAGTAATTATAGAAGAATAATCAGAGGCAAATATAGGAGGAATATGTTATTATCACTAAATTGAATATCTAGGGGAAAATAATTAATTAAAATAGAGTATGAAAATACTAATAGAAAGCATCTATTAGCCTAAATGGTTAGTAGGTGCTTTTTAATTTATATACATAAATAAAGAAAGGATAATAAAAAATTAAAAAAATTTAGATGGTAGTTGTTTTTTGACTTATTTTTGCATGTTACCAAAGTGAGGAGTAAGTCATCTAACAATTATAAGAACAAGATAGTGCTCCTCATCATAATAGGAGGAGTAATGAATTACGTAATAAAATTAGTTTCACAATATCAAGTAACAGAATCAGAATATATTTTAGAACTATTAATTACAGAATTAAGAGATCTTATAAATTATTATAATAAAAAGGTTCAAAGATTTTACAGAGAAGATTTATATCAAGAATTAGTATATAGATTATTTATGGTAATAAAGAAATTCAAGTTTAGAAAAATAGAAAGCATTGATAGTTCGTTATTCAATCAAGACACTTTAAATGTTTTAGAAGAAAATGACTTTAAAAATATTAATGATATATTTAATAATAAATACTTACTAGGATTTATAGATAAATATGGAAAAGAATTATTTAAAGAAGCTTGTATAAATAAAAATAAAATTGAAGAATTTATTTATGAGTTTAATATGTTTTCAAACGAGAATCAATTCTTTGATTATTTAAATAAGGCTTTATATAGAGAAACTGCTTACTTTTATAGGAAAAATCATATAAAGGAAAACACTGAAAATATGAGTTTAAATATAATGGCAGCAGATGGTATTGAGATGATTGACACAATCCCAGATGATAAAATAGATAATAGAGAACTTATATATATAAAGGATCTATTATCAGAAGAGGACATAATATTTCTTTCAAACTTTTATGAGGGGAAAAGAATTATATCAGGAAAAGAAGTGGCTAAGAAATTAGGGGTAACTCAACAAGCGGTAAGTAGTAGGTTCAAAAGATTAAAAAAGAGATATTTAAAAAGATTATCGGAATATAAAGACAAAGTGGAAAAATAAAAAATTCCACTTTTTTTCTTTACCTAGTTGTTTTTTTGACTTTTTTTGCATGTTACTATAGTGAGGAGGTAAAAAGTATGGACAAGTTAACAGTAGTTGTTTCAGTAATTGGAATTATTGGAACATTATCAAGTATCTTTTTTGCTTACCTTGCATGTAAGAAAAGTAATATGCAAGAGCAGAAAGTTGATGGCAAGACTGAAGGTGCAATGTTATCAGATATTGGATACATAAAAGCTTGCGTGGATCGGGTCGAAAAAAACTTAAATAAAGTAGATGAACGATATAGGAATATTGCAGAAAGACTCGCAAAAGTCGAAGAAGCAGTGGCTAATGTAACTAAAAGAGTAGATGAATTGTAAAAAAAATAAAAAATTTTAGTTACCCCGTTGTTTTTTTGAATTTTCTTGCATGTTACTATAGTGAGGAGGTAAAAAACATGTTTAATTATTCAGAAAAATTAACACCAATCTAAATTAAGAGAGACTAAATAATTTATTAAAGGAGGAGTAAAATTATGGATTTTACAAGTGTACCTATTATAGTTGTATGCTGCTATATTATAGGAGAAATTTATAAAGTCTTATTTAAGAATAAGCAAGAAGCATACAAATTAATACCAATAGTAATGGCTATCATTGGAGGATTATTAGGAATTATTATTTATTTAACAAATCCGGAGATGATTCTAAATGCTGAAAACATTTGGATAGCATTAGGTATTGGTATAGTAAGTGGTGCCAGTTCTACTGGTGCAAATCAAATTGTAAAACAAATATTTAAAAAAGGAGAAGATAAAAATGAATGAATTTAAAGATAGAGTAAGTTCAAAACTAAATCATAAAATTTTAGATGTTAAAAGTGTTAACAGAGATGAGTCTGGTGAAATTTCATCAATGGAAGTAGAAGTAATTAGAAATGATGAAGAAAACATTGAGCAAGAAGGAACTCCATTAAATGCTGAAAGTTTAAATAATATAGTTAAAGGAATGATAAATGACGTTGTATCTTTATTACCATTAACAGATGAAACCATTGTCAATATTGATAAAATGTATTTAAAAATTCCTACTAAGGCAACAGAAAGTTTTAATTTACCATTAGTAGGGGAGTATGGTTCTGCTATTGAATGGAATTCAAATAATTCTGAAATCGTTGAAATTAATGGATCTACAGCTATTGTTACACAAGATATATATACAAAAAACTGCACATTAACTGCTACAATTACCAAAGGCAGTGCACACCTAGAAAAAGAGTTTTCAGTAACAGTTCCTTATAGAGAGATGACTGATATGGAAAGAGTAGTATACGATAGTAATAATACTTTTATTAGTGAATATGTTACAAGTAGTTTCCCTTTACCTACAACGGGATTAAAAGGATCTACAATAGAATGGATTGTTGGAATTAATGATGGTGTATCATTAACGTCTGAAAATAGGATAGAGTTCACAAGACCTACTTATAATGCAGGGATCATTTTAAGTGGAACATTTAAATATGGTGCTGCAAGTATTAACAAAAGATTTGGTGTAACAATTATTGGCACTGACTGTTATACACCGAAATCATTATCTACCTCACTTACTCAAATTGATGGAAGTTTACAAAATCATCAAGCGAAAATATCAACTTCAAATTTAGAGGGATTATATGTTGAAATTGAAAATGATGATAAAAGTTATATTACAGTTGAAGTATTAAATAATGATACAAATGAAGTTACATTGGTAGTTGGAGAGACTGCATATTTAAATTCAATAAGTGGTTCCGGTACATATAATTTTGATTATAAGGTGAATGTGTATTTAAATAGCGATCATACCTTATTATTAGGTACGATTAATGGTGTTGTAACATATTACGCAACATCAAATACGCCAGAAGATTAAAATTTTTAGGAGGAAATTAAAATGAAATTAAATAACGTAAAAGCAAAATTAGAAAGAAAGCAAATCAAAAAAAGAGAAATTCGAAAAGAATTTAAGAATAGTTATAGACCACAAGGTAGTGAGTTGAAGATTATTGGTATTACTGGCAGTCGTGGCAAATCCACTACTGCATTAATGATTCATAATTACTTAAAAGGTTTAGGTTATAAATCAACTTTATATTCAAGTGTTATGGTCGATTCACCAGCAAGCCGTCTAAAGAAAGATGAAGCATATGAAGTAGCAGTCAGAGATGAAGAATCATTAATTAGTATCATTGAAGAAGTTGAAGCATATGGAGCAGATTATTTAGTATTAGAGGTGAATGAAAGTACATTAGCAAAAGGATTTTTAAAAGATGTACCATTCGATGTACGTGTATTAACTAATTTAAATCCAAAACATAATCTTGAACAATATACTGAAGTGGAGTACGTAGAATTAAAGAAATCATTTTTTAAGGACATTGATGATGAATGTAAATGTGTATTTGGTTTTCAAGATTATAGTAAGGAATTATTAGATGAATTAATACAATTAAATAATTATCAAAAATTTGTATGTTCAAGTAACTATATTGCTACTTTAAAAGGTTTAGAAAAAGATAAAGTAACATGTCTATTAACGGGGTTAGATACTGATATTTACGGAATGAAATTACAATTTAATATAAACGGTAACACATATAAAATGGAAACAAGTCTAATGATGTCATATAATGCATTAAACATTTTAACAGCTTTAACAGTATTAGAATCATTAGGTGTTTTAGATGTTATTAAATTTGAACAAACATTAGATAAATTAGTCATTCCAGGAAGAGCAGAAGTATTTAGAACTAATGGAAAATTAATTGTGGTAGATACACATTTACCTGCAATGTTAGATTGCTTAAAGGTTTTAAAAGAACAAGGAAAAGTGAATAAAATTAAAGTTGTTGTAGGCTCAATGGGACATGGATACAAACATTGGGAAGAAAGATTTAAAACTGAAGAATTTGCAAAGCAAAGAAAAGAAGTAAGAAAATATGCAATGAATTTACTTAAGGATGTTGTAGACTATGTATACATAACTGAAAGTGATAGTGGTAAAGAAAATGCAATCGATATTTGTTTGGAATTACAAAATTATCTAGATGAAAAGATTCCTTCTACAATTATTGTGGATAGAGAAGAAGCAATCAAACAAGCAATTTTGGATTCTCAAAAAGGTGATGTTGTGTTCATCAGTGGTAGAGGTAACAGAAGAGTTTTATGTAATAGTGAAACAACAATGAAATTATTAAAAGATAGTGATGTAGTTGAAAACGTAATAAAAGAATTAGGGTGGTAATTTATGGACTATAGCAAAATTAATCAAACTGAATTAGATTTTAATTGTGGGATTGGAATAGCAAAACTAAATATTTATACTGGAAGATTATTATATGAGTGCCCATCTTTATTAATTGGAGCTAATTCTTTCCAAATAGGAAGTTCATTAATTTATAATAATAATTATTCAAATTTGGATTTTAATGGCAGAAAACTAGGAATTGGAAATGGTTGGAAAATTAATCTTCAACAGCATTTATTTTCATATAAAGATAGTTATTCCTTAGAAGGTTTTAGTGAAACTGATGAAGATTATGTTTATATCGATTCTGCTTGGGGAGTACATAAGTTTAAAAAATATAAGTCATCTAATGGATATGAGTATAGATCCGTATATTATGATGCAAATGGAACTGGATTAAGACTTGTTATAGGGAAAGATACTTATCCAGAGATTTATGATGGTAATAATAATATTATTAGATTTAATGAGAATGGAAATATATCTGAAGTTATTTCAGCAGTTAATTCTAATATTATAAAATTATTTGAATACGATACAAATAATAACTTAATTTCTATTTATGATTCAAGAAAACCATTAAGAAAAATGAAGTTTAGTTATAATGCACAAAATGAATTAATAGAAATAAAAACAACAAGTGGACATTTATCTCTTTCTTTAATATATGATAACAATAAATTAGTCACAGTTACTAAATCATCATTAAGAAAGAAAAAAGACATTTTATATTTAAAATATAATTTAAATAATGATTTGACAAGAGTAATAAATGCAGAAAGTTTAAAAACATTAGAGTTTGTATATGATGAAAGTTTTACCAAAAAGGTTGTTAATATAAAATCTGGTGTAATGAAAGAAATGTTAACTACAACAAATGCTGAACCTGAGGTATATTTGGGAGAAAATAATTATATTGGTGATAATTATTACTTTAGTAATTGTGGTAAAAAAATTGAGAAAAAATACTTTGAAATGCCAAATAATTATGTAAAGAATAGTACATATTTTGACTATAAAGATTGTTATACTGATATTATAAATAAAAAAAATATGACCACTAGGTATTATTTTAGTATTGATGGATTTACTATTAGTACATTAGAAAATGATGGATATAATGAGAAAACTTTATTTAAAACAAGTGGTTGGAAATTATCAAGTAATGGGACTTCTCAATATAAAATTAATGGAGAAAATGCGAATTTTACTAATAATTATAAATATAAAGCGAATGATAGTCAACTTGAAAAATTTGCACAAGAATTTGAAAACTATTCTAATGGTGAAGATAGTAAATATAAGTATACTGAAAATTTTGTTGTATCATTTTGGGTAAAAACTAACAAAGATATTACTGGTAATGCAAAAGCTAATTTATATGTAAAAAAAGTTAAAGATAGATTTATAATAAGTGATGTTGTAGAGGAAATAAATAAAAATGTTTATATTGCTCATGCAAAGGCAAATTCATGGCAGTATGTTACAATACCAGTGAATTTAGGTCAGGAACAGTATAATTTAGGTGAAATTTCTATTAGTTTTTCAGGCATTAGTTCAGATACAGTAATTGAAGTTGCAGATATGAGAATTGCTGTAGGTAATAGTACTTCAGTAATATTGTATGATAACAGCAATATTGATAATTTTATCGATTTATCAAGTGTTACTAATTTTAATTTAGTTCACATGGATATTAATAAAATTGTTAAAAACCAAAGTTTTGCACTTACAGCAAATTTTTATATGACAGAAGGAGACCTTTTTGCTACTTATAAAAGTATGTACTATGCAAAACAAAAAAGTCAAGGATATTTTGATTTTGTCTGCTGTGGCGGAACAAAAGTATTCAATGTTTCAAGTGTATCATTAAGAGGAAAAAACATAAATGATGAGAATAATTCATATATTAATGTTAGTTTAGATATTAATAGTGATGGGGAACCAAATTATTATTTATATTCATCAAATAGAAATGGTGAAAAGGAATGGAGTATTACAGAAGTTCAAAATTTATTTAAAGTAGATGATAAAAATGAAATTTACTATGAAGTAAGTACTGGTATTCAGTTATTAAAAGAGGCAACAGGAAGAATTAATAAGGCTGAATGCCCATATGTTTATGAGCAAAAAAATATTGATGGTTCTGATAGGAAAAAAAGGGATGAATATGGTATTGTAACCTCATATAAGTATGATTCATATGGAAATTTGGATAAAATAATAATTTATAATGAGGATAAATCTGGAGATAAGTTTGAAAAATTAATTACTGAGTATAGTTATTCAACTAACGATGAATCATTAAGAGAAAAGCCAACATCATGTAAACAAAATGAAATTATTACATATTTTAGTTATTCTGAACCTGAATTTTTGCCAAATTATACTTTAAATGGTGACTCAAAAATAGAGTATGAATATGATGAATATAAAGAAAAAGTTTTAAGTGTTAAAAATAAAAATAATAATGATAATGTTGATGTTGCGAAAAACACATTTAAATATGATCAATATGGAAATATAATTTCTGCTTCAGATTTAAATGGTAGAACGTTTGGATATATATATAATGTTTTTGGAGAGCCATTAAAATATTATGAGAATGGTAAATTATTACTTGAAAAAGAAGTATTAAACGATCCTAACAATAATTGTGATATAATCACCGAAATGGTTTATAATAATCAAAAATTAGTTGATGATGAGTTAGTTACTACTGCATATGAAACAAAAACTAAAATTGATAATTATGGAAGAATCCTAACTCAAGAAAATAAAAGTAACAATAATGTACAAGCAGATGTTATAAAATTTGAATATCAAAGCGGAGAAAAATTTAAGGAAAGCTCATCAGTTTTAAAAGTATCAAAAATTAATGACCCATATGATGGCCAAGAATATACTTATATTTATGATGATGAAAATAGACCATGTGGCTATCAAACATCAGGCAATAGCCCAAAAGGTGTGGATGCAACATTAGTAAGACAAATTGGAACTGGGGATACACAATATTATTTTGGTGCAGATAGCAAATATTATATGTCCAAAATCATTAAAGATGATTCGTCTGGAGCAAGACACCCTAAATACATTAACCCAAGAATCATCAAAACAAAATATGTGGATATGGAGGATAAGGAACTTGATAAAGTTGAAGAGAATTATAAAGAAGTAGATTATAATTATTCATATGATTATTTAGGAAGACTAAAACAAAAATATATTGATGGTATTGAATATAAAGATGAAAATCTATTTGATGTTAATAATTATGTGAGTGTCGAAAAAAACATAGGATATAAATATGGTACTATATTACCTTCTTTAATTGAATATGTGGCAAGATCTAAATATTGGGATCAAGATTGGTTAACTAGGGAAAAAGCATCAATGAAGTTTGAAAATACCTACGATTCAAAAGGGAATATAGTTAATGTTAAATCAAGTGGTGAAAGATTTATAGAAAATCCTGTTACAGAAGATTATTTTGATAAATTACCTTTAGTAGTAAGAAATTATTCATATAATTATGATACTTTTGATAGATTATTAAAAGAGATTAGAACAGATGATGGAGTAGAAAAATGTACAATTGAGTATGATTATTCCCAAACTTCTGACCATTTACGAAGTGTAACATTAAACGGAAGAAAAATTAAAGAATTTAAGTATGATAAAGGTAGAAGAATAAGTATCAAAATTGATAATGAATTAAAAGAAATTTTATATGATAACTATGGAAATGTAGTTAAGGACGAAAAAGGAATTATTACTTATAACAGTAGAAATTTATTAGAAAAGTATAATTTCAATACAATTGAAAATTCTTATACAACTGAAACTAAGAGAAGTACGTATAATTATAATTATCAAGGAGTAAGATATTCTAAGATTATAGATACATATAGAGATGGAATATTGAAAAATACAAAACAAGTATACTATTTTCTTGATGGCAGCAGAATTCTAGGTGAAAAACAAATCACATCATCTGATACTAAAGTTTTGAAGTATTTATATGATGCTGAGGGTATTACTGGAATCAACTATGATGGTTGTAATTTTACTTTCTTAAAAGATAGTTTAGGAAATGTAAGTAAATTAATGTATCAAGGTAAAGTAATTGGAGAATATGTTTATGATGCATGGGGAAATTGTGATGTAATTGAATTATCAATTGATAGTGATGCAACAAACGGAGCTAGAGATAGATTTATATTGTACAACAACCCATTTAGATGGAAGTCACATTATTTTGATTTAGAAACTGAATTGTACTATGTGAATGGAAGATATTATTCACCTGTATTAATGCAATATTTAAATGCTAATAGTATTGATAATTTAAATGTTAATGATGTCCATTCGTATGATAGATTGGCAATAACTGTTGATAATAGTATTACTTTTGAGATGAATAGTACTACAATTTTTACAGATACAGAATTATATCCAGACCCAACATATGAGCCAATTTTGAAAAAAACGTGGTGGGAACTGAATTGGAAGAAAGCAGTTCAGTGGATAGCTTTTGCAGTTGTACTCATAGTCGCTATAGTTTTAACTTGTATACCAGCAACTTCTGGATTTGGTATTGGAATGTTATATTATGGATTACAAGCAGCTATTAGTGGAGCCATAATTGGTGGATTAATTAGTGGAATAATTAGTTTGATTCAAGGTAATGGATTTATGGAAGGCTTTGCAGAAGGATATATTTATGGATTTATTAATGGCTTTACAACTGGTGCATTAATGTTCTGTGCTAGTCAGGCAATTACTGCTTTATCTAAAGCCGCTAGTGCTAAATGTTCAACACCAACAGAATGTTTTATTGCCGGTACACTTGTATTAACATCTTTGGGAAATAAATCAATTGAAGATATAGAAATTGGAGATGAAGTATGGTCATATAATGAGAAGACAGGTGATAAAACTTTAAAGAAAGTTGTAGAAGTTTTTAAAAATAAAACAAAGAAATGGATTCACTTATTATTTGAATATGAAGATGGCGTAAAAGAAGAAATAGTATGTACAGAGGAACATCCATTTTATGTAAATAATTTAGGATGGATTAATTCATGTGATTTACTTGAAAATGATGAAGTTTTATTGTATAATAATTGTGTTGCAAAATTATTTAAAAAGGACGTAGAAGAATTATCATGTGAGGCAACAACATATAATTTTGAGGTTGAGGATTTTCATACTTATTATGTTGGAAATAATAATATATTGGTACATAATTTATGTGGTTCTGGTGCTGAAAAAAATGTAGTTACTAAAGTTCAAGCAAATAATAATTCACTATCAACTACTCCTGTTGATGATGTTATGGAAAAAGCTGTGCATGGGAATTCTCTTAAATGTGATAAAACAAATTATGGCTATAAATTAGTAGATAATAATACTGGTGAAACAATGAAATTTGGTGAATCTATAAGAGGAGTAAAGAGATATACTAAGAAGTTTTATCAAAATACAAAAACACATATGGAAATTGTTACTAGCGGTACAAAAGCCGAAATACATTTGTGGCAACACAATCAAATAGTTAATTACTATAACCAGTATGATAAACTACCACCTTTAAATAACAGTTTTTGGTAAGGAGATTAAAATGAAAATTTTTTTAAGTGGAGAAACATCTTTTAAAGCAAATGAACCTTTTAGAAGATTATTAATGGAAATGAATAAAACTTTAAAAAGTTTTATCGAAGCTGATGAAAATGATGATACTTATGGTGCTGAATTTAGAAGTATAGGAATTATAACTATGATTTTAAGTGAGGACCTTAATAATACACCTGAAAGGAAATTTATTAATCGAAAGAAAAAAGAAGCTGATATTAGATTGAAAATAGATTATAATAAATTTGTGAATTCAGATACAAATATTCAACTTCTTCTATATCTAAAAAATATTATTGAGTCAATTCAAGTTGTTGATGATAATAAAAAAGAAGATTTTAATGGGGAAAAATTAATTGAAGATATTTTAAGTATGTTTGGATTTACAATGGATAAATTATTATATGTACTTGAAAAAGAACATAATTAATATCATTTTTTGTGTTTTGAGATTTAAATATCCGAATATTATTAAAAATGTAATTGAAGATATTTACAATGATAGAAATAATAATACATTATTTATTGAAAAAGATATCAAAAGATTATGCAATTGTGCAAACTATATATATGATAATTTAAAGCAACCTTTAGATAGTCAATTAATTTTGCAGTCTTATTATTTATTAAACAATTGTTTATTAAGTGATGAAGAAATAACACAAATTATTAGAATATACTATAAAAATATTGATGTTGCACCTCATTCATTAGCCGCACTAATTCATTTCTACATCGTAAATAATATAGAAAAAAATAATATTGAATTTGCTTTCTTAATATCTAATTACATAATGCTAAAGAAAGATAGATGGTTTTTAATGCCTTATGAATATTGTCATAATGACTATAAAGAGGCAATTGAGAATAATGATCTATCTAGTTTAATTAGAATATTTTATGACATTGAATTAGTAAAAAAAGAAAAGAAGGCTTGCCTATTATCAAGAGATGAAGTGATACAAAAGATAAAAACTTTGAGAAAAGACTTAATTAACACTTACAAGATAGAAAATTTATATCTATTTGGCTCGTTTGCAAAAGGTAATAACACAGAGAAAAGTGATTTAGATTTTGTTGTAATTTTTAAAGAATTATTAATTAATAAAGAAAAAAATGATATGATTAAGAAAGTTAAAGAATATTTAAAAAATGAATTCGACTGTGATGTTGATTTATTAGATTTTAGTTATGCATTAGATACATTTGATAAATCACAAATGGAGTATTTAATTACCTTAATTTAATAGGTTAATTTCAAGAAGAGATTGCGGCTCAAAAAAGTTTTTTGGTTTTTTGGGTTTATATATGAGCCCTAGTTCATAAAAAAAGTTTTTTGAGGTGAAAAAATAGGGTCTGCATATAACTCTAGTCCTAATTGAATATTAGTAAGATTACAAATAGACCTATAAACAAATCTAGTCAGAAAACACGGTTCTATAAAAAATTTTGTGATTTTGTGATAAAATCATAAGATTAATCACAAAATATTTTATTTATAATCACAAAATTTTGTAAAAAGGAATGGAAAAATCCATTCCTTTTGCCGTATAAAAATATATTATTTTTAAGTTTTTTTTATTTTTTTTCTTATTTGTATTTATAATTTTATATCTAAATACATCAAAATCAGAATATCCAAATCCGATTCTTTTTATTGTTTTACAAAAGTTATTTTTTTCCTTCTATAAAACCATTAGATAATATTTTATGTGTTATTGGATCAATAATAAAAGAATTTGTTATTTCGTTTATCTAAGATTTATAAGTTAGTGCTGTCTTCTTAAATTCTTTTAAATTGAATTCAGATTCTTCAACTTTATCACATCATTCTAATAAATCTTTTCTAGCTGTTTCAAATGAAGATAATTTAGCTATTTTGTATAGTTCTTGAAGAAGGAGATAAGCTTCTTCAAGTTCTCTATCATTATTTACACAATATTCTATTACAGATTGATAAGATGTAAAAACATATGCGTTTTTATATACTTGTTGATCAAAAAACCAAGATTCTTTTGAATAATTATTGGCAATTAGTAATTTATAATATTTTTTAATAATAGCAGCATATCTTAATTTATCATTATCTTTTGTTTTTGATTTTAATATGTTATTCATTATAGAAATTCTGGTTTTATTAAAAGCTTCAGTATTAAGTCTAATCCAGTGAAATCTATCTGCGATATGAATGCTATTCCAAAAAAGATTCTTACAAATCGTTCTATAAGACTCAAAAAGGTCTGTTACAACATATTCAACGCTTAAACGCTCTGATTTATCGATTGTATTAAAATAATGATAAATATACTCTTGTAAGCGTGATGGAAGAATATCTAATATTTCACCTGATTCTGGATCGCCAATAATAAGAGCATATTTACCAGCAATGGTAGAAGCTTTAAACTCATCAATACATATAATACGAGTTAATGAGCATCTGTAATTATGTATATTCTTTTTAAATTCATTAGAAACAGTAGTTTGTGAAACATTAGTTCTACGAGAAACATCTTTAAAAGATTGTTTATAGGAAGATTCTTCAAGAATAGTATCTTTTACAATGGTTGAAATATTACAACCTTTAGAAATTAGAGTGGTTTGTTGATTAAATGTTTTATTACAATATTTGCATTTAAATCTAATTTGTTTAAATAGAATAATAGAAGGAAAATCATTGATTGGAGAGTACTTAATAGATCTTGTATAAAAAAGTTATTGGTTAGTTCTAAACCGCCACATTTTGGACAAGAAAGATTAGGATCTTTAGTTTGTTCTATGTTGATAAAATAAGTATTATTTTTAAATTCAATATTAGTTAAAATAATATTTTTATCTGTCAATAACTTTGCAATTTTACAAAAAAATTAAGAAACATAAGCATAGTCATTTTGTAAAATTCATATGTTAATATTTTTGAATATAATATATAGTTTATCTTATACTAGGTTCACTAATCCTAAAGAGTTTATAGAAATGCTAAAATATGTGATAAAAAGGTTGCACAAATAATAAATGAAATTAAAATAATATAATATAATATGTTGTTAAAAAGTGTAAAATTAATAGGTGAAAAGATATTAATAAATAAAGTTATAATTGGAGAAATAGATTAAGCAACTGGGTTTGATTTATAATCTATCAAAAATGAGAGTAATTAAAATTTTGTCACCTTGATTTTTGATTGTGATGAAAGTTGCTTCTATTCTTTTTATTTAAAAAAGGAAATATTAGTCAATTAAATATTTCCTACATATAAATAAAAATATTAAAAAATGATAATTTCTATCAATCATAAAAATGGATAAGATAGATATTAATTGATATTGCTATATATATTTATTGATATTTAACTTGCAAAAAAAAACATAATTTGATATAATAAGTAATGGCGTATTATAGTGTTATTATATAATCGTAACAAAAAATGGAGGTTAATTATGGCTCATTTAAGTGCTGCTGCTGAAAAGCAAATCAATGAAATTATTGCAAGATATCAAGATGAGAAAACACCATTAATGATGATTCTTAGTGATATTCAAAAGGAATACGGATATATTCCACTTGAAGTACAAGAATTAGTATCAGAAAAAACTGGTGTACCTGTTGCAGAGATCTATGGTGTTGTTACATTCTATTCATTTTTCTCTTTAAATCCAAAAGGAAAATATGTAATTGGTGTATGTTTAGGTACTGCATGTTATGTTAAAGGTTCTCAACAAGTTATCGACAAATTCTCTGAAATTTTAAAAATTAAACCAGGTGAAACATCAGAGGATGGATTATTTACTTTAGATGCATTACGTTGTATTGGTGCATGTGGTATTGCTCCAGCAATTACTATTAATGGTAAAGTTTACCCTAAAGTAGCTGTATCAAGTGTACCTGGAATTGTAGAAGAATATCGTAAATTAGGAGGTGCAAACTAATGATTAAAAATGAACAAGAATTATTAAACAAGATTAGTGAATGCACTAATAATTTAAATGATAAATTTAGTGGAAAAGGTGGCAAACGTTCAATCGTTATTTGTGGTGGTACTGGATGTTTATCGAGTGATTCACAAGCTATTTTAGAAAAATTTCAAGAATTAATTGAAGAAAAAGGTTTAAATGCGACTGTATCAGTTAACCAAGTAGGATGTTTTGGTTTCTGCTCACAAGGACCTTTCGTAAAAATTTTCCCAGAAGATACACTATACCGTACTGTAAAAGTTGAAGATGTAGAAGAAATTATTGAAAAAGATTTAATCAATGGTGAAATTGTAGAAAGATTACTTTATGTTGATCCTGTCACAAATGAAAAAATTCAAAAACAAGATGAAATTACTTTCTACAAGAAACAAGTAAGACTTGCTTTACATGGTTGTGGAACAATCAACCCTGAAAATATTGAAGAAGCATTAGGCTATGGTGGATATCAAGGTTTAGTTAAAGCATTACATATGACACAACAAGAAGTTGTAGATACAGTTCTTGCCTCAGGACTACGCGGTCGTGGTGGTGGTGGTTTCCCTACTGGTAGAAAATGGCAATTTGCTTTAAACCAAAACTCTAATGAAAAATATGTAGTTTGTAATGGTGATGAAGGTGATCCGGGTGCATTCATGGATCGTTCAATTCTTGAAGGTAATCCACTTGCAGTAATCGAAGGTATGGCAATTGCTGGTTATGCAATTGGTGCCCAAAATGGTTACTTCTATGTTCGTGCTGAATATCCAATCGCTGTTAATCGTCTTCGTAAAGCAATTGAAGATGCAAGAGCAATTGGCTTACTTGGTAAAAACATTTTAGGCACTGATTTTAGTTTTGATGTACATATTCGTTTAGGTGCTGGTGCATTTGTTTGTGGTGAAGAAACTGCATTACTTAACTCAATTGAAGGTCAACGTGGTATGCCACGTCCAAGACCACCATTCCCAGCTGTAAAAGGTTTATGGCAAAAACCATCAATTATTAATAACGTAGAAACACTTGCATGTGTTCCATATATCCTAAGAGAAGGTGCTGAAAAATTTGCATTACTTGGTACTGAAAAATCAAAAGGTACTAAAGTATTCGCATTAGGTGGTAAAGTTAATAACGTTGGTCTAGTTGAAATTCCAATGGGAACAACTCTTCGTGAATTAATTTACGATATCGGTGGTGGAATTCCAGAAGGTAAAGCATTTAAAGCAATCCAAACTGGTGGTCCATCAGGTGGATGTTTAACTGCTAAAGACTTAGATACTCCAATTGACTATGATAATTTAGTTGCATTAGGTTCAATGATGGGCTCTGGTGGTGCAATTGTTATGGATGAAGACAACTGTATGGTTGACGTTGCAAAATTCTACATGGAATTTATTTGTGATGAATCATGTGGTAAGTGTTCACCATGTCGTATTGGTACAAAACGTATCCTAGAAATCTTAGATAAGATTACTAAAGGTAAAGGTACACTTCAAGATCTTGCTGATCTAGAAGAATTATCAGAAGCAGTTAAATCTAATTCACTATGTGGTTTAGGACAAACAGCTGCAAATCCAGTACTATCAACAATGCGTCAATTCAAAGATGAATATATTGCTCATATTGTTGATAAACAATGCCCTGCTCATATCTGTAAAGATTTAATGCAATATGTTATTGTTTCAGATCAATGTAAGATGTGTTCTAAATGTGCTCGTAACTGTCCTGTAGGTGCAATTTCTGGTACTCCAGGTAAGAATGGTGTTCCATATGTCATTGATCAAAGTAAGTGTATTAAATGTGGTTTATGTCAATCAGCATGTCCATTTAAAGCAATTATTAAGAAGTAATGGAGGTAGAATTTTATGGCAAAAATTAATATTAAAATCGAAGGCCAAGCTTATCAAGTTGAAGAAGGCCTAACAATATTAGAAGCTGCAAGAGAATGTGGTTATGAAATCCCTTCATTATGTAGCTTTAATCATGGCGAATGTAGCTTAGCTTCTTGTCGTGTTTGTTTAGTTGAAGCAACAGGTGCTAGAGGGTTAGTTGCATCATGTGTATATCCAGTAGCTGAAGGTATGGAGATCAAAATTTCTTCACCAAAAGCTGTTGCAGCACGTCGTTTAAGTGTTGAATTATTACTTTCAAATCACTCACTAAATTGTCAACAATGTGAAAAGAATGGTCATTGTGAATTATTATATGTAGCACAAATCACAGGTGCTAGAGAAGGCAAATACCAAGGAAGTAAAACTGAAACTCATTATGATAATGTGTCACCTTCAATCGTACGTGATACTTCAAAATGTATCCTATGTGGTCGCTGTGTAGCTCGTTGTCAAAATGCTCATGGTACAGGCATCTTAGGATTTGAAAAACGTGGATTTAAGACATTTGTTGCCCCTGCTGAAAATCGTTCATTCGTTGAAAGCCCATGTATCCTATGTGGTCAATGTGTAAGCGTATGTCCTACAGGAGCATTAATGGAAAAGAGTGAAATTCAAAAAGTTGATGATGCAATGAAAGCTGGTAAATATGTAGTTGTTCAAACTGCTCCAGCTGTAAGAGCTGCTTTAGGTGAAGAATTTGGTTTACCAATTGGAACAGCTGTAACTGGCAAAATGGTTGCTGCATTAAAACGTCTTGGATTTAATAAAGTTTATGATACAAACTTTGGTGCTGACCTTACAATTATGGAAGAAGCAACAGAATTATTATCAAGACTCCAAAATGGTGGCGTACTTCCAATGATTACTTCATGTTCTCCAGGTTGGGTTAACTATGCTGAATATTATTATGGAGATCAATTAGATCATCTATCAAGTTGCAAATCTCCTCACCAAATGCAAGGTGCAATCATCAAATCTTACTTTGCAGAAAAGAACAATATTGATCCAAAAGATATTTTCGTTGTATCAATTATGCCTTGTACTGCTAAAAAATATGAAAAAGAACGTCCAGAAATGGGAACTAATAATGTAAAAGATGTTGATGCAGTATTAACAACAAGAGAACTTGCTAAATTAATCAAACGTAGTGGTATTAACTTTAATAAACTTCCAGATGAAGAATTTGACCAAGACATTATGGGCGAATACACAGGTGCTGGTGTAATCTTTGGTGTTACAGGTGGTGTTATGGAAGCAGCATTAAGAACTGCATATTTTAAACTTACTGGAAAAGAACATGCAGAAATTAAATTTGAACAAGTTCGTGGTATGGAAGGATTAAAAGAAGCAGCAATTGATATCAATGGTACCATCTTAAAAGTTGCTGTAGCATCAGGTATGAGAAATGCAAAAGTACTATTAGACCAAATTAGAGATGGTAAGAGCCCATATGCATTTATCGAAATCATGGGTTGTCCTGGTGGATGTGTTAATGGTGGTGGTCAACCATATGTTAAACCAATGTTCTTACCAAATGAAGATACTAATATCTTAGATACATTCAGACAAAAACGTGCAAACGCATTATATTCTGAAGATGAAAGACAAGTTCTTCGTCAATCTCATAATAATACTCAAATTCAAGCATTATATAAAGAATATTTAGGGGAACCTAATTCTCATAAGGCACATGAATTATTACATACTTCATATGCTCCAAAGGAAAAATTCCCTAAACGCTAATAAAATATAAAAGATTATTTAATAACACATATAAAAAAGACATCCGTTAAAAAATTAACGGATGTCTTTTATTTATATTTTATAATTTAGAAATAAATGCTGAATAAGCACGATATGCTTCATAAACATCAGCCTTAGAAACAACTTCCATTGGTGAATGCATATTAAGAACAGCAATTCCTGCATCAACAACATTCATATTATAGTTACCTAAGATATAAGCAATAGTGCCACCACCACCTTGATCAACACGTCCTAATTCAGCTGTTTGCCAGTTTACATTTGCTTCTTCCATAACTTTTCTGATTTCAGCAAAGAATTCAGGCATTGCATCATTACAACCACTCTTACCTCTTGAACCGGTATATTTATTATAACAAATACCATTGCCTAAGTATGCTGAGTTTTTAGGATCATTAACTCCTGCATATAGTGGGTCAAAACCAGCTGAAACATCACTTGATAGCATCTTCGTATTTTCTAATGCGTGACGATGCTTTAGACTAGTGTATCCTGATTCTTTTTCAATTAATTCAGCAATGACATTTTCAAAGAATTTAGAATGAGCCCCAGTAGCACCGATTGAACCAACTTCTTCCTTATCAACTAAGATGGCACAAGTTGTATATTCACTAGGTTCGGAATTGACTACAGCCATTAATGATGTATAGGCACATACACGATCATCATGACCATAACCAGCAATCATACTACGATCTAGTCCATAATCTCTTGCTGGACCAGCGGGTACAATTTCTAATTCAGCACTGATAAAATCTTCTTCATCAATGTCATATTTTTCTTTCAATAATTTTAATACATTAGCTTTAACTGCATCTTTTTCTTCATCTTTAAGTGGCATATTCCCAATTGAAACATCTAAGTCTTCACCTTCAATGACTTTACCAGCAGATTTTTGTAATTGATCAGCAGATAAGTGGATTAATAAATCAGTGATACCTAATACAGGATCGCTTAAATCTTCACCAATTGTGATATCAACAGTTGTTCCATCCATTTTACATACAACCCCATGAATTGCAAGTGGAATTGTTACCCATTGATATTTTTTAATTCCACCATAATAGTGAGTATCTAATAAAGCAAAACCATTTTTTTCATATAAAGGGTTTTGCTTAACATCAATTCTCGGTGAATCAATATGGGCTCCTAGTACTCTTAAACCATTTTCTATACCTTGTTTGCCGATTACAAAACAAGCAATATTTTTATGTTTGTTTGTAACATAAACCTTGTCACCATATTTAACCTGATCAAAACTAGAAAGTGGTTTAAATCCTGCTGCAACTGCAATCTTTTCTGCTTCACTAACACAGCGTCTTTCAGTTTTTCCTTTTGATAAAAAGTCTTTGTATTTTTCATTAAAATCAAAAACTAATTTTAATTCTTCATCAGAATATTTTTGCCAAGCATTTTTTGCGTACATATATAAATCATCCTCCTTTTGTTAAATATTATACCATATTTTTGGAAAAACTATTAAATATGCACTTAAAAATTAATTATGAGTCTTGATATGCTTTAATAATCAATTCAGCACAGACATCTTCACCAAGGACACCACTATCTAATACTAAATGATAATTCTTAGCATTACCCCATTCTTGACCTGTATAGAAATAATAATGTTTCGAACGCTCTTTATCACGCTTTTGCAGAATTGTTTTTGCTTCTTTGTTAGTTAAATCATGTTTTTCTTTGGAAATTTGGATTTTATATTCCATCGAAGCTTTAATAAAAACATTTAAGACATCTGTTCGTTCTCTTAGTACATAATCAGCACCACGACCAACAATTACGCAAGGTTCATTTGCAAGCGAATGAACAATATCAACTTGTGTTGAATTAATTTGGTCTTGTAATGATGGAACGGAATAAGGAAATGCATGATTAAGACCAGTATTATAAGTTCCTAAAAAACCACTAGTTAATAGTTCCCCAGCTTTTTCAGCATATTCATTAGACACTTGACATTTTTCAGCAACCATACCGATGATCTCTTTGTCATAGCAAGGAATGCCTAAAGCTTTTGCCACTTTTAAGGCGATTGAATGACCACCACTACCACATTCTCTACCAATTGTAATAATCTTTTTCATGATAAATTACCTCCTTTATATATATATGATACAATAGAAAAAAATATTTTGCAACCACTTTTAGAAAAAAAATCAATCTAGTTTACATTACAAAACAAATAATGTATAATATAATTGAGAATGAATCTCAAATTCAAATTAAGGAAATTAATTATGGAAATAAAAAATTATAAAGCTTATAATACGCGTCAAAAGATGCAAATTATTGAAATGTTAAAACAAAACAAACACCGACATATGACTGTTGATGAAATGATGTTCTATTTAACAGTTGCTAAGATTAGTGTTTCACGTGCGACATTATATCGTTATTTAGATGTATTAGTCCAAACTGGTAGTGTGAAAAAATATATAGTAGGTGAAGGCGATAAAGCCTGTTATCAATATGTTGATGCTGATTATAATTGTCGTCAACATTTTCACCTAATGTGTATTGAATGTGGTGTATTACAACATTTAGAATGTGGATTCATTAATAATATCATCGAACATGTTGAATCTGAACATCAATTCAAAGTTGATCCAGGCAGGGTTGTCCTTTATGGCGTATGTGCAAATTGTCAAAAGAAGGAGGAATGATTATGGAAGAAGTACTACATATTTTACTTCATAGTTTAAAAGAGAGTATTAATGTCTTAATCGTTGCGTTGTTACTATATATAATTATTAGTTTTGTTGAGGAGCATATTGCGAAAGGATTAGCTAAGAAAAACAAATTTTCACCGATTGTAGCATCTTTTCTTGGTTTAATACCTCAATGTGGATTTAGTGTCGTAGCATCCGATCTATATCTTAAGCGACACATTACAATTGGGACATTGATTGCGTTATTTCTTGCATGTAGCGATGAAGCGTTACCAATTCTTCTTGCTAATCCCAATCAAGATACGTTATTATCGGTAGGAATTATTTTAGGAATTAAATTTGTTGTAGGTTTTATCACTGGTTACATCGTTGATTTTTTCTACACAAAAAGTAAACACGATGTTGATGAACATTTAGATCATTGTCACCATGATCACGAAGAAGAAACAGTTGGTTGTTGCCATCATGTAATTGGTGGTAAAAAAACAGATACACCCCTTTACAAACATTTGCTTCATCCAATTACACATTCACTAAAGATTTTCTTATATGTTTTAATTATTACTTTAGTTTTTAATACAATTATTCATTTTGTCGGGGAAGATAACTTAGCTTCATTTTTAAGGATAAATCGATATATCTCACCACTCATTGCCTCACTAATCGGGGTTATACCGAATTGTGCAGCCAGTGTTGTAATTACTAATGTCTATTTGCTTGGTGGTATGCCCCTTGGAGCATGTATTTCTGGATTATGTATGAATGCGGGATTAGGTCTGGTTTTCTTATTTAAGAAAAAATCAAATCTCAAAGAAACTTTCTTAATTCTTGGTATTATGTTTACAGTCAGTATTTTAGTTGGATATCTTGTCTGTCTAATTGCTGGATTCTAATCAAAAATAAGGTTGCAAAAACGCAACCTTTTTAAATTATTGTTTTGATATAAATTTGTTTATTAATCTTTTTAATTAGGCCTTCTTGTTCCATACGAATTAATTCTCGAGATAATGAAGGACGAGGAATGGACAAGCTACTAGCAAAATCAGTAACGGAAGTAATTGTGACAATGTGATCTTTTTGATGTAATTTAAAGTAATACATGATTCGGTCTCTTATATTCTTATGGGCTAAAAGTTTTGCCTGTTGTTTAATTTTTAAACTTTCACTACAGATTTTATTTAGATAACATTCAAGAAATTGAGGGTTTTCCCTAAATAAATTTAGAAGAGCATCTTTCTTGATTACTGCAATCTTTGTCTTTCGCTTTGTAATCCCAATCCCTAAATAAAATGGTTCACTGGCAAAAAGTAAAAATTGACCAAATAAATCTTGTTCTTTAACTAGGGTAATTGTTTCTTCTTTACCATAATAGGTATAGGTTTTGATTAAGATTTCACCTTCAATCACAATGCCTAAATAATCACAATATGCTTGTTCATCAAAAACAATTTGATTAATTTTATATTCACGATATTTTAAATATTTAGTTTTTTGTTCAATTGTTAAATAATCCAATAATTGCATATTTTCTCCATTTCGTAACAAATGTTACCACATTTTTATTTTAACAGATGTATAATAATAAAGCAAATAAAATGAAATAATATCGATAAAAATTAAAGGAGAAATAAAAATGAAAAAAATTTTAGTATGTTTAGGAATCTTATTTTTAGGATTAATCATTAGTGGTTGTAATATTATTGAAGATGATGTCAATCAAACTAAAGTAGTAAATGTGATTATGCCAACTGGTACACCTTCACTTGCCCTTGCTACATATGTTGAAGAAGCAACAGCAAATAAAACGGCTAATGTGGAAATCGTAGCTGGAAGTGATCCACTATTAGCAGCTTTTTCAAGTAAATCACATGATGTAATTGTCGCACCTGTCAATTTAGGGGCTAAAATGTATCAAACATATGGTGATTATATTCTATATAAAGCTTTTGTTTGGGGAAATTTATATCTTGCAAGTAAGAAGTCACTTAATTCAATTGAAGAATTAAATGGTAAGACAGTAGTAGTTTTTGGTAAAAATTCAACACCAGATATCGTATTTAAAGCTATTTTAAAAAATTATCCAGAACTTAATGTTAACATTGAATATGCCCAAGATGTATCGGAAGCAAATACAATGCTTGTATCTAATCAAGCAGAAATTATTGTTTCAGCTGAACCATCTTTATCAAAACTAAAATCAAAACTTAATTTATCAGTAATTGATTTACAACAAGTATGGGCAGAAATGACAGGAAGTGCATCTTATCCGCAAGCTGGTATTTTTGTTAAAAAATCAGAAGTTAATAAAAAATATATAAAAGATGCATTAGCAGTAATGAAAGATGCAATTGAATCGGCAATCTTAGATCCAAATCAAACCGCAGCAGCAGCTGTTAATATTCATGCATCATTTGCAAGTTTAGGTACAGAAACACTTGCTGCATCAATTCCTAATTGTCACTATCAATTATTAGCAAGTGATCAAGCAGCCGTTAATTATTATTTACAAATGATGATTGATTTAGGCTTTGGTAAACAAATGGGAGAAGTTTTACCAGACGATGAATTCTTCTATTAAAAAAACGATTGCAACAACACTGGGAATTTTTATCATCTTTTGTTTTTGGCAAGTTTTATCAGTTATCAAACAAGATGCATTTTTATTTCCTGGATTGATTTCAATCTTTGAACGACTAATAGAAATTACCACATCAAGCGCGGATTTATCAGCATTATTTACAACATTATATCGTTTATTCATTGTGATTGTGATTGCAGTAGGAATCGCTTTAATCTTAGCTTTTATCTATTTTAAATTTCCAATTACATTAAACTTTTTTAGACCAATTATTAATGTACTAAAAGCTGCACCATTTGCAATTATATCGATATATATCTTTTTTGCAATTGATAAAAAGATTGCTCCACAAATTGTTACATTTTTAGTTGTATTACCGATTGCTTTTGAAGGGCTGATTGCTGCTATTGATAATATGGATAAAAGCATTAAAGATGAATTATCCCTTTTAAATATCGATGCTTTTAGAAAATATCTTCAAATCTATTTACCAATCTGTTTTCCGTATATTGTCACAACTTTACTTCAATCATTTGGATTAGGATTAAAAGTAATGATTATGAGTGAATATATGTGCCAAATTGAAGGGACAGTCGGCCAAATCTTAATTAATATTAAATATAATTATGAATTTGATTATCTTCTTGCTTGGTTAATTATCATTGTAGCGATTGTATGTATCATTGATTTATTAATTAGAATAATTAGTAGTAAGCTAGTAAAGAACAATTAACTCACACTTTTTGGTGTGAGTTTTTTTATGACTTTAATTTATTTTAGTTATATTTTAGATAGTATTATTAAGATTGATTATTTGTTTTTTATGATTAAGCATATAATTTGAGAAAAGTGGTTTTAAGTGATAGAATAGGTAAGAATGAATAGTGAGGTGAATGAGATGAAGAATTTATTGAAATGGGCTAAACCTTTTATTCTTTTGTTAATCTTAATTTGTGTTCTAACGGTTGTTGTACCTGTTACTTATTCATATGTACCACAATTTATTAAATATGTATTTGATTATGTTTTCGGTGATCAAACTGCTGAAAATACTTTGCCGGTTTTTGTTAAAGACTTTTTTGGTACTTTTGATGGTTTGAAGTGTGTTGTTGTAGTTGGCATATCGTTAGTTCTGTTTCAAATTTTCAGAGGATCATTAATGTTTTTGAATGGTTACTTAAAGGGTAGTTTTGCTGAAGGGATTGCGCAAAATATGCGTAATAAATTATATCTCCATATTCAAAACTTGTCTTTTAGTTATCATAATAATGTTGATACAGGTGATCTAATTCAAAGATGTACATCTGATATTGAAACGATTAAAACTTTTATTAGTACGCAATTGCCAGAAATTTTATATATCTTTGCATCACTCATTGCTGGTGCGGTTCAAATGGCATCAATTAATATTAATATTATGTTAATTACGCTATGTGTTTTACCAATTAATTTTATTTCTAGTATGATTTACTTTTCTTATGTTAAAAAGAAATTTGAACATATTGAAAAAGTAGAAGCAAATATGATTACTTGTATTGAAGAAAATGTTAATGGGGCACGAGTAGTTAAAGCTTTTGCAACTGAAAATGATGAAATTAAGAAGTTTGATGAAAAAAATCGTAATTATCGAAATGAAGTTGAATACTTAAATAAAGCGATGGCGGTTTTCTGGGGATTTAGTGATGGTATAACAATTTTACAATATGCTGTAACAATTGGTTATTGTATTCATTTAGCTCAAAGCGGTTTAGTTGGTGTTGGTGATATCGTTGTATGTATTAGTTATATTTCGATGTTGGTTTATCCAATTCGATCATTAGGCCGAATTATTGGTGATTTTGGTAAGGCGATTGTTGCTGCATCAAGGGCTGAAGAAATCTTATCTGAACCAGATGAATATACAATTAATGGAAATCAAAAACCTGAAATTTTAGGACACATTGAATTTAAAAATGTTAACTTCAAATTTGCAGATGCAACGTATGATTTACTAAATGATGTTTCATTTGAAATTCATCCTGGTGAAACCGTTGCAATTGTTGGTAAAACTGGTTGTGGTAAATCAACAATAGTTCATATTTTAGAACGTTTATTAGAATATAATGAAGGTAGTATTTTAATTGATGGTGTTGAATTAAAAGATATTGATAAAAAGTATATTCGTTCCCAAATTGGGATTGTGTTGCAAGATCCATTCCTTTATGCAAGAAGCATTTATGACAATATTAAAATTGCGTCACCAAATAAATCACAAGAAGAAATCTATCGTGCGACGAAGATGGCGCATATCCATAATGATATTTTAAACTTTGATCAAAAATATGAAACACTCGTTGGTGAAAAAGGGGTAACTTTATCCGGTGGTCAAAAACAACGCTTAGCGATTGCAAGAATGTTAATTCTAAATAAACCGGTGATTATCTTTGATGATTCATTGAGTGCTGTTGATACCGAAACTGATCAATCAATTCGTAATAGCTTAAAACAAAATGATCAAACAGTGACAACAATTATTATTACTCACCGAATTACAACTGCCAAAGAAGCTGATAAAATTATTGTTTTAGATAATGGCCGAATTGCTGATATTGGAACTCATGATGAACTTGCAAGAAAAGATGGCTTATATAAAGTGCTTTGGGATATTCAAGGGGCTTTAGAAAGTGAGTTTTTAAATCTAGTTGAAGCGGAGGTGAAATAATGGAAGAAGAATTAGAATATGAAGAATTAGATGATACCCCCCAAAAGTTAGAGACTGGTGTTTGGAAAAAGATTCTAAAATTAGTGTTAAAACGAAAGAAAAATATCATCATTATGATTATTTCGGTGATCGCTTTAGCTGCTTTGGATGTGCTTACACCATTGCTTAATGCGCAAGTGATTAAAGTCTTTTTTGGTGATAATCCAGACTTTTCATTAAAATGGGTATACATTGGTTTATATGTACTAGGTGCTTTCCTTTATATGATTGTTATTTATACTTTCCTTCGTCAAGCTGGTCACGTTGAAGTTTCTGTCGGTTATGAGATTCGAAAAGAAGCATTTGAAAAATTACAAGCATTACCTTTTGCTTATTATGATAAGACGCCATCAGGTTGGATTATGGCACGGCTTACTAGTGATTCGAGAAAGTTGTCAGAAATTATTTCTTGGGGAATGGTTGATTTATTCTGGGGAATTTTTACGATGCTTGGTGTTTTAGTGATGATCTATATAACTAATTATAAGTTAGCTTTAATTATTACCATCATTACACCGATTATGTTTTTAATTTGTGTTTTCTTTACGAAACTAATCTTAAAAGCTTATCGTAGTGTCAGAAAGACTAATTCTAAAATTACCGCTGCCTTTAATGAAAGCATTTTAGGGGCAAAAACAACTAAAACTTTATGTTTAGAAGATAGTAGGAATCATGAATTTAAACGCCTAACTAAAAGCATGAAACAACAAACAATTCATGCAATTGTGAGATCATCGCTATTTTGGCCGATTATTTTAGTCCTTGGCTATGTTGGGGTGGCGATTACGTTAGGAGTTGGTTCAGCAGGTGTTTTAAAAGTAGTAGCAGGACTAACAATTACAGTTGATGTTTTATATTTATTTATTAATTATACAACGTTATTCTTTGATCCAGTAATGATGGTTGCGAGAGTATTATCAGATATGCAACAAGCCCAAGCAAGTGCAGAACGAATTATTGGTTTGATTGAAACACCAATTGAAATTGCTGATACAGAAGAAGTTCAAAAAGTTTATGGTACGCTTTTTAATCCTAAACGGGAAAATTGGGAAGATATTAATGGTGATGTTACTTTTGAAAATGTTACATTTAGTTACACCCAAAAAGAAGTGGTATTAAAAAACTTTAATTTAAATGTTAAAGCAGGAACGAGTGTTGCGTTAGTTGGTACAACTGGTGCTGGTAAATCAACAATTGTTAATTTATTATGTCGTTTCTATGAACCAACAACGGGTAATATCTATATTGATCATAAGAATTATAAAGCAAGAAGTCTTACTTGGTTACATGAAAAATTAGGTTATGTATTACAATCACCCCATTTATTTAATGGCACAATTAAAGAAAACATTGCTTATGGTAAAAAAGATGCAACTGAAGAAGAAATTATTAATGCTGCGATTAAAGCTCAAGCTGATGAATTTATTAAAAAACTACCAAACGGGTATGATACTTTTGTTGGTGAAGGTGGAGCTAAACTTTCGGTTGGTGAAAGACAATTAATATGCTTCGCTAGAGCAATCATTAAGGATCCAAAAATCTTAATTCTAGATGAAGCAACTTCTTCAATTGATACTGAGACTGAAGTTAAGATTCAACAAGTAATGAATGAGATTATGAAAGGTAGAACAACTTTTATTGTCGCTCATCGCCTTTCAACCATTATTAATGCTGATTTAATCTTAGTTATTTCTAATGGTGAAATTATTGAACAAGGTACACACAAGGAATTATTAAAACAAGAAGGTACATATTATAATCTATATAAGAAACAATTTATCTCTGAACAAATGGATAAATCAGTTAAAGAATAAAATAATTTTAGAGAATATATTCTAGTTTTAGAAAAAGTCTTAAATCAAGTTGTTACACTTGTTTCATTATGCCTAAAAACCTATCTAGCGATTACGACTAGATAGGTTTTTATATTAATTCGTTTATTTAAAAGACTTTATCAAATTATATCAGCATAAAAAAGAAGGTTGTTGAAATTTGATTTTGTCAACAACCTTATAAATCTAAATAATTAGTTCATATATATGTTTAATCAATTAAAATCTTCATTTGTTTTATTTCTTTTTTACACAAAAAGATATAACAAGTAAGATGTACAATAAAGGTAATAATCCATGAAATTGGATAAGAAATAAATAATAAATTTAAGTCTTGATAATCAGTAAAATCGGTCATTTGTCTAAAGACTAAATAGATCCATAAAATTCTAAAGCCACAAATTCCAACAATTGATACTAACATTGGTACGAAGGAATAGCCAAGCCCCCTTAAGGAACCTGATACTACATCCATAATTCCACATAAGAAATATGGTAAGCATAAGTAATGCATTTTTAAGTAGCCTACTTCGATTTCTGCTGGAATTGTTGTATAAATTTTTAGTAAATTTTTACCGAAAATAAAGAATGTTCCACCCATTCCAACGCCGATAATTGATACAATCGTAAGACCTGATAATAAGACTTTTTTTAAGTTTAAGGATTTTTTCGCGGCGACATTAGCACTAGTAAAAGATAAACTAGCGTGATATAAAGCATTCATTGAAGTATAGACAAATCCTTCGATTGAGGTTGCAGCGGTAACACCATTGATTGCAGTTTCTCCGAATGCATTGACTGATGATTGAGTTAAAACATTTGAAATGGAAAAAATTGAACCTTGAATTCCAGCAGGTAGGCCGATCTTCAACATTTCTAGTAAATTAGTTTTACTAACTCTTAAATCTTTAAAACGAAAATGATATATATCTTTGGTTTTAATTAGACATACCATAATCATCATGCAAGCAACAAATTGAGAAATGATTGTTCCTAATGCTACTCCTTCAACACTCATATTAAAAACAGTAACAAAGAAGAAGTTAAGAGCGACATTAATTAAACCTGAAATACCAAGGAAGTATAATGGTCGTTTTGTATCCCCAATTCCTCTTAAGATTGATGCCATAAAGTTGTATAGTAGACTAAAAGGTAAGCCAATAAAATAGATTTTTAAATAAGTTACGGCTTTAGGAATGGGATTAGCCATTAAAGCAAGTAAAGTTTCTGCTGCGAAAAAGCCAAATAGACCCAGCATAATTCCGGCACTAAGACCAACAATAAAGGCGGTATGAACGACTTTATTCATTCCAACTTTATCTTTTGTAACAAATTTTCGCGCTGCAAGGACATTGGTTCCAACCGATAGCCCCATAAATAGATTAACAATTAGATTAATCAATGAACTAGTTGAACCAACA
Source organism: uncultured Staphylococcaceae bacterium (assembly GCA_964541525.1). Classification (GTDB taxonomy): domain Bacteria; phylum Bacillota_I; class Bacilli_A; order ML615J-28; family CAG-313; genus UBA1737. The sequence goes on along the minus strand of CAZIQF010000011.1, from coordinate 3,691 downwards.
GCACCTAATGCTGATGAATCATTACTAAAATTAGAAACAATTACTAAATCAGCGGCATTATATAATAATTGGAGGATTCCAGTTAAGATTAATGGGATACTGTATTTAACCATGTTGATAAAGATGTTACCATTTACTAAATCGATTGTATATTTTTTTGTTTTCTTTGTATTCTCCATCGTATTTTCTCCTAATATGGTATTATATCACTTTTTATTTTAATTTAAGGCATTATGCAATAAAAAATACTAAAAACCCTATAAATTTAACTAAGCTAATTTGGTTAAACTTCTAGGGTTTTTAATTTTAAAAATCAATTTATTTATTCAACAATTCTTCACCAGGGATTCCAGGTTTAGTCATTTGCTTTAGATCTAAAATTGTATTTAAGTCATCTTCACTCATTAAATTTTTCGATAAAATGAATTCTTTGATTGACATATTAGACTTTGCTGCTTCTTCGCTAAGCATGCAAGCTTTATCATAACCGATATGTGGAACTAAAGCGGTGATAATACTTGTACTCGATAAAATATTTTGTTTACAAGCCTCAGCATCTACTTTTAAGTCAATAATGGCAAGTTCATTGAAGGTTCTTATTGCATGCCGAAGATTGGTTAATTCCTCAAATAAAGCCATAATAACAACAGGAATAAAAGGATTAAGTTCTAGTTGGGCCGCTTCCACTGCATTAGTGATTGTTGTATCTAATCCCATCACATAGAATGCGACTTGATTGACAACTTCGGGAATGACAGGATCAAATTTACCAGGAATTACAGATGACCCTTCTTGCACTTTTGGTAGAATTAATTCACCAATATGAGTTGAAGCCATAAAGCGAATGTCACTGGCAATTTTGGATACATCAACAGCTAAGGTTTTAATCACCGAAGAAGTGAATAAGAAGCAATCAAGATTAGTAGTTGTATCGATTAGGTTCTTAGCGGGTTTTAGGGTTTCACCTGAATATTTAGTAAGATATGGAACCACTTTCTTAATGTATTTTAAAGAAGCATTCATACCGGTACCAATTGAAGTAGCACCCATATTAACCTCTGATAAACAATCAATTGCATTATCTAGGCGTTTTAAATCTCTTGCAATTAAACTAGCGTAAGCTTTAAATTGTTGACCAATCGTTAGTGGTAATGCTTCTTGTAGATGAGTACGACCAATTTTAATAACATCTTTAAATTCTTCAGCTTTGTCATTAAAGGTATTATATAATTTTTTTACTTCAACGATCATCTTTTTAATTTGTTTGATAGCAGCAATTTTGCTTGCTGTTTGAACTACATCATTTGCTGATTGGCTTCGGTTAACGTGATCAATGGGGTGAACAAAGTTATAGACTCCCTTTTTGCCACCAAGTAATTCATTAGCTCGATTAGCAATCACTTCATTTGCGTTCATGTTAAGACTATTACCAGCACCACCTTGAATTAAATCAGTCACAAATTGTCCATGCAGTTTTCCGTTTAAGATTTCATCACAAGCGGTCATAATCGCTTTTGCTACATCATCACTGATGTTTAAAGCATCGCTATTGGCCTTTGCCGCAGCTTTTTTAATTATTGCGAGCGATTTAATTAATTGACGAGGAATACCTCTTTTTGTTATATCAAAATTATTTTTGGCTCTGAATGTATTTATACCATAATAAGCTTCAGCAGGAATTTTTACTTCACCTATTGAATCTTTTTCAATCCGATATTTCATATTTATTTCTCCAAATTTATTTCTATATATATGATACCACATTTAATAAAAAAAACATAAAAAAGTGACTTAAAAAAATCTTTTCAGCATAGAATACTATATAAAATGAGGTGTAACATGCGAATAAAAATCCAAAAAACAGCTTATATGGAAGGAACGATAAATATTGCAGGGGCAAAAAATGCTTGCTTACCAGAAATGGTAGTATCGATTTTAACTAATCAAGAATTGATACTCACCAATGTACCCAATATTGATGATGTATTATCAATGATTAAAATATTAGAACAAGCTAAAGTTAAAATTAGTTATGATCGAAGTAATAAAACCTTACGTTTAAAAAGAAAAAAAATATCGACAAAAATTAAAAGCCCTTATATTAGTAAAATCAGGGCCTCTTATTATTTAATGGGAGCCATTTTTTCAGTTAAAAACAAACTAACGACATATCTTCCTGGTGGCTGTAACTTTGTGAATCGACCAATTAATTATCATTTAGATGCTTTTGAAAAGATGGGAGGAGTAATTACTACGACCCAAAATGAAATTAAGATTAAGCGAAGACAAAAAATTCCAACAATCATTAATTTAGAAACTAAATCAGTAGGAACAACAATTAATATTATTTTAGGAAGTGTTTTAACGAGGGGTGAAACAGTTATTAATAATGCATCGACCGAACCAGAAGTAATGGATGTAATTAGTTTACTTAATCAAATGAAAGCAAATATTTCAGTAGATCAATCCGTTATTAAAATTAAAGGTGTTAAACGCTTATTTGGAACTACACATCAAATTATTCCCGATCGAATGGAAGCAGGAAGTTATATGTTTTTAGCTGCTAGTATGCCCAAAAGTAATGTCATAATCAAAAATATTATTCCTAGTCATTTAACAAGCGTCATTGAATTATTAAAAAAACAAAATGTTGAATTAAAAATAAATAATGATTCAATTATTATTAATAAAAACCATGATTATGATGGAATTAATTTAGTTGCTGATAATTATCCAAGTTTTCCAACTGACTTACAACAAATCGCATGTAGTTATTTACTTAACGCAAAAACTCTTTCAATAATCAAAGATAATATCTATCCAAAACGTTTTTCTGAAGTAATTGAACTACTCAATATGAAAGGTAATCTATATATTAAAGACACATTACTCCTAATTATGCCATCCTCGTTAATTGGAACGACTGTGAGAGCAGCAGATTTAAGATGTGGCTTTGCGTTAGTATTAGCTGGAGCAAACGCCCTTGGCGAAACTATTATTGAAAATGCTCAAGTTATATTAAGAGGATATGAAAATGTAATTACAAAATTAAATAATTGTAAAATATTGGCAGAAATATGCTAACAATAATCTGTCAATAACTTTGCAATTTTACAAAAAAATTAAGAAACATAAGCATAATTATTTTGTAATTCTTTACGATAATATTTAACATATTGATCAAAGAATTTCTTTTTCCATGGATGTGTTAATCCTGGTTTATATGTTTTACGTTCTTTCTTAATTTCTGGTTCAAATAGAGAGTCCTTTCTGTAATTTTCGAATTCTTCAAGGTGATAAACATTTTGTTCTAACATAGCTACGATTTCACCATTGAACTTTTTAATAACTAAGCAGTCAGTTTTGTGACAAGGAAATACTTGTTCCCCTTTATCATTATAAAATTTGTAATATTTATTTTGGTATTTAATAACAGCTCCAGAGTCTACTTTACGATGAGATACGACTGCTAAATATTCATCTAAATCATAGCCTTCTAATTGATTCTCGAACGCATTTATGGTATCATTATAGGGTAGAGAAAATTCTTTATTAAACTGCTCAATATAGGAAATAAGAAAATGATTGGCGTCATTAATATTCTCTACTTTAGCTAGGCTGAGTTCAGTGATTAGTCGACTTTGAAGAGTTTGGAATAATCGCTCTACTCGGCCTTTTACTTGTGCAATAG
>CAZIQF010000010.1:0-61425 GCA_964541525.1 uncultured Staphylococcaceae bacterium | reverse complement strand
ACTTTGATAGTTAGAATGCTCAACTATGCATATCGAGATTAGAGCTGGTAGGATTATAGTTTTGTTTATTTTCTATAATTCTATAAGACCAAATTAATAAACTAAATATGTAGAAAGCAATACCTAAACTAGTTTGGACACGAGTTCGACTCTCGTCAGATCCACCAATAGTATTCACGTCTGATATATTGATATATCAGACTATTAATATAAAAGAAGGAGGTAATAGAATGGCTTATATTTTAAAACAATATGATAATAATTTAGCTTTTTTTGATGTTTATTATGATATTGATGGTTTTAGAGTAGAAAATTTCAGAATTATTGAAAATAATAAGCATCTACTACCTTTAAATCTTAACCAAAGTAATGAAGGAATGGCTAAATGGTTAAAAGATAGAAGTATACCGAAAAACAGAGAATTTGTAGATAAATTTTTAAGTAAACTAGGTCTTAACCATAACAACACTAAAGGCATTATTGATATATGTAAAGGATTATCTTTAAATGATTCATATTGGGTCGTTGAAGATACATTTAAAAAAACATTTAAAGAATGTAATTTATATGAAAATCGATTTAATAATATATTATCGCTTATTGCATTTACAGGATATGGTTCTAGTGTAAAGAGTGCATTTATGTCTTCCCCAGAACTGACAACAAATGGAATGCTTGCAAAATGTTGGAGAAGAGTAGATGGTAGTATTTATCTATATAAAGCAGGTACAAGTGGATTTGCAAATTCAGGAAAAGAGCCATATTCTGAGTTTTATGCATCACAAATCGCAGAAGTAATGGATGTAAAACATGTAAAATACAACATTAGAAGATGGAAAGATAAACTTTGTTCAACATGTGAAATCTTTACAGATATAAACCATTCATATATACCAATTGGTCATTTAGTAGAAAAAGGTGGCTTAAAAGCAGTACTTGAATATGTAAAAAATTTAGGTGATGATTATTACCAAGATTTATTAGATATGATAGTATTTGATGCAATAATATTAAATACTGATCGACACTATGGTAACTTTGGTTTAGTAATAGATAATAAAACAAATAAACCAATATCATTTGCACCACTATTTGACCATGGTTCATCTTTATTTGTTTATGCTATGGATAACGATGAATTCACATCACTTGAAACATTATTAGAATATGCAAATACAAGATCAGCCATCATGTACTCTGACTTTGTAGAAACAGCTAAAACATATATGAATAAAAGTCAAATAGAGAAAATAAAGAAATTAATTAACTTTAAATTTAAAAAACATACAAAATATAATCTACCAGATAAAAGATTAAAATTAATAGAAAAGTTCATTCAAATAAGAATACAAGAATTACTAAAGTAATAATAAGTGTTACAAACTCAAAATAATTTGGAATTTGTAACACTTATTTTCATTAAAAATAAAAGTTAAGTTGGTAATAAATATATAAATCAAATATAAAAACAGTTAATAAGTGTCACAAATTAAAAAGAATTTCAAATTTGTGACACATTTTTTAAATTTTATGGTATAATTAAACTGAAATCATGAAGATTTGCAGATTTAATAAAAATGTAATAGGGAATTGTAATATAAAATATGAAATATATTGAATTAGAAATTTTACCTTTTAGCATAAATAAAAAGTTTAATAAAGCAATTAAAGAAATTAATTGTGATACGAAAATCAAATTATTAGGTAGGTATGAAGCAAGATTAAATCTCAAAAAAATATTAATTAACAAAACTAAAGCTATTTTTTTTATTGATGAATTACAAACAATAGACGAAATGGATAATGTTTTAATTGATTATTATGGAGTTCCAAAGTATATTGATAGTAATAGATTAAATGTATGGAAAATTAATGGTATATATATCAGTCATGGTATTGTAACAACAAGACTAGATGAAAAATTGCATATCCTATCTGTCTGTCTTGTGGCACCAACAGGTATATATGATTATTGTAATTATCAAAACATATTAGAAATTCATGAAAAACTTAAAACCAATTTTAACTTAAAAAAAGCATCTTTTTTATATGTTGATTTATTCAACAAAGTTAATTTAAGATACGAAAGTATAAATTATGTTTACCAATTTAGCATAAGTAAGAAAAATATAAATATTCATATTGCAACTAATGATATAAGTAAACAAATGTTTCAAAGACAACTAAAATATGCTTATAAAAATATTTCTGAAATATATGACATTATCTATTCATTTTTAAAAAACAGAATTTTATATGACACATCATTATATAAATAATATAAAGGAATGATTTAATATAATCATTTCTATGAAAGTAATATGTATCTCTAGAATTTTATAATTGAGATATTTAATTAACCCTAAAATGTTTTATAAATATAACTTTTTGGAAGCGAGCAAAGTTTGAAATATAATTTAAATATTAATCTCTACTATCTCTTATATATATTTTACTAACTAAACTATTGTATAATTTAATTATTAAAGGAAAGGGTGTGAAATTCGGGTAGGAATGCTCGATTTATTATGAATAAAAATGTTTTATTTTTGTTATTAATATTATCAACATGTATTTTATTTTCTTGTTCTACAAATAATAATCAAACTGACAATGAGATTAATCCAAAGATACATATTGAAGAATATATAATATATCAAGAAGATATAAAAATATATGGAAATTTATACCAACCAGAAAATTATAGCGAAGAGAATAACTATCCATTAATAATTATGTCTCATTCAGCAAATGTTAATAGTGACACTTTGAATTCCTATGCAAAAAGAAGTGCTTCTTTGGGATATTTAGTATATACATTCGATTTCCCTGGATCTAGCAGTTCTTCAAGAAGTACAAATATTGACTTATGCACAATTTTTACGGAAATAGATACTTTATCGTTCATAGTAGATTATTTTTCTACTTTTATATATATAAATAAAATCTTCCTTTTTGGAACATCACAAGGTGGATTAGTATCTAGTGTTGTTGCAGATGAAAAAGAAAATTTAATTTCAGGCCTTATTTTATTCTACCCTGCCTATAATATTCCAGAAATGATTTTAAAATATCCATCATTAAGTAATAGTACTTATGTTGAACAATTAAAAAATTATGATGTTTATGAACATATTGGTAAATTTAAAAATGATGTATTGATTGTTCATGGCACTAATGATTTTGTAGTACCATATTCTTATAGTGAAAGAGCTGATAAGTTGTATGCAAATTCGACTCTTTATTTAGTAGAAGGAGCTAACCACGGCTTTAACAAAGAAAATAAATATTTTAATGATAATTATGATGTATTAACGTGGTCATATGCTTCCATTTATTTACAAAATCATATTTCAGATTAACGATAATTCATCATTTATCTATAATCAGCAATAATATTATTGAAAATGGTTAACATTTAAATCAGCTATTTCTAGAAAAAATGGATTTATTTTCTAGGATAAAAACCCCTAAGTAAATTTAATAAGAGATTGAACTAGAATTATTTATTAAAAATATCGCCATTTTATTTAAGTGAAAAATAGAATGTGATATAATTAAATCATAAAAGGAGGAATCAAATGAAAGAATATATTTGTACTGTTTGTGGATATGTGCACAAGATTGATGGCGAACTTCCTAACGATTTTGTTTGCCCAATCTGTGGCGCTAGTAGAGATGCGTTTAAACTTAAAGAAGATACCGCTTCCCAATCGGTAAGTAATTCTGAAAAGCCCCATATTGAGAAAGAATTATCACCAATGGAAATGAGCATTATCTGCTCTAATCTCGCAAGAGGTTGTGAGAAACAATATATGCCAAATGAGAGTGAAAACTTTAAGAAGCTTGCCAATTTCTTCAAATCTAAGGCTGAACCTGTAAGTGATTCTAGTATTAAAAAGTTACTTGAACTGATTGAAAAAGATCTATCAACAGGATTCCCTTATGGAAACGCTGTAGCGAGTAAAGAAGCTGATAGAGGAGCACTACGATGTCAAGTATGGGCAGAAAAAGTAACGAGAATGGTGCAGTCGCTTCTTACACGATATCAGACTGAAGGTGAAAAGATGCTTGAAAGCACTGGAGTATATGTTTGTACTATTTGTGGATTTATATTTGTAGGAGATGAACCACCTGCAATATGTCCGGTATGTAAAGTACCATCATGGAAGTTTGAAAAGGTAGAAGGGGGCGCAAAATAATGGTTGAAAAATATGCAGTAAGAAATTTAAGACTTTGTACTAAAGATTGCCTTTGTCTTTATGTATGCCCATCAGGAGCTACTGACACAGAAAATAGTATTATTGATGTAAACAAATGTATTGGTTGTGGAGTTTGTGCGGACGCTTGCCCATCAGGAGCAATTTCTATGATGCCAAAAGAACTTCCTCCTCAACAACCTAAAGAAGATAGTGTGGTTGAGGCGTTGCGCGCTCTTGTTCAAAGTAAGGCAAAAGCTGAAAACATCGCATTACAACTTCCTGATGTTCTCTCAAAGGCTATTGCGAAATCATCAAGATTTATGGCAGAAGATTTGTGTCGTGAGGCAGGATATATGCTTCCAAAAAGCGCAAATACAAAAGAATTTTTAGAACTTATTAAAACTTATCCTGATATTCCCACTGATGTGGTGGATTCATTACTTAAAACAATAAAATTTAACGAAAAGAAAGAAAAGAAAGAGGTAAATACTATGGCTAAATGGAAATGTACAATTTGTGGTTATGTTCACGAAGGAGATGAAGCACCTGAAAAGTGCCCTATCTGTAAACAACCAAAAGAAAAATTTGTAAAAGTTGAGGAAGTATCTGCTAAAAACCCTTATGCTGGTACAAAAACAGAAAAGAATCTTTGGGAAGCATTTGCAGGAGAATCACAAGCAAGAAACAAATATACATACTTTGCAAGTGTAGCGAAAAAAGCAGGGTATGAACAAATTGCAGCACTATTCTTACAAACTGCTGAAAATGAAAAAGAACATGCAAAATTATGGTTTAAGGCTTTGGGTGAATTAGGTGATACAGCAGAAAATCTACTACATGCTGCTGAAGGTGAAAATGCAGAATGGACTGATATGTATGATAGAATGGCTATAGAGGCTGATGAAGAAGGATTCCACGACTTAGCTAAACAATTCCGTGGTGTTGCTGCAATTGAAAAGGCACACGAAGAAAGATATCGTGCTTTATTGAAAAACGTTGAAACTAAAGCAGTATTTGAAAAATCAGGAATAACTATATGGGAATGCCGCAACTGTGGACATATCGTAGTAGGAACTAAAGCTCCTGAAGTTTGTCCTGTTTGTAATCATCCTCAATCATATTTTGAAGTTCGTAAGGAAAATTATTAAGAAAACTATTAATAAAGACGATTTTAATCAAATAATTAATATATAATTAAAATCAGGAAAGGATTCATTTAAAATTTATATGTCTTGTGATTATGAAATAAAGGATCTATATGTTATTATAGCAAGTAAGAGCTAGCTAGTAATGAAGCTTCTTTTAGAATTAGACATTTATTTCTAAAACAGAATTCCAGTAGCACAAACTAAATTTGATTATACTACTCCAAAATAACTTGATACTCTTCTTCCTGATTGGAATATAAATAGTATTATAATTAAATCATAATATTGATAGTTGTAAATTTACAAATACATATAATTAATAATTTTAGGTAGATAGAACCTAGGTATTATAAAAGGCTTGATTGACCATATTAAGCCTTTTATATTTTTATATAGAGTTTTAAAATAATAGTCAAACACTAGATTAATAGAAAACTAGAATATATATTATTTTACATAAAAATTGTTGTAACTATTAAAAACTAAAACGTTGATGAATAATTTAAAATAATATATAATAATATCAACTATTGTTCAAACAATGAAAAAATTAATTTATTTAGTAATTAATGATAAGGTGTCAATTTTAAGAAAGGTATACATAGTATTATGAAATATAAAATTAATATAACAAATGAAATTGAAACACTAGTAGGTAAAATGACAGTGGATGAATTATTAGATACAGTTACCTGTCCTAATTATCGTATTAATGATCAAATATTTTACGACACGTATTGTTCTTTTGTTCATCATACCAAAAGAGCAGATATGATTAAAATCATAGAGAATATCAAGAAGTTACCACATCCGGTTATGATTGCTTCAGATATGGAAGCAGATCCGGGAACAGCTATTCAAGGTGCTACAGTATTTTCTTCAATGCGGTGAGCTAGTGAAACCGGTGATCAAGAATTAGTATATATGATGGGAAAAGCGGCAGCCTGTAAATCGCGAGAAGTAGGCTTTAATTGGACTTTTGCACCATGTGTTGATATTTTAGGAAATCATTTCTCTCCAATTACTTCTCTTAGAAGTGCTGGTGAAGATAAGAATAGTGTAATTAAATATACGAGTGAATATTATCACGGATTAGAAGATTTTCATATGACTGCGACGCTTAAACACTTTCCCGGTGATGGCTATACAATGTTTGATCAACATCTTACAACGGCGATTAATCCCCTTTCTAAAAAAGAATGGGATACAACCTTTCATCGATAATCTGATTTATACATATGGCTTTACCCAATATACATATGAAGCAGTCTGTAAAAAAATTTTTACCAAATAATATTGCCATATCCGAAATATCAGTTTCGATTTTATGAAAATAACAAAAGTGTTAGAAATTATTTATTCATAATATCAATATTTTTAAGATTATGACTTATATATTGTACAGAGAATTTAAATTTATTAAAAAAGGAAGATAATATGACAAATAAACAAAATGATGAAAAGTTAGCCACTGAACCGATTGGTAAATTATTTTTAAAACTATCAATTCCTGCGGTTTTGGCTCAAATAATTAATCTATTATATAATATTATTGACAGAATGTATATTGGCCACATTCCTGATGTGGGTAGTGTTGCGTTAACCGGAGTAGGAGTAACGCTTCCAATTATTATGATTGTTAGTGCTTTTTCTTGCTTATGTGGAATGGGTGGTGCCCCTAAAGCAGCTATTGCAATCGGTGAAAAAGATTTTGCTAAAGCGAATAAGATTCTAGGAAATTGTGTAACTCTAACAATTATTTTATCAATCGTATTAACAACGATAATTTCCATTTTTAACCGTGATTTATTACTTGTATTTGGAGCGAGCTCTAATACTATTGAATATGCTGTAGATTATATTAAGATATATGTCATAGGTACAATTTTTGTTATGATAGCCCTCGGTCTTAATATGTTTATTACAACTCAAGGATTTGCAAAAGTTAGTATGATTAATGTGGTTGTTGGTGCTGTATTAAATATGATTCTTGATCCAATCTTCATTTATTTATTTAAAATGGGAGTCAAAGGAGCAGCCCTTGCAACCATTATTGCTCAAGCAGTATCATCAATTTTAGTTATTCGCTTTTTATTATCTAAAAAATCAATTCTAAAGATTACCCCAAGTAATCTAAAAATTGATATTAAAATCTTATTTTCTTGTATTGCGTTAGGTATTTCACCATTTATTATGCAATCAACAGAAAGTATCTTATCAATCTGTTTTAATACTTCGCTTTTTAAATATGAAGGAGATATTGCAGTAGGAACAATGACGATTCTGACTTCTTTAATGCAATTTGCAATGCTTCCATTACAAGGATTTACCCAAGGGGCTCAGCCAATTATTAGTTATAACTACGGAGCTAAAAATCCACAACGCTGTAAGAAAACTTTTAAAGTTTTGCTAATTACTTGTTTAACATATTCGATGATATTTTATTTATTAATAATGATTTTCCCGAGTGGATTTGTAAAACTATTCACTGATGAAGCAGCATTAATTGAATATGCAGTATGGGCATTGAGAATCTATATGGCAGTTATTGGCATTTTTGGAATTCAAATTGCTTGTCAACAAACCTTTATTGCATTAGGAAATGCTAAAATATCATTATTCTTAGCAGTACTCAGAAAAATTATTTTGCTAATTCCACTAATTTATATTGTTCCACTATTTACCCCTAATAATAAATGCTTAGGAGTATTCTTAGCTGAACCAATAGCTGATACGATTGCAGTATTAACAACAGCAATCTGTTTTATCATCATCTTTAAAAAGACAATGAAAAACATATCTCAAACCAATGAAACTACTATACTTAATTAAATATAATTCCACCTAATATATATATAGGGGTGGAATTTTTAAATTATCACTAGTTAAGCGATAAAACTAAAAATAATTATATAATTATTACTTAAAAAGTTTAAACTATGTTATAATGCATTTAAATACGAGGGAGTATAGATATGAAAAAAATATTATTACTATTTTTATTCTTAAATATTTTGTGTTTGTTTGGCTCATGCAAGAAAAACACTTATCAAATTACTGGATTGGATTCAGTAGAAGTAGGATGTTCAATCAAACTAAAAACAAACTTTGAAGAAAATAAAACCATTATATGGGAATCAAACGATGAAAATATTGCAACAGTAATTGAAGGAATGGTTATTGCTCATCAAGAAGGAATTGTTAAAATTACAGCAACTTGTGAAAAAATGGTATTAGAAAAAATGATTACTGTAACACCCAATATTATTGATATTACCATTATTGGTAATAATTCTTTATATATAGGACAAAGTGCAAAATTTGAATATCAATTATCAAAAGAAGTAGAGGGAAAAGTTACTTGGTCATCCAGTGATGAAAGTATTTTAATAGTTAATGACTTAGGATACGTTACTGCGCTAAAGGAAGGTACGGCTTTAGTGAAGGCGGAACTACTAGGAAATGTTTCCGAATTTACCGTAAATGTTTTAAATTTTACCCTATCATTAGTTGGTAAAAATAAAATTGAAGTTGGAGAAAGTTTTGATTTATCATTAATAACTTATCCTAGTGATTTAGAACTTGATGTTAGATATAAATCAAGTAATGAAAAGGTTATTTTAGTAGATGACTTAGGGAAAGTTACAGGCGTTGCTGAAGGTAGTGCTACTATTACCGCTTATCTAGAATCTGATCCATCAATCAAATCTTCAATCGAAATTGCTGTAGTAAATAATGAACCTTTATCGATTAAAATTACTGGTGACACGAAGATTGAAGTCGGTAAACATGGCTTTTTAGAAGCACTATTTATTGGTGAAAGTAGTCATGAAGTTATTTGGAGTAGTTCAGATACCGCTTCAGCAATTTGTTATCAAGGAATTATTTTAGGATTACAAGTTGGAACAGTAACGATATATGCAACATCAACTGTAGACTCCAATGTATTTGGAAGTATAACAATTGAAATCACCAAAAAAACAATAACAGAAGAATCAAAAGCAGATCTTGAGCGAGTTAATAATATTATCAATCAAATGACATTATCACAAAAGGTGGGACAAATGTTTGTAGTAGGATTTAGTGGAACAACATTTTCTACGACTTTATCGAATGCAATAACTAATTACAACTTTGGTAATGTTATATATATGGCTCATAATGTAACTAATCCTAATGATATTACAAAGTTATCAAACAATATTCAGACCAAAATGGTTGAACAAAACACTGTTCCAGGTTTTATATCCACAGATCAAGAAGGTGGAAGAGTGGCTCGATTAACTAATGGTGGTACGCATTTCATCTCACAAATGGCAATGGCAGCAACCAATGATTATAACAACACATATCTAGAAACTAAAGCAATCGGAGAAGAATTACGAAGTTATGGCATTAATGCTGATTTTGCACCAGTATTAGATGTGAATAATAATCCGAATAATCCAGTAATTGGAATTAGAAGTTATGGTGATAATCCAGTATTAGTGTCATTATATGGCAATAATGCGATTAAAGGTTTTCAAGAATCAAAGGTTATGGGAACGTCAAAACACTTTCCTGGGCATGGCAACACAGCAGTTGACTCTCATTATGGCTTACCAGTTATTACATCATCGATTAATAGTTTATATAGCACTGAATTAGCACCTTTTATTGCATCGATCACTGCTGGTATTGACGCAATTATGACAACACATATTATGTTTAATGCAATTGATAGCACTTATCCAGCTACATTATCCGAAAAAGTATTAACCGAGCTACTAAGAAACACTTTAGGGTATAATGGAATTATTATTACTGATGGTATGGAAATGGATGCGATTGACAAAAACTTTGGTGGTTATGATGAAGCTGCTGTATTAGCAATCAAAGCAGGTGTTGATATCTTAACTTATACATCATTAAATTCACCAATAATAGCGTATAATGGTATTATTAAAGCAATTAACAATAATGAAATCACCGAAGAAAGAATTAACGAATCAGTCAGAAGAATTTTACTAAAGAAATTAAAATATGGTATTTTAGATGATTATATAACGATTGAACAAGACCGTACTCAAATGTTAGCCAGTAATGAAGAATTAAACAATCGGTTTGCAGAATCAAGTTTAACTTTAGTCAAGGGCAAATTTAATGGATTAGATCAAGCCAAATCAACTTTAATCATATCCCCAACAACCAACTTCGCTTTAGGAAGCGGATTACAAAGTAATTCTCTTGCAAACTATGCAGCTAATTATTTAAATTCAAAAGGGCATAATTGTGATTATAAACAAGTAAGTGCTAATATTAGTGATAGTGATGCATCATTAATACTAAATGACTTAAATAATTATGAACAAATAGTTGTGGCATTTAGTAATGTTAAGACAAGTAATTATACACGAACAGCTAATTTCGTTAAGTCATTAACTGAAAAGCATCAAAATGTGATTGTAATTGCTTTAGATACACCATATGATTTATTAGCATATGGAACTAACGTTAATACGTATATTTGTGTTTATGGATATCAAAAAGCAACTGTGGCGGCAATTACAAAATATTTAAATGGTGAATTTACTGCAACTGGAACCTTACCAATTGATTCTAAATTATTTAATTAAATAGATATACTATAAGGAATATATATGCATTTTAAACAATATAAAAGAATTTTATCTCCACAAAATGGTATGAACATTTATCGAGGCTGTACCCATGGTTGCATCTATTGTGATGCACGAAGTAATTGTTATCAAATAAATCATGAATTTACAGATATAGAAGTAAAAACTAATGCTGATATAATGTTAGATGATGAACTTTCTAAAAAACGGAAACCATGTATGATTGGAACAGGTGCGATGACTGATCCATATAATCACTATGAAAAAGAACTTTTATATACAAGAAAATGTTTAGAAGTAATTTTAAAACATCATTGTGGAGTAGCTATTCAAACAAAATCAGATTTAATTCTAAGAGATATTGATTTACTAGATAAAATCAATCAAGATTCAAAATGTGTTGTTCAAGTAACGCTTACCACTGCAGATGATGATTTATGTAGAATCATCGAACCCAATGTCTGCGTAACGAGTAAAAGAGTTGAAATTTTGAAAAAGTGTAAAGAATTAGGAATTCCAACAATTGTGTGGTTTTCTCCGTTTTTACCATATATTAATGATACAAAAGAAAATTTATTAAAATTATTAGATTATTGTAGTGACAACAATGTTTACGGCATCATCTTTTTTGGTATAGGATTAACATTAAGAGAAGGCAATAGAGAATACTTTTATAACGCTCTTGATCATCATTTTCCAAGATTAAAAGAGGTATATATCAAAAAGTATGGACTTAGTTACGAAGTGATATCTGATGATCATGAAGCATTATCAAAACTATTTATTGCTGAATGTAACAAAAGAAAAATCGTTATAGGTAACGATCAATTATTTAGATATATGAAAACATATCCCAAAAAATATGAACAATGTTCGTTGTTTGAAAAATAATTGATAATATAACTCCTTAATATAGTGAGGTATAATAAAAATGGAATTTAAAAAAATAATTGACAAACTAAAAATACATCCTAATGTGATAGCGATTTGTTTGGGAGGATCTAGAGCCACGGGGATGAATGATGAAAAATCAGATTATGATGTTTATGTATATTACAAAGAACCAATTGCTTTAAATAAAAGACAAGAAATCTTAAGCCCAAATTGTAGTTATATGGAAATCGGTGTAAATTATTTTGAAGAAGAAGATGATTGCATTTTAAATAATGGAATTGTTATTGAACTTATATATCGTAATTTTGATCATTTTAAAAACGTGATTGAGGAACTTATTAGCAATCATAATGCTAATCTTGGCTATACGACTTGCTTCTTGGATAATATTCTAAACGCAAAAGTTTTATTTGATCGTGAAGGATTGTATCAACAAATGCTCGAAAAAATAATCATATATCCAGAAGACTTGCGTCAAAATATCATTAAAAAGAACATATCAATGTTGCATGGTGTAATTGCATCATATGATACACAAATTATTAAAGCATATAATCGTGGCGATATGGTTTCAGTCAATCATCGAATTACAGCCTACCTTGCATCATACTTTGATATTATTTTTGCAATTAACAAAATCTATCATCCGGGTGAAAAAAGATTAATTGAACATGTTAAAAATAAGTGTTCGTTAATCCCTATAGATTTTGAACAAAACATCAATTCGCTACTAAATCTAGAAAATCTTGAAACGACTTTAACTAATATATATAACAACTTACGCTTACTAATTAGTTAAATATGAGATTAAAATGATTATCAGGAGATAAAAAATGGAACCAAAAATCTTAAAGCTTGCGTTATTACAATTAACACCTCGTACTACTTTAGAAGAAAACATGCAAATTGGTATTGATGCTTGTATAAAAGCCAAAGCAATGGGAGCGGATATTGCGTTATTTCCAGAAATGTGGAGTAATGGTTATAACATAGACCACCCGGAATTTACAGTTTGGAAAGAAGATGCAATTACTACAGATAGCAAATTTATTCACACCTTTAGTCAACTTGCTAAAGAACTTCAAATAGCAATTGGTATCACTTTTTTAGAAAAGTGTAATGAAAACCTGAGAAACACATTAATCCTATTTGACCGATATGGAAACAATAAATTAACCTATGCCAAAGTGCATACATGTGATTTCAGCGTTGAAAAATACTTATCTCCAGGTGAAGACTTCTATGTCACAACTTTAGATACAGCCATTGGTCCGATTAAAGTTGGAGCGATGATTTGTTATGACCGAGAATTTCCTGAAAGTGCTAGAATCTTAATGTTAAAGGGAGCAGAACTAATTTTAGTTCCTAATGCTTGCCCAATGGAAATTAATCGGTTATCACAATTAAGAGGTAGAGCTTATGAAAATATGGTTGCCATCGCAACTTGTAATTATCCAGGAACTGTTGAAGACTGTAATGGCAATTCCAGTGTTTTTGATGGGGTAGCATATCTAGAAGACTTACCAACATCACGCGACACATGTATCCTCCAAACAGATGAAAAAGAAGGCATTTATTTAGCAGAACTAAATATCGATATGCTTAGATCTTATCGCCAAAAAGAAGTACACGGTAATGCCTATCGTCATCCCAATAAATATCGCTTATTAATTGATGAAAAAGTAGAAGCACCATTTATTAGAAATGATGCAAGAAAATAAAAAAATCTATAAATAAAATCTTAATTTTTAACCATAATAATAATGGTGATATTTATGAAAAATAAATCAATTTGGAATCAAGAACAATTACCAAATTTTAAAACTTTAACAAATAACATAGAAACAGAAGTCTTAATTATCGGTGGTGGCATTGCTGGAATATTATGTGCATATGAATTATCCAAACGCAAGATAAATTATATATTAGTAGAAAAAGACCAAATTGCATCGCATACAACTAAAAACACCACTGCTTTTATCACTGCTTTTCATGAAACACTATATCAAGATTTAATCCAAAAACAAGGAGTAATTAAAGCCAAACAATATTTAGAATTAAATTTACAAGCGCTTAAAAAGTACGAAGATCTAGCAAAACAATATGATTTTGACTATGAAAAATGTAGTGCTACATTATATTCTAGCAGTAATCAAGATTTAATCTTAAAAGAACAAGAAGCATTAGAACAATTAGGTTATCAAACAACCATTGTCAATCAACTGCCTTTAAACACTAAAATATCCTTAGGATTAACTTATTCCAATCAAGCCATTATTAATCCCTACAAATTAATCAAAAATATTGTAGAAGACCTAAACATCTATGAACATACAAAGATTATAAAAATTAAAAAGAATATTGCGATTACAACTAATAATCACCAAATTAAATTTAAACAGCTTGTTATTGCGACCAATTATCCAATACTTAATAAGAGTACATTAAACTTTATGAAAATCACACAAAAACGATCATATGTTGCTGCAGTAAAGCACAGTAAGATCGATGGAACATACTGTGATATTGATGATGGTGGTTTGTATTTTAGAAGCCAAGGTAACTATTTGATCATCGGTGGTAATGATCGGGAACATAAAAAGGAGTGTATTAGTGATTTTCGTCAAAGAATTGCTCCACTAATCAAAGATAAACAACTTGAATTTTTTTGGAGTGGACAAGACGCATTTACGCTAGATGGAATTCCCTATATTGGTAAATATGATTTATTACATCCTAATTACTATGTAATAACAGGATTTGGCTTCTGGGGTTTTACTTGGAGTATGGTGGCTTCTATTCTAATAGCTGATATGTTAGAGGGAAAATCACAACATCCGTTAGTAAACCCGATGAGGATAACAATCAATAAAACACTCGGTGAAAATTTAGTTAATTCAGTAAAACACTTAATAACTTTCAAGAAACCACGCTGTGCTCATCTCGGCTGTGCCCTTAAATATAATGAAATTGACCAAACTTGGGAATGTCCTTGCCATGGTTCAAGATATGATCAAGAAGGAAATCTTCTTGATGGGCCTGCCCAAAAAGGAATAACTAATCAATTATATAGAAAAGAATAAAAACAATAAGGCTACTATATAAATTGATATAAAACCCAATTTTTGAGTGCATAAAAAACACAATCTAATACTAAAATTTGATGCTTTTTTGCATCAGTAATAGAAAAAAATATATATAAAAATGAAATATTCGATTGGTAAAAATAGATAACAACCATGTATTGTTGGTAGAAATTGATTGGGAGAAAACATCTGTAAAGATAGATAAATTATCATTTCAACTTATGAATTTTTTGGTTAGGTTTTAAACCAATTTTAAAAAAATTTACATCTTATTTGAATTAACAATTTTAAAATATGAAAAATTTGCAAGCACCTATAATTGTCAATATGTAAGAGGCATTAATCTTATTACTATTATAAAAAATATACCTACTAAATTGTAATAAATTTTCAATATTTGGTCTATAAGCCATTTATAAATGATTAGTTATTATTACTATTCGAGTATAATTTGATTGCCTTATTCCCATATTTCGTTTGTTTAAACAAGTTAAAAATAAAATGTTAACAGATATTTTTAAAGTAAAACTCTTAAACTGGACTAAAATCCAGTTTTTTTATTTTATTGTATTTGATGTTATTATATGATAATATATGAACTATTTATTTGTTTATCATATTATTTGAAAAAAAGGCTTTTTTTTGATATTATATATAATATAGAAATTGTAATAAAATATATTACTAGTAACGATTTAAGATCAAAATTAAAGAGGAATGTTATTATGACTAAAAATAGATTATATGGATTAGATATTTTGAGAATTTTATCAATAACATTGATAACCATTATTCATTTTATAAGTTATACTAATATTCTTACTAATGATAAAATTACCAATTTTAACTATGTAACTTTAAATATTTTAAGTTCATTTACTGTAGTTGCTATAAATGTATTTATTTTGATAACTGGTTTTTTTTCTTGCGAAAAAAAAATAAATATAAAGCGAATAATAAAATTATGGTTTCATGTTATTCTTATCTCGTTATTTTTGTTATTTATCTCTTATTTAACAAAAAACGGCTATTTTTCAGTTACAACAATAATTAAATCATTGTTTCCAGTTACAACAATGCATTATTGGTTTTTTTCAATATATTTAATTTTATGTTTGTTACAGCCATTATTGAATGTTTTGATAAAAAATATTGATAAAAAAATGCATTTTTTAATTGTAGTTATAGGAATGTTACTATTTACGGTTTATTTTGTGCTAAATCCTTTTATAAATTCACTAATCTATATTGCGGGTATACGAGGCGTACTGTGGTTTATTTATTTATATGTTGTAGGTGCGTTTATAAAAAAATATGATATTAAAATTTCGAAAAAAATAGCATTGCCCTTAATAATATTATTGCTTTTTGTAGTATTTTTGTTAAAATATTTTAATATAGATACAATTAAAAATTCTTATTTACTTGAAGAAAACTCATTGATACCATTTTTATTATCAGTGCTGCTGTTTATAGTTTTTAAAGACATTGATATTAAAAATAAAATGATTAAAGATATTATAATGAAATTATCTGCTTGCTCGTTTTTTGTATATATTATCCAAGAACATGATGCTATAAGATATTGGTTTTGGAATTTTTTTAATATAAATAGTTATGCGTCAAGTTTTAAATTAATTTTAATTTTAATTTTATCAATTTTTATATTATGGATAATTGCTTTTTTACTTTATTATATTTTAAAATTAATTGATCCATTATTTGATAAAATATATAGTTATTTTGAAGGAAAAGTAAACAAAACGATTAAAAATGGAGAACAAAATGAAACAAAATAGAAATATAGGTATAGATGTGCTACGTATATTAGCAACTATTATGGTTATAATTCTTCACTTGTTGAGTCAAGGTGGAGTATTAAAAAGCATGGATCATCTTTCGATAAAAGGTGAAACAATGTGGTTTTTAGAAATAGCATGTTTTTGTGCAGTAAATTGTTTTGGCCTCATCTCAGGATATGTAGGTGTTAAATCCCGACATAAAATATCAAGTATAATTAATCTATGGCTTCAGGTTGTTTTTTATTCGTTAATAATTTCTATAATTCAGTTTTTTGTTTTAAAATACAATGGGGAAAAAATTAGTATTATTAAAATATTTCAATCTTTTTTCCCTATATTAACTAATGAAAATTGGTATTTTTCTTCATATTTTTGTTTGTTTTTTTTCACTCCAGTATTAAATTATCTTATTAAAAGTATGGCTAAAAAACAATTGGAGATTTCGATTTGCAGTGGTGTTATTTTATTTTCGATAATGGAGACAATAACAACAAATTTAAATTTTGGCATTAATGTGGGTTATTCATTTTTATGGTTAGCATTTTTATATGTGATAGGTGGTTACATTTCCACCTATGATCCTTTTAAAAAAATATCTAAATTTAAAAATTTTATGGGCTATATATCTTGCGTTAGTTTAACTTTTATAAGTAAAATTATCATAGCCATTATAACTCAAAAAATATATGGTGAGCCCTTATACACAACAAAGTTTATAACATATGTTTCTCCTTTAATGTTGTTATCAGCAATATTTTTGGTGAATATTTTTAGCAAATTAGAAGTCAATGATAAATTTTCTAAGATAATCTTATTTATGGCTCCTATGACTTTCGGCGTGTACATTATACATACTAATAAAATAATTTATAGTAGATTATTGCTCAATAGTTTAAGTAATTATAGTAATTATAATGTAATTATATTATTAATAATAGTATTATCTTTTTCATTAATTATATATGTACTATGTTCATTGATAGATTGGATTAGAAAAAAATTATTTATAATATTACATATCAAAAAAATTGTTAGTGCTATTGAATTATTAATTGAAAAAGTAAAAAAACGATTATTTAATGATTCTTTTAATGATGATATTGCAGAATTGTAAAATAGTAATAGATAAAATAAATTTATTATATGATGTTGGTTTAAATTTTAAAAAAGTTATTGTAACAACACTATCAGTTTTTTAATTAATTTAATAAAAATAATATTGAAGTTACAATTGTTTGAAATATAACTATAAAATATGTGACAAAAATTACAAACAAATTATTTTCATATTAAACATATACATATAGAATCTCTTTATCAGTATAAAAACTTTATTGTTTGAAATATGAATGATAAAGGGTTAACTTGATATGATTCATAAATTTTTATATTTTTTAGAAATAAAAAAAATTTTATAGCAAAAAAATAAAATGATTTTGTGTATAGTTTATAGTAAAATTTGTAAAAATATGTAATAACTTTTCAAATTTTTAAATTTCAATGAGATAATTTAAAATTGTTATTTATAAGTTTTATATATCAAGGTATTCAAAATAATTAAATAGGATTTTGAAAGATAACAAAGTATAGTTATAGTAAAAATGAAGTAATTATATTTGTAAATAAATATATGTTGAGGGAGAATTACAATTATGTTTAAAGATAGAGTATTATTAATTACAGGAGGAACAGGTTCTTTTGGGAATGCAGTGTTAAATCGCTTTTTAACATCAGATATTAAAGAAATAAGAATTGTTTCTCGTGACGAAAAGAAACAAGATGACATGAGACATAAATATCAATTAGAATATCCAGAATATGTGGATAAAATTAAATTCTATATTGGTGATGTAAGAGACTATAATTCAATTGTTGGTGCTTTTAGAGGCGTAGATTATGTATTCCATGCTGCTGCATTAAAGCAAGTTCCTTCGTGTGAATTCTATCCAATGGAAGCGGTTAAAACTAATATCATTGGTTCAAATAATGTAATTGATGCATGTGTTGAATGTGGAGTTAAGAAAGCGATTTTCTTATCTACTGATAAAGCTGCTTATCCAATTAATGCAATGGGTATGAGTAAAGCATTAATGGAAAAAAATGTTATTGCTAGAAGTAGACAAATGGGAGAAAATGATCCAGTATTATGCCTAACTAGATATGGTAATGTTATGGCATCACGTGGATCAGTTATTCCACTATTCTGTGAACAAATTGAAGAAGGTAAGAAACTTACAATTACTAACCCAGATATGACTAGATTTATGATGACATTGAATGATGCAGTTGATCTTGTTATCTATGCATTTGAAAATGGAAAACAAGGTGATTTGTTTGTTCAAAAAGCACCTGCAGCAACCATTGAAACTCTTGCTAAAGCAGTTCTTGAATTAAAAGGATCGGATGTAGGTTATACTGTAATTGGTACTCGTCATGGTGAAAAACTATATGAAGTGTTAGTAACTACTGAAGAAATGTTAAGAGCTGAAAGTTTACCAGGATTCTACCGAATTCATGCTGATAATCGAAATCTAAATTACGATAATTTCTTCTCAAAAGGTAATAAAGATTTAGAAACTATTGAACAATATCATTCTCACAACACTGAAAGATTAGATGTTGAAGGAATGAAGGAATTACTTAAAAAATTGACACTATTCGGTGGAAAGTATTAAAAGGTACAAATATGAAAATTTTAGTCACAGGTGCCAAAGGTTTTATTGGTAAAAATTTAGTTACTGCATTAAATAATATCAAAGATGGAAAAGATAAAACAAGAAATGTTGTAATTGAAGAAGTGTTTGAATATGACTTAAATACTGATCCAGCTTTACTTGATGTATACACTAAAGAATGCGATTTTGTTTTTCATTTAGCAGGGGTGAATAGACCGCTTGATACAAAAGAATTTATGGAAGGCAATTTTGGATTTACATCAACATTACTTACATCTTTAATTAATAATAAAAACATATCACCAATCATGATTTCATCTTCAACACAAGCAGCACTTGATAATCCTTATGGTTTATCGAAAAAAGCTGGTGAAGATTTAATCATCGAATATGGTAAAGAACACAATGTTAAAACTTTAGTTTATCGTTTTCCTAACGTATTTGGCATGGGATGTAGACCTAATTATAATAGTGCTATTGCTACTTGGTGTTATAATATTGCTAATGGTCTACCAATTATGATTAATAATCGTGACACAGTCCTTACTCTTGTCTATGTTGGTGATATTGTTGAAGAAATGATTTCAGCCTTAGAAAATAATGAACATTGTGAAGATAAATATTGTTATGTACCGCAAACTTACCAAAAATCACTTGGCGAAATAGCAGATTTATTATATTCTTTTAAAGAATCAAGAAATTGTGAAGGTGATAATAAATTGGCTGTTCCCGAAGTTTCTTGTGAATTTACTAAAAAATTATATTCAACATACATTTCATATTTGCCTGTCAATGATTTTTGTTATGATTTAAAAATGAATTGTGATTATCGTGGATCATTCACAGAAATTCTAAGAACTAAGCACCATGGACAATTTTCAGTTAATATTTCTGAACCAGGAATTACTAAAGGTTTTCACTATCACACATATGGAAAAATTGAAAAATTTGTTGTTGTAAGTGGAACGGGTTTAATCAGATTTAGAAAACCAGATAGCAATGAAATTATTGAATATTATGTAAGTGGAGAAAAAATTCAAGTAGTTGATATTCCATTAGGATATACACACGAGATTACTAATTTATCAAAAACTGAAAAATTAATTACATTTATGTGGTGTAATGAGTGTTTTGATCCAAATCACCCAGATACATACTTTTTAGAGGTAGGAAAGAAAAATGAATAAATTAAAATTAATGACAATTGTCGGTACACGGCCTGAAATAATTAGACTGGCAGCAGTAATAAAATGCGCAGATAAATATTTTGATCACATTTTAGTTCATACTGGTCAAAACTATGATTATGCTTTAAATCAAGTTTTCTTTGAAGATTTAGGGCTTAGAGAACCAGATTATTATTTAAATGTTGTTGGTGCGAATTTAGGTGAAACAATGGGCAATGTTATTGCGAAAGCTTATGCATTAATGGTAGAAGTAAAACCAGATGCAGTTTTAGTATTAGGTGACACTAATTCATGTTTATCTGTTATTCCAGCTAAACGTCTTCATATCCCAACTTTCCATATGGAAGCAGGAAATCGATGCTTTGATGAATGCTTACCAGAAGAAACAAATAGAAGAATTGTTGATATCATTTCCGATGTTAATATGTGCTATTCTGAGCACGCAAGAAGATATTTAAATGCTTCTAGTGTTGCGAAAGAAAGAACATATGTAACTGGCTCACCAATGGCTGAAGTACTACATGCTAATCTAGATAAAATCAAATCTTCTAATATTCTAGACAGATTAGGACTTAAAGAAAAACAATATATTCTACTTTCTGCTCATCGTGAAGAAAATATAGATGATGAAGCGAATTTTATGTCACTAATGACAGCAGTTAATGAAATGGCAAAAAAATATGATATGCCGATTCTTTATTCTTGTCATCCACGCAGCAAAAAGTTTATTGAAAAAAGAGGGTTTAAATTTGATGCAAGAGTTATTCAACATGAACCATTAGGGTTTCATGACTACAATAATCTACAAATGAATGCGTATTGTTGTGTTTCCGATTCAGGAACATTACCAGAAGAATCAAGTTTCTATTTATCAATAGGTAAACCGATTGCAGCCGTATGTATTAGAACATCAACAGAACGTCCCGAAGCTCTTGATGCGGGTGATTTTATCCTAGCAGGAATCTCTACTAATGAAGTATTACAAGCAGTAGATATGGCTGTATCAATGTTAGTAAACAAAGATTTAGGAAAACCATGCGAATATTATACAGATGAAAATGTATCAGTAAAAGTTATTAGAATCATTCAATCTTATACATCTGTAGTAAATAAGATGGTGTGGAGAAAAAAATAATATTTTTATATATTATTTAAAAAAATGAAAATGCCACAAATATAATATAAAAAGGTGCCTGAGATATTATGTATAGAATTTTTAAAAGATTTTTTGATATTTTATTATCACTAATAGGAATAATTATAATTTTACCAATACTATTAATAATTGCAATCATTGTTAAAATAGATTCAAAAGGGCCAGTAATCTTTAAACAAAAACGTTTAGGTAAAAATGGTAAAGTCTATAATATTTATAAAATACGTTCGATGAAAGTTGGATCTGAGTACGTTGGTACTGGAGTTTACTCAGGAAAAGGCGATGCTAGAGTTACTAGAATTGGAAAAATATTACGTGCTACCAGCTTAGATGAATTACCACAATTATTTAATATTTTAAAAGGAGATATGAGTTTTGTAGGGCCACGTCCTCCACTTACATATCATCCTTGGCCATATAATGAATATACAGATGAACAAAAGAAAATGTTTAATGTAAGACCTGGCATTACAGGTTGGGCACAAATTAATGGTAGAAAAGCCGTAGAATGGAATCATCGAATAGAATTAAATATTTGGTATGTAGAACATATGTCATTATTCCTTGATATTAAGATTATGTTTAAAACTATTTTGAAAGTTTTTACTAATGCTGATAATGTAAATGTAGGAGAAACTGTTGTGAAAAACGAAAACTGTATAGATGAAAATATATCAGAAAAAGAGGATATTGTATGTTAAAATCAATATATATTAGTAATCAATCAAAAGTTGTTAAAATAGCATAAAATATACTTCATCTAAAGATGATATTCATAGAGTATAGTGTAGATATAATTATGTTACCTCATTTTAAAACAGAAGCAGAAGTTCAAACATTTATACAAAATTAGTAAAAAAAGTTTATAAACAATAAAAATTTGATTGAATGATATAAATGAGGTATTATAAAAAATTGAATGTATTAAATGATTGTATGGATTTGATACTAAAATTATTAGTGTACATATCGATGCCTATCAAAACGAATATTTTAATCTGATTTATGATTTTGAAAATTTAGTTATTATATTATAAATCGCTGAGATTATCGTTCTAACATTACTACTTGAAAATGAGACAAAACGTAATTATTGTGAGTATTTCTAGAGGAAAAATAATTGATGAAAATATAATGTGGAAATTGTTAAATAGAAGCTAATTAATGTAAAATATTATCGATATATTTTAAGCGGTCCACTCAAAATAGTCTTCTACGAAATATGCAAAATATAATTATTACACCTTATATAGTTTTTTTGGTGATAATAATTTAAATAGATTATATGATTTTATTAAAATTATACAGAGTAATTTCAAAAGGCTATATATAATGTTAACAAAGCTTTATATAATTATTAAAAAATATATCTTCTTGTTAGAAAATAGCAAGATATAGAAAGGAGAACTAGGCGCCCCACCTAAAGTAATAAATATTATGGTTATATTATTATCACTTTCATTAATACCAATTATATTAGGTATTTTTTTAAATTCAGTTAGCAATTTTCACAATAAAAATAGAAATTATTTAATATTATGTGGAATATGTATGATAGTTGTAATGGGATTAAGAGATCGTTTCGTTGGGACACTAGATACTAATAATTATTGTAAAATATTTGAAATTGCTAGTCAATATTCTAATTTAAATAGTTTCCTAATTAATAGGAATATATTTGAATCAAACATAATTTTTTCTGAAATTGGTTTTTATTCTTTTGTTTGGTTATTGGCAAGAATATTTAGTCATTATCAATTTTTAATACTCATAACTTCAATTATTATAATTGGATGTACATTAGTATTTATTAAAAGAAATTCTAATAATTATATGCTTTCAATTATTATGTTTATAACTTTAGGACTATTTACATTTTGTATAAATGGTATGAGACAAGCTATCGCTATGTCTATTTGTTTGTTATCATTTGAGTTTGCAAAGAATAAGAAGTTTATTCCATTTTTATTAGTAGTTTTATTAGCAACTTTATTTCATAAATCAGCTATATTTTTTATAATTGTTTATTTTTTATGTAATTTCAAACCTAAATTATCGAATGTTATTATATTTTTATTAATTGTTGGATTATTTATTATATCCTCAAAAAATTTGGTTTATATATTTGATAATTTGGTAGATCAGGATTATGGTAGTTCAGATAGTGTTGATTCCGGTGGATATGTTACAGTATTAATTTATTTAATTAGTATAATTTTTTCTTTAATTTTTGTGCGAGAATGGAAAACAAATCAAAATATCTTTTCACTATTATTGATTACAATTTTTGGTTTTGTTATGTTTTTAATGAGATATTTTACGATTCAAATATATGAGCGAATTAGTTATTATTTATTTTATTTTATTTTATTATTATTGCCAAATGTAGTTTCACAATTTAAAGATAAAGAAAAAATACTTGTAAATATTATTATTATTGCATTCTGTGTATTTTTATTTGCATATAGATTACATGGTAGTTTATTTGAAAATTATTCTTTTTTCTTCAATCTATAATGAGACTAATCAAGTAAAATGATAATTATTTTTTATATTAATAAAAATAGATTATAAAAAAAGATGTTACTTTAGAAACGATTAAATGACTGCCTTTTTATAGAAAAAATGATAAAAACTTATATATTAAAATTTATACTTCTCTACAAATATAAATTATTTAATTTTTGAAGAATCAAATGTAATATTATTAATTTCTAAATGATAGATAATTTTAATTAACTTTTTTACTAAATGAGTTAAGGCAACTCGATGATGTTTTCCTTCGCTTTTCGTTTTATGATAATATTCATAGAAAGTTGAATTATAGGTCATGACATAAGGAATAACATTCATTAATGTTTCTCTCAAATAAGATGAACCACGTTTTATCACATTCCCATATTTTTGTTGAGTCTTGATTGATATGTAGCAGATTCTAACCCAGCAAAAGAAAGTAATTGATTAGAATTTTGAAATTTATAAAAGTCTGTAAATTCAGAAACGATTGAAGCAGAACTTATTATTCCGATACTAGGAATAGTAGCAGTTTTAAAATCATGTTGATTCATGATTTCAATTATTTCATTTTCAATTTGTTCAATTGAAGAATCTAATTGGTCAATCATATTAATAGTTAATTGAAGTTTAATAATATGATAATCGTTATTAAATTCAATAGACATTTGAGCAGTTTCAATCAGTTATATTAATTTGAACATTGAATAATGCCCTTTAGATAGTTTATAAATTATTGGAGCAAAAGCTTCAACATCTATATTAGCTATATCTTTAGCAGTGGAATAATTTTTTAAAATATAAAACGAACTTTACTCAAACGTAAGTAAAATATTTTTAATATTTAGAGCACGAGACATCTAAAAAGGTAATTAAACGTTTGTTAATTATAATACCAGTTTCAGTAGTGATGAAACACTCATATTTAAATTTGGAAATATCAATTTCGATTAAGTACATTTATTGTATCTCCTTGTTAATAAATTTGTTGTACTGGGTATGATCCACGAAGTTCTTACTTTGTAACTTTGTCTATGAAACATCAAAGCGTTAACTAATTATTGACAATAAAATAAAAGATGTGATAAGAGTCTCTATAAGCAGTTAAGCTGTAGTGTTACAGAAACAAATTCACAGTACGATTAAATTATAACATATTTTATTATATTTATAAAAAATTTAAAGAAAGGAATAATATAAACTTATAAATCACATTATATGTTTATATTATACGATGAAGTATGAAAATATTATGGGTTTTAAATATGATTCTACCAAATGTAGCAAAAGAATTAAATGTAAGAACTTCTATCAGTGGTGGTTGGTTAGTAGATTATGCTAATCAATTGGCTAGTGATCCAAACATTGAATTGGCTACAATTACTTATGCTAATGTTGATAAGTTGATTAGTGCTAAAGTATGTAATATTCAAAATTATATTTTCCCCGGTGGAGGGAAACGACTATTATTTAATTCGAAAAAAACAATTAGTGATTGCAAACAAGTAATTGAAGAATTTAATCCAGATATAATCCATATTCATGGAACTGAATATTCTATGGGGTACTCAATATTACAATTAAATTTGAATATTCCAATAATACTAACAATCCAAGGAATAATAACAAGAATATCAAAAGAATATTATGGAGGATTGACTAAAAAAGAATTATTTAAGTCAGTTACATTCAAAGAGATTATAAAGTTTAAGTTACCATTTATTGTAAAAAGAATGTTTGTTCACAATGCCAAACGAGAACAATTTGTACTAAAACATGTCAAATATGTAACAGGTAGAACAACTTGGGATAAAGCTACTATGTTGTCAATTAACGACAATTTAAAATATTATCGTTTGAATTATAATTTACGAGAAGAATTCTATAATGCTAATAAGTGGGATGGTGATAGTATTGATCGTTATACAATTTATTGTGGTGCATCTACATATCCACTTAAAGGATTGCATATAATTTTAGACGCACTTAAAATAATTAAAAAAGAATATCCACAAGTGAAATTATTAATACCAGGTAATAACTTCACTTCACTCAATCCACGGAGAAAGAATGGATATGAAAAGTTTATTTTAAATAAGATTAAGAAACTTAATTTAGAAGAAAATATAACTTTTATAGGCAAGAAAAATGCCCAAGAAGTAAGTGAAATTTTGTCAAAAGTAAATGTTTGTGTTGTATCTTCTGCTATGGAGGGTGCATCAGCTACAATTTGTGAAGCTATGATGATAGGTACCCCTTGTATTTGTACATATCGTGGTGGAATGACTGATCTTTTAAAAGACGGATATAGTGGTTTTTATTATGATTTCTCTGAATATCCTGTATTAGCAGAAAGAATAAAATTAATGTTTAGTGATATTGAATTGTGTAAAAAATTTTCTGAAAGAACAATTATTGATGCTGAAAATAGACATAATCGAGCAAATAATATTATTGAATTAAAAAAAATATATAATGAAATATATGAAAAGGAGTCAATAAATGGAAAAATGTAAGATAGATTTAGCAGTATTACTAATATTTTTTGCTAGACCTAACACTCTAAAAGTAGTTTTTGAAGAAATAAAAAAAGCAAAGCCATCAAAACTTTTTTTAGCTTGTGATGGGCCAAGAGAAAATAATACTACAGATATTGAAAATATAAAAAAATGTAAAGAGATTGTAAGTGATATTGATTGGGAATGTGAAGTATATACTAATTATTCTACTGTTAATCTAGGATGTGGAAAAGGTCCATCATCGGCAATTTCATGGGCATTTCAATATGTTGACAGTTTAGTAATATTAGAAGATGATTGTGTCCCTAATCAAACATTATTTCCATATATGAAAGAATTGTTAGATTTATATAAAAATGATGAACGTATTGGCATAATTAGTGGATTTAATCATTTTAAAGATTGGGATTGTGATACTAATAGTTATTTCTTCACTAAATGTGGGGCTACATTGGGATGGGGAACTTGGAAACGTGTTTGGGAAAAGTATGATTATTATGTTGATGGAATTAATATTCCATATCACAAAAAATTACTTCAATGCGAATTATATAATAAAAACGTTGGTAAGAGAAGATGTAGTGAATGGCAAAATGCGAACTATGAAACAAAAGATCATAAAGTTAATTATTGGGATATCCAATTTGGATTCGTTAAATATTCACAATCATATTTGTGTATAGTTCCTAAGAGTAATCTAATATATAATATAGGAGTTGGATTAGGATCAACACATACTGAAAAAAATAAATATGTTAAATGGAAAAAAGGAAAAATTTTATTTATGCCTACAACTGATTTGGAATTTCCATTAGTCCATCCAAAATATGTAATATGTGATAGAAACTATGATGAAACATATTTTAAAACGATGGGGTATCCGAATAAAATAAAAAAAATATTTAGAAAAATTAAGAGGAAAATATTTAAATAATGAAACAATATAAAAGTATTGATTTAGCAAAATTTATAGGTGCTCTTTTAATAATTATTTTACACACAGCACCATTTATGAGTTATAGCAAAATTTTAACTTTTGGAATAAGAAATATTATCACTATTATTGCCGTTCCCTTTTTCTTTATTTCAAGTGGATTTATGGTTTTCAAAAAATTAGAAACGTTGCCTACTAATGAAGATAAAAATGCCTATATGAAAAAACATATCAAAAGAATTATCGTAATGTATTTATTTTGGAGTGCAATTTATTTCATATTTGTTTTGATGAATTGGATTATGAATGGATTTACTATTTATGATTTATTAGAATATATTAAAGATTTCTTCTTTGAAGGTAGTTTTTCGACAATTTGGTTTTTACCAGCATTGATTGTTGCTACGTTGATTGTTTTTTTATTGCGAAAAAAATTGAGTTATGAAAAAATTTTTATTATATCATTACCATTTTATCTGTTTACATTATTAGGTAGTTCTTATTATGGAATAACTGTAAATATTCCTATTATAAATAGTGTATTCAAAATATATTATAGTTTCTTTGACACAGTGAAAAATGGTTTATTATTCGGTTTTATATATGTATCATTAGGAGCACTAGTTGCTAAACATGAAGACAAAATTAATATAACTAGAACTAAGAATATCTTATTAATTGCTGTATTTTTTATATTTGTTGCTTTCGAAGCAATACTAATAAGTTATTTAGATTGGAATCTTAAAGGCTGTGATACTACTATTATGTTGGTTCCACTTAGCTTTTTAATTTTTATTTTCATCATAAAATTAAATTGTAAAGGTGATGACAAAACTTATTTATTATTAAGAAAATATAGTATGTTATTGTTCTTAACACAACGTATTCCTTTGACTATTATTTCGATGTTTTTCAGTGAAACGATTATTGCTCAAAATTCGTTGATTTATTTTGTGGTGGTTTTAACTGCGACATTTATTATATCAACAATAATTATTAAATTGACTACAAAAATTAAATTATTAAAATATGCTTATTAGGTGATAAAAATGGAAAAAATCGAATTGAAAGAATTACAAGACTATGTATATGAAATTTTTAAGGAATTTGATAGAATATGTCGAAAACATAATATAAAATATTCAATGGAAGGTGGAACTTTATTAGGCGCAGTAAAATACCACAATTTTGTGCCATGGGATGACGATATAGATGTAATTATGAAGAGGGATGAATATAAGAAATTTTTAAAAATAGCTCCCAAAGAATTAAATGAAAAATATTTTTTACAATCATATAATAATGTTCCAGAATTTCCGCTAAACTACGCTAAATTGTGTATGAAACAGTCACAAATATTTGATTATGATTATAGTCATTTAAAAAACATGTGTCATGGAATATTTATTGATATTTTTCCTATAGATCATGTTATACCTAGCAAACTAAAAATACATACATCAATAGTTGGTGTTTTGACTAGTGCAAGAAAAACTAAATTAAAAGTAAATTTTGGTAATGTAAAGTTTGTAAAAAAACTGATTTATAAATTGTTATCTCTATTGCCTATGAAAGTATTAAATAAAATGATGGATAAGTCTTGTACTAAATATAATAATAAAAATACAGGATATTATTATGAAATCTGTAATTCAAACAAAAAATTTAAGCCTTTGCCAGCTGAAATATATGAAAACATTATCGAATTACAATTTAGAGATCAAAAATTTATGGCCGTAGAAAAATATGACGAATTCCTAAAATCTAGATTTTCTCGAAATTATATGACTGAATTGCCAGCTGAAAAAGATCGCAAACCTTCACATTGCCAAAATATTAAAATATTTAAGGATTGATTATGAATAAAAGAATAATAGGCATATTATTGTCATATGTATTAATCATAGTTGATGTAATAGCAGGTATCATGTTGGTACCAATTTTGTTAGGAAAATTGGGAGATGATGAGTATGGATTGTATAAATTAATGTTTTCTACTGCATCATATTTGTCAGTTTTAGATTTTGGTATTGGTGGAACCATTACTAGATATGTTGTTAAGTTTAGAGTTAATAGAGAAGTGAAAAAGGAACAAAACTTTTTAGCTATGGGATTAATATTGTATGCGTTATTAGCATTTTGTGTTTTATTAGTTGCCATTGTATTAAGTGTTCTAATTCCTAAGATCTATGCACATTCAATTAGTGCTGATAATTATGGCAAAGCCCAAGTTATTTTCCTAATTTTGTGTCTTAATACTGCAGTAATGTTATTCAATCATGCATATAATGGGATTTTAGTTGCATATGATAAACATATATATAATAAAAGTACCAATATCATTAAAATTTGTTTGAGATTTATATTATTGATAGTCGGAGTAAATATGTTTTCTTCTGCTATTATTATCGTATTGATAGATTTATCATTATCAATCATATTGTTATTATGTAATATTCTGTATACAAAAATTATATTAAAGTGTAAAATAAAATTATATAATTGGGATAAAACATTATTTAAAGAATCAATGATTTTTACAATAGCTATTTTAGCTCAAACAATTATTAATCAGTTCAATTCAAATCTTGATAATGTAGTATTAGGAATATATACTACTACACAAATAATTACTATGTATTCACTGGTGTTGCAGTTTTTTACTATGTATTCTAGTTTGTCGACCGCAATTAGTGGAATATATTTACCATCAATCGCTTCAGCTGTATTTAGGGGAGAATCTGATGATGAAATTACCGATCGAATTATTGAGCCGAGTAGATTACAATTATTAATTCTATTACTTGCTTTATCTGGTTTTTATTTATTTGGAAACCAATTTCTTATATTATGGGTAGGCGAAGGTTATGAATCTGTCTTTATGCTTGCTGCGATATTAATGACCTGTGCAACATTAGAATTAACCCAAAATACAATCACAAGTGTATTGAAAGCAAAAAATATTCTTCATGGAAAAACATTAATACTATCTATTTCTACAGTTATTAACGCAATACTTACATTTTTATTGGTACCTCATTTAGGTGCGTTGGGTGCTGTTATAGGTACTTCGTTTTCATTATTATTTGGTTATGGACTGGTTTTAAATATATATTACCACAAAGTGGCTAAAGTAAATATGATAAAATATTATAAAAAAACTTATAAAGGAATTTTTATATCATTCATAATATCATTTATTTTAGGCTATGGAATTGTAAAATTGTTTTCACATAATACATTAATATATTTTATTATAGAAGTAATGCTATATATTTTAGTTTATATATTTATAGTTGGGATATTAGGATTAAATAAAACTGAAAAGAATAGGATAAAGAATACAATAAAAAAAATATTGCATAAAAATAAAATAGTATGATTTATCTATATGAGTAGTTAAAAAGATTTGGGTAGATAGAATTTGTTATAGTTTAAAAAAGTTATTAAATGTTTTATGTGTTAAACATTTGATTTTATGACTAGATATAAGAATATTGTTTATGCTAGTTTTTAAAATATTTACGAATTTTAATGGTGTTAATTCAGGATAAATTTTATTAAAATAAGAACAATAAGAAAATAGTGAGGTATAGACGTGTTAAAGTTAATGTACATTACAAATAATACAGATGTAGCTTTGATAGCTGAAAAACATGGTGTAGATAGAATTTTTATTGATTTAGAATACATCGGTAAAAGTGATAGACAAGGTGGAATGGATACTGTTCAATCAAAACATTCAATTGATGATATAAAAAGAATAGTTAAAGTTATTAAGAAAAGTGAGATATTAGTTAGAATAAACCCTATTCACGATAAGACAATTAATTATTCATCATCAAAAGAAGAAATTGATGAAGTTATAAATAGTGGTGCTCAAGTTATTATGCTACCATTTTTTAAATCAGCTGATGAAGTTAAGAAGTTTATTGAATATGTTGCTGGTAGGGTAAAAACAATGTTACTATTTGAAACTCCTGAATCTGTTGACCATATTGATGAAATTTTAAGCATTAATGGAATTGATGAAGTTTTTATAGGCCTAAATGATATGAGCCTAGGCTATAATAAAAAGTTCATGTTTGAACTACTAATTGATGGAACAGTTGAATACTTGATTAATAAATTCAAAGCAAAAGAATTGCCTTATGGTTTTGGTGGATTAGCATCATTGGATGGTGGAATGTTACCTGGAAAATATATTTTAGGTGAGCATTATCGTTTAGGATCTACATGTGTTATTTTGTCAAGAAGTTTTTGCAATGTCAATAAAATTAATGATATTGCAAAAATTAATTCAATATTTGAAAGTGGTTTACTAGATATTCGAAACTATGAAAAAAAATGTCTAACATTAGATTTGAATGAAAATCACAACATTGTTGAAAAATTTATTGCAACTATTAAGGAGAATATATGAAAAAGTTATTGATAACTGGGGGATGGAATTGTTCATCAAGAGATTTAGATTTAATAAAAAGTATGGGCTATGAAATATATTTTTTACAAAATGAAAAGGATGAAATCCCTAGCACTTGGTATCAAGTTGAAGGCATAATATGTAATGGACTATTTCTATATCATCCTATTGAGAAGTTTGTCAATTTAGAATATATTCAATTAACTAGTGCAGGGTATGATCGTGTTCCAATGAAATATATAAAAGAAAAAAAGATAACTATTAATAATGCAAGAGGTGTTTATAGCATACCTATGGCTGAGTTTGTGTTATCAAATGTACTAGCTTTATATAAAAATACTTATTTCTTCTATGAAAATCAAAAAAAACATAAATGGGAGAAAAACCGTGAAATAAATGAACTATATGGTAAGAATGTGTTAATTATTGGTGCTGGTAATATTGGAACGGAATGTGCCAAAAGGTTTTGTGCTTTTGGAACTAATGTAGTAGGTATTGATCTATTTGAAAGTAAGAACGAATTTTATCGAAAAATTCTATCTATTTCTAGTTTAAATGATGAATTAAGGAAAGCGGATATTGTATTAGTTACATTACCATTAACAGAAGAAACATATCACTTATTGAATAGTCAAAATTTAAATTGTATGAAAAATGATGCCATTCTAGTAAACATTTCTAGAGGTGGTATAATTGATGAAGAGGCACTAATTGATGTTTTAGAAAAGAAAAAAATTGGTGGAGCAATTTTGGATGTGTTTGAAAATGAACCTTTAATCTCTAAATCTAAATTATGGGATTTGGATAATGTTATTGTATCTCCACATAATTCTTTTGTAGGTGATGGTAACTTAAGTAGATTAACATCGATTATTATAAAGAATTTGGAGGAAATAGAATGAAAAAAATCTGTATTATTACTACAATGTGGTCTTCAATAAACAATTGGATTAAACCTTTTTTAAATGATTATAATAGTAATAATTTTGACGTAACAATAGTTTGTAATATGAATGAAAGTTTTGCTCAAGAATTAAAGAAAGAATTTCCTTTCATTCATACTTACGCTATTCCGTTTCCAAGAGGAATTAATTTTTTAGGTTCTCTAAAAAGCATTAATATATTATATAAATTTTTTAAGCAAGAAAAATTTGATATGGTTCAATATTCAACACCTAATGCTTCATTTTATGCATCAGTAGCGGCTAAGAAAGCAAAAATTCCAGTAAGACTTTATTGTCAATGGGGAATGGTTTATGTTACACAAAAAGGTATAAAAAGA
The DNA here is from genome assembly GCA_964541525.1 of uncultured Staphylococcaceae bacterium. Classification (GTDB taxonomy): domain Bacteria; phylum Bacillota_I; class Bacilli_A; order ML615J-28; family CAG-313; genus UBA1737. Next base: position 27,985 of record CAZIQF010000010.1, on the reverse strand, counting down.
AAAATTTTTAAAACAATCGAAAAAACTATTTGTAAAAATTCTACTAATATTCAACCTGATAGTGTTGGAAATTTGGAATTTTGTAGAAAAGAAGGCTTTTATGATGAATCCAAGAGTTGTGTAATTTGGAATGGTAGTGCCAAAGGGATTGATTTATCTGCATATGATGATACAAAAAAACTTGAATTCGCGAAAGAAATTAAGGAGAAATACTCAATTAAAGATGATGAAATTGTAATTGGGTTTGTTGGTAGACTTGGAAGAGAAAAAGGGTGTAATGAACTCTTTTATGTTTTTAGAGAGATAAAAAAGGAAGTGCCAAATTCAAAATTATTATTTGTAGGGCCTATAGAAAAAGAAAATACTATAGATCCTGAACTATTAGAATATTTTTGGTCTTGTGATGATATTATTAAAACTGATAGAGTTAGTAATGTTGAAAAATATATTTCTGCAATGGATGTCTTTGTTTTACCAAGCTATAGAGAAGGCTTTGGTATGAGTGTTGTAGAAGCATCAGCTATGCGTGTTCCAGTTGTTGTAACTAAATATCCTGGACCTTCTTGTGCTATGATTGATGGCGTTACAGGAATATCAGTTGAAGTTAAAGCTATTGATGAATTAAAAGATGCTATTATGAAAATCATTTTAAATAACGATTTAGCACTTGAAATGGGAAATAATGGTAGAGAGTTTGTTGTTAATTCATTTGATCAACAACAATTTAAGAAAAAATATATTGAAAATAGATTAGCATTATTAAAACAAAATAATAATGATTAGATAAATTAAATTGTTAAAAACATTTTATTTATTTTATGAAACATAAATAATATAATCTAAATTATTTATATTGGATTGGTATATAAACGGGAGATAGTAAATGAAAAATGTATTAATACTTACAGTTGATTGTTGGAATACTAATATAGGTGCAAATTCTTCACAAACATATTCAAGTCTTTTTTCTACCATGAAAGATTATAATGTTTATAACATATATATTAGAGAAGAATTACCTAATGATTCTTGTTGTAAAAGGTATTTTCAAATAAGTGAGAGAAGATTAATTAAGCACTTCACAAATAGAAAAATAAAATCAGGCAAAGAAGTTTTAGCAGATGGAATTGTAAATGACAAAGACATTGAAAATATTTTATTGCAAAAAGAAATCTATGATAAACATAGAAAAAAATTTTACTACACAAAAAAAATAATTCGTGAATTAATTTGGTGGATTTCATCATGGAAAAGCAAAGAACTAGATGACTTTTTAGAATCAATTAAACCGGATGTTGTCATTTTTTCAATGGAAGGATATATTCATTTTAATAGGTTATGTAGATATGTTCTTAAAAGAACTAGAGCAAAAGGCATTGGATATTTTTGGGATGACAATTTCACTTATAAACAAAGGCCTGGAAATTTAGGTTATTATTTTTTACGATATTTTCAAAGAAAGAGTTTAAAAAAATTATCAAAAAAAACTCACTCTTTTTTAGCTATTTCGCCTAAAACTAAAGAAGAAGCAGACAAATTTTTCAATATTAATTGCACAATACTTTCAAAACCAACAGATAGAGAATTGGATAATCAGGAAGTTAATAATGATATAAATATACAAGGTCCAATTAAATTATTGTATGCTGGGAATCTTATGATAGGTAGATTAGATACATTAAAAATGGTAATTGAAGTACTTGAAAAAATTAATAGAAATGAAATTAAAATAATATTAGATGTATATTCAGGAACTAAAATACCGGATGAATTATTAAACTTAAAATTTGGAGTAAATTTTCATTCTCCTGTTTCCCAAAGTGAAATATTATCAATTCAGGAACAATCTAATATTTTATTATTTATTGAAGATGTTATTGGTAAAGAAAGAAAAGTTGCTAGATTATCATTTTCTACTAAAATACCAGACTATTTAAGTTGTGGAAAATGTATCATTGCTATAGGTGATAGAGATACAGCACCAATGAAATATTTTGAAGATGAAAAAGTTGCTTTATGTGCTCAAAATAAAAAAGAATTAGAAATGATTTTTGAAATGATATTGAATAATTCTAATTGTATGAATGAGTTTGGTCAAAGAGCACTAAATTGTGCAATTAAAAATCATAAAAAAACTATTATTCAGCAAAAGCTAAGAGAAATTATTGAAAGCAATTAGAAAAATTAAATATTAGTTCGATATAATGACTAAATCTGTGAGAGTTTTGAAAAGGATATGTAATTTTTCATAGATAAAAACAAATTAAAATGTGTTAGTATAATTTCGATATTTTGTTTTATGTATTATTACTTTTGTGCTGTTTCCTTAAGAACAAGATAAAAGGAATGGATTCTTCATCCATTCCTTTTGCGTATAGAATAATTTAAAACTTTATGATTTATTATTTTTTCTTTTTAAGTTTGATATTAGTTGAAATAAGATTATTATCTTAAAACTTTAATAGTTTTAGTATATAATCACGATTGTTCAAGTTTGTACTTTTCATAATGAGCAAAAAGAGATATGTGTTTTAAATGCAAATTGTTTTTATCTCAAAAAATTTTATATAATTTTTATTATCATAATAATAATTTAGAAATTAGGAGGTAAACTATGCCATCTTGGAATCCATGGCGAGGGTGTCATAAATGTAGTGATGGATGTCTTCATTGTTATATTCATAAGGGGGACTATAAAAGAAACATCAATACTAATCAAATAGTAAAAACCAAAGATTTTTATAAACCAATTGAAAGATTAAAAAATGGTAATTATAAAATGAAATCAGGAATAGTATATTTATGCTTTTCTAGCGACTTTTTAATTGAAGAAGCAGATATATGGCGAAGTGAATGTTGGAAAATGATCAAAGAACGCAAAGATTGTACATTTTTATTTTTAACAAAAAGAATTGATCGATTTAAACAAGCTATTCCTGATGATTGGAATGATGGTTATGAAAATGTAGTAGTATGTTGTACCATTGAAAATCAAAAGAATGCAGACTGTCGATTAGAAATATTTAAAGATTTACCAATTAAACATAAATGTATTACTGCTCAACCTTTAATTGAATATATTGATATCGAAAAATATCTAGATGACATTGAATTAGTAGTAGTCGGTGGTGAATCAGATTATCATGCAAGAATCCTAGATTATAATTGGGTATTAGCGATTAGAGAACAATGCATCAAAAAGAAAGTAAACTTTGAATTTAGGCAATGTGGAACATATACCTTAAAAGATCATAAATTATATAAAATACCAACTAAAGAACTGAGCAAACAAGCAAAATTAGCTAATATTAATTATATAATTAAAAATTAAGAATAAATTAATATATTATAATGTGATAAATACTTAAATTTCATTGATTTGACAATTATACGATAAAATGGTATAATTTATAAGAATAATTAGAGTTAAACTTTAAGGAGTAAAAAATGAAGAAAATCGAAAATCAAAACACAAGATATGAAATGAATCGTAATTTAGCTCAAATGTTAAAAGGTGGAGTAATCATGGATGTAACCACACCAGAACAAGCAAAAATTGCTGAAGAAGCGGGAGCATGTGCTGTTATGGCATTAGAAAAAATTCCAGCTGATATTAGAAAAGCAGGCGGGGTTGCGAGAATGAGTGATCCTAAATTAATCAAAGAAATTCAAGCAGCAGTTTCGATTCCAGTTATGGCAAAATGTCGAATTGGACACTTTGTTGAAGCACAAATTTTAGAAGCATTAGAAATTGATTATATCGATGAAAGTGAAGTATTATCACCAGCTGATGATAAATATCATATTGATAAAAATGAATTCAAAGTACCTTTTGTATGTGGTGCTAAAGATTTAGGCGAAGCACTAAGAAGAATCAATGAAGGTGCAGCGATGATTAGAACTAAAGGAGAACCAGGAACAGGCGATGTTGTCCAAGCAGTACGTCATATGCGGATGATGCAATCAGAGATTAGAAGAATTGCATCAATGAGTAAAGAAGAACTATATGATGTTGCGAAAGAATTAAGAGTACCATATGACTTAGTATTATATGTACATGATAATGAACGTTTGCCAGTTGTAAACTTTGCAGCAGGTGGTGTTGCTACACCAGCAGATGCCGCATTAATGATGCAATTAGGAGCAGAAGGTGTATTTGTTGGATCAGGGATTTTCAAATCAGGTGATCCGAAAAAACGTGCGATGGCAATTGTTAAAGCTGTAACTAACTATAATGATCCAAAAGTACTTGCCGAAATATCAGAAGATTTAGGTGAAGCAATGGTTGGGATTAACGAAGAAGAAATTAAAGTATTAATGGCTGAAAGAGGAAAATAATGAAGATTGCTGTATTGTCATTACAAGGGGCGTTTGCTGAACACGAACAAATTTTAAAACAAATAGGTATTGATACAATTCAAATTCGACAAAAAAAAGATGCGATTGAAGATTTTGATGGACTAATTATTCCTGGTGGTGAGAGTACAACTCAAGGTAAACTTCTTCATGAATTAGATATCTATGACACATTAAAAATAAAAATTGAAAATGGTCTTCCTGTCTTTGGGACATGTGCTGGACTAATTATGCTTGCCGAAAAATTAGAAAACGACTCAAGAGTTCATTTTGGAACCATGCCAATTGAAGTAGTAAGAAATGCCTACGGAAGACAATTAGGAAGTTTTACCACTATTAGTAAATTCAATAATCAGGATATTCCGATGGTCTTTATCAGAGCACCATACATCAAAAATGTAACACCTGATTGTGAAATTTTATCAGTAGTCGATGGAAGAATCGTAGCTGCAAGATATCAAAATCAACTAGTAACAGCATTTCATCCAGAACTAACAACTGATACTACTGTTCATAAATATTTCATATCGATGGTAAAAACATATTTAAATCAGAAAGAAGGAAAAAATAATGCGTAAAGATTTTGGTAGTAAACCATATGTGTATCCTCAACCAGTATTCATCTTAGGAACATACGATGAAGAAGGAATACCTAATGCAATGAATGCGGCATGGGGTGGTATTTACGATGATGATAAAATATTTATTTGTCTTGCAAGTCACAAAACTACAGATAATATAAAAAAAATGCGTAGCTTTACTATAAGTGTTGCTGACTTACCGCACTTAAAACAAGCAGATTATGTTGGCTTAGTATCTGGAAATGAAATCAAAGACAAAGTTGCAAAATGTCATTTAACACCGATTAAATCGAAATTCGTTAACGCACCAATTTTTGAAGAATTTCCAATTTGTATTGAATGTGAGCTAGATGAAGAACTAAGTGTTGGTGTGGTTGGTAAAGTAATCAATGTTAGTATTGATGAAAGGGTACTAGGTGAAAATAATAAAATTGACCCCGAAAAACTTCAAGCCATCTCATATGATAGTATGAATCATAACTATCTACTAGTATCAAAAACAGTTGGTAAAGCTTTCAATACCGAAGTAATAAAGGAATATCATAAATAAAAATTAATAAAAATTCTAATAGAACAACATCTATTAGAATTTTTATTTAATATTTTGCTAATTTTGTCTGTTAATGATATACTTAAAATGAATTAAAGTAAAGGAGTGAACAAATGAGAATTTTAAAATCTATTTTTTTTATAATAATGTTTAGTTTATTATTTACTACATTGATTAATATTGTTGCTGATTCTAGTTATAATCACATTGATAACATTAATGTAATGGAAGAAGAAACTATAACTTATGGTGTTGATTATAAATACTATCAAATGGATACTAACTTTTTAGAAAGTGCAGCCAAACAAACAAGAAATGTTTATACCTACACGATTCAGCAATCTGAATATGCTCACCTTGCCACTTGGACTTATAGTGATAAGGATAATTATACTAAAAGAACATTAATGGATATTGCTTATGATTATGAACGAAACCATCCGGGATGGATTGTTCTAGGGGGAATCAATGCTGAAGGATATTATAATGGTGAATTAACCAATGCTTTTATCCAAGATGGAGATGTAATCAGAAAAGATGTTAGTGCTGAAAGCTTTAAAAAACTAATTGGCTTTAAAGATGATGGTAGTGTTGTGATTAAACAAGTTCCAATCGCTTCATCTAATCCTCTTTTGAAAATAGACGATCTAAGTTATGATGTAACTAAAGTAAATGAATTACCGGCTGATAATGATATATCAGTATTCACAAAAGATTTAAAAACAAGCATTAATCTAACTGGATATCATGTAGTAGAAGCAACTTATTCATTATTTAGAACATCTAAGGAATTTCCCGATCCAAATAAAACCCATAGTGGGTCATTTTTCGGAATTTTTATTAAGGGAACTGTCAATGATCAAGTGGCATTAACAACAATTTCTGATTCCGATTTTGAAAATCGTCAATTCTATATTGTCACAAAAAATGAAGAAGTGATATCACATTTAACTAAAGGTAAAACAATAAAAATTGAATTTGATTATGTTGATGAATTTAGTGATGTAACATCAATGACTGGATATATGTATCGTTACTTGAAAGATGGTATAACAATCCCTGTTGATTATAAGGAAACTAATGAGGTTGGACAAATTATCGATTATAATTGTGATTATTATAAATCTACAAGTAAAGAACGAGCAGGGATTGGCTTTAAAGCGGATGGCAGTATTGTTTTATTAACAGCGAATACTGGTCGAATGGGACCAACCCAATTTGAAGTAGGAGAAATGTTTAGAATTTTGGGTTGTAAAGATGCTTATCAATTCGATGGTGGCGGAAGCGTAACATTCGTTAAAAGAAATGAATTTGGCCAAATTAACATGCTAAATACTCCAGGAGATGGTACCCCAAGAAGTATTATGTCTGGTTTATTTATTGTTGCACCTGATCCACTATTACAAACTTATCCAAGCGAACAACAAACATCTAAAATCATTTTCCACTTAAAAGATATATCATATAAGGAACAAATCAGTGATTTAACAATTACTTATAATGATAAAACATATCCATTAATAGATGAAAAAATTGTGGTTGATCAATTAAATGAAAATACTGAATATACTTTTGAAGTATCATATACGTTAAACCAAGAACAATGTAAAGCAACAATCAAAGGGAAGACTAAAGCATATACACCACCTTCAGACCCAATTAAAATCGGTAAAATAACCGATTCAAGTATTGAAGTAATTAAAAATGATATTAAAGAAATCTCAAATATGATTATCTATCTTGGTAAAACTGCTTATCCTCTAAATGATAATACATATCTTATTTTAACTAATTTAAACAAGGATACTGAATATGAAATATATGCTACTTATGATATATATGATGCAGAACTAAATAAAACATTTAATATTACTAGTGAATTAATCAGAGTCAAAACAGCAAGTTTTAAAATTCCTGAAATAGAATCTTTCGAGGAAACAATCAAATCAAAGACATTGATTGGAATTAAATATAAATATTTAGATCCTGATGATAAAGTCATTTCTGCATACATTTTATATGGTGAAGAAAAATTTATCATCAACTCTAAACTAGGTACAGCTACGATTACTAATCTAGATTTTGAAAATAAGAGTTATAGTTTCCAATTGATTTTAGAATACCTAGATGAAGATGGAAATGTTCAAAAGATTGAATCAGATAACTTAAGTTATATCATTGAAGTAGAAGAACCTACGCCTGAAAAGAAAAAATGTGGTAATAAATGTGCAGAAATAATCATATCAAGCATCTGTTTATCAACAATCTTGGCTCTATTATTAAAAAAACAAAAATAAATTTTTAAGTGAAGGATTAAACTTCACTTTTTTTGATTTTAACACCTTTACAATTATCTAATTTTTTAGTATAATAAAAGTAAAAATAAACAAGGTGATTATATGCAACAATTTATTAATCAATTTTTTTTAGATGACTTTAGGCAAAAGCCGGTGGGCATGTTTACTAAAACTCACCTAATTACCCTTTTAATCTTTTTAATTATAATTGGTATTACAATTTATTTATTAAAAGACATAAAACAAAGAAACCTAACGATTTTAACTAGAATTTTAGCGGTTATATTTGTAATCTTAGAAATAATCAAAATTATATGTACCCTGTGTAATGGGGATACAGCTCTTGATCATTTCATTCCACTATACTTTTGTTCAATGTTTATTTATGCGTTGATTTTAGCGGGATTTGCTGGAGGAACCTTGCAAAAGTTAGGAACAGCATTTATTGCCAGTGGAAGTATTATTGCGGGATTGAGTTTTTTAATTTTTCCCACAACCTCATTTATGTCTTATCCGCTATTTCACTATTTTAGCTTACATTCATATATCTATCATAGTATGATGATTATCCTAGGTATTTTGTATTTAATTAATGGTCAATACCAATTTACGAAAAAAGAAATAAAATATTATTTAATTTTTTGTGGATCTTTTTCAATGATTGCAGTAATATTAAATATAATTTTTGATACTAATTTTATGTTCTACAACAATGCAGCCAATATTCCAGTTAAAATCTTAGTAACGTTATCAAATAAAGTACCAATTCTTTATACAATTGTAGTAGTTATTGGTTGTATTGGCCTTCCGTATCTTTTATCTTTTTTAATTTATCAATTAATAAAATATATGAAAAAGAAAAAGGTTTAAAGCAAAGTAAAAAATAATTAAATATGTTAAACTTATAATATCAACAAAGAAAGGAAACACTAAAATGAAAAATAAGACTAAATTAATTACGATATTTCTAATCTTAGTATTAACAATTACAGGATGTAAAAAAGAAAAAGCAAAAGAATATACTGTAAGTTTTGATGCAATGGATATTGCAACAATTAGCGATGTAGTAGTCCAAGAAGGTTCCTTAATCGATGAACCAATGACTTTAACTAAAGAGGGATATGATTTTTTAGGTTGGTATAATGAAAATATCAAATGGAACTTCAAAGAAGACCGGGTTAATCACGACTTAACTTTAACTGCTAAGTTTGAACCATCCACATATAACATTGTTTATGAAAATATTGATGGAATAATAGTTGATAATCCAACTACATATAATATTGAAACCGAAACTATTACTCTAAATGAACCAACAAAACTTGGATACAACTTCCTAGGTTGGTATAATGGTGAAGAACAAGTTACAAATATTGAAAAAGGAACAACTGGCAATTTAACTTTAACTGCTAGGTTTGAACTAATTGAATACAAAATTACCTATGTAAATAGTGGTGAAACTGTGGAAAACCCAACTACATACAATATTGAAACCGAAACCATTACTTTAAATGAACCAACAAAACTGGGGTACCACTTCCTAGGTTGGTATAATGGTGAAGAACAAGTTACAAATATTGAAAAAGGAACAACTGGTAATATGACTTTAACTGCTAAATTTGAAATTGCCTCATTCAATTTAACAATTATTGATGATGGTAAGGAAATAGTCAAAGAACAAGTAAAATATGGAACTAAACTAGAAAAATATATTCCTACTAAAGATGATTATACTTTCTTAGGATGGACTGATAGTGATGGTAATAAAGTTACAGATACAACAATGCCCGCACATGAATTAGTATTATATGTATCATGGAAAAAAGAACTAACAGTGTATAAAATTAATTATGACTTAAATGGTGGCAATTGGCCTAAAGATGTCGAATATAATACAAGACTAGAATTAGTTAATGGCTTTTTAACTGACTATGGAACATTTAATAATACAACTGTCAATGCAACAAATTTCTTTGATATAAGTTATAACTACCAAATGAAAGACTTCTTTACTGATGCGACATATTCATTAAAATGGGGATGGTTAGAAAGATATATTGTTGATCTTGCTAAAGATACTAACTATTCAGGATATACATATCTAAGTAATCAAGCCGATTCATATTATAATGTTTTTATGCGATCTAATCTAGATGGATTTTTAAATACAAAACTACATTCATCATGGCCTGCTAGTATGGACTTCAGTAAAGAACAACTTGCCAATGGTTATTATGACTATATGCCAGGTGAAGAAACTGTTTATCCAACATCATTTACTTATGAGACTCCAACATTTACACTAGTTAATCCGATTAAAGATAATATGGTATTTGTTGGTTGGTATACTGAAAACAATGAATTAGTAACAGAAATTAAACAAGGTACCCGTGGTGATATATCATTAATTGCTCATTTTGAAGCTGCAGAATATAAAATAACTTATATTTTAGATGGTGGTTCAAGTGAAGGCCTAGTCACAAAATATTATTCTAATCTTTCGGAAAAGCTATATTTACCACAATCTAAAAAATCAGGATATGCCTTTTTAGGTTACTATGAAACTGCTGATTTTAGTGGCACAGAACTTTACTTTATTGAACCAGGAAGTACAAAAGAATATATACTATACGCAAAGTGGACAGAAGAGCAATTAGGATCCCATAAAACAATCAGTTTTTACGGCGACAGTATTTCGACATTTGCTAACTATGTACCAAGTGATGCATTAATCTATTATCCAATTTATTCATCAACAGTAAAACAAGTAGAACTAACTTGGTGGAAACAATTAATGGCAAAAACTGGCACAACTTTTCATACAAATATTTCCTATTCAGGATCAACTGTTAGAGGAACAAGCACATCATGTGGAGAAAATGATACAAGAATTGGGAAGATTGCAAAAGATGGTGTTGCACCAGATATTTTAATTATCTATCTTGGAATCAATGACTGTGCTAGCGGTTATTCTAAAGAGAATTTTCAATCATCATACGAAAATATGCTAACAAAAATTAAAAAAGCATATCCAACAACTGATATTTTTATTTGTACATTACCATATGAAACATGGACAGATGGATCTAATCCAGAAGGTAAAAACTATCCAGGATTAAGAGAAAGTTATAATGAAGTAATCAAAGCACTAGCAGCAAGTTACAATGTTGGTTTATTAGACATTGAACCATGTATTACTAAAGATACTGAATCAATGGCATCGAGAACATATCTAGGGGATAACATTCATCCAAATGCTTTAGGAATGGAACGAATCGCCAACAAGATTGTCGAATGTTTAAAGAAATTTTATGAATAAATATAACAAAGTCTTTAAAGAAAAATCTTCTTTAAAGACTTTGTTTTTAGTCTTAATAAAATTAGTAATCGACTTGCAAAAAATAATAAAAGTGCTATAATAGAAAAGAAAAATAACACAAACTAAAAAGGAGAAGAAAATGAGTAATATTTGGTTATGGATTATTTTAGGCCTAGCAATTCTTACAATGTTATATGTAGTATATAACTTCATATGCATTAAAAGAATGCCTGAAGGAACAGAACGAATGATTAAAATGAGTGCAATCATTCGTGAAGGTTCAAATGTATTTATTAAAAAAGAATTCACTACAATTGCAATTGTAATTGCAGTATTAGCAGTATTATTCTCTTTATTCATTGAAAAATTTAGTGGATTAACATATTTACTTGGAGCATTAATGTCAAGTATCGTATGTATCCTAGGAATGAAGAGTGCAACTTATGCTAACGTAAGAACAGCTAATACGGCAAAAGAAACAATGTCAATTGGAAAAACTGTAAAAGTAGCATTAAAAGGTGGATCAATTAGTGGACTAAGTGTTCAAGCATTAGGTTTAATTGGAATTTTATTAATTATTATTATTAGTGGGATTGGACCAAGTGCTGAATGTGTAACATTATCAGGAACATCACTTGCATCATATCTTGGAAATGGTATAATTCCTATTAAAGCATTATTAACAAATACATCAGTAATGAGAATTACAACATATTCATTAGGATGTTCAACTGTGGCAATGTTTAATCGTGTTGCTGGTGGTAACTATACAAAAGCAGCTGATATCTCTGCTGATATCTTGGGTAAAATTAGAAATGATTTACCAGAAGATGATAGTAGAGTACCGAATGTAATTGCTGACTTTATTGGTGATAATGTAAATGATATCGCTGGAAACTGTTCCGACCTATTAGAAAGTTTTGTAGCAACAATTGTAGCAACAATTGTCATCGTAATAGGTATTTTAGAAGCAAACACAATTTTAGGAATATCCAATCTTTCATCAGAATTATTTAAATCAATGTATATGTTCCCATTACTAGTTGCTGGTGGAGGACTACTTGCATGTGTTATCGGTATTACTTTTGTATCACTTAGAAAAATGTCAGATAACCCATCTAAAGAGTTAAATCTTGCAACTTATATTTCAGCAGGTATTACCCTTGTAATTTGTGGCGTATTATCATATTATGCATTTGCAAATAAAGACTTAAGTATTTTAGGTTGGAAAGCAGGATGGGCAACACCTTGGATTTGTGCAATCTTAGGCTTAATCAGTGGTGTAGCAATCGGTATGATTACTGAATACTATACATCTGCTTCATTTAGACCAACAAAAGAAGTAGCAGAATACGCATTAGAAGGTGAAGCATTTGTTGTAACTAAAGGGGATGCAGTAGGATCACAATCATGTATGTTACCAGTATTAATTATTGGTTTATCACTAGTAATTTCTGGTTCACTTGCTAGTACCTATGGTATTGCTGTAGCAGCATTAGGTATGTTATCATTTGTCGGAACAACTGTATCAATTGATGCCTTTGGACCAATCGCCGATAATGCCGGAGGGCTTGCAGAATCATGCCACTTAGATGCATCAGTTCGTACAATCACAGATAAACTTGATTCAGTAGGTAATACAACAGCAGCAATCGGTAAAGGTTTTGCCATTGGTTCAGCTGCATTTGCAACAGTATCATTAATTTGTGCGTATGTAGGTCATTTAGATATTGCACCAAGTATCGATAACTTCTTAGTAATTGCAGGATGTATTATTGGTGGTGCATTAATTGAATTCTTCGTTGCGATCTTAACTAATAACACAATTCAATCAGCAAAAGAATTAGCTGATGTTGGTGATCGACAATTATCCGATCCTGAAATTCTTCAAGGTAAAAAAGATCCAGACTATAATGAATTAGTTCGCCTTGCAACACAATCAGCATTAAAGAAAATGGTAATTCCATCAATTATTGCTTTAGCTGTACCATTTGTTGGTGGAGCAATCCTAGGACCAGAATTCGTAGTAGGTATTTTATTAGGTGCAACGATTGTTGCAATTCCACGTGCGATTTTCATGGGTAACTCTGGTGGATCATTTGACAATGCAAAAAAATACATTGAATCAGGAGCAATCGAAGGTCATGGTAAAGGCTCAGCAGCCCATAAAGCAGCAGTAACCGGTGATACAATCGGTGATACAAGAAAAGATGTAGTAGGTGTAGCACTAGATATCTTTATTAAAATGATGTCGACTGTTGCAACAACATTATTCGTTGTAATCTCTGCCCTTTATGCTTTAATCAGTAGTTTATTCTAATTTAAATAAAAATGTCTAAAGATTTTCTTTAGGCATTTTTTCTTAATAATAAATACTAAGAAAATCAGAAATAAATCGGCTTATTGAATATGAAAGAAGATATTATAAACAAAAAATGATTATCTTTATAAGAATAAAAATAAATAAATTAAACAATTGAAAAACTTCTTAATATAAGGTAAAATATTAATATAGATAAATATATCAACTATTATTTAAACTTTAATCAAAAAAGTAAGGAGAAGATAATGTATGTATGATTTTAGTATAATTCAAGACAATTCACTAATCATTTGTCCTAGCAGTATCAAAGAACAAATTATTTCTTACTTTAATAAAAATTTGCCCTTTTATGCTTATAAAATAATATCTAAACATGAACTTATTGCTGAACTTACATTCACATCTGAAATTGATGCAGTAGTATATTTAAATCAACAATATGGTTATAGTTATGACATTGCTGCTGAAATTTTAAACAATCTACCACTAATTAAACCTGGAACGGAAAAACTAGATATGTTATATAATCTATATTTAGATTTATTAAAACATCAATTATTAAAAACTAATCCATACTTTAAAGAATATATTAAAACTAAAAACATTTATATTTGTGGATATTCTAAAAAAGATCAAGAACTAAGTGCTATTTTAACCAAAGAAGATTTAGATTTTACATATATCGAAAATCAATCAACAACAAAAGATATAACTGTTTATGAATTTGAAACCGAGGTAGAGGAAGTAAGATATATCATATCACAAATCATCTCTTTATATAATCAAGGAATATCGCTTAATAATATCTATATTTATAATCTTCCGAATGAATATCACTTAATTCTTAAAAAACATTTATATTATCATCATTTACATTTTGAAGATTTTAACTATTTGAATTTATATGATAGTCAAATATATCAAACTTTCATTAACTATCGAAAAACTCTTCCTTTAATCGAAAGCTATCATCAATTATTAACAACAATAACTTATGATCCTTTCTCCATTATCGATGTTATTACATCCTTAATTGTTACAGTATCTAGTTTAAATCTTGCCGGTGAAGCTGAAATATTAGCTTTAAACTATCTGGCGAAACAGCAAAAAGTTAAAGGTTATATCTATGAAGAAATGATTAAATCTTGTAATGCTAATACAGTCTTAACTGATAAAGACTATGTCTTTATGTTAGGCTTTTCCCAAAATACCTATCCCATCATTTACAAAGATACCGATATATATACTGACATAGAAAAAATTATGATGAATAAAAATCCATCAACAATTAATAACGAAATCGCGAAAGAAGAACTAATCAACTTCATCTATAATACGCCAAATCTAACAATCACATATAAGAAAATAATGGATAAAACGATTTACTATCCATCGATTATAATTAATGAATTAAATCTAAAAGTAGAAAAAGCGAAAACTAATCATTACCGATATTCAAAAGCTTTAGCTGAAATTGAAGTAGCATCATATTATGACAATCAAAGGCGATATGGAATCAATCATCCATATCTATCGACCTACTCACAAGCTGAACTTCAATATAATAGTTATAATCATCATTTTATTCCGTTTAAGATAAAAGCCTTAGATCAAAAACTTGAACTTTCATATACTCAAATTGAAGAATATAATACTTGTCCATATAAATATTATTTAAAACGCTTACTTAAAGTTAATTCATTAGATGAAACCTTTGATTTAAATCTAGGTAATCTCTTCCATCAAATCCTCCAAGATAGTATCAACAAAACAGTTAATTTAACTGATTATGAAGATTATATTAATGAACACTTTAAGACACCATCATCTAAATTTTTCTTAAAACAATTATTAAAACAACTACTTGCAGTAATTAAGAAAAACAATGATTTTAAAGAAACTACTTTCTATAAAGATATTTATACTGAGGAAGAAGCTACTTTTAATATAGATGAAAACACCACCTTTACTGGCAAAATGGATAAAGTGATGATTGATCAAGTCGATAAATCCTTAATTATTGTTGATTATAAAACGGGGAATCTAAAATATGAAGAAAAAAAGTTTGCATATGGCATTAATTTACAACTTCCAAGTTATATCTTACTTGCAAAAAAACACTATAACGAATTTAACTGTACAGGTATTTTTCTTCAAAAAGTTATTGAAAAACATTTAAAAGCAACGCTTGATGAAAATTATTTATTAGATGGTATCTGTGTCGATGATTTATCCAAAATCAAAAGATTAGATTCAAAATTAGGAATATTAAGTGATAAATCAAGTTATATTAAAGGTATAGCAATTACCAAAAGTGGAACCTTAAACAAAAAAGGCAAAACTCCTAAATCGGAAGAACGTTTTGAAGAACTAGCTAACATTGCTTTAGAACAAATTACTAGTACTAAAGATAACATTAGAAATGGTCTTTTTGATATAAGTCCAGTTTATTTTGGTCCAAGAGACTATGCATGTCGTCATTGCAAATTTAAAGATATTTGTTTCAAAACACCAACAGATTATCGAATCATCGATTTAAGTGAAAAGGAGGAAGAAGATGAAAGTTAACTATACGCCCGATCAGCAAAAAGCCATCACCGCTAAAGGACAAAATATCATTGTGTCCGCAGGGGCAGGTAGTGGTAAAACTCAAGTCTTAACCGCCAGAGTTGTTCATTTCATAAAAAATGAAGGTTATACTTTAGATGAATTTTTAATTTTAACATTTACTAACCTAGCAGCAGCAGAAATGAAGGAACGAATTAGGAAAGCTTTAAAAAAAGAAAACTTAAGTGATTATCGTAAAGTTGATACAGCTTCGATTTGTACTTTTGACTCTTACGCATTATCATTAGTTAAAAGCTATCATTTAATGCTTAAAGTATCTAAAGATATCGCAATTATTGATACAAATTTAATTGAAGTTCGAAAAAGAACAATCTTAAATGATATCTTTGAGGGATATTACGAACAAGAAGATGAAACATTTTGTCAAATGATTGAACATTTTTGTTATAAAGATGATGCAGATATTAAAAAATTAATTTTAAAAATTTATCAAAAAGCCATTTTAGCAAATGATACTAGTGAATACTTAGATAGTTTTACGAAAAACTATTTTAATGAAACCCTAATAAATGAAATAACTAATGATTTATATAACTATATTAAAACTAAATCAAAGCTTTTAAAATCATTAATCGAGAACCTTTCATTTGATTGTTTATCAGCCAAAGATCCAAGACCATTAAGGATTGTTGTAGAAGATTTATTCACCCAATACTTTAACGCATCAACCTATGATGAATTAATCACTAACTTTCCATTTGATTTAGGAATTAAACAACCAAACAAAATGTTAGAAACAGATAAAGAGAAGTATAAAAAATTCAAAGATCAATATGATAAATTTAAAGTGGAACTAAAAACATTACCTAAAACCAAAGCAGAAATTGAAACAAAAATTATGAACAACTTAGAATATGCCGAAAAAATGATTGAAATCATTAAAATCCTCGATCAAAAGATTAACGCATATAAGACTAATTATCAAGTTTATGAATTTAGTGATATTGCGAAAATGGCATTAAAATTAGTAAAAGAAAATCCAGAAGTAAAAGCGAAAATCAAAGATCAATTAAAAATGATTATGATTGATGAATATCAAGATACCTCTTTCTTACAAGAAGCATTCATTAATGAAATCGCATCAAATAATGTCTATATGGTTGGTGATGTTAAACAATCAATTTACCGTTTTAGAAATGCTAGATGTGATATCTTTGTGGATAAATATGAACAATACAAAAATAAAGGTCAAGGTCTAGCTATTGATTTAAAGAAAAATTTTAGATCAAGAAAAGAAGTTTTAGATGATATTAACTATATCTTTAAAAATATCATGACTAAAAATTGCGGTGGAGCAGCATATCAAGAAGACCACTTAATTGAATTTGGTAATCTAGCCTATCAAGAAGCAAGACCAACTAATCTTACTCATAGTGAGTTCTTAATTTATAATCCCGATGATAAAGCGGATGACTATGAAGCGAGACTAATTGCAAAAGATATTATCACGAAAATGAATCAACACTATCAAGTTATGACTAAAGATGAAACCGGTAATCCTTCATTAAGAGACTGTACATATTCTGATTTCTGTATTCTAATGGATCGTGGCACTAACTTTGAACAATATCTTAAAGTATTTAATGAATATCAAATTCCGCTTTTTGTTGAACAAGACGAAAACATTGCGAGTACTGCTATTGTCTTAATCCTAATTAATTTATTAAAAGTAGTGAAG
This sequence comes from uncultured Staphylococcaceae bacterium, assembly GCA_964541525.1. GTDB lineage: Bacteria > Bacillota_I > Bacilli_A > ML615J-28 > CAG-313 > UBA1737. The sequence continues at coordinate 10,253 of CAZIQF010000010.1, read as the reverse complement.
GGATTAACTAATAAAGAACCATTTGATACATATAAAAAAGCATATATATCTTTAGCAAGAAGTTTTTTATACAACAAAACGGATGAAGAAATCTATCAGATTATTACCAATCACACTTATTATAAATCGGACGTAATTAACGATATTTCTAACATTCTATATGATACTAAAGCATATCCATTTGTCATTCAATTTGAACAACTAATCTTTAGATTAGATATCTATCATAAGTGTATTAAATTAGGTGATGTAACTAAAAATGAAAAATACTTAGATACTTTGATTAATCTATTTACCAATCTTTCACATCTAGATTATACAGTCGATGATTTAATTGATTATCTAGAAAAAATTGATGAGTATGATCTAAAGATTACATTATCAAGTACTGGTTCTAATATTAACAGTGTTAAACTAATGAATATTCATAAATCTAAAGGGTTAGAGTTTAATATCGTTTATTATTCAGGATTAAATGCAAGATTTAATCAAAGTGAAATTAAAGAAGGATACAACATATCTGAACACTACGGATTAATTCTACCAACCGCGGAAGATGAAACAGACTTTATTAAACTATTAAACAAAGAACAAGAGTTAAAAGAAGATTTATCTGAACATATTAGATTATTCTACGTTGCGTTAACTAGAGCGAAAGAAAAAATGATCTTTGTTTATCCTGAGGCAATGAAACAAGATAAACAGGTAGTCAATCTAGAAGGAATAAAAATTGATAATGAAGAAGAAAACTCATCTACAAATCTTAATGAACTAGATATCATCTTAATGCAGAAAAACCTAGGCAAAAGTAATCATGATTTTGCAGCATATCAAAAAGCAACAAAGCTACTAGGATATGAAATTACCCCTTTAGGATGTAAAAACTTAAAAAAATTATTAAACAATCCAACCGATGCTGAAATCATTGATATATATAGTATCCCCTTTAAAAAGTATTATATGCCAATCGAAACTACTGATGATATTAATAATCAACTAGCATTTCCTGGTGAAACTTTATTAAAAAAGATCTATCATCAATACGTGATGACAAATCTTAATCATGATGAATTAATCACTTTAATCAATGTAATTGATTTTGAAGAAGATATTGATTTTAAAATGCTTAATGAAAGTGAAAAGAAGCAATTTAATCTAAATGATATAGATATGATTTTTGTTGAAAAACCAAACTTTAAACTAGAAGATGCAAATTGCTTTCAACAATTCATTACCCCATTTAAAACCTATCGAAAGTTTAATTCATATACCTATCAAGAAGATTATCAACCTAAGATCTCCGTAAGTAATAGTTCGGTTTCCAATCAACCTTTAATTGTTGAACCATTAATCATTGAAAATGTTCGAAAAGAAATAGTTAAAGCCAGTAAAAAAATAGATATCACTGCTTCTAAAAAACTAATGGACTTTGGTACAACGATTCACCAAATTCTAGAAATGATTGATTTTAATCAGCCTAATTACGATTTAATTACTAATCAATACTTTTCAGACATTATTAAGCGCTTTTTATCGAGTCCGCTTTTAACCAATGTTAAAAATGCCAAAATCATAAAAGAATATGAATTTATTGATGAAGTTAATCAGACAAGAGGAATTATTGATTTAATGTTATTATATGAAGATCATCTTGATATTATTGACTATAAAACTAAAAACATTGATGATAATGCTTATAACCTCCAACTTAATGTCTATTATGATTATATGAGACAAATAACGAATCAGCCAATTAATATTTATTTATATTCATTATTAACAGGCGAGATTAAACAAGTAAAATAAAAAATTGAGGCATAATCCTCAATTTTTATTATTCTGTAGGGTTCATAGCAGCAGTAAGCGTATTATGAATATCTTTCCAAGTCTTTAAACCAGTTTTGCTTTCTAGCGAATGACTACCATTAGATGTAACAACTTTGATTAATCTAATAATATCACTATCAGTAGAAGTAGTTAAAGCACTTTTAATTTTATTATTGCCTTTTGTATCATAGTTGTAAGCATAGATTGGTGTAGCATCACTATGTGTTCTTGCATAATTAGCATATTCAACAATAATATCTTCATACATACTACTTGCGTGATATTCATCAGAATAAATGATAATATAATATTCATCAGGCTTAGCCTCTAAATAATTATCATAATTTAATTGTTTCATTTCTTCATAATTACTAATTACAAATGGTTCAGCACAAAACCATAATGTAAAGAATACAACTACAATAGTTATTACTGCATAACCAATTGTAAATAATAAATTAGTAGTATTGATTGGTTGTTTTTCATTCTTTTTAATATTTGTCATAATTTACTCCTATTTCATTAATCCTTCAAGATAAGCTTTACCATCAGTTACTGGTTTTTGGGTATTATAATCAGAAATTACTTTAATTAATTTATGATTAGAAATAACCATAATGCTGGGTGTTGCTTTCACTTTAATTTTAGTATAATCAGTTGTGTTAATCATATTGCTAGGATATTCCTGATCACTAGTTAATAACATCTTTTGATTAATTTTTAAATTGATGTTAATGGCATAAATTTTAATTGCATCACTATTTTTTTCAGTATAGCGATAATATTCAGCTACTGATGGAAGTAATTTTTCACAATTATCACAATTAGCTTGATAAGCAACTACAATATATTTACCAGGTAATGATAGCAAGTTTTCATAAGTTACCTTATCTAACTTTGAATATGTGAAATCATCTTTTTTACAACTACTCACAGAAAAACAACTAACTAATACGATCAGTATTAAGATTAATTTTTTCATTTATAGCCACCTCATTAATAAATTATAACATATTTTTTACATCATTTCAAGCCTTATGGCAATAATAAGACTAAAGAATTTTTAAAAAATAATAAACAAGCATTTGCTTGTTTATTATTTATCCATTGGTTCAAAAGTTTGACAATGAGTAGCACGATTAGATGAAGCTTCTTCATCATTTAAAATTTCGATACGATCTGCATAGCATCTTTGATTTTTTTCATAGACACAGTTTACAGCATCACAATAAACTTCAGTATGAATTGAAGGTTCAGACTCAAATTTAGCAAATTCAGTATCAGCAGTTAGATCATTTTTACTACAGAAACTTTTACAACAAGTTTGACTCTTACATTTAGAAGAAGGTCCATCAACATCAATGGCATTTTTTCGGCAAAGCCAATCATAATTGTATACACAATTTTCAACTTTACATTTTAATTTAGGCATATTTATCTTCATCCTTTCAATATTATTATTTATCCAAAGTAGATAAAATATACATTATATTCAAATTATTTGACTTTCTAATGAAAATTAGGTATAATATTAGGGCGTTGGAGTAATACTCAAGAGGCTGAAGAGGCGCGCCTGCTAAGTGCGTAGACTGGGCAACTGGTGCAAGGGTTCAAATCCCTTTTACTCCGCCATTTTTTTTGGTCCGTTGGAGAAGCGGCTTAACTCACATGCCTTTCACGCATGCACTCACGGGTTCGAATCCCGTACGGATCACCATTTTTTGAAATCTATAAGTCTTCTAGTAAGGCTTATTTTTTTGCATATTATAGGGTGTTTTAGACAAATATGGGTAGAATAACTTATTTTTTATACATTTATGAAACATTTAGATTTAAAGACTAGGTGAGACTGACCACAGACTCGAACCATTGTCCTATGGGATTCGAATGTTAGGTTCTTACGGGACTCGAATCAATAAAATTTTTGCAACTAATTGGTGCATTAAATTAAGATATATTGGTTGATAAATCATCAAGAATGTAATATAATATTAGTGTAAAAAGACCTTAAACAACGAAAGGAGTTGATTATTATGAATAATATGTTTTATAATAAATTAGAAGTAATAATACACTTTCCAGGTGTGGATGAATAATATCCAGTAGCAAGCCTATATAAAAATATAAGCACTTCTAGTTTATTAGAGGTGCTTTTTTTGTTGCTACAAGAAAGGAGGTTTGATATATATGAAAAATATTATATTAGAAAGAAAAGAGGTATTTGACTATTAGTTTTGGAACTAATTTAAAGGCTTCAAGAGAAAAGCAAAATTTATCTCAAGAAGACCTTGCAAGAAAATTACAAATTTCTAGACAGTCAATATCAAAGTGGGAGCAAGGTGTAAGTTATCCTAGTATTTTATATCTTGTTACACTTACTAAAATACTTGATTGTACATTGGAAGAATTATTGAAAGATTTAAATTAAGAAAGTAGGTGTTAATGATGAATGATTTTAAAGTATATAAAACAATCCATTTTCCAGATGAATGGGCTGCTCAAAACACAGCTATGTTTCATAAGGAATATAATACAACAAAAGGTAGTTATATGTATCATTATGTTTGTCAAATGAATCGTGACCCCAAACATCATTTTTATATTTTAGGAACTCTTAATGATAAAGTAATTGCATCATGTTTTGTATCAACATATATAGATTACTTAGGAGATGAATGTATTGAAAATTTTGATGAATATATAATTTCTGGATTAATAGTTGATAAAGATTATCAAAAACAAGGATATGGAACAAGTTTTGTTAAGAGTGTGATTACTATCTTAAAAGAAGAAAATGCAACAAAGATTTGTGCATTCGCATGTGATAATAGTAAAAAACTATTTGAAAATCTAGGTTTTGTAAAAAATGAGAATATAAAAACATTTGGTATGACTGTGCCTGGTGATGAAGATTCAGTTTATTATGAATTAAATATTGATAGTAATTTTTATTTATCAACATTAAATAAAGATGATGTTTTGATTGTATCAATGTCAATGAATAGAGAGTATGGTAAATTTTATAAACATCAAGAAGATGATCCATTCATTTTGTTACCAAATACTAATACATATGCGAATATGATATATGGTTTTTCTACGAAAGAAAATGCGTTAGTAAAAACAGTAAGATGTAATAAAATGGCTGTTGGATATGCTCATATTTATTATACTGATTATGAAGATGCAGATCCTAAATATAGTGAACATTCAGTTAGTCTAGAATTTTATTTAGATGAAAATTATTTATTTAAAAGTGCTATAGCAAAAATGGTAAAAGAAACTATCAACTTTTATAATGAGAAAATAGTAGATCATGATTTAGAACATTTAAAAGTTTGCTTAAATAAATATACTATATTAATGAGAAGATATGATTTCTATAAAAGATGTTTATTAGAATTAGGATTTGAACAAATTGATAAAGAGACATTTATATTAAAAATTAAATAAAGCGTAAAAAAAGACACCATTAGTCCTAGTTAGGATTAATGGTATTTTATATGCATTTTTTAATATATTATTTGATAATACTGTTACATTTTTTTCGAAATAATTTTATATATAATTTGCATTTTTTCCGAAGTTATGTTATAATAAAAATGTCTTAAGGGGGTTTATTATGAAAAGAAAATTAATTAATGAATTATTAAATTGGAAGAAAAATAAACGTACTAAACCATTAATGATATATGGCGCAAGACAAGTAGGAAAAACATATTTAGTCAGAGAATTTGCCAAAGAAAATTATGAATACTTATATGAAATTAATTTTGAACTTGATAAAAATGCAAAAGATTTATTCAAAGGTAATTTAACTATTGAAAATTTATTTATGCAATTATCGTCATATAAAACGAATGTTCCAATTATTGAAGGCAAAACTTTACTTTTTTTTGATGAAGTTCAAACATGTCCTGATGTTTTAACATCATTAAAAGCATTTGCGATGGATGGAAGATTTGATGTCATTGCAAGTGGTTCAATGCTAGGGATAGTAATGGGGAATGTTTCATCATATCCTGTTGGTTATGTAGAAACTTTAAATATGAAGCCAATGAGCTTTGAAGAATTCTTGTGGGCAAAAGGATACGGTGAAGAGTTAATAAGTTATTACCAAACATTTTATAAAGAAGAAAAACTCGTACCAGAAGCTATACATGAAAAATTAAATGAATTATTTTTACAATATGTTGTTGTTGGAGGAATGCCTGAAGTTGTTGATATATTTGTAAACACTTTAGATATAAGGTTAGTCGTTGAAGCACAAAAAAGAATACTAAATGATTATTATAAAGATCTAGCACATTATGCGTCTAAAGACATAAAAGAAAAGGTTAGAGAATGTTATGATTCAATACCTGATCAACTAGCGATGGAAAATAAAAAGTACCAATACAAAGTAATAAGAAATGGTGGTAATGCTAGATATTATGGAACAAGTATTAAATGGATTACTGATTCAGGATTAGCACAACAAATTTATAGATTAAAGACATTTGATAAACCTTTAAGAGCATATCGTGATCCACAAAGTTTTAAATTATATTTTAATGATACTGGACTTCTACTTGCAATGTATGAAGGTAATGCTCAATTCGAAATATTAAATGGTAATGCTGGAATTTTTAAAGGCGGAATATTTGAGAATGTTATTGCGCAAACATTATTACAAAATAATATGCCTTTATATTATTATAGAAGAGATGAAAAATTAGAAATAGATTTTGTTACTTTGATCAATAACGATATAGTACCAGTAGAAGTAAAGTCAGGACATAATACTAAATCTATAAGTTTAAATAATATTATAGAGAAAAATAACATTAAATATGGTATTAAACTATCAATGAATAATGTTAATTGCTCTCATTCAAAAATTAAATGTTATCCATTATATATGAGTATTTTCATTAAGGATAATAATTTGTAATTAAGTGACTTATAGTCTCACACACCTATAGAAAGAATAGATATCGTAGCACTTAGGCATTAAAATGTGTCTATAAGTCATCAGATTTATAGTAAAAATATAACGATTTTAACATCAAAATCAAGGAATTATGCATCTATTTAGGTGCATTTTTTATTTTTTAGTGCAGTCATTAGATGTTAACAACTCAAGGGATTTGAATATAGGGTATTTTAAGGTTGTTGGGAATTTAGTCAACTAATGGGATTTGAACCTATAGGCACATCTATATAATTTGACATCAATGTTTTGCATATAGTATAATATAGATGAAGATATATTCTATGATAGGAGGTAAATTTATTTGAAAAGATTTTTTACAATAATAGTATTATTCATATTATCTTTAATTCTTACGTCTTGTTTTGGTACAAGTACTAGATTTCCTGATATGGTAGAATATTCTGAACAAGAAGTTCTTGAAGTTGCAAAAGAAAAATATAATATTCAAAAATTTTATTATACTGGCGTAGATGCAAGAAAAAGTTATAATCCCGTTGAAGGTTTTTGTTATAGTAATTATACTTGTAACGGAATATTTACTAATATTAAAAATCCAGAAAATTTAGAAAAAGCATTAACATCATTTGCAGGAAAAAATGGTGGCCATGATATTCAAGGAATGTATAGATATTTTGCTTGTTATATAGCTTTGGGAGAAGATGTAAATGGTGTTGCAAAATTTATTTATTATAATACTAATATAAATAAAAATGAACAAATTGCTGATACTATTGGGTCGAGTGATTATCCATATGAATTACATCCATCTAAAATTAATACTAGATTTATTGATGAAATAACAATGGATAATTTAAGAATTAGTTTTAAAGAACAATATCATGATGAAATTAGTATAAAAGGAATACTATATTGTTTTGATACACCAACAATTGTAACAGGTTTAAATAATAAGTATTACAAATATTTAGTTCAATTTTACGAAGAAGAAGATAAATTTGTGTTTGATATATTTAGAATAACAGTTAGTGATGAATATAATTATGATATTATAAGTCAAAATATAACATCAAAAGAACTTATATATTCCACATCAAATAAATATGAAATTCACTTTTCCAAATATGGTGTAAACCCAAATGATTTTTTTGATATTAATTTTACTGTTGAACAATCTACTGAAGCAAATTACTTAGATTTGATTAGTGGAACAATAATAGTTAAAGATGTTGGAAAAGAAGTTGTAAATTATAGCTTTAATTATAAAATATCATATATAGTAAAAGATGAAGATGGCAAGTTAATTGATAGAGAACATACTCGTGGTCATACCGAATTAAATAATAGTCGATTTGGATTATTAATTGATAAAATTGATGGTCATGATCATAAACAATCCACTAATGTTACAATCTCTTATTTTTACATCATTTATAAAAATAGTGATTAAAATAATTAAATAATGAAAAGTTAGTTAGCTGAATAAAAAAAGGATGAATGACTTTTGGAATAATTGAAATAGATGAAGATATAAAACTTTTTGTCACTTTTCACTAGTTTAAATTGTTTTATATATGAAAGGATAAAAATTCTCTTAAAAAGAGATAGTATTCTAGTGCATATTTTTAAATTATGTATTATAATATAAATAAGTAAAATTGTTCCAACAAAAATGGACTTTTATTTGTTATATTAATAGGAGGTATAATTCATATGAAGAAAATACTAGTTAGTTTGTTTTTATTAGTATTTGGATTATGTTTGGTTGGGTGTGAACAACCTCATACTGATCCAAAAGATGAATTTTATTTGCATGGTACATATACAGGTGAATGCATTTATTCTAATCCAGTTTCATCTTCAATCCCCACTGGCATAAAATATGAATTTGTAAATAATAAATATAATAATATTGAATATATAAAATTAAAATCTATTTCAGGTTTTTTTGATAACGCATTTGATTCGTACAATGGTAATGCACTAAAAAAACTTGAAGCGGATTATGATATATATTATTACGAAATCGCCATTAAAAATGATAAACATTTTGGAATTTATATTTTCAAATCTGATAACGAACTTTTTCTGTTTGCAGCATATTATATTATTGATGTAGATACAAAAGTGTATACTGTAACAGCAGGGTATAAATTAACGAAACAAGATTATATTACTTTATCAACTGAAACTTTCGAAGTTGAAGAAAGTATATATGATAATGTATGTAAAGAATATAATATAGAGTATAAGCAATTATATTATGTGATTGATAATTATGAGACATATTTGCAATTATATTCTTCAGTAAGTCGTAAAGATATTGAACCATTAAATAAAGAAAGTGGAGAACAAATGTTTAAAGATAAAGTAATAATTTGTTATCCTAGAATAGTTAGTGGTTCAAGAGACTTTATTCCTGTTGAGTATAAGTATTATGAAAGTACAAATAAAGTAGAATTTAATTGGATTAATGTTAAAGATGGATCATATCCTGATGTTGAAGTTGCATATTGTTTTGACCTTGTAGAAGTTCCAAAATATATATATAATAAAATTAAATAAGTAATAACAAATCAAGCTAGTTAACCAAAAACGTTAGCTGGCTTTTTAAATAGTAGAAATAAATGAGGAAATGTGGTACAATATTAATAAAGGATGGATTGATAGTATGAAAGTTATATCAGATATTAGATTATATAAAAGCTCAAGTAAAAATGAATTTGGATCATTTATTACTGAATCATTAGGAAGTAAAAAGTTGAATGCCACAATTAAAAGAATTGTAATGAAATTAAGAGAGAATAATTTTTCATTAGGAGAATTTGACCATTTGTACATAAATTTTACAACTTGTTATATTGCTAATGAAATTGAATTGTCTGATTATATTGATAAATATCATCCTTGGTATAGATATTGCAATATTAAAGTGGATGTAGATTTATATAATAATTTAGATAGTGATACAAATAGTTCCTTAATAATCAACTGGGTTGAGAAAGCATTATGTTTATTTGAGTCTGAAGATTTTAAAATAAATAGAATTAATGATTGTATTACTGAAGCATTAGAACAAAAAGAAAATATGCTAATGAAATATAAGGAAAAAGAAGCAAATAATAAAAAAGCAATAATATATTTAAGATTTTTAGACACGTGTAAATATTTTCCTTTATTAAGATTATTTGATAATAAAGGGACTATAATTTTAGAAAAAGATTTACCAGAGAGTATAACTCTTGATTATATTGGGGAGATATTAGTGAAAAAGGATAATATAGTGATTAAACCTAAACGAAACGCCTTCACCAAAAATTTAGACAATATTGTAATTAATTATTAAGATACTATATGGCCAGTTAACCAACAAAAAAGTTAGCTGGCTTTTTAAATGTTAGAAATAAATGTGGAAATGTGGTATAATTGTAGTAGTTAATAATAAGCCTACTATAAATAAGTCAAGTAAATTAATAAAATAATTTATTCGATA
>CAZIQF010000009.1:0-65421 GCA_964541525.1 uncultured Staphylococcaceae bacterium | reverse complement strand
TTTTCAAAGATCAATTTCTTTTGATGCTTTTTCAAGCATCCTTAATATTATACTACAATAATGTTTTTCAGTCAACTAATATGATAATTTAATTAATCAAAGTTAGTTACAACATCAATTGTGCCTAAACATTATAACATTTTTTTTAATTAACGTCTAATATAATGCTCATAAATTAGTAGAAATTTTATTTTTTTACAAAAAAATGCTCATTTACATAGAAATGAGCTCTTATTTTACTTTAATTTTATAGCTTCTTTTTTCACTTTAATTAAGTAAATTGTGTCAAAATAATGATCAATTATTAAAGATTTTGTAAGTTTTTGATCACCCATTATATTATTCAAATTATTATAATAGAAGCAAGAATGCGGCTGCGAAATTTTATAATCGGATTTTACATTATCTTCATTAATATAATAGGGTCTTTGATTTTGAGGCATATTTTTATCAATATCTAATTTTTGCATTTTTAATTTTTCTTATATGTAAATAAATCACTAACCGGTTTGTCATCAACAATATTTAAGATGCCAGCTGCAAGTAATTTTGCAATTGTTAATTGTTTAATCCATGGATATTTATTTTTCTTTTCTTCACTTAATCTCACACTATTTGTAATCACTAATTCTTCTAGTTCTGTAGCATCTAATTTATCACAAGCATTCCCAGATAAGATGCCATGGCTACAGCACGCATAAACTGATTTTGCACCTTTAGCTTTTAATACATTTACAACAATGGCAAGTGTACCAGCTGTGTCTACCATATCATCAATAATAATGCAGTTTTTACCATCTACTTCCCCAATTAAATTCATTACTTCAGCACAATTTGGTTTTGGTCTTCTTTTGTCAACAATCGCAATTGGTGCATCAAGTATTTCTGCAAGTTTTCTCGCTCTAGTTGTTCCACCATGATCAGGAGAAATTACAACAACATTCTCTAATTCTTTTTTTACAAAATATTCTGCAAGAATTGGCAGAGCTAAAAAGTTATCAATCGGAATGTTAAAGAATCCTTGAATTTGTGCCGCATGTAAATCTAAGCACATCATTCTACTAGCTCCAGCTGCTTGTAATAAGTCAGCCATTAATTTTGCAGAAATAGGCTGTCTTGGTGCCGATTTGCGATCCTGTCTAGAATAGCCATAATAAGGCATGATAACATTTATTTCTTTTGCTGATGCTCGTTTTAATGCATCAATCATAACTAATAATTCCATGTAATTATCATTTACCGGATTATTTGTTGATTGCACTACAAATACTAAACAACCTCTGACAGTTTCTTCAATTGAAATATTTACTTCACCATCCGCAAATTTTTGTACACTACACGCTGATAGTTCTACTCCTAAGCATTGTGCAATTTCTTCTGCTAATTCAGGATTTGAGTTTAATGAAAAGATTTTAATTTTTTTGCCATGAATTAAAGCCATTATTTTTATCTCCTTTATTTTGTTTATTGTTTTTTCTTGATTATTGATTTTGCTTTCAAAACGATATCATCTTTGGTTAAATGATATGCAGCTAACAATTCTTGATATTTTCCAACTTGTCCAAATTGATCATACACAGCCACAGCGTCGACATATGCTGGATATTCTTTCGCAAGTAATGATGCTACTTTCGAATATAAGCCACCATTTATATTATGATTTTCCGCAACTATCGCACATTTTGTCTTTTTGATTGAGTTAAGAATCGTTTCTTCATCTAGTGGTTTAATTAAGTTCGCACTAATCACTTCAGCGCTAATCCCATCATTAAGTAATAATTCTTTTGCAAGTAATGCTTCATATACCATAACACCAGTTGCAATAATCGTTACATCTGTACCTTCTGATATAATATCAGCTTTACCAAAATGATATTTATAATTTATATCAAAAACAGTGGGTCTTGATTTTCTAGGCACTCTAATATATACGTTACCAGGGTGATTAATTAATTCAACTAACGCTTGTTCAAACTGTATGTCATCTACTGCATCATAAATTACCATATCTGGAAGACTAGACATTAATGCTACATCTTCAAAACTCATATGTGTTCCGCCATTTAGTTCTGCTGTAATGCCTGGATCTGTGCCAATTATTTTTACTTGTTGTTTAGCATATGCAATTGACACTGCGATTTGATCGAATACTCTTCTTGTTGCGAAAGGAGAAAATGTTACCATAATCGGTTTATATCCATATGCGGATAGTCCCGCACAAATACCTGCCATATTCGCTTCAGCGATTCCTACTTGGATAAAACGTTCGGGATATGCTTTTTCAATTGGTGATAACCCATTAGGACTGCCTAAATCAGCATCTAATACAACAATTTTATTATCTTCTTTCATTAATTTTAAAAGAACATTTGCTAATACTTTTCTAAATTCCATATTCTTCACCTACTTAAGTTCCTCTAAAATTTGTTTTAAGTTGTCTTCTGAAAGTGGCATACTATGATTTGCTGGTGCTGCATCTTCTGCGTATTTAATCCCCTTCCCCTTAACTGTATTTAAAACAATCATTGATGGCTTTCCTTTATTTATTTTAGCATTTTGAATGGCTTTGTCAATTTGTTCTAAATCATGACCATCTATTTCTTGAACATAGAACCCAAAACTTTCCCATTTACTTGCAGCATTACCAATATTCATTACATCTTTAGTATATCCACTTAGTTGCAATTTGTTATTATCTAAAAAGACAATTAAATTGTCTAATTTTCGGTGACTAGCGAACATACTTGCTTCCCAAATTTGCCCTTCTTGAGATTCACCATCACCAATAATACAATAGATATATGCGTTATCTTGATCCATTTTTGACGCTATTGCCATTCCACAAGCACAAGATAATCCTTGACCTAGCGATCCTGCAGTCATATCAACACCTGGTGTTTTATTCATATCGCAGTGACTTGGGAGGTTAGTTCCTAACCTATTTAAAGTTTTTAATTCAGATTTATCAAAATATCCTTTATGTGCTAATGTTGCATAGAGTGCGGGCCCTGCATGCCCTTTAGATAATACTAATCGGTCACGACCTAATTTTTTAGGGTTTTTGGGATCAACATTCATATGTTTATAATATAAAACAGTTAAAACGTCAACAATAGATAAACTGCCACCAATATGGCCTTGGCCAATTGATGCAATGCATTCTACCGTTAACGTTCTGATTTCTTTGGCTATTTGTTTCATGGTATCCTCCATAAATATTTGTTTCATATATATTATACCTTTTTTTATAGTTTTACGCAAATAATATATATTTTTTAATTTTAAATAAAAGAAAAAGCCGTTTTCCCTTTAAACGACTTTCTCTATTTGGAGTTATTCAGCTTCATGGTATTTGTTAAGCACTGCTTCTTCTATTTGTTTTCTCGTTTCTGCATTAATCGGATGTGCTAAATCTCTGAATGTACCATCATTAGCTTGTCTGCTTGGCATTGCTACAAATAAACCATCTTTCCCTTCAATAACTCTTAGCTCGTGAACTGCAAAAGCATCATCAATTGTAATCGACGCTACTGCTCTTAGACGCGTTTGTCCTTCAATTTTTCTAATTCTTACATCTGTTATTTGCATCTCGTTCTTCCTTTCTCCACTTCTAGTTTATCATATGAAAACGTTTTCGTAAAGTTAAACGATAATTTTTTTCAAAATGAAATTGCTTAAGCTACATTTAAGTGCTTTAAGCAATTGGCTTTAACTAATAACATCTACTTCTTCGACTAAATACATAGGATATTTTTTCTTTATATCTAATATATTATAGTTTTCATTTAAAAATACTAACATTGTCGAACCACTACCACTCATGATAACGTTGCCATATTGAGTTAATGATTTTTTTAAATTCTTTAACTCTTCGGACATTTGAAATGTAGCTTTCTCTAATTCATTATATAATAAACTATTTAATCTTCCTTCTTTAATATATATCCTAATTTGATCGATAGATGTTTCGGAAGAATATTTTTGTACTTGACTAAAGGCTTCTTTTGTCGATATATGAATATTAGGGTTTACAATAACAAGTTTTTCAATATTTAGTCTTTCTTTTAATATGGTTATATTTTCACCAATACCACTAACGTATGCAAGATCATTAATTAAACAATACGGAACATCCGCTCCATATTTAAGACCAACTTTTATTTTGTCATCTAGGGTTAATTTTAAGTTGTATTTTTCATCAATAAAGTTGATTATTGCAGCAACATCACTACTACCTCCACCTAATCCCGCTCCTTGAGGAATATTTTTTGTGATATGAATATGGTATCTTTCCTTAATATTATATATATCAGTTAGTTCATTTAAGACATTTAAACATAAATTATTTTCTAAGTGATTCAATGATTCTACCGAATAGGTTACTTGATTTTCGTTTGACAGATCAATATCTAAAATATCTTTTAATGATATTTTTGCATTTAACATTCTTAAATCATGATAACCATTGGCAAATTTTTTAATTATTTCTAGTCTTAAATTTATTTTTGCGTAAGCATAGTATTGCATAAGCTCCTCCTATAGTAGTAACCTCATTTTTCCTTTAGTTTCAATTCCACCAAATGCACTTCTTCCATTTTCAATAAATTTTAATGTGTTTTCAAAATCAATTACTCGATTAAACGAAGTAGTGGCACATTTAATTGCAATAACTGCTGGATCATATGTATGGATATTGATTCGTTTAGGACTTGATGCAAAGTTAGCCCCATTCGCAATTAATGCTTCAAAATGTGATTCACATGCACCGATAATAACTGTTAAATTATCCACACTAAACTTTTTTCTAATAATTCTCAAGGTTTCAATAAATTCTTTAGAATTTTCATAATTATTTAAATCTTTTATATCTTTACCATTATAAAAATCATGGCCCGTTATTACAACAATATCTGGAGTTAATTGTTCTAGTAATGCTTCAATATGAAATTTTACTTCTTTTTCTTTTAAGTGAATCCCCCAACAATGAACGTCCATTTCTTTATATAAATTAAGGCAATTGTTTAAGAACTTTTCATCACCATCAATATGAAGGATTGTTCCAAAAATAGCTTTTGGTTTAACCCTTTCAGCTTTTCTTGTAATTTTTGTTCGTGATATTTTTAAAATTTCTTCTTCTTTTTTAATATCTGAATCGGTTGCTGGTTCCAATAATGCTAAAGAAGTTTCTCTTTTTATACGGTATATATATCCAGTAATAACTACTGTTTCTTCGTTAATCGCTTCAACTATATATACAATTTTCCTTTGATCACTTTTTAGAATAACTTTATCTCCAATTTGAACCATATTTTCACCTTCTAAAATATTATATGATTTTATTAATTATTTTGTGCTAAATAAAAACTATTAGAAAGTTTGACTATTTGTTCAACGCTTAGTTCTTCCGCTCTAGTTGTAAGTGGTAAGTGATGTTCTAGTAAAATCTTCTCAATAAATATTTTATCATATGAAAACCCACACTTAAGATTATTAATTAACGTTTTTCTTCTTTGAGCAAAAATTACACGATTAAATTTTTTAAAGTAGGATTCGGATAAGGCTTTTTCTTGAATTTCTGCTTTATACTCAATTAAGATTACAGCGCTATCGACATTTGGCTCTGGATAAAAGCACATTGATGGAACCTTAATTTTAAGTGTAGCATTAGTATAATACTGGATAAGCACCGATAATGCGTTATAATCTTTTGTTTTTGGTGTTCCACAAATACGATTAGCAACTTCTAATTGCATCATTGTTGTCAATGTTTTGATTTTGTTTGATTCTTCTAAAATTTTAATCAGGATTGCCGTTGTAATATAATATGGAAGATTAGCTACAACAATAACTGGCAAATCTCCTAATAACGAAGCAATATCGGTATCAATATTAGCTTTTAGAAAGTCTTGATATTTAATTATTACATTCGATGTTTCAGCAAATTTATTAGTTAGGATTTTGATCATATCTGAATCTATTTCATAACATAAAACTTTATTCGCTCTTTTCGCTAATTCTGTTGTCAAAAAGCCTAAACCCGGGCCAATCTCGATTACATTAACATTTTTATTTATATTAGATATATCACAAATTTGGCTAATAATTCCTTCTTCTAATAAGAAGTTTTGACCATATTGTTTTTTCACCTCAATTTTGTTTTCTTCTAAAATTTGTTTTACTTCTTTTATTTTCATTTTTATTTCCTCATCTTTATTTTATCAAATAAATATTGTTTTCTACAAGAAAAAGAACCAAAAGTTTTGATTTTGGTTCTTTATTTCATTTTTAGTAATCTTCATCTTCGTCTTCTTCTTCGTAACCAGTATCAACGTCTGATTCAACACCTAACTCTCCATCATCACTTGATTCTTTTAATGCAGACTCAATATCATCTTCTTCTTCTGAATCTTCATCATCATCTTGTAAATGTTCTTGGTGTTCATCATAATCGAAGACTTCATCTTTAAGTTCATTTTTGCGAACATCTTCATCATCATCAGCGTATATTTCATAATCAGTTCCGTCTTTATCTAATATTGAAGTTGGTTGACGATCTTTTAAATCCCAACAGCCATCACCACAGTATACAAAATAACCTGAAGCTTGAAAATCAAGTAAAAATTGTGGTAATAATTCTTTAGCTTGTGAAGTTTTTAATCCTTTTGTTTCCATAGCTTCTTTTGCAATTTGCATAATTGGTTGTGGTTTATCTTTAGTTGCAAATAATTCAACAGCAATTTCTAGTAACGATTTATCTTTTTCTTTAACACCCATTTTGTGTGCCTCCCTAATGGTTTTATCATATTGTAATTAATTATACTATAATTTTTAGTTTTTTGCAAGTATTTGATTTTATTAAATATTATTCTGATATTTCATACTTAATCTTTAACATTACTTCGCCAACATCTTTAATTATGTATTTTGCATATATCAATTGTTCTTCGACTATTAATTCTTTTGTTACTACTTCTATTTTTAATGTTCCTTCTTTGGTTTTAACCGTATAAAAAGTAGTAAAGTGTTGCTTTAAGAATAGATTACTTTCTACATCTGCAATTCTTGTAATACTGATTTCGTGATGATTAAATGTAATAATATTTACCGCTTTAGATGGTTCAATAAATTTTAAAACATTCATTTCGTGTTTTATATAAATACCATTTGTTTGATATTTTAGGTTTTCAATGGCATTTGATGTAAGGTTAAAGTTTATATTTGCTTTCATTTTATAATCCTTATATTAATAAATAAATCAGTAGTGCTACTATGCCTGGTATTCTTAAAAACCCCACAATGAGAATGGTCCAAATATTAATTGGGATGGATATATTTAAATATATTCCCACTAAGTTAAAAACAAATAAAATACCTAGACCTAAAAGTATTGATTTTATTAACCACTTTATAACTTTTAAGAATCCCATCATTATCACCACTTAAATATATGTTTTTAATAATCTTTTTATAACTAATATTTAGTTCGATCAATTGTAAGAGGGGTAATTGACACATATCCTTGATGATAATTTAAAACATCAGATGTTAAATTTTGTGGTGTTGTTTTACCAAGCGGTACACCTTTTGCATATAGTTTCCCGTCGATTTCTTCATAATATGTGTTAAACGGGTTTTTACCTTGAGTTGTAATTTTAATTCCTTTAGGGTTAATCGGCATATTAATATTTAATATAAGCTCATTGCTTAAGCGTTGGTCTTCTTTAATATACTTAATGACTGTTGCAATATTCTTACTAGCTATAAATTCTTCTCTTTCACAAGAAAAAGCTAAAGATTTTATATTGTTTAATCCAGCCTCGAAACATGCTGCAATTGTACCCGAATATAAAATATCACACCCTAAGTTTAAACCATTATTCATTCCTGATATGACATAATCAGGTTCATATTTTAAATATAGTGTTGCAATTTTAACACAATCGCTTGGCGTACCGTCAATTGTGTATGTCGGAATATTCTGATATATACTTTTACATTTAGTTAAAGTTAATCCTTTTCTCAATGTCATTTTATGTGATACAGCGGATGTTTCTTGATCTGGTACTACAACTAAAATGTTTGTTGTGAATTTATAAATTTCTTTTACTAAATAAAGTAATCCTTTACCTTCAATTCCGTCATCATTAGTAATTAATATTTTCTTATTTGTAATCATAATTATCAATATTTTTATTTTTCTGCAAGTATTGCATCTAAATCATTAAGCAAATTTTTCATTTCTTTTTTCGAATAGATTGTTGCACCTGCTGCCATTAAATGTCCGCCACCACGATATTTTGATGCTACTTCGTTAATCGCAACCCCTCTTGAACGAAGTCGACATCTAATTTCTTTCGATGGGTCTAACTCTTTACTCTTATCTTTTTCTAGCATTTGATCAATAAATGCAACCCAAATTGGACAACCTTTGATTGACCCTAATGAATTAACTAAGTTGCCAGCATCTTCTTTTGATACTTTATATTTTTTCATAATTTTTTTAGTGAAATAAATATATGCGACACCATTTGGTGTTGTTTTAAAGTTATTTAACACATATCCTTGTAGTTTAAGTGTTTCGACAGTATCTACATATAGATTATCATATATATTTCCTACATCAATTCCTTGAGCAAGTAAATATCCGGCGTTATCAAATACTTCTGGAGTTAATCCTCGATATCTAAATCTACCTGTATCAGTGACCATTCCCAAATAAAGTGCAGTTGCTGATTCTTTATTAATTGCAACTTCATTACCCCAAGTTCTAATCATTCGCACAATAATCGATGAACAAGCAGGGCTTTCTGAATCAATATAACAGATATCACCATACTCAGGACTATCATCGTGATGGTCAATTTTAATTATTTCTTTTCCGGTTTCCCATCTTTCATCACAAATACGATTTGGTGTTGCTGTATCTACAACGATTACTAACGCATCACTGTAATATTCATCAGGAATAAGATCAGATGATCCTAGATATTTTAAATATTCTGGGAGATCATCACCAACCGCATATATCTCTTTATCTTTAAAGGTATTTTTTAGCAAATGTTTAAGACCCATTTGGCTACCTATACAATCACCATCAGGACGGATGTGCCTATGGATGATAATTCGCTTATATTCTTTGATTTTTTCTAATATTTTTATAAACATTCTTCACCTCTTGCAATTTTTTCTAAATCTTTTATTACTTCTGTAACTTCATCAAAACTATGAATTGTTGTACCACTCGCTTGAACGTGGCCTCCACCTCCATATTTCACCGCTACTTTATTAATATTCAATCCACTTGATCTAAATTCACAATAAATATCACCTGATACGTCTTCGCTGAAATTAGCCCAGATTTTAATTTCTTCAATGCCAGCCATAATGTTAACCATACCACGTGAAATATCGTTAATATTAACCCCATAATCCTCACAATACTCTTGGATTTCTGCTTTGGTGTTAATTAAATATGCAACGCCACTTTCTAAAACTATAAACTTATTGATTAATTTTGCTTTCAATTTTACATTAGCAAGTTTATCTACATATATTTTATTATAGATTTTTTCTGTATCAATATCATATTTCATTAGATAACTTACAGTAAGATATGTATTAGCAGTAGTTTGTGAATACCTAAACCTACCACTATCGGTTACAATACCTGTAAAAAGTGCTGATGCGCAAGCAGTATCAATTTTAAAGTGCTTTTTAAGTAAAAATTCAGCAATTAATCCAGCACATGATTCTTTTGAAGTGTCAACATATGCAATATCTCCATATTCGACTTGAGGAATATGATGGTCGATTTTAACTAGATATTTTCCTAATTTATATCGGTCATCACTGATTAATTTTTCAGTACCGGTATCTAGTACTATAACTAACGCATCATGGTATAATTCATCTTCAACCTCATCCATTGCACCAATCCAATTATAGCGTTCAACCATATCCCCGACTACTTTTACACATTTATTCGGAAAAGTGCGACAAATCGCTTCTTTTAGCCCGATTTGTGATCCTAAAGCATCTCCATCAGGACGAACATGTCTATGAATAATAATTGTATGATATTCTTTAATTAAATGATATATTTTATTTAACATTGTTTTTCACCACCTATTTTGTATTATACCACAATATCAACAGTTTTACCAAAGAAAGAAAAAAGAAATCAATTAATGATTTCTTTTTATTCAAAATAAGAGCTATCTACATAAAGATTATATCCTTCATAAAGCATAATTACTTCTTTCCATTCGGTATATCGGTAGTATTCTCCGTTTTCATATCCTTCGGTTTCTCCACTTGCAAGAGCAATTGAAGCAGTTTGATTTTTCTTTAATACATATGTTTTTTGGGGAGTAACATTAGTCACATTACCAGTTTTATCATAATAGGCTATGCAAATTGAGAACTTGCCTTTTTGATTACTATTTTCTAGCCCTACTACAACTTTATTGCTGGGTAGATAATAATATTCTCCATCATAAACAAAACTAGAAGAATGTTGTTTTCCATATTCTAATAACACTGCATTATCGGTTAATTCATATTTTTTATTACAACTAGCTATATTAATTATAAAAAAACAAATTAAAATTGTAAAAACGATTTTTTTCATCTCATCACCAACTTTAGTATATATGATTTAAGACAATATTGCAAAAGAAAAGCAATAACTGGCCACAAAAAAAGACAGATAAGAAATCTCATCTGTCTAATTTTTATTTAATGTTTATTGTGCAGGATAAACTTCAATACTACTTACACGTACTTGGTAAGGTAATGATGCGATTGTTAATGAAGTAACTGGAGTATCAAATTCAATTGTACATACAGTACCTACAACTGTAACTGTTGCACCTTCAACTGTAAAATTTGAATTAAAGTCTTTACCACCAGCTGTATTGATAACAATTTTTGTTACAGCACTTGTGTATTCAATTATTAATTCTGACTTCGCATAGAATCTAACCGGATTAGCATAATCACCAACATCCGTTGTAGATCCAGATTTATTATTAGTTACTTTAATACCATTTTGTTCCCAAACTTGTTGTTCAGTTGAATAACTTGTTCTGTTAGCTTTATCAGCAAATGAAATAACTACTGCACCTTCTGGTTCTTCTGGTTCTGGTTCTGTTGGAATTGCTGGAACTTCGTTACCAGTAGATAACACTTCTGCTGTTGCACCTGCTGCTACTTGCTTAGCTCCATTGTATGAACCAATTTGTCCTGTAATCTTTAGTTCATCACCAAGATTATAATTTCCTACTAAACGATAGATATAAAGTGCCCCTGTTGCGTCTACAATTGTTAATGAAATGTTATTAAATTGTTCACTATATGCAGTGTCAATTCTAGCAACGATACCTTTAACGATTACTTTTGTATCATCAGCCAGTTTTAATGCCTCTTCGATTGTGACTTCTTTTGGTTCTTCTGGTTCTGGTTCTGTTGAACCACCATTTTCAGCGTTTGGTCCAAATGGATTATCATATAAATGACATACAAATGAACTTGCTGCTTTATCAATTGTACTTGCACTTACTGTATTATATGTTTTATATGTTCCTAAGTAATATGTGTTTTCACCAACTAAAGCAGTGAATGTATTATGTTCTTCATTATATGACCATACTTGACTTGCTGTTTCATTGAATTTTACATTGATATATGTTCCACTTTGAACAATTTCAATATATGATACTGTGCCATCAGCTTTAACTGCTTTTAAGTTATACCCACCTTCAACTGCTACTACATATACATCAGCTGCTTGTTTAACATCTTCAGTAGTTGCAAAGTAATAACCATTCATTTCACCTGTAATATATAATGTTTTAGCTAAGTTAGTTTGTACTAAACCGAATGCATAAGCTACACCTTCTGCAAATTCAGTTGCAACTGTTGCATTACCTTCATATAAATGACATACAAATGAACTTGCTGCTTTGTCTATTGTACTTGCACTTACTGTTTCATATGTCTTATATGTTCCTAAGTAATATGTGTTTTCACCAACTACAGCAGTGAATGTATTATGTTCTTCATTATATGACCATACTTGACTTGCTGTTTCATTGAATTTTACATTGATATATGTTCCACTTTGAACAATTTCAATATATGATACTGTGCCATCAGCTTTAACTGCTTTTAAGTTATACCCACCTTCAACTGCTACTACATATACATCAGCTGCTTGTTTAACATCTTCAGTAGTTGCAAAGTAATAACCATTCATTTCACCTGTGATATATAATGTTTTAGCTAAGTTAGTTTGTACTAAACCGAACTTATAAGCTACGTTTTCTTGGAATTCACTTACAACTGACCAAGGTCCTTTTTCTTCAACTTTTGCAATAATTGTGATTTCGAATTCTTTTGATTTTTCTACTTCTCCAACTTTAACTGTAACTTTTAACACAACTTTTTGTTCTTGGCTAGTTTGAGTTACTTTTGCAACACCGTTTTCAATAACGATACCTGTACCAGATACAACTTCCCAAACACCATTTTCAACAACTGGTAAATCGAAATCTTCTGTATATGAATCTTCTAATGCAACTGGATTTAAGATAGCATCAACTCTTTGTTCATCAGAAACTACTGGGGCTTCTAATACTTCTAAGCCGCCATCCCATAATAATTGGTTTTTAACTAATCTTGTATCTCTATCGTAAGAAACACCTTTTAATTCAACGTACTCATCTAAATGTGCATCAAGTAATGCTTGCATTTCATCTGTATAAGATTTGTAATAAATCCATGATTGTTCACCTGTAAATGGATCTACTAGGCAATATTCATCACTACTTCCGTTAGGAGCATCCATTGCTTTTAATGTACCTCTAACCTTTAGTAATTCACCACCAAGATAACCAATAACATCATCGCCTAATGGAGCATTTCTAGTTTCCCATTCTTCTGGAGTTATAACTTTATATTCACCAATTTTCATTCCTTCAACTGGATCAATTACACTTGAAGAAACATCTTTACCAATTTGAAGACTTCCATAATATGAATAGATACCACCAACAACATATACTGTATCACCAACATTTACATGTGTATTTGTTGCAAAAACATAAATACCTTCAGTACCATCATGAATTGCGAAACCTTTTGTATCATCTAATTTAGCAGTAACTATACCTTTTACTGCAACATTATATACGATATCATTGTTTGTAACTAATGCTTTGTCAGCATTCTTTTCTTCAAATACATAGTTCCAAGCATTTGCTTTAACAGTTTTGATATCACCTGAATCAATTGTTTCTGGTAAAGTTAATACTGTAAATGAGAATTGTTTTGAAAGAGGTTCAGTTGTTAAAGTTTCACCATCTGAAAGTGTATATGAAGCAACTACTGTTGCAGTTAATGTTACTTGAACAAGGTTATTTTCACCATCTAAATAAGCTCTTTCATCGTTATATCCAGGACGAACTACAGCACCTGTTGATGAAATTACATCTGGTTCTGAACTTTCCCATGAAATTACAACATTTGGATAATTTTTATTTGATGTTGCTAAAGAAATAGATTCAACAATTGCTGTTCTATCTTCAGCATCCCATACTAATTTTGTTAAAACTTCTTGTGCTTTTTGTTCTGCTTCTTTTTTTGCTGCTAAATTAGGAGATTCCGTAACGTTAGCACATGAGAATAAGCAGAAAACAGCGGCAATTAAGCAAACTAATGTTGCTAAGATTTTACCATTTTTGGTAATTGACATACTAATTTATTCCTCCTTGTATGTTTTTTATTCAGCTAATACGATATCATCCATTGATGTTAACATTAATTGGATGTATCCATTATATTTATCATCTTCTGTATTATAATCGTAGTATGATACTACTGCAGTTAGAGAAGCAAATTTCATACCTACAAAATATTCATAAGTTGTAATTCTATTCCCTGCTCCATCTTTTAATAATACGTTAGCATCGACACGAATATCAATTGTTTGTGTTGTTCCACTTGCAGTTTGATATGAACATTTAATTGTAAATGCATCTGATGTGTCTGTATCACGACCACCTGTAACAGTTAAGTCATCAATTTTCACTAAGCGTCCGAATAAATCGGTATTTTCTGTCGTAATAATACTAGCATCTTGTATTTCTAAAGTGTTAACTTCTTGTTCTGGATTATCTTCTGGTGCCCATGAATGAACTGTTGCTTTAACTTCTGTAAGTTGTAAACTACCTGAATAATAACCAATTTTAGCTTCGATAACAACTGAGTTTCCTACTGCAAATGCAGCTTGTGTGTTATATCCTCCGTATGCATAAACACCATAATATAAACCAGACTCTTCATCATATTGTTGAATGAAACATGAATTTCTTCCAACCATTCTTGCAACAACGCCTGATACAACAATTTTTTTACCTACATCTTTTTTAGCAAGGGTTGCTTCTTTAGTACCATAAGTTTGTCTTAAATCTTTTAATGAAATTTGTAATGATTCAGTTGAATAGTCATAACTAGGGTCTGTTTGACCATAAATACGACAACGTGCTTTTTGTACATTATAAATTGCGCTCATAAATTGTGCATCTAAACTTGTATCACCTGATTTTGCATAACAATATGCAAGTTCTGCAAGTTCTAAGTTAAGTAATCTTGAATCGCCATCTTCAGAGATAAGCCATACCCAAGCAAGGTAACGATCGTTGTTGTCAACTCTTTTTCCTTCTGCTTGTAAAACAATTTTATGTGCACTTTTTAATTGTGCTTTTGTATGGTTACTAGATGCAAATCCCCATGGATCAATACGATATGTTGATTCTGGAGTATCAATACCTAAATATCTAACTGTAAATGATGATCCAGTTTTTCCTCTAAAGATTGTTGTATCACCATCAACAAATTGAGTCACTGTAACTTCGCCAATACCATCTTGAATAAAATCTTTCCCTTCATAACTTTCAGTTAATTTTAACTTGTCAGTTTCTGGAGTCGTATACTCATAGTTTTCAGCGGTATTTTGATTATCATTGTTATCACCATTATTGTTACCTCCATTATCACCAGGTTGTTGACAACCTGCAATAATGAATAGTGCAATAATAATTAAACAAAATTTTAGAATTTTGTTAAACATGTTATTTAACCTCGTTTAACATTTTTATTAGTTATTAAGCAATGCTTTAATCGCATCATCTAATGCTTTTTCAATTGTATATTCTGTTTGGTTATATAGAATTTCTTGAATAATTAATTCAGCTTCTTCTCTAGCTTTTGCAGTACCAGGGAATGCAACTGATGTATAATAGTAATCTGATTGACCGATTAAACCTACATTACATACTTCTTTAATTGGATCATAAATATATTTTTCATTTCCAGCAGCATCTTTAACGATTTGGCTTACATATTCTTGATATTCAGCAGAAGCGATAACATCTTTTCTTGTTGGATAATAAGCTGTTTCTAGAGTCCATTGTAATGCTGATTCATAATTAGTTAAGAATTTAATAAATAACCAACCAAATAATTCTTGTTGTCTGTCATCACATTTGAATAATGTAACATTTGTACCTTGTTGGATAACGAATTTTTCATCTTCTGCAGCACCAGCCATTTGAGGATATGGAGCTACACCAGTTGTAAATGAACCATCACTGCTAATGTTATAACTTGCACCAGCTGAAGAACCGATTGTCATTGGAATTTGTTGAGCTTTAAATGCATCTGAGCAATAATCTGTACCAAAGTGAGTTGCACTAGCTAAGTTACCAGCATTAAATTCATCTACTAACCAAGCAAGAGCTTCTCTTGTAGTATCGTTATTGAATAAGTAAACACCTTTACCGCTTTCATCAAATCCTGTGTATTCACTACCCCATTGTTGAATTAATGTGATAAAGAAGTTTGCTTCTGAGTCAATACCCATACCAGCTGTTTTTGTACCTTTTTTAACGATGTTTTGATATTCAGTAGTGTTTTTCCAGTTTTCACAAATTTCTTTTACATCATCCCAAGTTTGTGGAGCTTCCCAACCATATTTTTCAAATAATTCAATATTATAGAAAACTACTTCTGTTGATTTATTGAATGGAATAGAATATAAAGTTTTATCTTTATCATAAATTCTACCTTCTGCCCAATATGAATCAACGAATCCATAAGAATTAGCTTCTGATCCTTTTAGTCCATATTCAGAATGTTCTACATAACTATCTAATTCTCTAACTGCTTCACCTTCTAAATATAATGAAACATGGTCTGGATATGTTTGAGCAATAGTTGGTTGATCACCAGCTGAAATTGCTGCTGCGATTGTTTTTCTTAATGTGTCATAATTACCTTGACTTGTAAAAGTAACAGTAACGTCTACACCATATTGTTTTTTCATTTCAACACTGAATTTATCAGCAATACTTTGCATAACTTTTTCATTACTATCACCCATTGCATGATAGAATGATAATTCAACTTTTTTAGATGTGTCAATTTGATCTGGGCTTAAAATGTCGCTACTATAGCCACCATTCCCGCCGCCGCCACAAGCAACTAGACTTACTACAGCAATTAACACAATAATTGAAGTTAAAAACTTTTTCATCTTTGTCTCCTTTTTGATTTTTCTTTTTTCGTTTTTATATTTTTGCTAAGACTTAATAATTTAATCATAAATTATTTTGTTTAGTTTTAGCCTTTAATACCACTACGACTTACGCCTCTCATAATATACTTACGTAATACGATAAAGACGATTAATAGTGGAGCTGTAACAACAGTGGTTGCTGCCATCTGTTGCCCTTGAATTGTACGACCTTCATTTGATGTAAATGCTTGTCTTAAACCTGTTGTAATTAGACGCATTTCATCTTTTGTTGTAATCATCATTGGCCATACATATGAGTTCCAAGCACCCATCATTTTTAAGATTGTAATTGTAATTAATGTTGGAGTTGCAATTGGAACCATAACTTTTAATAAATATTTTAAATCACTTGTTCCATCTACTTTAGCAGCATAATATAATTCATTTGGAATTTGTTTGAAATTTTGTCTTAATAAATAAATATAATATACACTGATTAAGAATGGAACAATCATTGCCCAATAAGTATCTTTCCCACCTAATGTACTAACGGTAATATAGTTTGAAATAACCATCATTTCACCAGGGATCATCATTGTTGCTAAGAAAATATTAAATATCAGTTCACGACCTTTAAATTCAATTCTTGAAAAGGCGAACGCTGCAAGAACAGTTGTAACTAATGTTCCAAGTGTTGACCATACACCTACAACAACAGTATTGTAAATTAATCGCCAAGCATTAAGAGTTGTAATAGCTTTAGGATAATTTGATATTGCTAATAAGTGTGGATAGAAAGTCGGAACAGCAAGTTCAATTTCAGCTTCTGTTTTTAGTGAAGTTGCAATCATCCAGTAAAATGGAATAATCATGAATAACGCAAGCACTCCTAAGAATGTATAGCATACAATATATTTAATAACTTTAAACACTCTTTCACGACGAATTGTTTCTTCTGCTGTATCACCAATAAATGCTGTCTTTTTCGCTGGAGTATGTGCAGTTAATCTTTCATCACGAACTTGATTTGTGGATAACTTTTTCTTGTAGAAGATAAGTAATAAGCAAATAACGATTATTGTACATATAAACATCATCATATTAATTCACCTCTTAGAAATGGACTTTCTTCTTTTCGATAATTTTATTAATCATTGTGAAGAATAAAATTATTATGAATAAGATTACGGCACCAGCTGCAGCATATCCCATTGTTTTTCCACCAGCATAAATCTTATCATAAATATACCATACAACGGTTGCCATATTGTTGTGGCTACCAACGCTTGATGCACTTTCACCAAAAATCGCAACAACTGATGTATATTCTTTAAACGCTCCGATAAATGAAGTGATTAATAAATAGAATATTTGTGGTGATAAAAGTGGAACAGTTATTTTCATGAAAGTTCTTAATTTTGAAGTCCCATCAATTTGTGCAGCTTGATAATATTGTTTATCGACACTTTGTAATGAACTTAATAAAATTAATACTTTAAATGGAAGTGAGTTCCAAATAATATAAACAAGTAACACAATTAGCGATGTGAAATATTGACTATTAAATAACACACCGGCACTAACATTACCACCAAGCCAGTTAATATTACCATGTCCCATAAAGTTTAACAAAGTATTTACTAAACCTTGATGTGATTCAAACATAATACTAAATACCATCCCAATAGCAATTGTATTTGTTACATATGGTAAGAAGAATACTGTTTGTAAAAACTTTTGTAATGGTTTAATTGAGTTTAAAGCAACTGCAATTAGTAACGATAATAGGATTGAAATTGGTACCGATACAAACACAATAATCATCGTATTTAGCAAGAATTGACCGAACGGATTACCCTCTGAGAATATTTTTACATAGTTTTGAAATCCCCAACCATCAGGATTGTATGGAGCAAATATTCCATAACGACTTAACATGTAATTATATTCAAAGTTAAACGAAATGATAAACGTTTTAATTAACGGGTAAAAGGTAAATACTGCTAAAAGAATTATCGCAGGAGATAAATACAATATCCCTCTGGCAAAATTAATCTTTTTATTGCCTTCAACCATAACTATTGTAACCTCTCTTCTGTAACTTTATGGAAGACGAAGCATTTGTGTTTTTTAACATCAACTAAAATATCTTGGCCTTCTTCAACTTCAACATCAGAGTTAATAATAAATCTGAAAGTATCTTTTTCAGAGAACGGATTAGTTGCAATAATTGACATATCTCTACCAATGTGTTCAATTTGTTCAACATGGATATGAAGTTTCCCATTTTCACTTACTTCAAAACCTTCTGGACGAATGCCAATGTTAACTTCTTGATCAGCAATTCCGTTAGCATCACCAATGCGATCTTCACCAATATATAAACCACCTTGATGAACATAACCAGCGAAAATATTAATTGGTGGAGTACCTAAGAATTTTGCAACAAATTGATTTTTAGGATTGTCATATACTTTTTGTGGAACATCTGTTTGTTGTTCAACACCAAATTTCATTACAACAATTTGATCAGAAATACTCATTGCTTCTTCTTGGTCATGAGTTACGAAAATAGTTGTAATTCCTGTTTCTCTTTGAATTCTTCTAATTTCTTCACGAGTTTGAAGTCTAAGTCTTGCGTCTAGATTTGATAAAGGTTCATCTAGTAATAAAACTCTTGGTTCTTTAACTAATGCTCTTGCAATCGCAACACGTTGTTGTTGTCCACCTGACAATTGTTTAGGCTTACGATCTAGCAATTCTTCAATACCAACAAGTCTTGCATACTTAATTGTTCTTTCATTAATTACATCTTTTGGTAACTTCATATTTTGAAGTGGGAACATAATGTTTTGTCTAACCGTTAAATGTGGATATAAGGCATAGTTTTGGAATACTAAACCAATTCCTCTTTTTTCAGCAGGTAAAGCAGTTACATCTTCATCTCCAAAAAAAATTTGGCCCGACGTAGGTTCTAATAATCCAGCAATCATATAAAGAGTTGTTGATTTACCACAGCCTGAGGGACCAAGTAAGCCAATAAGTTTGCCTGAAGGAATGTGGATGTCTAGGTTGTCAACAGCACGTACCTCAGAATTTTTATCAGCAAATATTTTCGTTAAATTTACTAAGCGAATGTCCATAATAATTTTCCTCCTACTATTAAGTAGACTTAAAGTATTAGTTTTTAAGTCTTCATTCACAAGTATATTTTATCATAAATTAGTTTTTTTATCAACTTAAAATACTTATCACTTTTAAATTTCTTGTGATTTTGCTTAATTTAAACAAAATAACCTTTTTTTATTTTAAGTTTTTTCCTAACACTTTGATAAAAAAAAGAACAAAATGTAGATAAATGTCACTAAAAATTACAACATTTTATTACATTTTGTTTTTTAATTTTTTCCTATATATTCATTAATAGACCAACAGCAATTAAAATTACAATTGCAAGAATAACAATACCAAAGATTTTAAAAGACTTCTTTAATAAAGTTAAAACTCCAACGCCAAGAATGACAAGAAGAGCAACGGCAACTACCCCTTTTAGAGCACCTTGCATATTATTTAAGATACCAAAAGTCTTATCGAAAAAGCTGTTTCCAAAGTCAGTTAATTTATTAATTATATTTAAAATTTGCAAATTAAACATTTTTGATACCTCCATTTTTATCTTTTTGAGCGATTGTCAAAAGCTCTTTTTAATGTTAATTCATCCACATACTCGATGTCGCCACCAGCAGGTAGACCATAGCCAAGACGAGTAATCATTAGATTATCCTTTGCTAAAATCTTTTCTAAATAAATTGCTGTAGTTTCTCCACTAGGAGTGAAACTAGTCGCAAGAATTATTTCTTTAACTTTTTCATCAATTCTTTTTTCTAACATTTCAATATTAATGTCATCTGGTCCTACACCATCCATTGGTGAAATTAAACCATTTAAAGAATGATACAGCCCATTATATTCTCCCATTTTTTCCATTGCAAGAATATCTTTTGTATCTTTTAAAACCATAATTTTAGTTCGATCTCTATATGCACTTGTACAAATTTCACACGTATCTGTTAATGTAAGCATTCCACAACATATACAATGTTTCACTTGTTTTTTAGTATTAATCAAAGCTTCAGCAAATTTCTCTACATCCGCATCTGACATTTTTTCAATAACACTATAAGCATATCTACTAGCTGTTTTTTTCCCAACGCCAGGAAGAAGTTCAAAAGAACTAGCAAGTGATTCTAAAAACTTAACATCACTCATGTTTTTTAAAATCCACCTGTAAATGCACGATATTTAGACATCTTTTCTTCGGTAAAATCATTAATTTCGTTTGATAATTGATTCATTGCTGCAAGAATTGAATCTTCTAATAATTCTTTATCATCAGCGTCTTGAACAGTAAAATCTTCATCAATTTTTACTAATTTAACATTTTTAGTTCCATACATAACGACTGTTACCGGGCCACAAGTTGAAGTAAATTCTGTTTCATCAATTTCTTTTTGTGTAGCCAACATTTCGTTTTGTAATTGACGCATCTTTTTAATTAATGCTTGTTGATTCATTTTATTCTCCTCCTTCTTCATCATCGGTACCAAAAAAATCATCAGCTTTTTTTAGCACTTTTTCTCTTTCTGTAAGTGGTTTACTTGAAACAACCACAATTCTTAATTTAGGATTATTGATTGGTGTCAATTTAGGATAACTAGATCCAATTCGATATTGGTTATGATATTCTAAACGTTTTTCTTTCCATGTATCATCTGGTAAGGCAATAAATTCAAAGGCTTTGCCAAAAGTAGTTTTTATAATTTCTAAGGCATCTTTATAATTTTTAGGATCCATAATATAATTACATAATTGAGCATTAGGATATACAATTAATAGATGCGTATTACCATTTGCTACAAGAAGCCCATTTGCAAGCATTTTTGCGATTGGAATTAATGTTCCACCGACACTTGTTGATAACTTTGACCACTTTGCAACTAATTGTGCTTTTAATTCACGACATTCAGGGAGTCTTGCTTCATGTAAAATATTTTCAACGATCTTAATATCATAAATTTGACTAGTTAAATCTTTTTCTTCTTTAATAATTTTAACCGGTTCTTCTTCAACTGGATCTGGTTTTACTTCAACTTTTGGCTCCACTTGATTTACAACTGGCTCTTTTGCTACTGGAACATTTAACTTTTCTACATGTTTCTTTAATTCATTAATTTGATTAACAAGTTCATCATACATTTCTTGATTTAATGTATTTTCTTTCAATTCGTTAATTTCATTTGCAAGCGATGATATTTGTTTTTCAATCTCTGTAAAATCAACATTAGATTCGCTAACATTCAAAACATCAATTTTTTCTTTCATATACGTTAATGCTTGCGTTAAGACAAAATAGTTAGTTTTAACTTCGTTAATAACCAATTCTAAATTACCAATATTAACATTTTTTACAAGTTGTTCTAATTCATTAACTTTATTAATAAGATTAGTAAGATCTTGATTATTAGAAAGTTGATTGTTATCGTTATTGTTTTCTAACAAACTTAATTTATACGCTAATTCTTGCACATTATGAATCAGTTCATCAACTTTATTTTCAATTTCTTTGTCCTTATTATATAAAGAAAAATCTTGACATTGATTATTATTTTTAATTGTGTCTACTAGCTGTTTTAAATTATTAAAATCAGCGATTAATTCGTTAACAACTTCAGCCAGTTCACTATCATGATCATTAGATAATCCAATTTCATCTTGATTAACATTTAATGTTGCCATTTTTTGCTTTAAATTTTCGATTTCAACTGTAAGTTTATTTAATTCATTTTTAACATCAGTATTTAATTCAAAGCCACTACTAACTCCTGTTGAAGTAGTAAGCTTGTTTTCAATTTCAGTTACTTTTTCAATCAATTCTAAAATTACATCATCATTAATATTATCTTCAGACGAAGAATTTTCTTTTAAAACTTCAATATCTTCGCTTAAAGAAGTAAGAAAAGCATTGCATTTGGTTGTTGTTTCATGGAATTCTTGTTCCAATTTTATAAGTCTTTCATTATAATTAACATCACTATTATGATTAGATTCTGTGCTACTAGAAGTCATTTGTAATTCTGTTTCACCTTCTAAAATGTCAGTTATACGACCTTCTAAAATATTAATTCGATCTTCAATAGTATTAGGAAGAGTACTGACAGAAGAAATAGCTTCTTCTAAAATATTAACTTTACTATTGATTTTCTCTTCAAATAAATTAAGATTAGCTTTTTCTAACTCATTATTAAGCCTTTTTATTTTATTTTCTAAAACGCTTAATCTTTGTTCATAATTGTTATTATTGGAAATATATGTACCACTATATTCAGGCACACCATCTGAATCTAATCTAGTTTCTAAAGTTTTAATCCGACCTAAGAGATCAATATCACCAGTTGTAGAATTAATAATCTTCATAATTCCAACTTCTAAATATATTTTTTGTGAATTAGTAAAACGAATTTTATTTTGAACATCCACTAATACATCAATATAATAGAATAATCTTTGATTATCTGTTGTCTCTGCAAGTTGAATAAATTCTGTTGTTGAATATATATATTTATCTGTAGTTGCGTGATTCATATTCTTATATAATAAAATATCGCGACAGAATTGAATAATACAAGTAGTTAGACGACTAACTTCTTTCCCCATATTTAATAATTCATTAACCACATCAATCGCTTTTGATGCATCATCGTTATTAAAAGCGTTCACTAATTCTATTAATTTTTGATTAGAAATATTACCAGTAATGCTGTTAACGTCCTCAGCCGTTATTTCACCATCAGCATAAATACTTGCTTGATCCAAAATACTTAAAGCATCACGCATTCCACCTTCTGCAGCTGTTGCGATAACATTTAAGGCTTCTGGTGCAGCTTTAATTTGTTCTTTTTCACATATATATATAAGTTCTTTCGTTAATTCTTCTACTGTAAGTTGTTTAAAGTCAAAGCGTTGGCAACGCGAAAGAATTGTCATTGGAATTTTATGTGGTTCTGTAGTTGCAAGAATAAACATTACATATGCAGGTGGTTCTTCTAATGTTTTTAATAAAGCATTAAAGGCAGCCGTTGATAGCATATGGACTTCATCAATAATATACACTTTTTTATTCAAAAAACTTGGTAAGAAATTTACTTTTTCTAGTAATCCCCTTATTTCATCTACACCATTATTACTGGCTGCATCAAGTTCTAATATGTCTGTAGTTTCATTATTAATGATTGCTTTACAATGTTCACATTCATTACAAGGTTCACCATCGATTGGATTTAAACAATTAACTGCTTTTGCTAGTATTCTTGCAATTGTTGTTTTTCCGATGCCTCTTAAACCACTAAAAACATACGCATGTGATGTTCTTTTTTCACTAATTGCGTTTTTAAGTGTTTGAATTACATGTTTTTGTCCGACAACTTCTTTAAACGTTGTTGGTCGATAACTTCGGTATAATGCTTTATATGCCATCGTAATACTCCTTTTACCTTATTCTTCCTTTATGTTTATTATATCACATTTAAAGGTTTTTTGCAATACATTTAGCAAGATTATTTTTGCTAGATTTTACTTTTATTTTTTTATATTTCTTCTTACATTAAAACTAGTTTTTGGTGGTTTTTCTTTAATCAAACATTTAGGAGAATTCCCAATTAAATCAGTTCTTTTTGTAAGAATTAACGCTTTTTTAACTAAATCATAGTTTTTAGGATTTTTATATTGGATTAACGCTCTTTGCATTGCTTTTTCTTCTTTCGTTTTTGCAACATAAACTGGTTCATTAGTTCTTGGGTCTACTCCTGTATAATACATTGCAGTAGCAAGTGTTGAAGGTGTTGGATAAAAATCTTGAACTTGTTCAACATAGATTTTTTCATCTCTGATATATTCTGCAAGCATTATTGCATCATTTAACGTGCATCCTGGATGACTACTCATTAAATAAGGGACTAAGTATTGGTTTTTATTTAGTTCTTTATTTAATTTATAATACTTTTTAACAAATTTTTTATATAGTTCACTGTTTGGCTTTTGCATATATCTTAAAACATTATTACTGATATGCTCAGGAGCGACCTTTAATTGTCCAGAAATATGATGTTCAATTAATTCTTTAAAAAAAGTTTCATTTTGATCTAGATACAAGTAATCATATCTAATCCCACTTCTGACAAATACCTTTTTAACTCCATCTAATTTTCTTAATGTTCTTAAAATATCTAGATAATCGTCGTGATTGATTTCTAGTTTTTTACAAGGTTCAGGGTGTAAACAATGTTTACCTACACACGTTCCATTTGTTAGTTGTTTTTTACATGAAGGATGATAAAAATTAGCAGTAGGACCACCTACATCATTAATATATCCTTTAAAATTCGGACCTTTGATAATCTTTTTTGCTTCCTCAATAATTGATTCTTTACTTCTCGACTGAATAATCCTGCCTTGATGTGAAGTAATTGCACAAAAACTACAACTTCCAAAACAACCACGATTAGAAATAATACTATTCTCAACTTCGATAATTGCAGGAACACCTCCAAGTTTTTCATACATTGGATGATATGTTCGTTCATAAGGCAAACTATATGTCCAATCAAGCATTTCTTGTGATAGTGGAAATGTCGGTAAGTTTTGAACTACATAGGTTTGATCATATGTTTCAATCAATGGTTTACTGACAAATGGATCAGTATTTTGATATTGAAGATAAAAACTTTTAGCATAATTTAATTTATCTTTTTTTAAATTGTTATATGTTGGTAAATAAATTGCATCTTTTGGTAATAAATCAGCGTTTTTAGTTTTCCAAACTGTCCCTCTAACATAAATAATATCTTCAATTTTTAAACCAGCATTCAATGCATCTGCTACTTCAACGGTATTTTGTTCTCCCATTCCATACAATAATAAATCCGCATGACTATCTAAAAGGATTGATTTCATTAATGAATCACTAATATAATCATAATGAGCAAGCCTTCTCAACGATGCTTCTACCCCACCAATAATAATTGGAATTGTTGGGTGGACTCTTTTAATTTTTTTACAATAAGTAATTGTCGCATAATCCGGTCTTTTCCCCATTACGCCACCTGGTGTATAGTAATCTTTTGTTCTTCTTTTTTTGCTGACATAATAGTGATTTACCATGGAATCAATATTACCAGCAGATACTAAAAATCCAAGTCTAGGTGTACCAAATACATCCATCCAACCTTCTGTTTTAACATCTGGTTGCATAATCATCCCAATCTTATACCCATATGCTTCTAAAACTCTACTGATAATTGCATGACCAAAAGATGGATGATCTACATATGCATCACCACATACATACACAAAATCAACTTCATTCCATCCTCTTTCAATCATTTCTTCTTTATTTACTGGTAAAAACATATATCTATTATTCCTTTCCTATTTATAATAGCATATTTTTAATCTTTAATTTGAATAAAAACATTATTTATTTTATTTGTTCATACAATTAGTATGCAGAGGTGATATAAGTTGATTGAATACGGTTTATTAATTGTTGGAGGATTATTCCTTTTTTTATATGGTATTACGTTAATTAGTAATACTTTAACAACAATTTCTAGCAAAAGTTTAAAAAAATTAATCATTTATGCGACATCTAATGATTATTTAGCAATCCTAATTGGGGTTTTAATTACTTGTATTATTCACTCTTCAAGTGCAATTTCCGTTATTTTAATTGCATTTGTATCTGCAAAGTTAATTAATTTAAGAAGTTCAATGTTTATTTTAATGGGAGCTAATATTGGAACAACAATCACAACTTTTATTGTCAGTCTTGATATTACTAAGTATTATTTAATTTTCATCATTATTGGTTGTTATTTACTAATTATTGCTAAAAGAGAACAATTAATCAATTTAGGAAATTTATGTTTCGGTCTTGGCATCTTTTTCATGGGGCTAAACTTTATGAGCAATAGCGTTAGTTATATCATCAGTAATCATCCAAGTATGTTTTTTTATCTTATTAGCGAAAATATATATATCAATATAATAACCAGTACCATTTTAACCAGTATCTTACAATCTTCTACTGCCATGCTTAAAATAACCCAAGATTTATTGAATTTAAATTTGCTTTCTTTAAAAACAGCTTTAATTTTTGTTGTTGGTGCAAATGTAGGTACGACAATTACCGGTATTATCGCTTCTTTTAAAACCAATAAAGAGGCAAAAATATTAGCAGTATTTAACGTTATATTTAACATAATAACAGCCTCATTTGTCTTATTATCATTTAATAAATATTCATTTTTAATTTCTTTAATAAAAGATAAATTTAATTTATCCTTTAATGATACTATTACCTTATTTCATTTTTGTTTTAATTTTACTGGTTTAGTGATTATTTCTTTGTTGATTCCTAAACAATTAAATTATGAAAGAAAAAAGAAGGTAGATTAACTTAGTTTGTTAACCTATCTTCTTTACTTTATTCTTCTTTTTTATCAACAATTATTTGATTTGAATCTGTTACAATTTCTTTAGCAGAAAGTGCTAATCCTGCAAGTGATTGAAGTTCTGATGGAATAATAATCTTAGTTGCTTGACCATCAGCTACTTTCATTAATGCTTCATAAGCTTTCAATGTTAATACACTCTTATCAGCTCCTGCTTCTTTTAATAACGCAAGACCTTGTGCTTGGGCTTCATGTAATTTATAAATTGCTTGAGCTTCCCCTTCAGCTTCTCTAATTGATGATTCTTTTTTCGCTTCAGCTCTTAAAATTGCTGATTCTTTTTCACCTTCGGCTTGACGAATTGCAGCTTCTTTTTCACCTTCAGCTTTTAAAATTGCTGCTCTTTTTTCACGTTCAGCACGCATTTGTTTTTCCATTGCTTCGCGAATATCCTTTGGTGGCATAATGTTTTTAATTTCTACTCTTTTTACTTTAATTCCCCAAGGATCAGTTGCTTCATCTAAATCTAAACGCATTGATTCATTAATAGCATTACGACTTGTTAGTGCTACGTCTAATTCCATTCCACCCATAATATTACGAATTGTTGTTGTTGTTAAATTGTCTAGAGCTCTTAATGGACAAGATACACCATATACATATAGTTTAGGGTCAGTAATTTGGAAATAAATAACTGTATCAATTTGCATTGTTACATTATCTTTAGTAATTACTGGTTGTGGGTCGAAATCAATTACTTGTTCTTTTAAATCAACAATTCCAATTTTTCTCTTACTATCTAGTTTTGAATGTTGATAAGCTGGTGCGCTTACGTCAACAGCAATTCGATCAATAAATGGCACTAACATATGAATCCCTGTACTCCATGTTTTACAATATTTGCCAAGTCTTTCAACAATATAAGCTTGTGTTTGTGGCACAATTCTAACATGGGCAATTACAATTAAAGCTAAAATAATCACAACAATTAATACACCTGTTAAAGCTGGTGAAGCTAACATAAATAATTTAAACATTTTACTCCTCTTTCTTTAAATTAATTCGACAACAACTTTATTGCCGATAATTTCTTTAATTTTTACTTTTGTTCCAATTTCGATTTTTTCATTTACATCTGGTGCAATCGCTGTATAGCGATCATATTTGGCTTTTATTTCACCAACACCATCAACTTCGATTGGCTTAGTTATTGTAACAATCTCACCAATCATTGATTCAACCGTTGAATTATCTGATTTTGTCTGATTAAGTTTTTTTACCAAAGGTCTAGTACTGATTAATAAAACGACTGAAACCGTAATGAACACAATAATTTGAATGGTTATGCCAACATTAAACGCTGCTAGCAACAATGATACTAAAGCTCCTGCTGAAAACCAGATTGAGACAATTTGAATCGTTTCAATTTCAACTATAATGGTTATAATTAAAATTGCTAACCAAAATATAATTTCACTTCAAGGTGATCCTAATGCAATAAACATTTTATCTATCCTCCTTTTTTGCTTCTATTATATATTATTAAAAAAAGTTTGTCAATATTTCTTCAAAAACTCTTACTTTTTTGTGTAATCCTAATTTTGTATAAAAGTTATTTCTTTTATGCTTGATATTTTTTAAAAAAAGTGTTATAATAAATTTTGAAATAAATATTAACACTTTAATTTTAGGAGGAAAACGTGAAAAAAATAAAATTTAAGCTAATTCCTTTTATTATTTCTTTAGCAATAGTATTAGGAAGTGTTGCAGGGATTACCCTTTACTCATATTTCGAATATGACAATAATAAATTACGATTTGTGGCTGATTATTTTCACTATGAAGATTATAAATCAATAGAAACGACAACACAAATTGATGAATTTATTGATATGACTACCTATGCACACCAACATATTAATAGTGGACTTAAATTCTTTGATGTAAAATCAAAAAAAGAATATACAAATGTCCCTTCTGATAATAGTAAAAACTTTATCAATGGCGTTACTTGGGATAATGGTGTGCTTCACATCCCTGGTTATTTTGATTTAAAAGTGTATGCTGAAACTTTGTATAATACTGAAGATGAAAAATGGGTATTCTCATATTATATCTATCTATATAATGTCAATTATGAAACTAAAGACCTTATCAACCACTTATATTTCTCTTTTGTTGAGGGTATTGGTGAATCAAGTGAAGGCGAATTATATGGTACAACTAAGTTAGATACAGTTATTAAAGAATTCAAAGATGGTGAAAATGGTGGAGCTAA
The DNA here is from genome assembly GCA_964541525.1 of uncultured Staphylococcaceae bacterium. Classification (GTDB taxonomy): domain Bacteria; phylum Bacillota_I; class Bacilli_A; order ML615J-28; family CAG-313; genus UBA1737. The sequence goes on along the minus strand of CAZIQF010000009.1, from coordinate 36,059 downwards.
TGCGATTAACTTACCTACTTTCCAATATTCAGGGAATCATTCTTCTAGTTATACAATGTATATTCACGATAACAACGCTGTTAATCATGGTCTTACTGATGATGTTCCATATGTTTATCGTTTAACTGCTTTAAATGAAACACTTTCTGAAAGTTCTGAACTTGATGATGATATCGAAGAAAGAAGATGGTTTGCTGAATTAGAAGAATCAACTTTCTCAATCTTTTATAGCGGAACTGATAGTTTATCTGATGCTATAACAAACGGAACTACAGATGAAATTCAAGAAATTGTTCGTGGTACATATGTTAACCCTTATAAAGATGCTGAAGCATTTAATAAACTTGCTGAAGAAGAAAACAGCGATATTAAATTAGGTTATAGTAAAAACTTATATAAAGCTGGTTATTTCCAATTTATCATTGGTCGAATTGTGATTGAAGGTTTAGTTACTCTTGTAATTTCTGGTATCTTAGCTGTTTTATTCTATTTAATTTGGCAAGATGACGAAGAAGAACCTAAAACAAGGGTTAAAACTTTAAAGAAAAAATAAGGATTGTTACAAAACAGCAAAAACAATTAAATGAGTAGGTATGAAAATCATATCTACTCATTTTTCTTTAAAAATATGAAAAATAATTGATTTCTCAACTAATCTTAAAAGGTAAAAGGATTACAACCCTAATATGGAGTTATAATCCTTTTTTTGACTGTTTTACAAACATAATTACCTTTTCAAATTGTATTTTTCTAATCCTATCGGAATATTTTTTACTATTTTAGTTAAATTACTAAATATGTACAAATTGATTTGTAGGAGTTTGAATAATTTTACTTTGTAAATATTTTTCAAGTTCATATGGATTTTTGATAGATTTTGTATCAATATCCCATTGTCCAACACAGTCTACTTTGACATCACCATAATTAAAAATTTTACCAAAAAGTGTTTGTTCAACTGCAGTTGAAGTAACGCCCATAAAAACACATTGTTTTTTGGATGTATTGAATAGACCCGAATAAACTATAATTTTATCATCATAAAATTCAATTTTATATTTTTTTATTGTAAGAATCTTAAAAACAAGAATAAAAATAGGAACTATTAATATACATGATACGATTCCCCAGAAAGAAAATACTGTAACAACACTTTTTTTGGCTACATAATTTGGATTCATAGCTATTTCTCCTTCCATAACACTATACTTTTTAGTATATTATAATACTACCCCCCCCCCGCACATTTTGTCAAGTTTTTTGCTCTTTTTTTAATTCATTTTATTATTTTTTTCTTACATCTTTATATGAAACATTTTATGCAATTTTTTAAGTTTATTTAATTCTTTAGTTATTTGGAAATATTCACTTTAACCTTTATAGTACAAAAAAAGCGGTAATAGATAAACCAAACATCGGTATACTATTATCGCTTTTATTTTTTAAAATTCACAATTTTTAGGTGTTCTAGGAAAAGGAATAACATCACGAATGTTTTCAATACCTGTTAGATACATAATTAAACGTTCAAATCCCATTCCAAATCCCGAATGAACGCATCCACCATATCTTCTAGTATCTAGATACCACTTAATTCCTTCTTGATCAACATGAAGTTCTTGCATTCGTTTAAGTAATACATCAAGATTTTCTTCTCTTTGTGAGCCTCCCATTAGTTCACCAGCAATCGGAACAATTAAATCGACTGCGGCAACTGTCTTATTATCACGATTAACTTTCATATAATACGCTTTAATATCTTTAGGCCAGTCTGTAATAAAAACTGGTGAATTAAAATATTCAGTAATATATCTTTCATGTTCTTTCGCAATATCATCTTCATATGATGGTTTAAATTCCCATTTTTGATTTGCTTTAAGTAATAGATCGACAACATCATGATGAGTAATGCGGATAAAATTAGCATTTACTAAATCATTTAATTTTTTTAAGAGCCCTTTTTCAACAAATTGATCACAGAACGCCATTTCTTCTGGGCATTTATCTAGAACGTATTTAACTACATATTTTAACATTTCTTCTTCGATATCCATTAATCCTTCTAGATCACAGAATGCCATTTCTGGTTCAATCATCCAAAATTCATTTGCATGGGTTTTAGTATTGGAGTTTTCGGTTCTAAATGTTGGACCAAATGTATATATATCGCCAAAAGCCATGGCAAAAGTTTCCCCTTGAAGTTGACCTGAACCAGTAATAAACGCTTGTTTACCAAATAAATCTTCTTTATAATCAACGTTACCAAATTCATCTTTTGGTAAATCTTGCATATTTAATGTTGTAATTTTAAACATTTGATCGCTACCTTCACAATCAGCACATGTGATTAGTGGTGTGTGGACATATAAATAACCATTTTCTTGAAAATAACTATGGATTGCAGCAGCAGCTACACTTCTAATGCGAAATACAGCATTAAAAAGATTAGTTCTAGGGCGAAGATGAGCATATTCTCTTAAGAATTCTCTAGTATGGCGTTTAGGTTGGATTGGATATTCTTCTGGACAATCACCAAGCATTACAACTTCTTTCGCATGAATTTCTAATGGTTGCTTATTATTAGGAGTTAAAACAACATCACCAATAATTTTTACTGATACACCAACTCTAAATTTAGAAATTTCATTAAAGTTTTCTAACTTATCATCATAAACCACTTGTAATGTAGATAATGTTGATCCATCATTAATATTTAAAAAACCAAATTGTGCTTGAGCTCTGTTCGTTCTTACCCATCCATTAACTAAAACAGTCTCTTCTTTCTTTAACATAAATAATTGCTTAATTTTTGTTCTTTTCATCTTTATTTTTTCCTTTCTTTAATAAAAAAAGCCTTAGAAAATATTGATATATATCTATCAACACCTTCTAAGGACGAAAAATTAGCGGCTTTAGTTCTATTTTTTCGCGGTACCACCTTAGTTTAAAGAAATAAATCTTTACCCTCAATTAGTTTGATAACGCACTTAGCTTTGTGCGAAGAGTTCTACAAACAAAATTATATAATTTTGTTTTTCTTCTCTTTTGCTTTGTAGCTGTTCTTTCTAAAGTTTTTATTCCTAACGTTTCACTATCTATTAGGTCCCTTTTATAAAATTTCTTTATACTCGGTCTACATCTTAACGCAAAAACTTTATTTGTTTAATAAAATTATAACTAAACTTTGATTATTTGTCAAAAAATATACCTTATTTACCTAAACAAAACTTACTAAATAGTTCATTAAGCAAATCTTCGGTTGATGTTTCACCAATGATTTCACCTAAATACATCCAAGCTTTTCTTAAATATAATTCAATAAAATCAATATATAAATTATCATTTATTTCGTTTAATGCTTCTTTTAATGCTTCTTCTGCAAGACTTAACTTTTCTATTTGTCTCGCATTAGATATTAATGTAATATCTTTATTATCTAGTTTTTCCAATTCTACTACTGATGTAATTAGTTGTTTTAACTGATTTAAATCTTCTTGAGAAGTAGTAGTAATGGCGATGCTGTTACTAAACTGGTTAGGATCAAGAACTAATCCTAGGTCACGCTTATTAATCACAATAATATGCTTTTTATCTTTAATTAGTTCTAATAATTCTCCATCTTCTTGTGATAAATTTTTGCTTCCATCTAAAACCATTAAAACAAATTCGGCTTTTTTTAACGCTTCAATCGATTTATTGACTCCAATTTGTTCAACTAAATCATTTGTTTCTCTAATTCCAGCTGTATCAATTAAATTCAGTGTGATATTCCCTAAATTAATTTTTGCTTCAACTAAATCTCTTGTTGTTCCAGGAATATTCGTTACGATTGCTTTTTCATCTTCTAATATCGCATTAAGCAAACTGCTTTTTCCAACATTAGGCAAACCAATAATCGCAGTATCAAGCCCATTTTTTAAATATTTCGCGCTTTTCGAATTAGCAAGTAAATTATTAAGTTCATTATAAATACTTTCAATATTAGGTAAAATCTCCGTTGTAGTAAGCATTTGAACATCATCATACTCTGGATAATCAATATTAACACTAATTACTGCGATGACATCTAGTAATCTTTCTCGCAAGCTATTAACACAACGCTTAATATCACCACATAACCCTTTTGAAGCAAGACGTGCAGATGAATTACTTTCAGCTCTAATCATATCCATAACTGCTTCTGCCTCAGTTAAATCAATTCGACCATTTAAAAAGGCTCTTTTTGTAAATTCACCTCTAGAAGCACTTCTAGCGCCTTTAGTTAATATAATTTCATAAATTTTATTAGTAATAAAAATACCACCATGGCAATTAATTTCGACAATATCTTCTTTTGTATAAGTTTTTGGAGCTCTAAATACACTAACTAATACTTCATCAATTATTTCGTTATTATCAATTATATATCCATAATGAATTGTATGAGATATAGCTTTGGTCAAATTATGTCCTTTAAAGATTTGATCAACTAATTCAATACAACCATTACCACTTAATCTAATAATGGAAATAGCTCCTTCTTGATACGCAGTTGAAATACCAACAATAATATCATTTAAATTATCCATTTTTTTATACCTCTTAAAATTATTATACCAATTTTTTTTAACTTTTTCCAATAATAATTGTTATTGTAAACATTTTCACTAGTTTTTTTTATTTTTTACAGAAATTTTGTGTTATAATTTAAGTACTCTTTGAAAAAAAGAGCCCTTAATTTTTATTCAATTCTCGTTTCTAATGAAAAGATGACCTATTGCCTAAGGTCATCTTTTCTCTTTTATGCATAAGATCTAACGTTAGTTGTTGTATATTCAATTGTTATATTTTGTTGTTTGCTCACTTCATTAATATAACCAATAACAACATAACTAGGAATTGCATATCCTAGAGCTTCTGATGAAGAAGTTACTACTTTAAATGAATTAACACCAATAATATAGCCATATTTATTACAAAGTGGCCCCCCCGAATTACCTTGATTTATGGCTGCATCAGTTTGAATCGCTTTGATTATCCGATCTTCATCATTAAAAAATCGAATTGGTGCTGAAACAATCCCCTGAGTAACCGAGATTCCATAACCATTAGCATTACCAATCGCAACTGCAACTTCACCATAATTTAATTTAACCGCACTACTAGTATTATATTCTTCCGTTTCTGGATCAGTTAAATCAAAAAAAGTCACATATTTTAATTCATTAATGTTAGATACATCTAATTTTAAAATTGCAAGGTCGAGTTCTGTATCATAACTAACAACTTCTGCCGTAAATGAAACATTTGAATCAGCATAATTAACTTTGATGTCATAATTTAAATATTTTAAATCCGGATAGTTTTCTTCGTTTTCAATGGTCACAACATGAGCATTTGTTATTATATAACCATCTTCATTAATGATAAACCCTGTCGCTTCACATGAAGATGTTGATTTTACTGTTTTCGAATTAGTCGAACCAAAAGGACTTGTCATATAATAATAAGTATAACTATATTCAATTGAACAACTGATTTCTAATGTTGATGGCATTACTAAACTAGCAACATATGCTCCAACATCAACCGTATTATCAACACTAGCAGTTATTGTTGGAGTATTTAGATAATAAACAATTTTATCATCAGCAGTTTTATCTAAACTACAACCACTAATCATTACCAAAATAAATAAACTTATACTAATTAATAATTTTTTCATAAAGTTTTTCCTCCTTTTTCGATTTTAGTATATTGTAGTTTTATTAACTATTTATAAACAACAAAAGTGATAATATAGACCAAATGGTATTATATTATCACTTTTATTTTATTAAGTTATTTTAATCAAATAGTTTGATAAAACACTATTTTTCTTATATATCCATTCAATAATAATTATGATTTATCTTTTACATAATTATATGTAATTGTTGCAGTAGTTAAATCTGAATTATAACTATCAATACTGATTGCATTCCATTGTTCTTCTGTACCTGTGTAATAGACATTTGTTAGATTAATACATCCATAGAAAGCATATTCTCCTATACTTGAGACACTGTTTGGGATTGTTATGCTTGTTAAACTGCTACAAGAAGAAAAAGCATATTCTCCTATACTTGTGACATTTGCTCCAAGCGTGATGCTTGCTAAACTACTACAATATCTAAATGCATCTTCTCCTATGCTTGTGACACTATTTGGGATTGTTATGCTTGTTAAACTACTACAATGTCTAAATGCATATTTTCCTATGCTTGTGACACTGTTTGGGATTGTTATGCTTGTTAAACTGCTACAGTCAGAGAAAGTATATGAACCGATATTTGTGATATTCGCTCCAAGCGTGACGCTAGTTAAACTGCTACAATAAGAAAAAGCATATTCTCCGATACTTGTGACACTGTCTGGAATTATTATGCTTGTTAAACTGCTACAAGAAGAGAAAGCATATGAATGAATGAACTTTGTTTTTTCATTTATTATGCAAGTTGTAATACTTGTTGAATTAGCTGTTACTAACACTAAATATGGGTTAGATTCATTTCCTAAGTATAAAGCATTATCAAATTTATTATATCTTAAATTGCTACAGTCAGAGAAAGCATATTCTCCGATACTTGTGACACTGTCGGGAACTATTATGCTGGTTAAACTGCTACAAGAAGAGAAAGCATATGAATGAATGAACTTTGTTTTTTCATTTATTATGCAAGTTGTAATACTTGTTGAATTAGCTGTTACTAACACTAAATATGGGTTAGATTCATTTCCTAAGTATAAAGCATTATCAAATTCATTATATCTTAAATTGCTACAGCCATAGAAAGCATATTCTCCAACACTTGTGACACTATCTGGAATTATTATATTTGTTAAACTGCTGCAGTTATAGAAAGCACCATCTCCTATACTTGTGACACTGTCTGGAATAACTGTGTTAGAACATCCAGCTATCAATGTATTTGTTTCAGTCTCAATTATTGCATTACAATTATTTCTACTATCATATACTTTATTATTTGGATTAACATTTATGCTAGCTAAACTGCTACAAGAAGAAAAAACATCTTCTCCGATACTTGTGATATTTGCTCCAAGCGTGATGCTTGCTAAACTACTACAATGTCTAAATGCATATTTTCCTATGCTTGTGACACTGTTTGGGATTGTTATGCTTGTTAAACTTCTACAATTATAGAATGCATATTGTCCTATGCTTGTAACACTGTTTGGGATTGTTATGCTTGTTAAACTTCTACAATTATAGAATGCACCATCTCCTATACTTGTGACACTGTTTGGGATTGTTATGCTTGTTAAACTTCTACAAGAAGAGAAAGCATATGAATGAATGAACTTTGTTTTTTCATTTATTATGCAAGTTGTAATACTTGTTGAATTAGCTGTTACTAACACTAAATATGGGTTAGATTCATTTCCTAAGTATAAAGCATTATCAAATTCATTATATCTTAAATTGCTACAGTCAGAGAAAGCACTATTACCAATACTTGTGACACTATCTGGAATTATTATATTTGTAAAACTGCTGCAGTTATAGAAAGCACCATCTCCTATACTTGTGACACTATCTGGAATTATTATATTTGTTAAACTACTACAATGTCTAAATGCATATTTTCCTATGCTTGTGACACTGTTTGGGATTGTTATGCTTGTTAAACTTCTACAATTATCGAATGCATCATCTCCTATACTTGTGACACTGTTTGGGATTGTTATGCTTGTTAAACTGCTACAGTCAGAGAAAGTATATGAACCGATATTTGTGATATTCGCTCCAAGCGTGACGCTAGTTAAACTGCTACAAGAAGAAAAAGCATATTCTCCGATACTTGTGACACTATCTGGAATTATTATATTTATTAATCTGCTGCAAGAAAAAAAAGCACATTCTCCGATACTTGTGACACTATCTGGAATTATTATATTTATTAATCTGCTGCAATTATAAAAAGCACCATTACCAATACTTGTGATATTTGATCCAATCGTGATGCTAGTTAGACTACTACAATTATAGAAAGCAGATTCTCTGATACTAGTAACTGGTAAATTTTGATATGTTGAAGGTATAACAACTTTAGGAGATGTTCCAGTATAATCAATAACTTCATAACTTAATCCATCTGATACTAAAGATAATACTAATCCTTTTGTGTGTTGACATCCTGAACATATTTCATCTATGTAATTATGTTCAATCATTGCGATTTCTTCTTGTTTAACCAATATTTCATGACATACTGAACAATGTTTTCCTTCAGTTAAACCGATTGTTGCACAAGTTGGTTCTATTGCTTCATCAATTACTTCTGTATGCTCTAAAGCAGGAACTGTTTCAGTTTTTGTTTTTTTACATTTAGAACATAAATAATTGATTGTTCCTTCTGTTGTACAGGTTGGATGAACTACTTCATTTTCAATCCAATTATGTTTATGTAATGCTTTACATCCTGATAGCGAAAAACCAATTGAGAACAAGCATAAAAATGATATTAAACCAAAAAAGATTTTTTTAGTCATCATATTTTCTCCTTCATTTAATTTTTATAGTGTAAAAGTTTGATAATTATATAATTATTCTTGCTTTTAAATTTATAAAAGTAGGCCTTTATGACCTACTTTATTATACTATTTTTTATGTGAAATTGTAAAGAAATATATTAATAAACTTAATAACAGTTATATAAAATAGCTATGTTTTATTCATCACCTGTTTTAGGTTCAATAATAACATATCTTCTTGGTTCAACGCCTTCAGAATGCGTTTTTACATCACGCCATCCAGCAAGTTTATTATGAATAATCTTTCTTTCATAAGCATTCATATAACGAAGTTTAACTGGAATCTTTGTTTTTGCAACTTCACGACCGACTCTTGTTGCAAGACGTTCTAATTTTTCATCACGCGATTTACGATAATCACCAACATCAACTTTGACAATTAAACCTGATTCCGTATCACGATCAAAATATTGATTAACAATTAATGAAGTAACTAGTTGTAACGCATTTAATGTTTGGGAATTGTAACCAATTAAAGCACCATTAGCGTCTTCCGTTGTAATCGAATATTCAACCACATTATCACGCATTTTTCTTTCAACATATCCATAGATATTTGCTTCTTTTAAGAAAGTTTCTAAAAAGTCTTTACCTTTTTTTACAGGGTTTGCATCGACGATAACATCAATTTCCATTTCTTCTACAGCTGTACCATCTGGAGAAATTACATCAAAGTATAAATCATCTTTACAAACACCTAGTTCTTCCACTGCAAGTATTTCTACTTCGCTTAAACTTTTTCCAATATATTTTTTTTGTTTCATTTTATTTTTTTCCTTTTTAATCTTTATTCATTATTTTTTTGTAGTATTCGCATTATTTTTTACAGTATAAATACCATGCTTATTTTGTAATTTTTCAAGGCGTTTATTACTTGTTAAACTATTAATTACCATTTGAGCCATTGAATAAATGTTACCAATTAACCAATAAACACCAAGACCAGCTTTACTTGTCCAAACAAACGAACCCATCATAATAATCATAAACCATAACATAAATTTCATTGTACTTTGAGTTGAGTTTTGGGTTTGGTTAACTGATTGTCTTTTATATAGAGGAACATCTTCTTGTTGCTTTTCTTGTGTTTTCTTTTGGCGAAGTTGAGTTATAAATTGACTTAAAACTTGCGTTCCAACAACCAATAACACTAATACAATAATCCCAATTAATTGATTAGTTCCACCGCCAGTACGATCTTCAAATAAATTAATACCAAAAATATTAGACTTTAATTCATTCGCCCAGTTAAGTGTATATTCGGAATTGGCAATAGTTTTAGTATATGGAATTCTTGATACTGCACGATAGATTGCCATAAAGATTGGAAATTGTAATAATGGTGCGAAGCATCCACCAAGTCCTACTTTGTATTTTTTATATAATTGCATTTGTTCCATTTGCATCATTCGTTGGGAGTCTGGATCGTTTCTTCCTGCATACTTTTCTTGAATTTTTTGTAATTCTGGTTGCATCATTCCCATCTTAAGTGACATATCGTTTGTTTTTGCATAAATTGGCCACCCGATTGTTCTAACAATTAAAGTTGTAATTAACAAACCAATCACATAATAACCACCACAAAGTGTTGATAAAGCATAAATTAACCATGCAACAGGGAAGATAAAGATATTATCAAAGAAATTAGCAAAGAATTCACCAACTGTTGATGCTTTAAACTTAATCGGTTCAAGTTCTGATAAGCGGTCATCAATTTGAATAATAAATAACGCACCTAATAAATATACATCTGTAACTTCATCGACTTTCTTTAACGCATCACTTGCTACTTTTTTACTTGTAGAATCAAAGCACCCAGCTGTACCGTTTAAAGCGGTTTTATATGGATCAATTGATGTTTTATCCGCTGATTTAATATTACCTACATATGTTTTAAATAAATCAATATCAGAATTAATTAGACAAACTTGGAAATGTTTTTTTATTTTTTCTAAATCATCTGAGTTAGCAACCGCTTGTTTATGATTTTCATTTACATAGCCATTTAATAATCTTTCTAAATTTTTTAAATAACTTTTAGTAGTAACTGTATCACCGTCAGCGTTAATATAAGAACAAACAACTCCATTATATTCTCCAGTTAGTTTGATTAGATTTTTTTCTTCTTCGGTAACAGTTGTATTAATTGAAATTAGATATTCATTAACACTTGACTCTACTTCTGCTTCTAAATAATCAACCATCCAATCTGCTTTTGATAAAGCACTAGATGATCCACTACAACCACCACTAGAATTAGCAGCGCTATATTCTAGATATGCATTCTTTTGACCATATTTTGCTCCACAAGATGTAAGTAGAACAAAACAAGCTCCCACCATAACAATTATAAAAAATGTTATACGGGAAAATTTGAATTTGTTTTTCATTGTTTCTCCTTTTTTTATTTTATTAATTATTATTTAACTTTTTTTCAATTTTTAATAAACATAAATTCATTTCTTTTTGTAATTCGCTAAAATCAATACCAAATAAATCTTTTTTTACGACAACAACAATTTTCATCGGCATAACAAGTTTAATATTCGGTCTAATTAATTCTCTAATAATTCTTTTTGCATGATTTCTTTTTACTGAATTACCGAGTTTTTTTGACACCGAAATTGCTGCTTTAAAAATTGTATCGCTTTTTTGATAATAAATAAAGAAAAATTCACTTTTTATTTTTTGCTTATTTAAAACAATTTTAGCTATTTCTTCATTTTTCTTAATTCTATTTTCTTTCTTCATTAAAATGTACCTTTTTTAATTTAAACAAAAAAAAGGCCACTTCCTACAATTAAAATGACAAGAAGTGGTCCAGATTTTGATTAAATTGTAATTAAGCTGATAATACAGCTCTACCTTTTGAACGTCTACGTGCTAATACTTTTCTTCCGTTTGCTGTAGCCATACGAGCACGGAAACCGTGAGTTTTACTATGTTTACGTTTATTAGGTTGGTATGTTCTTTTCATATGAGCACCTCCAAATTATTAAACCATGCTTGACTAATTATACTTTATTTTTTTTAATTTGTCAATTTATTTACACATTGAGATTGATTATATAAAAAAAACTACCTAATCAATCATTTAATCAAGTAGTTTTTTATTATTTTTACAATTCATTAACTAATACATAGAAATTAGTTTTAATTTGATCTCCAGTACTTAAATCAATTACAATTGTAAAATATAATTTTTCACAATTGTATGCTTCATCAATACTTACATCTCTAATTGAAGAAATTGGAATACTACGAACTAATGCTCCATTATATGTAAATAGACGAATATACTTAGAGAAATATTTATCGTTAACAAGATCAGTATTAGTAATTTCGGCTTCAACAACTAAATTAATCCGATCTATTTTTACTCCGTCTGCTAAAGTAGCACTATTAGCTTCTAAACGACTAAAACTAAATTTATCTTTATTAACTTCATCTTTATTATCAGCTTCAACAAGATCATGTGTTAATTTAATTTTTACTAAATCTTCTTTAAAATCAATATAACCAGTATTTACACTGCCTGAAATAACGTCACGTTTTTCATAAGAACTATAAGCTGTACGATTAAGTTCTTCTACTTTAAACATATAATTTAATTCTCTTGTTTCGGTATCTTTATTATCAACTGGTTCTTTTAAATCAACTTCGTATACTACTTTTAAATAAACTTTTTTAGGAATAAAATTTTCTTGTTTTAATTTATCAGTGTTTTCAGCATCTTTAATAATCTTATTATATGCAAATTCATAACTCGAATTTAACAAATACATTGTTGTTGTTTGCCATGTACCTTGTCCCATTTGTTTAGGCGAACTTGTTTCTGTATATTTTTTTCCATCTTGGCTTTCAACACAAACATAAGTATAAATGTTAGAAATGTATTGGTCAGTTGTTCTTCTTACAAATAATTTCAAATCATATTTACTATATTCATAATCAGTTTTATTGCTTTCATCATTTTCTGACATTCTAACTTCCATCATTTGAACATTCAAATTGAGATCATCATTATACGGGTTAGTTGTGTATTCAGCAAATTGCTTACTATTTGTTGATAAATATATAATAAGGATAGCTCCTAAAAAAATAACAAATGTATAAGCTATTAAGATAATAGTTTTTAATAATTTATTCATAAAGCACCTCTTTTTAGATTATTATATCATTATTTTTATTATTTTACAAGTTAAACGTATTTATTAAATTTTTATCCTCTTTTTTTAGTTATCCACATTTAAACAGTGGAAAACTTTTGGATAAGCTTATTTTTATTTATGTGGATAAAATGTGAATAACTATGTGAAAAAAAATAAATGTTCGTATTATTTTATTTTTTTATCGAATTATGGTATTATTAAATATAATCGAGGTGTTTTATGAATAAAGAACAAGAACTTTGGCTACAAGTAAAAGATTTATTAAGAGCATCTAGTGATGAAGCTACTTTTAATCAAATTTATGAGCCAATCAATGAAATCCATAAATTCCAAAATAATTTTATCTATTTAATTGTTGACAACGCACTAGCAAAATTTCGAATTGATAAGTTTTATTTAACAAGAATGAATGAATTACTACTTCAATGTAGTGAAGATAAAGCGATTCAATTTAAGATTATTACTAAAGATGAAGCAACAAAAGATAACCAAGAACTACAAACATCCCAAAATCAAGGTTCTCAAAGTTCAATGTTTAAAAGTAGAAATTTATGTCCTGACTATACATTTGCCAACTTTGTAACTGGTGAAGCTAATAGGGAAGCCTTTGTTTTTTCAACTAAAGTTGCTGAATCACCTAGTGTAACCATTAATCCTTTTTATATTTTTGGTGATGTTGGTTTAGGCAAAACCCACTTAATGACGGCAATAGGTCATTATATGTTAGACAATAATCCAAATACAAACATTGTGTTTACAACAGCTCAACAATTCGTAGAAGATTATTTTAAAGCAAAAAATAAAAATCAAAAAAATCCATTAATTGCCGCTGATTTTGATAATTATTATCAATCTGCAGATTTATTATTAGTTGATGATATCCAATATTTAGCTGACAAGCAAGGTTCTCAAGATGAATTTTTTAAGATTTTTGAAATTTTATTTAATAATAATAAACAAATTATTGTCACATCTGACCGTCCAGCGAGCGAACTTAATATTATTAAAAGACTAAAATCGCGTTTTAGTTGGGGAATTCAAACTGATATAAAAAAACCAAATTTAGAATTAAGAAAACGAATTCTAAAAGGTAAGGCAAAATTCTTAATTGAAGATCCTAGTGAAATTCCAGACAATGTTATAACTTACATTGCTGAAAACTTTGATCAAAATGTTCGAGAACTAGAAGGTGCATTAAGAAGATTTATCTCTTATTGCGTATCTTTTAATATTGCTTATACTTTAGAAAACGCCGAAATTGCTCTTGATGCGATTATTTCAAAAGATAAAGTAGTACAAAACGAAACCAGTGCGATTCATATTGAAAAGATTAAAGAAATCATTGCATCTTATTTTAATATAAACGTTAAAGAATTATCATCTCCATCTAGAAAGCAAGAATATGTTTATGCTAGACAACTTACTATTTATATTTTAAAAACTAAATACAATTTAACTCTTAATAAGATAGGTAGTATTTTAGGTGGAAGAGATCACGCAACAATTGCTCACGCTTTCGAAAAAATTACCGAATCAATTAAAACTGATGCTTTTGTTCGTGAAGATATTGAAAACATTATTGCATCTTTGGATCGTTTATATGAATAAAAAAGATAAGTTATCCACTTATCCACATTGCTAATAATAATATTAATAATAAAAAATAAAATAATATAAAGGAGGATGAAATGAAATTTGAAATAAAAAGAACGTTATTAGATACAACTTTGCAAAATGTATCTAAAGGTTTATCAACTAAAACACCAATGCCTATTTTGATGGGAATACAAATAACAGCTAAAAATGATTCACTTATTTTTATTACAACCAATAAAGAAATTTCAATTAGAGTTGTATTAGAAGCCAATAACGAAGATTTAATAATTCATGAAAATGGAGTGTGCGTAGCTCCAGGAAAATATTTGGTTGATATTGTAAAAAAAATCGAAGGTGAATTTGTAGAGTTTACACTATTTGATGAAACAACAATTAAGATTATTTCTAAAAGCTCAGATTTTACCCTTGTAGCTTATGAAAAAAATAATTTTCCAATTACCAATTTTGATACAAAAACAGCTGCAATAACGCTTAATGGAAAAGAATTAAGACAAATGATTAGACAAACATCATTCGCTTGTGCTACCGCTGAAAACAGAATTAGTCTAACTAGTGTTAATATTAATATAAAAGATGATCAATTAATTATGACTGCAACAGACAGTTTTAGACTTGCAAGAAGAGTTACAAAACTAGCAGAACCTTCACAAGAACGAGTTCAAATTAATGTCCCTTGTAAAGCATTAGAAGAGTTTAGTAAAATCATAACTGATCAAACCGAAGATATTAAGCTATTTATTTCGAATAATCAAGCTTTATTTAAAGTAAAAAATATTGCATTTTTAACGCGATTAGTTGAAGGAAGTTATCCCGATACAGCTAACTTAATACCTAAGAATTTCTTATTAAGTATCAAATTAAATAAAGAAAATTTAATTTCAGTTGTGGATCGAGCTTCGTTGTTTATTGATTCAGAAAATATGAGTTTTGTTAAGTTCAGTTTATCTGCAAACAGCAACAATATCGAGATTTCATCAAATTCTACCGAAATTGGTCGGGTTGTAGAAACAATAACACCACTAGAAGTGAGCGAAAAACAAGATTTTCAAATTGCATTTTCAACAAAATACTTATTAGAAGCGTTAAAATCATTTGAAACTGATGAAATTTCAATGTATTTTTCTGGTGAAATAAAAGCTACTGTAATTACTAGTGAAAAGTTCACAAATTTAAAACAATTACTTCTTCCAGTAAGAATTTTCTAAAAAAACACCTAAAAAGCAAAGAAAAGCACTCAAAAAGAGTGCTTTTTTTTATAATTTTATTGATTCATAGACCTCAATTAGGTCTTTTCTAATTTCATCACGATTTTTTTGATGAAATTTGTCTTTCATTGTGTGATTATCAAACACAGAAACCCCATCAGCTTGTAAATTTTGAATGACTGCTTTATCTTTGATTGGAGTTGAAATTACAGCCTTTGGAGTGTAGTTTTGAGCTAGTTTTTTAAGCTCTTTCAAACACTTGTTTGGAGTGATCTTTACAGGGTGGTATCCAATAGGAATTATGTGGCTAATTTTATCAATTTCGATGTCACAGTCTACAAAATACTGAATTGTGTTCTTATAGCCATCAATTCCAAGTGCGTCTAAACCAACGACAAGAAGGATATTGTCACTAATATCAAGCAAAATTTCTGTCAATCTACTACTTGAAGGTGGGAAATCGATAAAAATATAGTCAAAATAATTAGTAAAATCTTCAATTAACCCTCTTAATTTCTTTTCTTCAGACCTTTTTAGGGTTAAATTGATTGAAAGTCTGTCTGTATTTAAGGTTTTCATTAAATACATACCATCTCTAGCTTCAAAAACGACATCATTTGGTTCTTTTTCACCGACTAATAGATTTTCAAAAAAATCATCATCATGATCAGTAACAAAATTTTCACATCCAAAAATTTTAAAAATACTATTTTGATCATCTGCACTAATTACTAGAATAGTTTTACCTTGGTTAGCGTAATAATGAGCAAGGTAACCTAGGAATGTTGTTTTACCAACTCCACCCTTTTTACAGAAAGTTGAGATAATTGGCATGACTATCGTTCTCCTTCTCTACTTAGTTTTTCTTTACAAGCCATTTCGATAAACTCAGAAAACATAATTCCCCTTGTTGCACATACAATTTTAATCTTTCTACGTAATGCAACATCCATTGTTGCAGTATATTTTTGTCGATCTACGTTTTCTTCAGGCATGTAGTAATTTTTACTACTTTGTCTTTGTTGTTTTGGCGCTTGTTTTTGCACTAATTTAGGTGTAACAGGTTTAACAACAGGTTGCATAATTACTTCTTCTTCTACTTCAGCCTCTTGTTCATCCTCGTTTTCTACTACTTCTTCTACAATTTCTTCTTCTACTTCAGGTTTTTGAACCTCTTGCTTTAATGGTTTTGCAAAAGGATCACGTCTTTTTATTGGTTGATTATTCATTTTATTATTCCTCCTTAGAATTACACAAACATTATATCAAATAAAAAAATGATGGTCAAGAAAAAAGCAATATTTATTTACAAAAGTAAATACATACAACCATAAAAAAATATTTTTGACTTTTAGACCCAACAAAATTAATTTTTAAGATTTTTTTGAATAGTAAAACTTTTTTGCAAAACAACTTTCACAAGTCGAATTATTTTAGAAAATAAGCCTTAAAACAGCCTTATTTTTAAATTTTTTCAAAAAACTTGAAAAGTTATTCGGAATATAGGGGGTTAAATCAAAAAATCCGTGTTTTTTTGCAAGCCACAAAAACTACAAAAAACGCTGAAAAACAAGTAACCCATAAACTCTAATCAAGTAGTTGCACAACATCAAACTTTTAAAACGTATTTATGTAAATATTTAAAAACATAAAAAGTCTTAATTTTTAAATCACTACTTCTTTGATTTTTAGATTTTTAACACCTTACAAGGTTTTAAAAACAAACAAATATATTTTAAATTAAAAACAACATTTTCAATCAAACTGAAAAAATAATATTTAATTTAAAAGTAAAACGCTAATAAAAGTTTTAATTTAAATATTTTGAAACACCGAAATTAATGGTAATAAATGTTATAATTAAAACTTTGTTGTTTTAAATTAAAATAATAATATCGTATGTCTTTATGAATTCGTACACATGTTTATTTTTAAGTTAAAACAAAAATTCAAAACATAGATGCTTAGCACTAAAAAATACAGCAAAAAACAATTTTATATCACAAAAAAGATTGGATATGTAAATATGGATATAATTAAAAATGTATAGGAATAAAACAACTTTACAATAATTAAATATATATTTAATTACATAATGAAATACAAATGTATAAAAATATATAATTAAATATGTCTATAAATACAAGTATAAATAAATATATAACGAATTATTTAATTATGATATTAATTATATAAATATAACAATAAATAATTATATAATTATATACACACAAAAATAAAATAATAATTATTTAATTATTTATATATTTAATATTTTATTTATTTTTATATTTTTATATGTAAATTATGTAATAGTTTTAAATTAAAAATATTAAAAAAACTTACAAAAATGCAAAAAAAAGCATAAAAAAAGTTAAAAATAATTTAAAAAAATATTTTATAAAAAATAATATAAAAAAACATATATAATAATAAGGAATATACTTATTTATGTAAAAATTATCTTAAAAAATAATAAAAAAATAAAAAATGTCAATTTTTTGATAGGAAAAAATTGTATAAAAAACACAGTATAAAAAAAGTCAATTTTTTATGGTGAAAAAGAGGTAAAAAGAGGGTTAAAAAAAGGTGGTCAAATTAGTGGAAAAATCTATGCTTTTTTGGTATAATATTAGTATAAAAAGTAGGTGATTTTATGCAAAAAATAATAATCAATTCTGAATACATAACATTGGGTCAATTTTTGAAGTTTACGAACCTTATTTCTAGTGGTGGAGAAGTAAAATATTTTTTAGAAAACAACGTTGTTTTTGTTAACGAAATACCTGAAAATAGACGTGGAAAAAAGCTTTTTCCCGGAGATTTAGTTAAAGTTAACGGTAAAATATTTGAAATTAAGTGTCTAAATGATAATTAGTTCAGTTAAACTATCAAATTTTCGTTGTTTTAATAGCCAATATGTTGAATTTTCGGATAAAACTAACATTATTTATGGTGCAAATGCTTCTGGAAAAACCTCTTTGTTAGAAGCAATTTATTGTCTAAGTTTAATTAAATCTTATCGTTGTACTGATCAAAATGAGTTAATAAACGATAAAAGTGAGTTTTTTTACTTAGAAGGCATGATTAAAAATAATAATGTTAATGAAAAAATTAGTTTATTCGGTAATTCTCGTGGTAGAAAAGTTAAATTAAATAACTTTGAATATAAGAAGTTAAGTGAATTTATTGGCTATTTTAATGTTGTTTGTTTTTCTGCTTTAGATTTTCTTTTATTAAAGGGTTCATCTAAAGAAAGAAGAAAATTATTTGACCTTGTAATTTGTCAAATTTCAAAAGATTATTTGGTTTTGAATAATAACTATAAAAAAGTTTTAAAAGAGAGAAATGCCCTTTTAAAACGTCTTATATTTGAAAATAAAAGTAATCTTCAAATGTTATTAGATGTAATTACAAAACAATTAATTGAATTAGGTAGTCAAATAATAAAAATTAGAGAAGAATTTATTGAAAAAATAAGTAAATTTGCTGAAATTGAACATGCTAAAATCACTGATTCTAAAGAAAAATTAAGTATTGTTTATCAACCTGCAGTAACTATTGAAGAATATGAAAAACAAATGATTTTGTCAAAAGAAGAGGATTTAAAAAAAGGCTATACTAATTATGGACCTCATCGTGATGATTATATTTTTATTATAAATAATAAAAATACTGCGATATATGGGTCTCAAGGACAACAAAGAAATGCATTGCTTAGTACAAAATTAGGAATGGCTTCATTGCTGTATCAGCAAAAAAAAGAAGCACCAGTTTTGTTGTTAGATGATGTGTTTAGTGAATTAGATAAAAATCGCCAAAATGCAATTGTAAGATGTTTGAATCCTAATTTTCAAACAATTATCACTGCAGCTACAATTACTGATTTGAATGAACAAATCGTTAATGAATCGAAAATAATCAATATTGAAAGGAGTGTTTAACTATGGAAGAAAGAGAATACAATGCCGAGGAGATTCAGGTATTAGAGGGGTTAGAAGCTGTTAGAAAAAGACCTGGGATGTACATAGGTTCAACAGGGCCTAGAGGGCTTCATCATTTAGTTTGGGAAATTGTTGATAACTCTGTTGATGAAGCGTTAGCGGGCTTTTGTACAAAAATTGATGTCGAAATTACTGTGGATAACTTAGGCGAAAATGTGGTTAAAGTTGTGGATAACGGTCGTGGTATGCCTGTTGATATTCACCCTAAAACCCAAGTGTCTGCCACTGAAACCATTTTTACAGTACTACATGCTGGTGGAAAGTTCGATAATAGTAACTATAAAGTATCTGGTGGTTTACATGGTGTAGGTGCGTCTGTAGTTAACGCGTTAAGTGAATGGCTAGAAGTTTATGTTCATCGTAATGGTCATATTTACAAAGAACGTTTTGAAAGAGGTAAACCGGTATCTAAACTAGAAATAATTGGTGATTGTAATGATACAGGAACAACCGTTATCTTTAAGCCGGATAAACAAATTTTTAAAGAAACAACAATTTATGATTTCGAAACATTAAGAGAAAGAATTCAAGAACTGGCTTTTTTGAATAAAGGATTAAAACTGACAATTAAAGATGCAAGAAATGCGGATTCAGAAAAACATATTTATAAAGAATACCACTATGAAGGTGGAATTATTGAATATATTAAATATTTGAATCGTAAAAAGAAACCACTTCATAATGATGTTATCTTAATTGAAGATGTTGTTGAAGATGTTTATATTGAAATAGCCTTCCAATATACTGAAGATTATACTTGTGATATTCGAGCATTTACTAATAATATTGCCAATCATGAAGGTGGAACTCATGAAGATGGATTTAGAGTAAGTCTTACAAGAATCTTAAATAATTATGGTAAAAGCGCCAATATCTTTAAAAAAGATGAAAGTTTGTCAGGTGATGATGTAAGAGAAGGTCTGACAGCGATTGTTACTTGTAAAATTAGTGATCCTCAATTTGAAGGGCAAACAAAGACAAAACTAGGAAATACCGAAGTAAGACGAATCGTATCACAAGCTATGAGCGAAAAATTGGATGCATATTTGAAAGAAAATCCAACAAATGCAAAATTAATCGTTGAAAAATCAATTTTAGCATTAAGAGCACGAATTGCGGCTAAAAAAGCCAGAGAAGCAACGAGAAGAAAGAGCCCATTAGATACTTTAGGATTCGCATCTAAATTAGCTGATTGTAGAACAAAAGAAGCCGCTTTAGCCGAAATGTATATCGTCGAAGGGGATTCTGCCGGTGGTTCAGCAAAACAAGGAAGAGATTCATATTTCCAAGCTATTTTGCCATTAAGAGGGAAAGTCTTAAATGTTGAAAAAGCAGCAATGAATAAGATCTTAAATAATCGTGAAATCTTATCAATGATTCAAGCGATTGGTACTGGAATAGGTAAAGAATTTAATATTGATAATGCTCGTTATCATAAAATTGTAATCATGACCGATGCCGATGTCGATGGAGCCCATATTAGAACGCTTTTACTTACATTTTTCTATCGTTATATGAAACAAATAATTGAAAAAGGTTATGTTTATATTGCTCAACCACCACTATATAAAATCCAAGTGGGTAAAAAAGTAGAATACGCATATAGCGATGAAGAATTAAATTTAAAATTAAGTGAAATTAGTGGCAAACCACAAATTCAACGATACAAAGGTTTAGGTGAAATGAACGCTGAACAGCTATGGGAAACAACAATGGACCCAGATAAAAGAACATTACTTCAAGTTTCATTAACAGATGTTGAAAAAGCTGACGCTGTATTTACGATGTTAATGGGTGAAGAAGTTGAACCACGTCGTAAGTTTATTGAAGAAAACGCTGTGTATGTTCAAAATCTTGATGTATAGGAGGTAAAATAAGTGATAAAAGACGAAAACAAAGACTTTGATCTAGATGAAGAATTATCAGACTCAGAGAGCATCGAAGAACTAGATGAAGACGAAGAACTAGAAGAAGAGTCAAACGAAAACGCCAAGAAAGATAAAGAACTATTAGAAAAACACATCGACCACGTTTTACCTGTTAATTTATCAAATTGTATGCAAGATTCTTTCTTAAGCTATGCGATGAGTGTTATTGTTGCAAGAGCCTTACCCGATGTAAGAGATGGATTAAAACCAGTTCAAAGAAGAATTTTATTTACAATGAATGAACTAGGAATTTTTAGTGATAAACCTTATAAGAAAAGTGCCCGTATCGTTGGTGATGTAATGGGTAAATACCATCCACATGGTGATAGTGCGATCTATGAAGCAATGGTTAGAATGGCTCAAGACTTTAGTTATCGCTACCCATTTGTTGAAGGCCATGGTAATTTTGGTTCAATTGATGGTGATGGTGCGGCAGCAATGCGTTATACCGAAGCTCGTTTAAGCAAGATTGCTAACGAAATGTTAAGAGATTTAAACAAAAACACGGTTGATTTTATCGATAACTATGATGGTAGTGAATCAGAACCAGCGGTTTTACCTTCAAGATTTCCGAATATTTTAGTTAATGGTGCATCAGGTATCGCTGTCGGGATGGCAACAAGTATTCCAACTCATAACTTAAATGAAGTTATTAACGCAACTCTAGCATTAATTAATGATCCAGAAATCTCAATTGATCGACTAATGGACTATTTACCAGCACCCGATTTTCCAACTGGTGGAACAATCATGGGACTTTCAACCATTAAACAAGCCTATGAAACCGGAATGGGTACAGTAACTTGTAGAGCCAAAGTTGAAATTGTTACATTATCTAATGGTAAAAAAGAGATTTTAGTTAGAGAAATCCCATATCAAGTTAATAAAAGAAGACTAATCGAAAGAATTGCAGATCTTGCAAAAGATAAAATTATTGAAGGTATTACTGATTTACGCGATGAATCAAACCGTAAAGGAATGAAAATCGTTATTGAAGTAAGAAGAGATGCTAATGCTAATGTCATTTTAAATAATTTATATCGCTATACTCAAATGCAAACAACATATAGCATTAATATGATTGCCTTAGATCATGGTCAACCAAAATGTCTAAATTTAAAACAAATTTTAGAAGCTTACATTAAACACCAAATTGAAGTTGTAAGAAGAAGAACTGAATTTGACTTAGATAAAGCGAAAACCAGACTTCATATTGTCGAAGGTTTGCTAATTGCTCTTGCAAATATCGATGAAGTAGTCGCAACAATTAAAGCATCTAAATCAACCGAAGAAGCAATCAATCAATTAATCAATAAATTTATTTTATCAGAAACGCAAGCAAAAGCGATTCTAGATATGAAATTACAACGCTTAACTGGTTTAGAAATTGAAAAACTTCATCAAGAAGCTAGTGAATTAAAAGAATTAGTTGCATATTTAACATCAGTTTTAGAAGATCATAACAAACTAATGGGAATCATTGTTAGTGAACTAGAAGAAGTTCAAAGAAGATTTAGTACCGAAAGAAAGACTGAAATTGATTTAAGTGAAGATTTAGAAGTAGCAGATGAAGATTTAATTCCAGTTGAAGATGTAATTATTACAATTACTAATCGTGGATATATCAAACGTTTAAGTGTCGACACTTATAAAGTTCAAAAACGTGGTGGTAAAGGCGTAACCGGAACTAAAATGCAAGAAGATGACTTTGTTGAAAAGTTAATGTACACATCAAGTCATGATAACATTATGTTCTTCACCAACCTAGGTCAAGTTTATAACTTAAGAGCATATCAAATTCCTGTTGCAAGCAGATTCTCAAAAGGACTTCCAATTGTTAATTTATTAAAATTCGCTGAAGGAGAACGCCTAGCTGCGGTTATTAACGTCAAAACACTTGAAGATCCAGGATATATTGTTTTTGGAACTAAGAATGGTAACATCAAGAAAACCGAAATTGCTAAATATAAAAACATTAGAAGCACCGGTATAAGAGCTCTAATCTTAAATGAAGGCGACGAATTAATCGCTGTTGCAAAAACAGATGGAACTCAAAGTATTATTTTAGGGGCATCTAATGGTAAAGCTGTAAGATTTGATGAAGTAGAAGTAAGATCGACAAATCGATCTGCTGCTGGAGTTAAAGCAATCAAATTAGAAGAAGGCGTAATTACAGTTGGGATGGCAGTTGTAAGTAGTGATAATGACGAAATTACCGTTTTAACCGAAAAAGGATTCGGTAAACGAACTAAAGCATCAACATTTAAGGTCAAAGGAAGAAACGGTAAAGGCGTAAAATATATGAACATCACACAAAAGAGTGGAAATCCAGTTGCCTTAGCTGTATCTAGACCAACTGATGACTTAGTAATCGTAACCGATAAAGGCATGATTATCAGAACCGCTTTAAATAATATTTCAATGATTGGTAGAGATACTCAAGGAGTTTGTATTATTAAACTAAATGAAGGGCATAAAGTTGCATCAATGGTTGTTGTTCCATCAACCGATATTGATAAAGAAGAATAAAAATAAGATTAAATCAAAAAAGAAAAGAAGATTAGAAAAATACTAATCTTCTTTATTTATTTTTTCACATAATTTTTGTAGTTCATCAAAGTTAGGTTCATGAACTACTTGTTTAATTTCAAATTCATCGCCTTTAGTTCTTGGAATTAAATGAAAATGGACATGCATAACGGATTGTCCTGCTACTTCACCACAATTATTAACCACATTCAAAGCATCAACATTTAATTTTGTCTTTAATTTGTTTGCAACAACTACTACTTCTTTTAAAAGAATACTTGATAATTCATCATCTAATGCTAATAGATTTTCACAATGCTTTTTCGGGATTACTAATGTATGACCGACAGTCACTTGGGAAAGATCTAAAAATGCAAGAACATCTTTAGTTTCATGAATTTTAAAAGCAGGGATTTCACCCTTCACAATTTTACAAAACACACACATATTTTTTCACCTCTAGTAAATATTTTATCATCAAAAGTAATTAAATTGATAAAATGTGATAATATTATTATAACCAAGGGGGAAAAAACATGAAAAAACATTTCAATTTAAAAAAAATTACGATTCTATCAAGCCTATGTGCGCTTGCATGTATCTTATCTTTGTTAGATCGTCAATTATCAACATTACTTTTTTCGATATTTCCATTTCCCTTTATTCAAAATTTCAAATTAGGACTAGCTAATATCGTTATTTTGTTAATTCTTATAAACAATGATTTTAAAACTTCACTGTTATGTGTTTTAATTAAAACCGTGATGGTTGGGTTTATTTTTTCCATTTTGATGACTTTTATGATTAGTTTTTTGGGATCTTTTTTATCCTTTTTAGTTATGTATTTATTAAAAAAATTATTGAACAAAAAATATTTAATTTTTATTAGTATGATTGGTGGCGTTACGCATATCTTAGGCCAATTAATAGCGATTTTTATTATTTATGGCATCTACCAAATAAATTTATCAAGTATTGTAATCATCATTCCAATTTTCTTAATTTTGGGACTAATATCGGGAATTATTGTTGGAATGATTACAAAAATGATTAATCAAACACTTTATCAAAAATATTTAGGAGAAGATTTAAATGAAAAAGGAAATTAAATATGTAGGACACAGAGGAACTAAATTATTAAATGGGGTAGAGAATACCTATGAAGCATTTTCAGAAGCAATAACGATGGGATATGATGCAATTGAAACAGATGTAAGAGTTACTTTAGATGGTGTATATGTATGCTTTCATGATGAAACATTAACCAGATTAACCCTGAATAGTGAAAAAACATACCATGATTATATTAATGGGATGCATTATCGTGATTTAAAAGATATTACTTTAACCCAAATAACTCCAGATAAGAAGGTAAGAATGGGAAAAATTTGTTTATTTGATGAGTATCTAACTCTTTGTCAGACATATCACAAAACTCCAGTAATTGAACTAAAATGGACAAATGGCATTTATGCTGACAACGATGATAAACACAAGCATAATTATTCAAATCTTGATGGATTAATCAAAAAGATTTATGAGCATAACCTAGAATCTACTGCGATCGTTATGACTTCAATGATTGGTTGCTTAGAATATGTTAAAAACAAATATCCAAATATTAACTTACAATGGTTATGCCATACACGAACTCATGAATTTATGGAATATTGTGTAAAACAAGGTTTTGATTTAGATGTCCATTATTCATATTGTGATGAATATTTAGTTAATTACTGTCATCAAAATCACCGATTAGTTAATATTTGGACTTTAAATGATGAATCATTACTAAATCATTATCTTGATTTAGGGGTTGATATGATTACAACCGATTATATTAAACCAAGAAAATAACTTTATTCTGACCGATTTAGATCATATTCAATGGTTTCATCAAAAGTAATATAAGATAAATAAATGGTAAGAAGTAAATAATTAACTTGGTTTTGAACATCTTTTAGGACAATATGATCACGACCAGCTTCCATAATTTCCCCTCTAAAGATTTTAGATCCCCATTGACTACCTTCAAAACTCATATATATAGTGACAATTTTACCTTTATTAAGGCGAAGGATATTTTCAATATAGGATTGTTCATTATAAATTGGGGGAACATCTGGTCTTGGTTCATATGGATTATATGGAAAAGGTTGTGGTTGATACATATATGGATATGCATTATAGCCAAATGGATTTTGATTATAATAAGGTTGTTGATAATTAATTGTCATTTTATATACCTCCTAATAACAATTTTCACTTTCAACTGGTGTATAAAAACAATGAGATTTATATTTTCCTGTATTCCATTGACCATACCACTGGCTCATACAATCACCATCGGTACTATAAAACCATAAAGCATTAGTCGCAGGATGAAATTTTTCACCATTAATAACTCTTCGTGCGAGTTTTCGGTCAATTTCTCTTGCTGGTTGATAAAAATAAGAATAAAGCGTTGCTTCAAATCCACCAGGACGTTGAAAAACCATTTGTTCAATACTAGTAATATCTTTAAAATCAAGACAATTAGCTAAAACCCGGTTAATACCAACATTTCCAACCATTAACATTCCGAGTTCACCTTCGGATTCCGCTTCTGCTCGCATTAGTCTCGCTAGTAAATCGACTTCTTTATCTGTGTATCTAACAACACTCATTGTAACACCTCAAGAAATGATATGCACAAAATAGAATAAATATGAAAGAATCAAAGGAAAAAGTTATGAATAAATGTACAAATAACTGTAATAATTGTAATAATGCTTGTTATAATAGCTGTCCAATTTGCAGTATGAAAGGAAAAAGCGTTCCAATAATTACATTAAAACACAAAATAATTAAAAATCAAGAGTTGATTATGGATGAAAAAAGCTATATATGTATTAACCGTAATTGTGATGTAGTCTATTTTCAAGAAACCAATCCCAAATATTTCTTGAAGGATGAAATTGAAGACGAAGTATGGTTTAAAACTAAAGGAGAAAACCAAATCATTTGTTATTGTCATAAAATCTTGCTGAAAGATATTGTAAATATCGTGAAAGCATCAAATCAAGAAGTACTAACTAAAAATAAAATTTTGGAATTATTAAAAGTTGATGGAAATCATGATTGTATCAAACATAATCCGGTGGGTGAAGTATGTGACCGGCTATTTCAAAATGCAATTATTTATGCATACAAACAAAAAGAAAATAAATAGTATTTTGTGAATAAAAAAAAGTAAGATATGTTATAATCAAACAAAAATGAAAGGATCGCAAGAATATGAAACGAATTATTTTATGGATATGTATCGCATTTATGATCTTTATGACAACTGGATGTACCAAAGAATTAACAGTAACAATTGTTTATAATCATGGATATTCTGACGAAGTATATACAGTAAAAAAAGGCGAAACCCTAGTAGAACCTGAACCAAAAGTAATTGAACACGGAAGTCTTGTAGGATATGAGACTAGTGATGGAGAAAGTTTTTCTTTTGATACAAAAATCAAAAAAGATTTAACAATCTATGCGAAGTGGGAGATTGAACAAATCACAATCACATTCTATGACGATGATCGCAAGACTATTTTAGATGAAATAACTCAAGATTATGGATCTAAGCTTATTTATCCGGCTAATCCAAGTGACAAAATCTTTACTGGTTATACCAAAGTTTTCTATAAATGGAGTCAAAGTATTGATGTTGTTACGGTAAATAAATCCGTTTATGCTATGTACCGAACAGAATACGATCCAATCAATATCAATGTAAAAAATCAAGATTTGGAATTAGTTGATGTGATTGAAACTAAATATAGTTCATATATTGATGAACCAGACCTTCCACCATTCCAAAAAGAAGAAGGCGTTTATTATCAATTTATCGGTTGGTATGATGAAGCAACTAATGAATTATTTGATTTTAATCAAGAAATCACCGAAGAACATACCATTTATCCAAAATATGAAACTGGAAAGATTATTAAAACCACACTAAGTGATGCAAGAATCAGCTTTATGGGTGATAGTATTACTACATTCTATTCAAAAAATTCAGAATATACTAGTTTCTATAGTGGTACAAATGAATATTTTTATCCTATTTATTCGCAAACAGTTAAAACAGTCGATTTAACATGGTGGTGTCAAACATTTAAAAATTTAGGTGCTAAATTTGGTTTTAATAACGCTTTAAGCGGTTCAGCAGCGTATGGATTTACTAGTGAAGCAGGGATGTCAAATTCAAGACTTGGCACTTTAGATCATAACGGGATTCCTAATATTGTGGTAATTTTCTTTGGAACTAATGATAATGTTAGTGGACATACCGTTACCCAATTAGAAGCAGCATATGAAAAGATGATTAGTTATATTAATACTAACTTTGTTGAACACAGAACTGAAGGTTACGTTATACCAGAAATTTATTTAATCAATAATGGCTATAGTGAATATAGTGGTTATAACTACACTGAAGCAAGACGCCTAGAATATAACGCTTTATTCGCACAACTAAGTAATAAATATGATAATGTTAATGTGTTTGATCTTGCAAGTTTGGTAACAAAAGATAACTATCTAATCTATTTAGAAGATCGTTTTCATTATAATAATGTGGGAATGAAATTAATAGCTGATAACCTAACAATTCAAATAAAAGAAGACTTTGAGTAAAGGAGATATATATGCTTTCAGATATTGAAATATCAAGAAACGCCAAAATCGAAAAAATCAGCAAAATTGCTGAAAAATTAAATATTGATGAAGAATATTTAGAATACTATGGCAAAGATAAAGCCAAAATTGACCTAAAGTTATTAGAAACAAACCAAAACCAAAAACAAGGCCACTTAATTTTGGTTACTGCAATCACCCCAACACCACTTGGTGAAGGTAAGTCAACAACTAGTATCGGTTTAGTCGATGCCCTATGTGCATTGGGAAAAAAAGCGGTTGGTGCGTTAAGAGAACCATCACTTGGACCAGTATTTGGTATCAAAGGTGGTGCTTGTGGTGGTGGATATGCGCAAATTAATCCAATGGCTGATATCAATTTACATTTTACTGGCGATATTCACGCCATTACAACTGCCAATAATTTAATTTCCGCTTGTATTGATAATCATTTATACCAAGGGAATGCTTTAAATATTGATCCTAATCACATTGTTTGGAAAAGATGTGTAGATTTAAACGATCGTGCTTTACGCAGTGTTGAAGTAGGACTTTCATCAAGTAAAGAAGTAGCCCGAAAAGACGCTTTTAATATCAGTGTAGCATCAGAAATTATGGCAATTTTATGCCTTGCAACCAGTATGGAAGACTTAAGAAACCGCATTGATAACCTACTAGTTGCCTATACCTATGATGGAAATGAAATAACAGTTAAAGATTTGAAAATCACTGGTTCAGTATTAGTTTTATTAAAAGATGCAATTAAACCTAATCTAGTTCAAACATTAGAAAATAACCCCATTTTACTCCATGGAGGTCCTTTTGCTAATATCGCTCACGGATGCAATTCGATTATGGCAACAAAAATGGGATTAGCACTAGCAGATTATGTGGTAACTGAAGCTGGATTTGGTGCTGATTTAGGAGCGGAAAAATTCTTAGATATCAAATGCCGAATTGCCAATTTACGCCCGAGTGCAATTGTCTTAGTTGCGACCTTAAAAGCCTTAAAATACCATGGTGGTGTTAATAAGAAAGATGTTCAAGAAGAAAACGTTGAAGCATTACTTCAAGGACTATGCAATTTAAGCGCCCACATTGATACCTTAAATCAGTTCAATATTCCTTATGTTGTTGCGTTAAACCAATATGCGACTGATACAAAAAGCGAATTACAAGCATTTGATGATTGGGCTAAAGCGAATAACGTTAATTATGCTTTATCCACAGTTTTTAAAGATGGATCTAAAGGTGGAACAAACCTTGCAAAACAAGTTTTATCGATTATTAAAGAACCAATTACTCCTAACTTTATGTATGAATTAAGTGATTCAATTGAAACAAAAATCAAAAAACTTGCAAATAAAGTGTATAAAGCTCAAGATGTAATTTTTACGGATACAGCTAAAACGACACTTCATATTTTAGA
Organism: uncultured Staphylococcaceae bacterium; assembly: GCA_964541525.1. Classification (GTDB taxonomy): domain Bacteria; phylum Bacillota_I; class Bacilli_A; order ML615J-28; family CAG-313; genus UBA1737. Next base: position 5,924 of record CAZIQF010000009.1, on the reverse strand, counting down.
ACAATCAAAAGAATATCAAAACTTTTATATTTGTATGGCCAAAACACCGTTATCATTGACGGATAATCCGAAAGTAGTTGGGGCTCCCAAAGATCACATCATTACAGTTAGAGAAATTAGAATTTCTAAAGGTGCAGGTTTTTTAGTCTGTTTAACTGGAGATGTGATGACGATGCCGGGGCTTCCCAAAGTAGCACTAGCTGAAAAAATTGATTTAGATGATAATGGAAATATCATCAATTTATCATAGGAGATATATATGCTAATTATTGGATTAGGTAATCCGGGGAAGACTTATGAACAAACTCATCATAATATTGGATTTATGTTTATTGATAGTGTCGCAACAAGCTTTAAAGTAACGTTTAAAGAAGAAAAAAGATTTAAATGCTACTTGGGAGAATTTAATGTAAATGGTGAAAAGCATTATTTGATGAAACCATTAACATATATGAACCTTTCTGGTGATGCAGTCGGTAGCTTTGTCAGTTATTATAAAATTGATCCTGAAGATCTTTTGGTAATTTATGATGATATGGATTTACCACTAAACACAAGAAGAATTAGAAAATCAGGATCGGCTGGCGGTCATAACGGGATGAAATCAGTAATTAAAGTTTTAGGAACGCAAGATTTCTTACGGCTTAGAATCGGAATTGGTAGGAGCAAACAAGATAACACTAATGAAGAAGTAATCGACTATGTATTATCCAAATTTTCAAAAAAAGAACTAGATATCTTAAGTGAAACTTTGAGCCTTGCTCCGAATATTGTTCTTGATTTAATTAACCATGGTGCAGATTATATCATGAACCATTATAATAAATAGGTGAAAAAAATGAACATCTTAGACTTTTTAGAACAAAAAGCTAAATATCGTTCAGTCTTAAATAGTATTATTGAAACATCAAAACAAAATATTTATATTGGTAATGCTGCTAATAATCTTTCAAAAATATTAGCAGCACTCACCTTTAAAAAAACGAACCAATCTACTATTTATGTAACTGAAAATATCTATGAAGCTCAAAAAGCATATGACATATTTTGTGATTTACTAGGTGCTGAGGCAGTTAGTTTTTTTCCTATGGAAGAATTTATTGCTTCAGAGCTTGTTGCGAGTTCACTATTTTTTCGGTTATCAAGAATGAATACAATCTACAATATTACCGAGAATAACCCCAAATTGATTGTAACAAATACCGAAGGGATAACAAAAAATATGTTATCCAAAACCAAAATAATATCATCAACCATCAAAATAAAAGTTGGTGATATCATCTCAATGAAACAATTAAGTGAAAATTTAATTAATCGCGGTTATAAAAAAGTATCAATCACGAGTGAACTTGGAACCTTTTCTACGAGGGGCAGCATCATTGATATTTATCCCATTAACGCATCAACCGTTTATCGGATTAATTTCTTTGATGATGAAGTAGAAACAATCAAAAAAGTCAATATTGAAACGCAAATGAGTGAAGGAAAGATTAATGATATATATATATTCCCTTTATATGAGTTATACTACGAACAAGAAGACATTCCATTAATCGAAAATCGCATTTTAACTAAGCATCAATTAACTGATAAAATTAAAAATGACCTAGAAAAAATTAGAAATTATGAAAGTCTAGATCAATTATATATCTATTTGCCTTATATTGATCCGGAATATCAACCATTTACATCATTATTTAATCAAGAACCAATCCTCTTTTTTGAAGATTTAACTCATATTATTGATCACCAAAAGGAAAGTTTTATTGAAATTACTGAATATTTACAAAATGTGAAATACCATGGAACTCCTGACTTCTTCCAAACAGTTGAAAGTGTTATTGTTAGTTCTAATCATAATGTGTTCTTATCACCAGATATATCAACATTAAAAGATATTAAACTAAACAAACTAATCGATTTAAAAACGATTAATAATTATAACTACAATAGTAATATGAAAATGGTGATAGAAGATTTAAAAATAAATCGGGAAAAAACATATATTTTAACTCATTTTGATGATAAAAAGTTGACCTTTATTAAGGAACTTTTAACCAATAATCAAATTGATTATGAAGAAAATTTAGAAATTCAGCCAGGGAAAGTTAATGTACAAGTATCAAAAAACGCTTACGGCTTTATTGATTACGAAGAAAACTTAGAAATCTTAACCCCTCATGAATACTCGCCTGGTAAAATTGTAAGAAGCACTAAATATCAGAAATATTATCAATCATCAAGCCAAATCTATAACAAAGATGATCTAAAACCAGGAGATTATGTGATTCATCAAGAATACGGGATTGGAATCTATAAAGGAATTGAAACTAAAATAATCAGAGAAAGAAAAACTGATTACCTTTTAATAGAATACTTAAATGACAGCAAATTATATGTACCAGTTGAAAATATTTATTTACTAGAAAAATATACAACTGATAAAGACACATTACCAAAACTCAATGATATTAATGGTAAAGAATGGAAAAAGAAAAAAGCCAGAATTAAAGAAAAGGTTGTTGGAATTGCAAAAAGACTAATTAAGGTTCAAGCAGAACGAGATTTACGCCAAGGATATATATATAGAGAAGATTCCACTTATCAATTAGAATTTGAATCAGAATTTGAATATACCGAAACTAAAGATCAATTAAAAGCAATTGAAGAAGTAAAACATGATATGGAATCAACTAAACCATTAGACCGATTAATTTGTGGTGACGTAGGCTTTGGTAAAACTGAAGTTGCAATGCGTGCGGCCTTCAAAGCGGTTGATAACGGTAAACAAGTGGTATATCTAGCTCCAACAACTGTCCTTTCTAGACAGCATTATTATACCTTTAAAGACCGGTTAGATAAATATGGGATTAAAGTTGAACTCTTAAACCGATTTATTCCACTAAAAAAACAAAAACAAATTATTGAAGACTTGAAATCCGGAAGAGTGGATATTGTTATTGGTACACACCGGGTTTTATCTAATGAAATTACCTTTAAAGACTTAGGCCTTCTAATCATCGATGAAGAACAACGTTTTGGGGTTATCCATAAAGAACGAATTAAAGAAATGAAAGCCAATATTGATGTTTTAACCCTTACTGCAACACCAATTCCAAGAACCTTACAAATGGCTCTATCGGGATTAAGAGATTTATCACTCATTGAAACCCCACCAGCTAACCGCTTACCCATTCAAACCTATGTTTTAGAAGCCAATGATTCTGTCATCCGCGAAGCCATTAACCGGGAAATAGGAAGGGGTGGTCAAGTCTTTTATCTTTTAAACCTAATCGATGAATTAGACCGAGTTGTATCGAAAATTCACAAATTAGTTCCTCAAGCCAAAATCGGCGTTATTCATGGCAGACAAGATAAAGACATCATTGAACAACAACTAATCAGTTTCTTAGACAAAGAATTTGACGTTTTAGTTTGCACAACAATTATTGAAACCGGAATCGATATCCCTAATGCGAATACTTTAATTATTGAAAAAGCTGATCGTTTAGGTTTAAGCCAACTATATCAAATCAGAGGTAGAGTCGGAAGAAGTGACCGGATATCCTATGCCTATTTAATGTATGAACCGCATAAAGTTTTAACTCAAAACGCCAAAAAGAGATTAGATGCGATTAAAGAATTCACAGAACTAGGATCAGGATATAAAATCGCCATGAAAGATTTAGCCATCAGAGGTGCAGGAGATATCTTAGGTGATGAACAATCGGGATTTATTGATGCCATTGGGGTTGAATTATATATGAAAATCCTCAATGAAGTTATCAATGAACTAAAAGGAATCAAACCAGAAGAAGAACTAAAAAAATATTACAATATTTCCATCTCTAAACATATCGATCCCAACTATATTTTAGATGATGATATCAGAATTACGATGCATAAAGAAATTAGTAATATCAAATCACGGGATCAAATATCAGCCCTAATCTTAGAATATACAGATAGATATGGTCAACTAACCGATGAAATCTTGCTCTATATGGAAGAAAAATACTTGGAGCACCTTTTAAAAGAATGTCATATCGAAAACTTTAAGGAAAATGAAAAACAAGTTGAACTAAATTTTGATTTAGAAAAAACGAATAGTATTAATTATAGAAACTTATCAATTATTGCTAAAACTTACGCACCTAAATTTGAATTTTCGATTAAACAAAATAAAATATATATCTTGATCAATAAAAAAGATTATGAAAAAAGTTATATATATACCCTAACTAAATTTTTAGAAAACCTAAAATCAAATGTATAAATTGTAAATATAAGTAAATAATAAAATCAAGAAAATAAAAAGGAGATTTTATTATGAAAGCAACAGGTGTTGTAAGAAGAATAGATGACTTAGGCAGAATTGTTTTACCTAAAGAATTAAGAAGAACAATGCGAATTAAAGAAGGAGAATCATTAGAAATATATACGGATGGAGATAACAAAATTATTTTAAAAAAATACTCTCCCGTCAACCAAATGACTGATTTTGTCAAAGAATTTACCGAAAGTATGTATTCAACCAATAAAAGAAATATTATTATTACCGATAACGAAAAAGTCGTTTCCGCTAGTGGTAACTTTAAAGACTCTTTAGTTGATAAACGCATTTCTAAAGAATTAGAAGAAAAACTAAAAGAGCGAAGAACACAAATCATCGATAAGAGTATGCCTTTAAATATTGCAGAAAATTATCAAGCAACCGAATCAGTCATCATTAAACCCATTAATGTTTTCGGGGATATTATGGGGTGCGTCATTGTTGAAGGGGCTCCCAACATTACCGAAGCAGAACGGAGCTTAGCTGAGTTTGGTGGCTTATTTATGAGCCGATATTTGGAAGTATAGAAAGCAAAAACTAATTAATCAGCATTATTTTATGATATAATATTAAAGTAGAAAAAATACAACTAAAAAGGAGAAATAAAAATGGCACTAGTTAATATGTGTGAAATGCTTAATAAAGCAAAAGAAGGCAAGTACGCAGTAGGTCAATTCAACATTAATAACCTTGAATGGACTAAAACAATTCTTGAAACTGCTCAAGAATTAAACTCACCTGTTATTTTGGGTGTATCTGAAGGGGCTGCAAAATATATGGGTGGTTTCCATGCAGTAACAGGAATGGTAAACGGTTTACTTCAAGACTTAAACATTACTGTTGATGTAGCAATTCATTTAGACCATGGTCAAAGTTTTGAAAATTGTAAAAAAGCAATAGATGCTGGATTCACATCAGTAATGATTGATGGATCACATCATCCGATTGATGAAAACATCAAAATGACTAAAGAAGTTGTTGATTATGCTCATGCACATGGTGTAAGCGTAGAAGCAGAAGTTGGAACAGTTGGTGGTAATGAAGATGGTGTTATTGGTGGTATCAAATATGCTGACTGCAATGAATGTGTAAGAATCGTTAAAGAAGCTGGTGTAGATGCACTTGCTCCTGCATTAGGTTCAGTTCATGGCCCTTATCAAGGTGAACCAGTACTAGGCTTTACTGAAATGCAAGAAATTTTAGAAGCAACTAATATGCCTCTAGTTCTTCATGGAGGTACAGGTATTCCTGATGACAAGATTCAAAAAGCTATTTCATGTGGAACATGTAAAATCAATGTTAACACAGAATGTCAATTAGCATTTAACAAATTATTAAGAGAATGGATTAATGATCCTAAAAATGCTAAAACATATGATCCACGTAAGATTTTAGGTCCTGCAGCAAAAGGTATTAAAGCAGCAGTAACTGAGAAAATGCACGTATTTGGCTCTGTAAACAAAAACTAATTAATAAAGAAATCTCTACACTAAAAATGTAGAGATTTTTAATTTATCAGGAACAATCCCTTTTTTACTGTCAATAACTTTGCAATTTTACAAAAAAATTAAGAAACATAAGCATAATTATT
>CAZIQF010000008.1:0-69442 GCA_964541525.1 uncultured Staphylococcaceae bacterium | reverse complement strand
GTAGCCAAGCGGTAAGGCAAGGGACTTTGACTCCCTCATTCGCTGGTTCAAATCCTGCCGTTTGCACCAATTTTACGTGGACACCGCGAGTGACAAGCGTATAGCGGAACAACCGTATGGGTGATGCGAAGTCCTGAAGTAAGCCCCTCAAGCCTCGATGTTGCAATTGCGCCTGTGATCTGCTGGCAAAAGCGAGGCACGGAAAAGATCTGGCGGCTCGGAAAGACGAGCACCCCCTTGGGGCGAGTAGCATAAAGGTTAATGCTGGTGACGCGATCACTGAATTGAGGTTCGAACCCTCGCCGCTCCAAAACAGCCGCCCGTTGGGGTTCTCGTGCGAGTATCATAACATGGCAGAGAGGCCCGCCGCCCAGTCCCGCCCACTATCGGGCATCTGGAGAAGCGTCGGGGCTGCCGGCTAAATGGCGTCACCCAGCGCCATAAGAGAACGAGGCTTCCGCCGCGCCGCAAAAGCGGGATATGGCGCGGCACCCACACGCAGATGTACCTCAGCCGTGGAAGAGGGTCTGATCGTAGCGTAAAGCGCGAGCTCGGAAAGTCGTTGGTTCAAGTCCAACCGTCTGCATCATAGGCCGGGTAGCGCCCGGACAATGTCGGAGCGTATCGGCGTGCCCGACATGGAAATGACAATGCTCGCTGAAAACTGCGCGTGAGGATGCGTCCTCCTTGCCATGACCGAACGGCGGCGCTTGAGATGCTTGCGGGGCCTCAAGCGGGCATGAGCGTGTGACAATCTAAGCGGGAAGCCGACCAACTATGCGGCATAGGTGCCCAGCAATGGGAGCCCACAGCGAGTGACGGGGACTTTCCCCGAAGCGCAAAAGCAGGGCAGGACTGCAATGCCGCACCAAATGTATGCTACCGCATTGCGGCACCACGGAAGGGTAAGACCGCTACAAGGGGCTTTCCTGTGCGCTGTACGAAAGCGGCAGGACGAAGTAATTTATGTATTGGCTGGCACCGGCTTTGTAAAGATGAACGGATGCGACCGACGTACCGGCGCAGGGCTGAAACGTTCCGTGGTTGGTTCGGGTGCCGGCGTGTGCGGCGAAAATCCGAGGCGAAGCCTGTAGATGTGGAAGCGGCGTGGTGGCGGCTGTCTTTGGACAAGGCCGCCGTGTAGGTCAGTAGCCATCCGCGCCGGCACCCCGCCAACTGTGTCCCCGCAAAATTTGCAGCGTTAGTGTTCAACGGTCAGCACACCAGCCTTCCAAGCTGGAAGTGGCGGTTCAAATCCGCTACGCTGCTCCATGCCCGCCTGATGGATGACTTCCCCCGTCAGGAATGAAACCTCCGCATTTGGCAGCGGTGTCGCCGGGTCGAACCAGCCGGTAGCATGATTTGGGCGTGACAGCGAACGAAGGAACGCCCCACCTCATCGGGAGGAGGTCATCCGCCTTTCCTCCTCCCGACTACGGGCGCGTAGTTCAACGATAGGCAGAACGCCCTGTTTGACCGCAGGGAAACGCCGGTTCGACTCCGACCGCGCCCTACCCACCCCCTGTCGGGGAGGCGGGCATCCCCCAGCCCGTCCTCCCCACCCCCCCTATGCGGAAGCGCCGTCGGGGCGCTCGACCGGCACACAGCATCCACACCTTTCTGTTGTTGTTTGTTTACATACCTCTTTCACCGTGACCCATGTGTGCCATCGAGACAGCGGGTTCAAGTCCCGCCTTCCGCTCCACGGGCGCTGCGGGAGCGCCCTCGGTCCATATATGGACCTCCTTGACAAGCTGCCGGCTGTAAGAAGTAGCTCTGGTTTCGTTCATGCCAGCTCCTGTTGGAATACAGGCAGGCCGATCTCCTTTCAAGGGGCGGTGCGGTCAGGGTAGCCGCGCCGCCCACCTACGGGACATTAGCTCAATCGGTAGAGCAATCCGCTCATAACGGAAAGACTCCGGGTTCAAGTCCCCGATGTCCCACCAGCCGCAAGGCGATAAAACGTTTCAGTCTAAAATCTACAACAGAAAGGAGGCACATTCCATGACCAAGAGCGAGTTTATTTCCACTTTGTCAGCAGCGACCGACATGAAGAAGTCCGACGTCGAGCGCGTGATCGCCGCCGCTGCCAACACCCTTACCGGCGTCATGCGCTCCGGCGACAGCGTGAATATCTCCGGCTTCGGCATCTTCACCAGCAAGGTCCGCGACGCGCACCCCGGCAAGAACCCCGCTACCGGCGAGACCATCACCGTCCCCGCTAAGCGCGTGGCCATCTTCAAGCCCGCAAAGCAGCTCAAGGATGCCGTCAACAGCTGACGGCGCAGGGCCGTACCAACACAAAATATCCCACATTACGAGCCGGACGGCACACCGCCCTCCGGCTTGTTTTGCAAACTATATTTCCGTTGCGTTTTGAATATCGGCAAATATGCAAACACATTCCGCCGTATTTTCACAAGTGTTTGCGAAAATATCCCAACAACCCAAGAAACTTCTTGCGAAACTTCTTACGAAAAGGAGAAACCTGACATGATCTACTTCGACAACGCCGCCACTACGCCGGTGCTTCCCTGCGCGTGGGACGCCATGCAAGCCGCGCCGGAGGGGAATCCCGCCAGCATCCACGCCGCTGGCCGTGAGGCGAAAGCCGCACTGGAAAACGCCCGCGCCACCATCGCCCGGTGCATCAACTGCGACCCCAGCGAGGTCTACTTTACCTCCGGCGCCACCGAAGCCTGCAACTGGGCTGTCAAGAGCATCTGCTCCACCGCAGATTTCCGGCACCGCTCGATGATAGCCAGTCCCTTCGAGCATCACGCCGTTACCGAGGCAGTAGCGCAGTACGACATCCCCAGATACACCAAACTGGACCTCGCACAAATGCTGGTCAATAACGAAACCGGGCAAATTTACAACATCAAAAGGTTTCGTGGAAATGTTGGATTGTTGGCTTGTGACATGACTGCGGCCATCGGTCACATCTCCGTAAATGTGGAAGAACTTTCCCCTGACTATGCAATGTTTGGAGGCCACAAATTCGGCGCTCCCAAGGGCATAGGCGCGTTGATCGTCCGGGATGGGTGTCCCATTACCCCCCTGCTCCACGGCGGCGCACAGGAGCGCGGAGAACGCGGCGGAACGGTGTCCGTCCCTCTGGCCTGCGCGATGGCGGCGGCGCTGGAATGGCACACCACCCACATGGAGGAAAATATCACCCACCTCATTGACCTGCGGGATCGCCTTTTGCACCGCCTGACGGAAAGCGGCGTGGCATACCGGGTAAACGGCGGTAAAAATGTCGCCGCCCACATCCTGTCCCTCACCTTCCCTGGCGTCTACGGCGCGTCCCTGGCAGCCGCCTTGAGTGAGTGGGGCGTCATGGTGTCCACCGGCTCTGCCTGCTCTAGCGGCGAGAATCGCGCCTCGGAAAACCTTATCGCCAGCGGCCTCACCGAGGAAGAAGCCCTGTCCACCGTCCGTTTTTCCTTTGACTGGCAGAACACGCCGGCAGAAGCGGACGAGGCGGCAAAAATCATCGCCCGGCTCATCCCCGTTTTCCGCCACGGCTAAATTTTGAAAATTTTTTCAAATCCCTTGCACAAAATCCGCATTTGCCGGTAGACTATACTATGACAAAATTCTGTAAGGAGGAGACCACCATGTCTATCAATCCAGCTAAACTCAAGCAGTACATCTCCCTCAAGGAAGCAGCCCTAACCCTGCGCCCCGACTTCACCGTAGACTGCAACGACCCCAAACCCGAAAGCGAAACCGCCACAGTCTCCGTCGTGCTCCCTACGCCGTTCATCGGTCTGGACAGAACCAAGACTGCTATCGCTTCCCTGTTCACATTCTGCGACACGTTCATTGTCGCCGACAGCGATGTGATCCCCAATATCGTCCGTTTCACCTTCGCCGTGGAAAGTATGCAAAAGGAGGATTGACCCCATGCTCGTCACCAACGTGATAAAGCGCGAATACCCCTTCACCGTCCGCCGCAAGCGGGACGGCGAGGAGTTCGTCATTCTCATCGAGGCAGAGTCCGAAGCCGCCGCCCGCCTGCTGCTCCCCGACACCGTGGAACTGGTGGAAAAAACTGAAAAAAGTTCTTGACATTTTTGTTGCTACGGTATATATTTAGCGTAGCAACATGAAAGGAGGTTTGAATTTGGTTGCACCGAAAGGCCGCCCCAAATCCGACAACGCGAAAGATTACATGCTTCGCGTAAGGCTGGACAAACCGACCCTCGCAAAACTGGACGAGTGCTGCAAAGTGGGAAACCTGTCCAGATCGGAGATTGTCCGCAAGGGAATTGAGGAACAACACGGCAAGATAAAGAAATAACGGTCTGCTGCCAATCCTGCAAGAACGCCAGCAAACCGTTATGCACCACAGAGCGAACTCCGATGGTAAATCTATACTACCACAAGCGTTTGCTCCATGTCAAACGAAAATGAAAGGAGCATTTACTATGAAAGATTTGTTGACTATCAGCAACGGCCAGCCCACCGCCAGCAGCCGCGACATCGCGGAGCATTTTGGCAAGGGGCACAACCATGTTTTGCGTGACATCGACACGCTGAAAGAAGATGTGTCCAATTTTGGACAGATGTTCTTCGACACCGAAATCCCCGACAGCTACGGCAGACCGCAGCGCGCCTACCTTATGAACCGCGATGGCTTCACCCTGCTTGCTATGGGCTTTACTGGCAAGGAGGCGTTGGAATGGAAAGTTAAGTACATTAACGCCTTCAATGCGATGGAACAGGAACTCCGCAACCCCAAGCCCATGACCGCCAACGAAATGTTCTCCCTGCAAGCCCAGATCAATTTGGACAACGAGCGGGAGATTAAGGAGCTGAAGGGCCGCACCGCCGAAAACGAAAAGCGGCTGGATGAAACCAACCGCAAATTCGACGCCGTTACCACCTTCGTCACCTCTCCCCTCACCGACGCCGACACATGGCAGGAGCGCATGACCCGCCACATCCGCCGCGCCGTGGAGGAATTTGGCCTCAACTACCAGCAGTTCCACACCAAGCTCTACGACGAGCTGGAGCGCACCGCAGGCGTAAGCCTCAAGTGCCGCCAGACCCGCATGAGAAACCGTATGTACGCCGCCGGAGCTACCAAGACGGAGTGCAAGGCCGTGTCCAAGCTGTCCGTCATCGCCGCAGACAAGAAGCTCCGCGCCATGTTTGAGATGATCCTGCGTAATGAGATCGTGCGGCTGGCTACCAGCCGTGCCATCGCTGGTTGAAAGAGGGAGGAAATGTATCATGACAGTCCGCAAAATCTGTTCTGTGCTGGCAATCGGCGACGGCGTGAAGCCTAATATCGAACTCACCTTCGGCGCTAACGGCGTACCCTTTACCCCCGCCAACGACCTTGAGATGATGGCCTACGGCGATTTTCTCATCGACTCCTGCCACGTTTGGTAGGGCGGCGTGGAGCTTGTCCTCATGCAGCAGTTCGTCAAGAAGATCTGAAATGAATAATTATGCATTTTCCAAGAAAGGAGGCCCCGGAAGATGGGCAGAAGTAGCCGTGCGGAAATGAAGATTTGCGCCGCCACAGATTCCTACATCAAAAACTGCGCCGCCACCGGCGCATCCCCCCGCACCGTCGAGGCGTACACCGCCACGCTGGAGAACTTCGTCAACTTCTTTATCGAGTCCAAAGAGAACTACGCCGACCCCTCCTACGCCACCATCCTTTTGTGGCGCGACAACCTGATCGACAGCGGCTGCAGCACCTACACCGTCGCCCTCTACGTCAACCGGCTCCGCACCTTTTTCGACTACGCCAGTGACCCCGAATGCGGCGGCTGGTACGACCACAACCCTGTCTCCCGCCGCCTGACGCCCGACACCCGCAAGACCGCCCGTCGTCCCTATGATGTGCTTCTCACCGACCAGCAGGTGATGAAGCTTTGGCGCAACGACAAGCCCGCCACCGCCAAGGCGAAAACATGGCCCCGGAATTACGCCATCGTCATTATGCTCCTGACCACTGAGCTTCGCAATGCCGAGCTTCTGGATCTCACCCCGGCGGATCTCCACTGGGAGGACGGCGAGCTCTCCGTCGAGAGCGGCAAGGGCAGCAAGTTCCGCCGCATCGAGTTTCCCGACATTGCCCAGTCCGCTGTCCGTATCTATCTGGCCAGCGGCATCCGCCCGAAAGGCCTTCCCGACACAGCGCCCCTGTTCGGCAACACCGCGCCGAAGGGCTCCTTCGGTCCCCGCACCGGCGATGAAAGCCGCGAGTGGCAGCGCGGCTCCCGCCAGTGGCTCTCCACCCTTGTGGAATCCCACGTCAGGGCAGTCACCGGCGTTCCCAATATCCGCAGCCACGACCTGCGCCATGTAGGCGCCCGCATCGACCTCAACGCCGGTATGAAGCAGGAGGAGCTGCAGTCCAAGCTGGGTCACACCAATCCCAACGTCACCCAGCGCTATTCAGGCCGTCTGCTTTCCCGCACCGGCAAGCGCTCCGCCGCCCTCGTTCTCGAAGCCCGTGAGCGTCAGGCGGACATCAACGCCAACATTTTGGCCGGGAGGGTACAAAATGCGTGAATATTTGTCGCCCGCCATTGACGCGCCGCGCCGCAAAAATGACACCCCCCAATATGGGAGGTGTCATTTCCTTTTTCCTCATTCCCGCAGCAGCTTCCGCCACGTATTCTCGCCCACGATGCCGTCTGCCGTCAGCCCGTTTGCCGCCTGAAACTGCGCCACTGCCGTCCATGTCGCTGCGCCAAAGTCGCCGTCCGCACCGTATGTGCCCAGATCGTAGCCTCGGCCCAGCAGCAGCTCCTGCAAAACGCGCACCTTGTCGCCCTTATCGCCCTTGCCGAGCTGCGGGAACACCGCCGTAAAGCCGCCTACGGTGCTCTCTGCGGGCTTGTCCGCACCAGGCACATACGGAATACCGAACCACTCACACAGCCCCTTGGCGGCGCTCTCAGCGATCGCCTTCATGTGCTCGTGAAACCATGCGGCGTCCGCCTTGTTGTCGTGGAAAGCGTGCTCCTCGTAGTAGCTCACCGCCCTGGGCTTGTAGAGTTCGTACCACTTGGAGCTGGCCACCAGCTTTACCGTGCCGGGGTAGACCTCCTTGCGGTACTTCACCATGACCTCGCCCAGTTTCTTGCCATTCTTGGAGTAGGTGTAGTACATAGGGAAGCATCCCCGGGAGTTGCCCTTGCCGTCTGCGCTGCCGTTTGTGTGGCTGACGTAATGCACGTCTGCGCCCCACGCGTCGCTCTCCCGCACGTTCTGCTTCATGATGGCGTCGCCGTTGTCGCCGTTCATGGGTGTACGCCGATAACCGCGCTTGGTCTCGATGCCGCAGCGGTTCAGGATCGGCTCCAGAATGTCGATGTACTCGTTGTTCTCCAGTGCCTCATAGCACTGCTGTCCGTCCGTGCGGGGGTATACACAGGGGTTCGCCATGTGCATAGCCGGGGACAGGTAGACCTTCGGGGCGGCCATTTACATGGCCTCCTCGCGGTTGGTAGACTTCATCTGCTTAAAAATCTGATTGACGCCCGTTGCGGTCAGACCGGACATAATGCCCACAGCGACCGCCGTAAAGTAGTCCTCGGCGGGGAAATCCGGCATGTGGAACGCCAGCGCCAGCGCACCGATGATGCCCCCGCACACGCCGCAGATAATGGGAATCCACTTGTTGTCCAGCGCCGTGGCCTTCACGATCATGCCGATCAGATAGCAGATCACAATGATAGCGGCAACAGTTGCCACTCCGATAGTGTTGATGTCCATAGTTACTTCCTTTCCGGCTTATGCCTCTCGTTTGATGGGCAGCTTCCTCACTTCCTCCATGACCCTTTTTGCACTGCCGTTGCCACCCATCTTTTCGTACGGCTGATACAGATAATCATTTAGGTTTTCGTACTCGTCCTGCGTAATGTACCCTCGTGTCACATACGCCATTCCCAAATGGATGATGCGGTCATGCGCCAGGCCCACCAGCATCTTCCGCTCCGCATTGTTCTTGTCCGCCCGCCTCGATACCAGCGCCCACAAACCGCTGCTTGTCAGCACCGCTACCGCCAGCGGCACGGCGATCTGCTGTACCCACGGTTCCATTCGCTCTCCTTTCCGGGCTATATGCCCTTTCCGTTGTCTATTTTCCGCTTTGCAGCAGTGCCGCGACGCAGAAGCCGACGCACGCGCCGAGGATGATGTAGATGATGGTCATGGGTCATTCCTCCCCCACGATCTCCCGGTACTCATCCTCCGTCAGCTTGCCCTTAACCACGGCGTTCCGTACCATCTCCGCCGTCCACAAACCCTGTTCATACCATTTCTTGATTTTCTCCTTCATGCGTTAGCCCTCCATCATGGTATCGGTCATCATAGCCGTGTACGTCGCCTGCGCCTCTACCCTGTCCAGCTGACTGGGCTGGGGCTTAGGCAGTGCCGCCACGTCCTCCGCGATCTCCTCCTCGCTCCGCAGCACACACGCCCCGTCCTCGTACTTATACCGGGGGATGCCCTGCATGGTGTACAGGTCACCGTCGAGGTAGTGGTTCTGGCAAAGATTGTATCTGTCTCCCGTGCCCTCGTCGATGTACGTCTACTTACTCACATCGTCGATGTTGCTCATGGTATAGCCGCCCTCGCAGCGCAGGACGCGGTTCTGCTCATCCAGCAGGACGTAAACTCTGCTCTTCGGCATTTCAAATTCCATTTTGACACCTCCTTACAAGTCAGCGGATACCGCTACCCGAAACCTGGTCTCGTGTTGATTGGCAACAAACAAAACGAGACTTCGCAGATTGAGATCTGTAGGAGGGACAGTCGGCTCAACATCGTCCCATGCGTTGCTGCTACTATTGTACTGGGAGATCTTCCCCACCGTTCCGTTAACAGAATAGTAGGTGAAGACGGGGGTAGCGCGTTTAACGACCCTGTATGGGACGCTTCCATTGAATGCACTGGGAAACTGAACATCCATCCATTCAAAGTACCTCTGGCACTCCGCCAGCTGATCGCCGAACTTCGGTATCTCGTTCAGTACCCACACGCCGTTCTCCTGATGAGCCAGCGTCTGCTGGGAGCCGAGTTCCAGCTTGACGGCGAGGACATTTTTCGCCGTGTTTGAAAACACTTGGAACGAATTATTCCAAAAGCTATTTGTCAGCAATCTGATGTCCCCTGAAACAAAAAAAACGTCCTCAGAAAAAGGTGCCGTTCCTGAAACAAGGGTTCCGTCCACAAGCAAACAAGAAGCCGTCACGGTTTTCCCGCGCAAGCCATTTCTAATTGATGCTTCCAGCGGCTGAACAACATTTGTGACTGTAATGCCGCCATCGAGCACAGAAACACTTGCGATTGATTTCCAACGATCAATAGCGTAGATGGGGTAGATCTCACTCCCGCTATAGCTCGTCTGCCCTCTCTGATTGACCGGATTTCCAAAGTACCAGTTGTCCAGCAGATTGGGGTTGACCATGTGGTTGGAAACATACGCAAGATTATCGCTGATGTCCTGCATATTTTGCGCGTTCAGGGCGGGTGGCCCTCCGTTTTGCCATGTCGGTGCTACATATCCCATAATGTTCCTCCTTTCCATCACCACAGCGCGTCATTCTTCGTCAGGTAAATCTGTGCCTCTGCGCCGCTCCCCGATTCTACCCAAGGTACGGCGGCGATCTGTGCCTGTGCTTTCGTTGCGTCCTGTGTGTTCACGGAAACATTTCCGCTGATCCGTATGCGGACAAGGTCTCCCTTTCTGTTCTTCAAAAACAAAGCGTTTTTTGTGGTGGACAGGGCGAATATTCCGTCCCTATCCCTCCTCGTATCGTGGTACTCGTGGTCGTCCCCTACGCTTCCTATGTATCCTGAGAGCGTTCCGCTCATGTAGTTTGTAGGGGACATCTGCACCGTGGGGTAACGGGTAAAGTTGTTTGCCACGTTCGGCTCGTTTCCGTTGTTCACATTCCCCGAAGCCACGTTCAGCGAAAAGCGGAATATATCTTCCGCAAGAAAGCTCCCATCCGCCCTTTCCTTGCAGGAGAGGATCGTCCAGTCCCACAGGCATACCGACACCTCGTCGGTTATCATGGGCTGCTTGGAGTACGCATCGTCAGCAGAGCCGTAGATGTAATACACATACGTCGCCCCGGAAACCGCCGTGCAGTCAATTACGCTCCTTTGCTCGTTGGGCAGATTCGCAATATGCCGGAAGGATTTTGACCCTTTTTCTGCGCGATACACCGCCCAAGATGTACCGTCGCTTCCCGAAGATTCCGGCGTCCACGAAACCAGAACGCCGCTCTTTTTTGGCGCGACACACGCGGTCGCCCTTCCGCCGCTTGGCGTGACGTTGTATTGCACCGAGAATCGTTTCCAATCCGTCGTCGCCTTCTGCCCCGTCGCCGTCTGTACGGTGCAGCGCAGTACATATTCCGTGCCGCTGAAAAGCCCGTCGTAAGTAAAGGTGAGCTGCGGCGTGCAAATCTCCCCCGTGTCCTTCAGCGGCGTTTCCTCCTCCCCGGAAACTGCCAACTCCCAGCGCACCCACAGGATGCTGGCGGGCAGAGCGGCTTCCGGGAGGACGCATTTCGCGTTCCACGTTTTCTTTTTCGTGTTCACGCTGTCTTGAAAGTCCGTCACCGTCAGCACCGGCGTTTCCCTGCATATAAACACCGATGCGCTCTGCTGGGTCACGCTGTCCGCCTCGCTCCACCACTGCGTCACCAGCATCTTATACGTTCCGCCGTTCCGTATGTCGGAGGCGCGCAGCTCGTCCACCGAAACCGTGTGGGAAAACAGCACCACCTTCCCCGTTTCGTCCCTCCCGTAAAAAGGGCAATTTTCGGTGATCCTCCCTGTGCTGTAAAGCAGCACACTGCTTACGGTGTTTTGCAGTATGTCGATTTGGTACGCCGTCATGGGGCTTCCGCCGTCCACCTGCCAGGAAACCACCAGCGGCGATAAGGCGTCCACAATTCCGCCTCCGAACGTCCCCAGCGTGGACGGCATTACATTTGTCGGCATATAAAGTGCCATACCGACCCTCCTTTCCTCATGTGCCGACCAGCGGCCACATTTCCAGCGTGGCTTCCGGGAAATCCGCAACGGAAACCGCAGATATATTCATGGCTTCCGTCCCCTTGAGCGGTCTGGAAAACCCTATCACAAGATGCCGCTCCGTAGGGGAACCCGGCTTGTCCGTCCTTACGATCTCCACCACCTCGTTTTCCCGTATGTGGAGTATCTGACCGCAGGACACATTCACGCTTTTTTGCAGCACGGCGGAGCGTTTCATCTCCCACGCCGCCCTGTCCTGACACTGTACGGATGTGGTGTACCCGGTTTGGGATTCCCACTTTACCTTACGTCCGATGATCCTCACGTTCGTGTCGCTGTTCGGATCGAGATTTACAGCGCGGCCTCCCGGCTGAGACCCGTCCTCCAGCGCATCCCCCATCACGATGTAGTCGTTGTACACCGCCGCGTTTTTCGTGGTGTACGTCATTCCGCTCAGCACCGTTTCATTCATGGAAAAAGAATAGCTCAAGGGCTTCGTCTCGTCCGGTATATCGTCCTGACTGGGGTCTATCCGCAGCCGCCCGTTGGCGTCGTAGCCCACCCATGCGTTCAGCATTTCGGCAAACCCCAGTATCACATCCGCATACGAACCACTGCCGGGGGAAACCTCTAATGTGTACGGCGCGTCCGTCAGCGGCGCAAGAGTCCCGTCCGGCAGTTTCTGCACCATCCCCCGCTGGGAATACTGTGCGTATGCGTCCCCCTGCCCTATGACCACAAAGCCGCTCGTTTCCCTCGTCCCCTCCTGGGGGTACAGCGTCTCTCTGGGGTACAAGCTAAGGGCGGGGAAAAGCGGGCGGATAAACGCATCCGTTCCCACCCGGCAGGCGTCCGTCACATTTGCCGGCACCGTCCCCACCGCCAAACGCCACTCCTTCCCTCCGTTCATGGAATAAATGGCAAAGCCGTTCTCCCTTGACGCGCTGAATAAAACAATGAGTCCGCCACCCGCCGCGCCGGCTTTCCAATTCCCCACATAAGGCAGTTTGATCTGCTCCCAGTTATTCAAATCGTCCGACCACCATGCTCTGTCGGTGTTGGGTATCACGAAAAAGCACCTTCCGTTTTCAAAGATGATGACCGGCGTATACTTCTCGTTCCCGTTATTCGCAAACGATGTAGATTGCCAGCTTATGGTCTGTCCTCCGTTGTCGCTGTGCTTCACGTAGACGTAATTTTTCGCATCGTCTCCGTAGGTAGTTATTCCGACAAACAAGAATCTGTTCCTGTCGGCGTAATATACGCTTTCGATATACCCGCCTATGGTGCGTATGTCCCACGTCTCCCCCTTGTCCGTGGATATGGCGTACTCGCTGGGGAACTTTCCACACGTTGCGATAAATCTCCCGTTTCCGTAAGCGATGCCGTAATCCGTTCCTTCTACCCATTCGTGCGATATAGCGGATTCTTCCCACGTTTTGCCGCCGTCCAGCGATCGGTACAGCCTGCCTTCGTGGTCTATAACAACATACACCCCATCGCCGTATGCGATACGCGCCTCAACGGTAAAGTCCGTGTTTGTCTGTACCCACGTCTCGCCTCCGTCTTTCGTGTAGCCGGTTTTCGCGCCTATGGCAACGGCACCGCCCCCCTCGTCACCGGCCACATGATGCCAACTCGACCCTGCGGGGATGGAGGCTTTCGCAAAATGTACGCCGCCGTAGTAGTAATCCGTGTAAACGGGAGCAACGCTGTCCACCACTCTGCCGTTTCCTCTGTCGTCCTGCAACAGCGCGTCGATCTGCCCGAAGATGTTCTCCCCCACCTTCCCGCGGTAAGTCCCCTCCAGTTTTCCCCACAACGTCCCGTCTAGATTCGCCCATTTATCCACCAGCCGGTAGGTAATGGTTCTCGTCCCCGGCCGCACCGTCTCCTCCGGCTCCTCCAGCAGGAATACTCCCTGCTGTATGTAGTATTCCTCCCCGTCCGGAAGCACCAGCCCCTCGTCCAGAGCTACCTCGTCGCCGAACCAGAGATTGTTTACGTTGTAATCGAACGCTCCGTCCACGTTGGAAAACGTAACGCTGGCCGTGCGCCTCACGCCGTTTTGCAGATTTACGGAAATCGACCCATCCGCTATAAATGCGCCGCTATGTGCGTTTTTTTCGTTGCTGTCCACGAAAAACGCCGTCGTCCCGTCGGGGTTAAGAAAACGCAGGCGGCACAGCTTTATAAACGGCTGCTTCAGCATCTGCAAATACGCCTCATATTTCTCCTGCTCCGTCATGCGCTATCCTCACCCCTTCCCGGTGTCCATTAAAACCGCGTTTCCGCGTCGCGCCCTTCCGCCGTCAGTGCGTCACATTCTGCGTCGGTGGCTGTCCTCACGCATTTCACGGAAGGGTTGTTCTTGCGATACCGCGCCTCCCGCGTCACGTAGTAGCGACCCGTAAACCCCGTTATGGGTATTTCCTTCCCGTTTTTCATCACCAGTATGTGCCGCGTGTTCTTTTTTGCCATTTCACTCCTCCGTTCCGCATTAAAGGTTTCTTCCGTCTGGGTACATAAACACTTTATGGTTTGCGGCGTTCGTTCCGTCCCCAAACACGACCACCACAACGTCCTCCCCCACGCCTGCCCCGGACATGGAGGAAACGTACCCCACTTGCAGCTCTTTTGTGTCAAACGGGCGCACTACGGTGATTTTCCCGTCAGACGCGGCTTGCACCACCTTTGCCCTGTAAAATCGGAGCATAGCCGTCTGTGTCTCCTTCACCCTTTGGGCGAAAATCCCGTCCCACAGTTTTCTTGCGAAAATCGCCAGCTCCTCCGGCATATTCGGCATTTTTTCCGCCTCCTCAGTTCCCGTATGGCTTCAGGTGGTACGACTGCTCCACCAACCCATGTATCACCTGCGCTATCGTCATGCACTCTGCCTGTTGCTGCGATAGGGTCACGTTCCCAATGTGATATTCCGCGCCGCTGTGATCGGAATACCTGCGGTTATCGCTGCGCCCTGCCAAACTCTGACTCACGGTGGCGTTGCCACCCAGCATCGCCCGCATCCCGGCAATGACCTCCTTTGCCCTGCTGTCAGAAGATGGCATAAGCAGCTTTCGGGTCACATCCGGCGGCAGCACCATTTCGTCATCCACCGTGGCCTTGATGCCGCCCAGTCCATGCAGCACACCGCCGCTGTCGTATTTGGAGACCTTGTTTGTGTTCTTTCCGCCGCCCAGCGTGCCCCTGCCGTTAGACGGCCTCCTTGTGCCGGAACTGGACGTACTCCCTGATGTCGGCTTTTTTGTCACGCCTTCCAGTTTTCCTACGGTGGTTTTGTTGTAGTCTTTCGAAGGCCCCGCCGTTTTGTTGAAATTGTCTTTGACCGTTTCGGACGAGCTCTTCGTAGTCTTTTTTGCTTGCCGCATGGCCTCGTATGAGCCCACACCGCGGCTCATCCACATATCGTATGCGGCTCTCTGTTCCGGGGTCAGTCGTGCAAGGTCTCTGTCGAGGTTTGCCAAGGCATCGTTTTCCTTTTTGCGGTTGGCCTCGATGATCTTATTAACGTCATCCGCATTTCCGCCATTGTTCGCGCCGCCGCCACCGCTGCCGCCGGGTATTGGAGTCTGCGACTGGATGGCAGTCATCTTCTTCTGATAATCCTCGGCGGCATCCAAAAGGCCCTGATAGACCTTCAGCATCTCCTGATAATAGGTCTCCCAGTCGCCCCTGCTGGCCGCCAGCAGCGCCGCCTCCGTCTCCACGTCGCCGTTCAGCTCATCTATCAGTTTCTGCCACGTGTCTATCTTGAGCTGATACGCCGCCTCAATAGCCTTTTTCCGGGCTTCCAGCTCCTCAATGGCCAGTTGCCGCTCCGTGTCGCGCTCATAGTCCCGCAGGTCCTTCTTGGCATCCTCCAGTGCCTCCTCTGCGTCCTTGACCTTCTGTGCGTCCGCCACCCATTCCCACTGTCCCGTGGCGGCGTTGTACTGCCGCACCGTCCGCTCGTTCCGGGCGTTCAAAAGCTCATCCTGCTTTTTCAGGATGTTCAGCTTCAGCTCTTCCAGCTTTTCGCCCCGCTCCGCCTCCTCGTTCTGCTTTTTCAGAGCGTCTATCTGCTCATCAATGGCATCCGTCTCCGCGTCCCGCTGCCTCTTGATGGCATCGATGGTGGCCTGCGCCGCCTTTTTCTTGGCGTTATCCAGTTCGTTCTGCTTAGACTTCGCCGCGCTGCCGGGGTCTTCGCCGGGGGGGGTATACGATGTTCCGCTGGGCGTATATCCGCTGGTCAGGTTGCCCCACGCCTCCTGTGTCAGTTCCTTTTTCGCCAGATTGAACGCCTGGCTGATGCTGCTCGCTTTCCCGCTGTTCAGCAGCTCCGTCGCCCGCCTCTTTACCTCGGCGCTGTCCGCCTGATACGAGCCCGCACCGTTGGCGTAGGCAAAAACCGTGGTTATAGCCTGTGTTGTATACCCCGCCTGCACCGCCAGCGCCTGTAGTGCCGCGATCTGCTGGCTCAAGTTCAGCTTTGTCTTGCTGGCGGTGATCTGCGCCGCCACCAGGTCGTACAGTGCCTTGCCGGTCGCCCCGGACTGCCGCGCCTCCTCTACCAGTTTGGCAACATAGTCCTTTGTGGCATTCTGCGCCACGCCAAGCGTCTGCTGTACCTGGTCATACGCCGCCACAAGCGCCCGCTGCTCGTCTGTCACTTCATATCCGGCCTCTATGGCGGCACGAATAGTTTCCACGCTGTCCTCGCGGGCGGCATTCAGGTCTTGCAGTGCATCATAGTACGCACCGGCAGAAAGTTCCCCGGCGCGATACTGCGCCTCGATAGCCTCCAGCTCCTCGCGGTAGTTCCGCAGCGCCACGATGTCCATGCGCTCCGTTTTTACCGCACCAACTCCCAAACCGCCGCCAACGCCCTCGGCACCGCCAACTACCGCGCTTGCGCCGCTGCCGTGAGCAGCGTTCCACGCCTCCCACGCCGTTTTTTTCGCCGCATCCAACTGCTTTTCCTGCTCTTGGCGCAGCTCCTTCAGGACTTCCAGCCGCTTTTTTTCCTCGGCGGTCAGTTCTCCGGTCTTGTTGATCAGCTCGTCATATTCACTTTTCGTTTCATCCAGCGCACCTTGCGCCGTCTCCACGTCCTTCAGCGCCTTTTCGTATGCCCGCGCTTTCTCCGTGCTCAGGCTGATCGCCAGCGCCAGCGCCGCAAAGATCGCCGCGCCGATGCCGAAAGCCTTGAGCTTTCCCAGTGCTCCAGTCAGGTTCGCTTTTAAGTCAGCCAACTTTTTTATTGCTTTTTCATCACCGGCTTCCGCCGCTTTTTTCGCCACGGCATAAGCGATTACGTCTTGCGTCAGTTTTTTTATTGCGGTGCTGGCGGCCTTTATGTCCTTGACAGCCTCCGATGCCATCAGTTCTTTTTTTGCATGGCCCAGCAGCAGCACCGCACCAGTCAGCAAACCGACTGTTATCACCAAGTGTCCGCCTGTGCTGTCCAGCAGCTCTACCAGCCCGATCACGCCGTCCAGCGCACCCTTGATGGTGTCCGTTTCTACAAGGTGGCTGATGAATTGCGTCCACTTGTTGTTGAGGATTTCCGTCTTGCGCGTCCAGCTGTCCAGCGCGTTTTCCACTTCCTTGTCCGCGCTCCCGGCAGCCCCGGCAAAGTCGGTGAGCATGGACTCGTACATATCCCAGTTCTGGATCAGCGCCAAAAGCTGGGAGGTACGCAGCTTGCCGCCGATGTCGCTGACCATCTCCATCAGCTGCTGCTCCGTCAGCAGTCCGTCCTTCATGCTCTTGGACAGTCCGGCAATGGCCTTCATGGGGTTTATTACGCTGCCTGTGGCCTGCGCCGCATCATAAGCGTCCTTGGCATAGACCTTGATGACATCCCGCAGTCCGGCGATCTCCCCGGTGGTCCACGTCACGCCCTCGTCGATCTCCGTCTTGGTATCGCCGATGATATTCAGGAAAAGCGCCCGCAGCGCGGTGGCGGCCTCTGTGCCGCTTCTTTGCGTCACGGCGGTGATGGTGCCGATAGCCGCCGTCAGCTCATCCACGCCCACATGGGCCTGCGCCGCAATAGGCGCCACCTTGCCCAAGCCCTCGGCGACCTTCTGGATGGAGGTCGCATATCTGTTGTCGATCTCGTTGGCTCCGTCCAGCACCTTCGTCAGCTGCTCGATGTTGCCTTGATACTTGTACGCCGCGTCCACGGACAAAAGGAACTGTTGCGCCGTCTCCGCGTTCGTGTCGCCCACGATCTGCGTCTTGGCAGCCAGCTCCGCCAGTGCGGACGCCTGCTCGCCGTAACCGGCGCGGCTGAAGCCCTCCACAAATTGCAGGTACTCGTCTGCCGCCACACCGTAGGCACTTGCGGTGTCGTATGCCTGTTTCTCGATCTTATTCAGCTCCGCCGTGGTCGCCCCGGTGACTTTGCGTATCGTCACCATCTCGTCATCCACGGATTTCATAGTGTCCAGCGCCTCGACAAAACTGCGCTTTACACCGGCGATGGCGTTGCCCAGCAGCTGCCACATCGCCATCTTTGCCGCCACTCGCCCGAAGCTGTCTCCCATCAAATCGGCAAAGCCGGAGGTCTCCTTCGCGGCTTTCCCTGCATTTTTTATCTCTTTTGTGGTCGCCTTGATGTCTACATTGGCCTGTCGCGTATCAACGCCCAAAGTCACCGGGCTGCTTTGCAGCTTCGCAATTTCACTCTTGAGCTGCGAAAAATCAGGTACAGCCGTTACTTTGAAAATCGCCATACGCTACCTCCAATCGTTTTCTTCCCGTATCATCCCGGCATCTTCCGTCAGCCCCAGCGACGGGTCTGCCCCGTTCATAGCCCGCACCAGCGTTTCTTCTGCCCTTCCGCCGTCTGTCATCTCCTGCACAAAATTGCTGAAAAACGGTCTTTTGGGCGGCTTTCTCCGCCAGTTGTACTCCGGGTCTTTCTTTTCAATGCGGTTGATGAGGTCATCGCCGTCCACATGGGGTTCTATCTCATTCCCCTCGCCGTCCGTTGCGCCGCTGGGCTGGTATAAAAGCGTCAGGTTCATGCCTCCGTCCCGTTCGTCCGAATACACCGTGGCGCTGGTGCGCATATCGGCTAAACCGCCATCCTCTCTCCGGCGTACATATTCCGTGGGCTGAAATGCCTCGTACACATCCGCCTCAATATGGTCTTGCAGACAAAGCCGCATATCGTCCGCCAAATCCTTGCGAGAGGCGCGAAAGGCGCTTTTCACCTGCGCCTCCAGCGCGGCGAGGTCTGCCTCAAAGCCGCTGAATTTCCCCACGATCTTTGTTGCCACAGCCGCGCCGCCTCCCCTCTGCTGTCTACATACGCCAAAGCGCCGCATTTCCGCCGCGCCCTCGCGTCTGTCCCCCTCCCCCGCCGCTGGGACGGAGGAGGGGATAATTTGTCAGGACTCGGTCACGCTCACCGCGCACTGCGCCGTGTAGCTCTTGCCGCCGAAATTGTACGTTACCGTCAGGTCTGCGTCCCCGGTCGCCGTACCCGCTTTGATAATGCCGGTGTTTTGCCCCACGGTGGTACCGCTGGGCGGGGTGGTCAGCGCGTAGGTGCATTTGGTGGCGTCCAGCTTCACCAGCTGGCCGTTCGCCATCACCGCCATGGGCTGCACCTGATAAGTGCTGCCCTTGGGGACGGAGATCACGCCGCCGATAGCTGCCACCAGCCCCGTCACCACATCGGCGTCGCCGTCGGGGACAAGGACATACCAGCCCAGCAAAGAGCTGTTGCAGTTGCCGCAATTCTCGCTGACAACGCTCTCCTCGTTGGTCAGCGCACGACCCACGATGGAGGTGGTGTCGTAATCGCTCTGAGAGCCGTTCATGGTCGCGCCATCCGCCTGCAGCTTCAGCAGGTGGTGGGTGTACAGCCAGCCCCAGCGCGTGCCCTCCTTGGTCTGGGCGTTTACGTTGGTGTAAACCGCCATCTGGGTGGTAAACAGCACCACGCGGCCCACCATGCTGCTGTTGATCGCGCCGCACAGGGCGGTGAGCTTGTTGATGTAGTACCACACCTTGTACTTCTTGCCGGTGACGGCGGTAAAGCCGCTGATGGTGCCGTCGGCGGCAATGTCATAGGCGGTGCCGTCGTTGGCCATCAGGGAGGCAGCTCCCACCTCCTGCACATAGCACACGGGCTTACTCATGCCGTACTGCGCCACGGGAGCGCCCTCGGTCACATCCACCTTCAGCACGGCGGACGTTGCCTCCACTTTCTGACAAACGGGCGCCACGGCGTTGTAGGTGGTGGTGCCGCCCACCGCCGCCATCTTGGACACCATGTCGAAGTCCGCCTTGGTGAAGGTCACCTGAATGTCAGGGTCGCTCTCAATGATGGTGGCAATGCCGTTGCCCAGACCTGCCCGCAGGGGGTCTGCGTTCACCGAGCAAGTCACATTGCCTGTCTGAAATTTGTTGCTGGAAAACAGAATGTCGCCGCTGGCGGGGTCAGCCGCCTGCGCCATACACGTTCCGCGTACATACAGCTTGGGATCAGTAAACTGGATCATAGTTTCAACTCCTTTTCATATTTAACCGCGTTGTTCCATGCCTTGCGTCACAGACTCCACAGGTCTTACGGCGCTCGTCCCTACATCCGCCTTTTCATAGAAAAGTGAGGGGTGTGGATTCCCGCCGCGCCACTTCGTTCCCTGCGCTTCGGCGATCCCGCAAATAAGATAGCCGGTGATCCGCCTCCACGCCTTTTCCCGGTTTTGCAGCTTCAGGATGGGCCAGCCGTCTATTTCATCCTCCTCCGCATGGCACAACGCCGCAATCGTGCCGATGCGGTCAGCAAGCCCGCCCTTGAGTGCCACACCGTTCATCTCCGCAAGGTCGCGTTCCGCCTGTATAAGCTCCGGGTTCGCGTCCTCGCTGACAAGCTCGATGCCGTTCTGCGCCGCAATGATCTCCCGCAAACGCTGAAACTGCACCGGCGTCACCCGGCACATCTCCTCCCCGTTCAGCGTGAAATCTACGCTCCGCAGTTTTTCGGGATGCTCCCGGTCAACGGACAGCCGCAGCCTTGCCATACGCTCCTCTGCTGAAAGCCCCTTCCCCAGCCGCAGGGAAAGCACCAGCATCAAAAGAGCGCTTGCAAACAAGCCTATCGGCTCTTCTCCGTTTTCCTGCGCCCTGTACTCCATCTCGTAGTAGGCCGCCAGCAGCGGCATCGCCGCATACGCCACAGGGAGGCTCTGCTGCACAATGTCGATGCTCGGTCGCGCCATCTCAAACAGTTCTATTTCCTCTACCAAAATGGGGTACAGCGTCAGACCCTCCGCCTCCACGCTTTCGTACCGGCGGCAAGCCCTCTTTATGGTCTGTGAGAGTTCCATATTTTTATCTCCTTTCTCTCACGATAACCCATGCTCCTTCGCCACGCTTCCGCGCCGCGTCAATACCCGGTCACGACGTTTCCTTCGTTGCTCTCCGCCCACGAAAGACTCATGTGAAGCCGCCGCCCCACGTTCATCCCCTGGTCGTAAATCGCCCTTGAGCCGTTGTCCGGGTGCGCCATTCGGTCAAAGGCCATCACGCCTGCGCCGCCGATGTTCACGCCGTCCAGCGCCTCAATGAGACACTGCTCGATGTTATAACTTCGGGAGTAATCGTCCGTCCGCGTTGTCGTCTCGTGTCCGTAGTTGCAAAGGATCTCAAAGTAAATGCCGATGGCGGCGGTAAAGGGGCTTGTGGGGATTACCCGCCCCATGTAGATTTTCAACACCGTCTGCGCCATTTTCTGCGCCTGTCCCCAGTATTCCAGGGGATACAGCCGATAGCCCAAGGGGTGCTTTTCCCGCTGCTCCGCCGTATCGAGAACCGGGGCTTCGCCGTCAAACACCACGGACAGCTTCTCCTTCGGCGTGGGCAGCTTTTCCCCCAGAGGATTCGACCCGTCGTAGCACAGATACTTCATCAGCCGCACCCGCGCCCTTGCGTTGTCGTCCACCGGCTTATAGCCGTTTTTGTCCGGCATATCCAGCAGATAGTCCACCAGCTTTTTCGGCAGCTTCTCCGCCCCTGCAAAGGTGTTGTACCCGGATTGCATTTTTTCAAATGGGTAAAACGGATTCGCAAAATCTACGCTCACGCTCCCACCACACTTTCTATTTTCGGAATTGTTTCATGTGAAACATCTCGATTTTCGTTGCGTTTCTAATATTTTTCTTACTTTTCCGTTGCGTTTTGAATATCGTCCGCAGTCTTTTGCAATTCCTCCGCCATGGCGGTCAGCTCCTGCAATCTCTCCGGCGTGACGGCGCTCTGCATGGCCATATTCATCCGCGCCACCACATCGTTCATCACGGCAAGGTTGGCGTATATCTCGGTGTTGAGCATCTTCTCCAGATCGCGGAAGTCCGCCAGCAGGTCGAACGCCTTGTTCCGCAGCACGTCGCCCTCTTTTTTCATGCGGTCGATCCTGTTCAGCAGCGTCATCCCGCCCATCCGGTCGTAATCGTCTACGCTCATCAGCCACGGGTCGCCCTCGCAGCCATCAAAGTCGATGGCCAAATATCCACGCACCAGCACGCCCAGCAGATACCTCCGCTTGCGCTGCCCGTTCTCCCGGTACATCGGCGGCGTATCGCCCCGGAACTTTTCGCCCGTGTTTACCAC
Source organism: uncultured Staphylococcaceae bacterium (assembly GCA_964541525.1). Taxonomy (GTDB): domain Bacteria; phylum Bacillota_I; class Bacilli_A; order ML615J-28; family CAG-313; genus UBA1737. The sequence continues at coordinate 47,785 of CAZIQF010000008.1, read as the reverse complement.
CACCCGGTCAATGCACCGCTCGGCACAGTGCGCCACGATTTCCGCCTTCTGCATCAGCGGCAAGACGGATCTTGCACCCTGAAAAACCTCCTTGACGGTCATGCTGCCGCCCACCTTGTTCTTATCCATACTCCTGCTCCTTTCAGATTCCTCATGGATGTTGTGTTTCATTTCTTCTCCGCCGTCCGCTTTTCCCGCAGCCGGCAGTCTTTCCACGGCGAGGCCAGCTTGTTCTTCCCGGTTTCCGGGCAGAAATACTGGTAACAGCAGAAATCCATCTTTCCCGTCTGCGCCCTGCACCGCAGGGACACCTCCTGTCCCCTTCGGTAGCAGTGTTCACACGCGAAATTTTCCATGTGCTCACCACCCCTCCAAAACGATGCTTGCCACGGCACTGTAACCGCCGTACACGGCTTTTACCGTCAGGGGGGCAACGCTGCCCGCCCAGCACTTTATCGTTGCTCTGTTGCCGTCTATTGCGGCGGTATAGGCGCTTTTCTCCGCGCCCTCAAACTGCCACGTCACTTTCTCCTCCGTGACCTTGCCGTTCTCGGTATACACCGCCTCCAGCACCGCCTCCTGATACGCGCCCAGCGTCTCCGGCAGGTCTGTGACAAAGTGTACGCCGCTGACGCCCTCCTCCACCGTCACGGTGTAGGTGCCAGTCTGCGCCTTATTCTGCGCCAGCACGGCGGTGATGGTGCAGACTCCGTTTCCAACGGCTGTCACCACGCCGTCCGTATCCACGAGGCAAACCCCCTCGTCCGAGCTTTCCCACAGGTAGCCGGTAGGGTGTTCCGGGTCATCATCGGCATCCTCGCCGTTTCGCAGGGAGGCGGCGGCAAACCGTGCCGTTTCCCCAGCGCTCATTACGGCCTTTCCGCTGACATTGACCTCCCATGTAAACGGGTAGGCGTTGGCCACCCGGTTCACAAGATCGTCCTTTTCTTTGTCCGGCTCGGTGGCGCGTGCGGTAAAGCGCAGCACATGGCAGCTATCCTCGTCCCCGGTGAACTCTTGCGCCACATCGGAATACCCCGTGATCTGATACGCCATCCGTCCCAGGATCAGGCGGCTGTTCACATCCAGGTTTTCCGTTTCTCCGTTGCGCTGTATGATAATGTTGAAGTACCCCTGCATGATGAGCATGGTCTCCTGAAAGTCGTTGGCGTTGGCGTTCAGTTTCACATTTTCCACCACCATCGGTTCCTTCAGCACGTTGCCGTACCAGTCCAGGTGATTCCATGTGGTGTTGCACCGCCTAATGATGCCACCGCCCACGGCAGAGGAGATGTTGGCCGGGTTCGTCACCAGCCATGTGGAGCCCATTGTCTCCATCTTGGCGCCCTCGGGCACATATTCGATGCGGGGGTCTACCATCAAAAACTCTTTGTAGTTGTCGATGGGTCTATCTATGGCGTTGCCCTTTTTGCGGGCGTCTGCCAGCCGGATGAGCTGGTCGCTCCATGCGTAGAAGTCATCGAGATTCAGACCCTGCATCCGGCAGGCGGTGTAGTCGCTGGCGTACTTGGCGTACTGCGCCACAAAGCGGGAGGTCGCGTCGGCGAAATAAGGATTCTTGCGATCCTTATACTGGGGCGGGCGGTTTCCTGCCGCTTTGGGTCGGTCGGCCATCGCCCCGATATTGCCCAAATTGTTTTTGATGTCCGCCATGCTCCCGCGCCTCCTCTCCTGCCGTTTTCCGCATCAGGCGAATTGATACCGCCCGTAGCCGCTCCGGCCTCTCTGCACCACATTCAGGTGGGTGCAGTCCTGCTCGTATTTGTGCATTTCGTCCATCAGCCTTGCCCGGTTTTTCTCATGCTTGGCGGCACCCTCTCTCATGTAGGTGCCCTCGTTTACCGTGTCAAAGCTGGCATCCTTTATCTTCACCTGGTCGTTGAGCCAGTTGCGGAAAAACCGCTCGTCCCATACGCTTGCCACGCACAGCCCAAGTATCCGCTTCTGCTCCAGCGTCAATTCATGCCCAAATTCGCCGTCCGTGTAAAAGTCCAGCGAGTAGCGGATGCCCGCCGCCTCCTGCTGCGGAAACGTTACGCGCCCCGTCTCCGGGTCATATACCGCCCCGCTGTACGGCGTCACGATCATACCGCCGGTCACGTCCTGCTCCACGGCGGCGCAGGAGAAAAGCTCGTAGCCCACCATGCCGGTCTCCACCACGGTTTCTTTCCGCAAGCTCTCCGCCGTGCTGTCCCAGTACACGTCCCCGTACAGGGGCATCACCAGCCCGTCCCGCAGGTATTCCCGCATCTGTACCGGCAGGGAGAATAGGGGAATGGCGTTCACCATATACAGGCTCATCCTCCGCAGGAACGCCGCAGGGTCGTTGGCCGCGTCCTCCTGCAAGCGCACATCGTCGATGTTTGTCATGGCGTAGTTCGTCACGATCTCGCTCCATTTAGTTCCCATGTTCCCCCTCCTTTACGCGGGCGGTCTGTAAATCTTTATCCTTGTACCGGCACTTCCACTCGCCAGCGCAACGCCGTCCGCGCCGTTTGAGTTTCCTCCCATCCCCTTCAGCAGTGTTCCGCCGTTCGGGTACAAATCTTCTCTTGGGTAAGCGCTTTCGCACGGGTAAAGAGGCACCAGCTTTACGAAGTCTCCCTGTGCAATGGCCTCGCCCGGTGCGACCTCGTAAACGCGGTCGTAGTATTCGCTTGCCCGCAGATACATGGCGTAGTTCCCGCTGCCATCTGCCAACGGAACCCGTATCATGCTAACAGGATCTTCATACCGCACGCCGTTGATGGTGATTACGGACGCTTCTTTTCGTAACGCACCGGGGTCTCCGTTAATGAGGATGTAGCGGTTGCGGACAATAGCGCCGTTGTCTGTGCGCGTTTCTGCGTAGACCTCATAAATGTCTCGGTAGGTCACGCCGTTGATCTTTATGCTCGCCACGGCGTCATCCCTCCGTTCATCTGATGGTCATCGTCCCTCCGCTCACTGTTATCTCCGGCAGAGTCAGCGTCCCGGTGATGCGCTCCCCCGCCTTGTTGTGAGCCGTTTTCCCGCTCAAAAGCGTCTCCTGGCTTACGGAATCCTGCGTCAAGTCCAACTGCGTTACGCCGTTGATCTCTACCTTGTTGACGGCCATCGGTTACGCACCCACTTTCAGCGTCTGTCCTCCCTGGTCGTTGTCCGTATAGCTCACCGGGATGGGGTTCACCGTCACGCTGCTCAGAAAGTTATAGGTGGGGCTGTCAGGCGTCACTTCCTGGCTGGCAAACGTGGGGGTCACGGTCTTTGCCTGGGGCTTCGCGCCCTCCGTGCCGCTCATGGTGCCCTCCACGCCCAGAATGGTGATGCCGTCGCGGATGTTTTCGGGGATGATCTTGGCTGCCTCCGTGGGGGCCACCTCTGCCGATCCGCTTCCGTCGTGGAAGCCCATGGGGATGGTCACCGGCGTACTCTTGTCCGTGATGTCCAGCGTCACCGCCCCGATGTTGGGCATGGTACCGGTCACCTTCTTGCCGCCTGCGTAGGCAGTCTTACCATTCAGGATCTCCGCCGCCGTGGCGGTGGCGTCGCTGGTATCCGCGTCAAAGGTGTTGGTTCCCACAATGGGAGCGCCAGATTTGTCATGTGCCTTAATGCCTTTGGCAAGGTTTGCCGGGGTTACATCGTCCCCCGTCAGGTCCAGTTTCACGTCGTTGCCGATAATTACCTTGTTTACATACTGATTAGCCATCGTACTCATCTCCTATGATAAAAGTTTTGCCCCCCGCCTCGTTGCTCACCTCATACTGGGGGATCTTTCGCACCACCACGTCCTCTTTCATCCGCAGCGCCTTGGTCGCCAGCGTCACCGCGCCGTACACCTTCGGCGTCACCTCATATGGCCCCTGAAACAGCGGCACATCGCCGCCCGTTTCCAGCACCACATCCTCGATCTCCGCCGCGATCTCCTGTGTTTTTCCCACAGCGAAAAACAGCGGCTTTTCCGCCCCGTTTCCAAGCTGGATCACCACCGGGGTTTTTTCCATGTCAGATCACCCCTTTGGAAGCACTCTGCGCCACTTGGATCACGCCGCCCTTTGCGCCGATCACCCGGCCATCCATGAACTTTACCCGTACCTGCGTCGGAACGCTGCCTTCGGCAAAGTCCATCGTTTGCTCTTGGGTCAGAGGAAACAGCCATTGTCCTTTTTTCTGGTCGTAGGCGACTTCACCGGGATACAACCGCGACAGCGTACCGATGGTCAGCTCCACCGTCTCCACCATGTCCGGTGTCACTTTGGTTTCTCCCTGCCGGATCACAAAGGGAACGGCGTAGGCGTCTCCCTGCATCATGGCTACATCCCTCCTCCGTTTTCTCTAAAGTGGTCGATTTCGACCACTTTATTCGTCCTCATCCTCCGCGCTGTTCAGTGCATCCAGAACGGGACGGAACATCCCCTTGCGGCGAATGTCGTTCTCCGGCGCGTCCTTATACCGCTTTTTGTTCATGGCGTTCAGCTTTTTCACCAGCGGGCGCCAATCTCCGTCCAGCTCGCCCTTTTCCGCCGCCTCGCAAAAGCTCCGCGCCACCATCTCCTGGTGCTCGGTGCAAAGCGCGTCAAAGTAAGGAAGCAGCTCCTCGCCCATGCGGAAGATATTGGCAAAGCCCTTCTCGTCCATGATCTCGCCCTTGCGGTAATCGCAGTGGTAGAGCATCCGCTCCTCGTCCGTCATGCCGGAAAGCACCACCAGCCACCGCCGGTCGATAAACCGCCGCATGGTCTCGTCATAAAACCGGCTCCACTCGCCCTTGGGGACGATCACCGTGCCGTTTTTGCCGGTGACTTGTCCGTACATCCCGTTTGCGCCGAAAACCGCCACGTTGTCGTCTGCTACCGGTGCCATCCACCGCAGTACCACCTTTTCCGTGTCTGCCATCACCTGCACCACCTGAGGCTGCTGCTGAGGGAGGTTTTTCATAGCCTCGGCTACGGCGGCGGCAGCGGCTTCCTTCATCATCTGCTGCACCTGCTCGGCGGTATACGTCACAGGCGTTTCCTGCGCCTTTTCCGGCTTTTCCTTCGGCTCATTGACGGCGGGGAGCATAAAGTCCTCCTCCGCCTCCTCTGCGGCGATCTGCGCCGCCAGCTTGTTCCCGCTGTTTTTCGGTCTGCCCATGCTTCTGCTCCTTTCAGATCCCTCATGGTCGTTTGTTAATATCTGCCGCAATACATCAAGGCTCCCACCGCTGCCCCGTTTACACGTTGATGTATTGCACACCCTCCGGTTTCCCGGCACTGCCTTTTGAAAACGTCTCCCCTGGGCCACATCGTGGAGAGGTGCGGGGAGTCCTATATGGCACGGACGCGAGGACTTGAACCCCGAACTGCGGTTTTGGAGACCGCCGTTTTCCCACTTAAACTAAATCCGTATGTCCGGGGAGGGGCTTTCGCCCCGTCCCCTGTTGTGCGTTTTTGTTACGCGTTGATGAGTGCCAGCTTCGATGCGATCACCGGCACCGCGTCGATGCTCATGGACACCACCATGTCGATAGAGCCGTCTGCGGTCTCGCTGGGAGACATCTCGATGGTGATGGGAGTCCCCTCCTCCACGCCGATCGCCACGGGCTTGTAGCCGCCGATGGGAGCCAGCCAAATCTTGTCGGTGGGCACCATCTCCACCACGGTGGTATTCTGGGTGCCGGGGACAATGGCGTTGTCAATGGGCATCAGGTTAATGCCCATGTACTCGCCCAGATAGCCGTACTTCGTCCACTCCACGCCCAGCATGGTGGAAAGAGCAGCGTCCAGATTGACGGTGCTGGCATTCACCACGCCGGAGGGCAGCGCCTTGGTCAGTGCGGAGGCATCGCCCAGCGCAATGACGTTGCGGTAGCGGGTGCCGTTGACCATCGCCACGCGCTTGGCGGCAGTGACCCAGTTGGCGGAGGTGTTGGTAAAGGTCATGTTGGTGGGGATGGCGGCGGTGTTGGCGCTGATCTTCACCATCTGCTGCACCCACATAGCCGTGATCTTGGAGTACATACCGGCGGCAATGGCGTTGAAGAAACGGCCAAGGTCGGCGTCGTTGCCCACCAGCTGATACCACTTGGCGCTGGCCCGGGCGGTACGCAGGCGGGGATTCAGAGTCACGGTCTTGTTGTACAGGGTGTTCACGGGCTTGGAGCGGGAGGCGCCCCAGCTATCGTCCTCAAAGAGGAAGATATCGTTGGACATGATATCCAGCTCCTTGGTCTGACCCAGGGGGACATTGTACATCTCCGCCAGCCAGCCAAGGCCGGAGGACATGACAGTGGGCAGCATGGGGGTCACGATCTCGGTGGTGATACCCGCCAGCAGCTTCAGGAAGGTGCGGTCGGACAGGAACTTCCGCTGGTTGCGGCGGAACTCGTCCATGTCGGCGGGAACAGTCTCGCCGCTGATGGAGCAGCACCGCTCGGCGCAGAAAAGCAGCAGGTCGTGCTGCAAGTCGCGGTTGACGGAGGCGTAGCTGCGGCGCTTCTCCTCCTCACCGTCGGACAGCATGGCGGTGAACTCCATGGGGCTGCGCTGTGCGGCGGTCATCAGCACGCGCTCATCGCGGCCCAGACGCTCCCGCATCAGCAGACGGCCGCAGGTCACGATGTCGGCTCTCTTGCGCTCCACACCGTTGAACTCGGCGCTGTTGCCGTTAAAAACTTCGGGATTGATGCTGTTCAGCATGATAGCCATTCTTGTTCACTCTCCTTTCTCTCAACCGCCAACGGTGGCATCGACCTTGCAAGCCTCAAGGTCATAGAAACCGAAAGCACTCTCTGCGCCCTCGGTGAAGTTGCCGTTGCCCAGCAGCTTGAAGTAGGGCGTACCCGCAGCGGTGGGCTTGTCGGCGGGGATCAGCAGACCGTCCTTGATGGTGAAGAAGGTCTTGCTGCCGATGGTGCCGTTCACGTTGCCCTCGCCGAAGCGGTAAATCTTGCCGCCGTCAAAGACGATGCGGGTATAGGTCACGGGATAGTCCTTGGGGGCGGGCAGACCCAGCGTATTGGCAGCCACCTTGTAATGGTTGCCGGTGACAGGATCCTCCAGAATGTTCACCTCGTAGGTGTTGCAGGCATAGATGCCGTCGCCCTCGCTGGTCACGGCACCGGCGGCGCTCTGCATCAGCCAGCTATTGCCGTTCTTGATTGTCACCTGCGCTTCGGTGGGGCCGATACCCTCATAGCCCTCGCAGGGCATCAGTTCCTTCTTGGTGCAGAGGAAACCTGCGGAGCAGGTCTCCTTATTGCCGCTTGCGTTGACGAACTTGCCGGTGATGTTCAGCGTCTCGCCGAAAACACGGTCGCTCACGCGGGGCCAAAATGCGGTCTTAGCAATGTAAGCCATGTGTATTCACACTCCTTTTTCAGTTCTTGTTGTTACGCCTTGCCGATGCGGCTCAGCATACCTTCGATGCCGCTGTCACCGGAGCCGTCACCCTTGGCGTTGTTCCACGCAAAGGCGCTCTTGCGGCTCTCGGCAGCCTTACGGTCTGCCTCCATCACGGCCTCGCCGCAAACGGCCAGCACCGCGCTGCGTACCATCTTCTCGCCCAGCCATGCGCCGTCCTTGTCGCAGGAATTGGCATACACACCGGACTCAATGTTCTCGTTGATGTCCTTCAGGGCATCCTCGGACAGCTTCTCCTTGCGGTTGGCGTTGAATGCCTCCAGCGTGGCCTTGGCGGTCGCCTTGCACACGCTCAACCGGCGCTTGCTCTCCGCCTCCTGCATGGCGCGGATCTGCTCACGGGCGGCGTTCAGCTCCTCGGAAAGCTGCTTGATCTCTCCGTTCTCGGTTTTGGCGGCGGAAACGGTGTACGCCACCACATCCGCCACATCTGCGTTCAGCTCCACTTCCCCGGCAGACAGAACGATGTGTGCCGCGCAGGGCGCGATACGGCTTTCCATGACCTCGCCGTTATCCTCTGCGTTGAAGGTGTAGCTGAAAAGGTTGCCGGAAGCGTCAAGCAGTCCCACGCTCATGCCGTCCTCGCTCAAGGCGATCAGCTTGTGATTGGGGAACTTGGTCTGTACGCTTTCCATCATTTGCTTGTTCATGCTTCTTTTCAGTCCTTTCTTGTTGATTTTCCCGCTGCCCTCTGCGGCTGTGTGCAGCGATGCGGCTTTCAGTTTCAAACTCTTAAATTCCTCCTGCATAGCCGCCAGTTTTGCGATGCTTGCCCCCGGAATAGCAGGGCTTACCCGGTCGCCGAGGATGGTCACGCCCAGCCCCGTCCACTTGGTAAATACATCCACATCGCCCTCTTTGTGGCTCTCGGTCACATTGGTTTCTGCGGAAACCTCCATCGTTCCCTGCCGACGGATTTTTTGCACCAATTCCGGGGCATAAAACTCAAACAAACGCCCCTTCGCCTTAAGCCATGTATGACCATCCCTCTCCACAAGGGTAAAGTCCCGTTCGTCCTCGGACAGCGTGCCCACGATGCGCTCTGCCGTCCCATCCATGAAGGAGTAGTATTCCTCCCCCGTCTCCGGGTCGCGGCGCTTGGCCATATTGTGCCCATCCCCGACCACCTGACCGACATAGGCCACCAAAATGGGCTGTCCCACAAAGGTCTTGTAGTATTCCGCGAGGTTTTGGTACGACCACTTGTTGCGGTTCTCGTCCTCGCGCATGACCCACAGCTCCACGCCGAACTCGTACTCGTTGAGCCGCTGCATCACCTTCAGGGTTCCGCTGGCGCACACCTTCTTTGGCATGGCTTTGGTTTTCAGCCCGCTCATGCGTCCTCACCGTCCTCTGCAAAGAGATTGCGGCACCAGTTGTCGAAGCTGGCGCGGCTCATGCCGCCGTTATCGAGCATGGCCCACGCCTGGAGCAGCTTGCGCCTGTCGTCGGTGTTTTGCAGCTGCAATTCCTCTGCCTTCAGCGACAGGGCGTTAAACTCCCCGCCTGCCGTGGCGCGGATAAAATCACCCAGCGCGCTGTCCACCGCGTCCACGATGACCACGCACACCTCAAACACCCGGTCGAGGTCGTCATTGAAGTCCTCGTCCAGCTCCGGCGTACCGGGGTAGGGCAGGCGCAGGTGGTAGTCGTGGGGGATGTCCGCAAAGACGTCGATCCGCTCCGGCTGCTTGTGCTCCAAGCGGTGAATGGCGTCCGACAGGAATACCATCCCCATGTCGCACAGCACCCGATCCTTGATGTCCGCAAACCACTTCTCCGCGTTGCCGTAGGCCTCCATCACCCGGCGTACCGGCTCCATGAGGGGCGCAAACTTGGGATTCTCCCAGTTGGCATATTCTCTGGCTCTCATGCTTTTTCATCCCCTTTTCCTTAATCTCCGGCGTCTTGGGATGCCTCCTGTCCCTCCGTACCGGGCTTATTCCCGGCGGCGGGTCTGCCGCCGGGGTTCATGTCGTGGGCCGCCTGCGGCGGCAGTCCGCTTTCGCTCTGCTTGGCGTTGTAGCTGGTCACCAGCGGCAGGCGCATATCCATGATGCCGCTCTCTTTCACCGCACGGCTGATGGCCATGTCGTCCATCACGCTCATGTCCAGCATCGCCATGTAAATCATGGTCTGGGGCAGTATGCCCAGCGTCATGCCCTGTCTGGCGTTTTCAAAGGTCTTTTCGTCCTCCGCGATGTTGCCAAACATGGCGAATCTCCATGAATACTTCAGGTTCAGCCCGTCCATGATGCCCTGCATCATGCGCTCATAGCACCGGTATATCTGCTCGGCAAACTTGCTCTCTATCTGCAAGCTGATATTCGCCACGCCCGCCCGCGGCTCGTCGCTGGTGGGTATCAGTGCGCTCAATCCCGCCTTCGCCATGGTGTAGCCGTACCCTGCGGAGCTTATCTTCGTGGCGCTGGGCGCCTCGGCCAGCTGGTGAAGTTCCATGTTCTTCAGCGGCGCGGCGTACCAGCCGATGCCGGAGGTGTTGTTTTCCGACAACATATCGTAAAAACGCGCCCGGAAAAGTTCCCATCCGGCGTTGGAGAGTTTGTAGGCGTCCGACAGGTTTCGGTTGTTGTCGTCCGCGTACTCTATCTCGCCGGTCAGCAGGGAAATCAGGGGGTTTTGTACCAGTTCCAGTTGGATCTGCTCATACTGGGCGATTTGGATAAAGGAGAGGAAAAGCCCCGTCAGCGGCGACACCACCGCCGTCTGCGCGTCGTCGATCTCAAAGGTGTATACGCTGTCCACCGGCAGCGTCACCCAGTAGAAATACTGCCCGTTCTGGTAGTACACATCCGGCGTTTCGCCCTCTCCAAAGCCGCCCCGCCGCTGTATCTCCGCCAGAAGTCCCATATCCACCCGGTTTTTGGCGGCGTACACGAACCGCGTCCCCGTTCCCCTTGGTGCGCCCCGTTCCGTCACGCGGGAAAAGACATCCCAATAGGGCTTAAAAAGGTCGCCGAACTGCAAGGGGTCTGTCCCCGGCTGCATGAAATACATCATGTTAAAGGCCACGGTGTACTTCGACACGCTGTTGAACCCCACGATCTTTATCCAGTCGCTGGGCAGCTGCTGCATAAATGCGTAGTTCACCTTGTTGTGGGGCTTGTCCACGCTCACGCGGGGGTAGTAGAATACCTTGCCCTCCTGCACCGCCTGTCCCGCCAGCTTGTGGGCCGTGGTCTTGGGGTCGAGCTTACGCCGCAGTTTTTCCAGCAGTTTCCATTCCCGCCAGAACTCGTCGTTTTTCGCCGTGTCCTTGTCGGTAAACTCCGGCGCGATGTAACTGTGATAGGTCAGCAGGTCTTGGTACATCTTCCGGGTGTGGAAAAGAGGATAGGCCGTAAATTCCAGCCCATGCTCCACCTGCCGCAAGCCCTGCTCGTTGCCCATGGGGTTTGTCAGCATCTCCGCCACGCGGTTTTTGCTGTACTCCTTGGGCAGCGAGGAAATGGCCTGTACCCGCCGGTTCTGTATGTAGGGATTGTTTCGGTTCACGGCAGACGCGCTCACCCGGCTAAAGGCGCTGGCCAGCGCACCGGCGGGCATATCGCCGTACTCCTCGGAAAGCGCCTGAAACCGCTTGAAAATCTCCGGGTAGGTGGCGTTGGAAAGTCCGCGCAGTTCAGTTGTCAGATTTTTCGTTTCGTCCATCCTGCGCCTCCTTCTCCAACCCCTCGCGGGTCTTTTGCAGCTCCTTTTCCCACGCCGTCAGCATTTCGTTCACCCGCTGCGCCGCCGTCTCCTGCCGCCGTCCGGCGGCTTCTCCCAGCAGTGTGGCGATGCAGTCCGCCAGCCACAGGCGGTCGCTCTCCGTCAAGCGCCGCAGGTCGTTGCCCTTGACCTCCACGGCAGGAATGTGCCGTGGCTTCGTCCGGCGGTAAAGCAGCATATAATTTGCCGTCACACGGGAAAACCGCTCCCGCTCCGCCTTTTCCACATTCAGGCGGCTCACCTCGGCGGCGTAGAGCTTGTATGTGGTCGCCATGCTTAAAACATCCTTCCTCCCCGCCGCGCCGTCACCGTGCGTCCGTGTCCTCCTGCGCCTGTATGCCCCGGCTGTGTTGCCTTGGGCGAGGCGCTCTTGTACTTTTCCAGCTCCGCGTCCCAGTCGCTCTTATGCCGCACCGCCTGCGCCAGCTCCTCGCGCTCCAGTATCTGCGCCACGCGCCCTGCGTATTTCAGGGCAGACCACAAATCTCGCTGTATGTGCTTGGATATGCGCTCCTCGCGGATGTTTTGTCCGCTGGGGACTTTCCGCAGGTTTTGTATCTGCCCCACCAGTTCCCGCGTCCGCATATACGGCTCTGCGATCAGCGCATCCATGCTGTCGTCCTTGATTTGGTGGTATTTCTTGTAGCTGTCCACGCCCTCGTTCACATTGGCGCACAGCAGCTCGATGTTGCGGTTTTCAAATTGCAGCTCCATGTACCGCACCATCTCCGCGTCCGGGTCTGTCACGCCCGTGCCGCCCGCCTTGATGGGGTACAGGCACGGAATGGCGTTGTCCTGTTCCAGCTCCGTAAAGGAGGCGTGGTTTCTCACGCACAGGGGGGCAAGTCCGTCCCCCAAGTCCATCATCAGGTTTTCCACCACGCTTGTGCCGTACTGCCATGCATCTATGGCAAGGTAGGTGGGCGCGCCGCCCTCACAGCAAAACCGGCTCCACACGTCTTTGATCCGCTGTGCCTGCATCATGCTCTTCACCGGCGGGCTCCACATATCGGCGTACACCAGCTGCTTGAGGTAGCGGTCGCGCTTGAGCCATTCCTTCTGCTTGGTGCATTTCAGCACCACACAGGCGCACTTGGCGTTTTTCTTGTCGTCGGCGTAGGACACGTCGTAGCCCACGATATAGATCACGTCCTCCGGCTTCAGTTTGTTGCCTATGTCATAGGCGCAGTGCCGGTTCTCCGCGATCATCAGTTTGCGGCACTCTGTCAGCACCTCGTCCCGCACAATAGGATTGCTGTCCGCCCCGGTGTAGCGCGATTCCATTTCGCGCATCCACCGCTCCGGCGTCAGCTTTGTCCGCAGCTTCTGCGCCCAGGAGTAGGGCCGCATCTGCTGCAGTACCACGCATTGCCAGGGCACGTCCATAGTAAAGGCGCTTTCCCCGCGCCCCATCTCCTTCATCACCTCACAGCGAACTTGGTAGGCGTGATTCTGCTTTCGTCCCGCGCTGGTGATAGAGTGGTTTTTATAGGCCACAAAGTTGGGATCGGGTTCTCCGTTTACATTGTGCCGCAACCGTACTGCCGGCAGCACAACGGTGGTGTATTCGTCAAAATCGAAAGCAGGCTGTTCTTCCTGCGCGAACTCCTCCGCGGTAGCCGCGTGCAGGTTGTCGCCGCGCTTTTCTCCGATGTAAAAGGCGCTGCCGTAATCGGTCTCTATCTTGAAGTCGTCCTTGCTCTCCGCCGTCACCCGCCAGTGCTTGGCAAGTGCTGAGTAGTCATGCTCAATGGCATGGAATGTCTTGCCGCCTATAGATGCCAACTGCTTCAGCGAAGGCCCGGTATATATCACCTGCGTCCCCGGCCACGCGACACCATTCATCATTTCGGAAATCATCTTGGTGTACGTTTTAGTCATACCTCGCGTACCCGTGATCGCCACGTCCGTGTACCGGGCATAGGCTCTCAGCATGATCCGCTGTACGATCTCCAGCGTTTTGAAGTCGCTGTCGTCGCTCCGCAGAATATCCGCCAGTTTATCAGGGTAGCAGAAATGGCCAACGCGCAACCCAGACCAGCCAAGCCCACCAGCTATCCGCCATATTTTCGTAGTTCCGTTCCTGCGTAGGTTTCTTTGTCACCCAGCCCAGTCCAGCTACGTAAGCCTTTCCTGTCCGTCGCGCCATTGTTTTCGCTCACCCCCCCTCATGTCTCCAGTGGTAGCTACTCCGCTGTCCCGGTTTTAATCATTTTTTATGTTTCCGCAGCAGGCCCATTTTTTCGTAGGCTTCCTTCTCCGCCTCGTTGGGTTTCTCTGCAAACTCGCCCAGTTCATCCTCTATCTTTGCATCCTCCGGCAGTTCCACCAATTCCGGCAGCCCGTCGTTTATGCGGGCCTGATTGATGATCGCCAGCAGCATTTTCTCCGCTGCGTCCGCCGTGTAGGTGTATTGGCAGGGTCTTCCGAAGATCAGCCGGAACGCCTCATCTGGCGTACACTGCTTTCCGTTTTTCATCAGGCCCGCTTTTTCCAGCCTGTCCACGATGCCGTCCAGCCGCAGGTCCTCCACCGGTTTTGTGTCCTTCTTCCGCAGGTTTTCCGATGCCAGGTTTTCCTGTATCATGCTGGATAGCTTCTTGGCCTTGTCTATGGCGCCCATCTCCGCGGCGTCATTCATCTGCTTCGTCCACTTTGCCACGTTCCGCAGAATCAGCTGCTGCTTGGCGCTCACTGCCTGCTCTCCGCCGAAGTCGGCACACAGCGCGTTATAGATTCGGTCAAACTCGTTGTAGTCCTCGCTGGTGTATGGCACTTTCCCCGTGCCCTCGCCCCAGTCTGCGGCCTGCCGCTTGGTGCCCTGCCTGCCGTCCCGTGCGCTTTTCTCTGCGCTGACAGCGCGGGTAAAATTCCCGTTTTCCAGCCCCTCTCCGAATATCTTGGTGATGTCCGTCAGCCCGTCAAGAAAGCCCAGCTCTCCGCCTCCCGGCGTCCGGTCCAGCTTTTTCTTTGCCAGCTTATCGCAGTAGGCCGTCCACTTGTTTTTGCTCCCGCTTGCCGGCAGCGCGTTCATGTCAAAGGGCTTGTTGAAGCGTATGCAGGCATAAAAATAAGCCAAACTTTCCCCCACCGCATCATTAAGCTGGTCGTAATACGCCTGTTGCTTTTCCGCGTCCATAGGTAAAAGTTCGGCCATCCTGCGCTCCTTTCGGACAGAAAAATGGTACAAAAGAGAATTACCCACTCTCTCATGTACCATTTTCGCAGGTTTTCGATTGTCTGACTCCCATGTATGGGAATGAAGCAGAATTTATTTTTCTTCTCTCCCCAGCAGGTAGTCCGTCGTCACGTGGAAATAGTCCGCCATCGCCTCCAGCGAGGAGGCCAGCGGCTCTGCCGTCCCCTCCTCGTAGCGCTTTATGGTCTCCTTGCTCAGCCCGCACAGCTCTGACAGTACGCACCGCTTTAACTGCGCTTTCTCCCGCAGGTAGCGTATTCGCCCCGGCAGCACCTTGTTAGCCGCCATGTCACCGCTCCTCCGCGCTGGGCATCTTCTCCGCGTCCAGCAGCATACGAGCCTCTGCATCCGATATCAGCAGTCCCTTTCGTCTCCGTTTCCGTATGCTGTCCAGCCGGTCCTTTCGCGCCTGTTCACCGGTCTTGTAAAAGGGGCACTTCCCTTTCACGCTGCACAGCACCACCGTCAGCCCCACACACTCACACTTGATCGGCTCATACAGGTCGCACTTCTCTCTCGGTGGGTATTCGCCAAAACCCGCTTTCTTTTTTTCCTTCTTCACTTCTTTCTCCGCTCCTCTCGCCAGAACTCCACCGCCGCCCATCCGCACACTGCCGCTACAGCCAACAGCACTCCGCAGCATACGCACCCCATCGCCGTCTCATACGCCCGTCCCCATACCAGCAGCTCCGCTGCCACAAACGCCGCCAGCACTGCCAGTGCGCCAAACCCCGCTATGTATTTCTTCATCCGTTCATTTCACCTTCTGCCCTCATCGTTTTGCTCCACTTGCGCCACAGTTCGCTTCCGCATTTTTCGTGAGGAAGTCGATTATATTTTGCCACCGTCCACATACCCTCCCTGCAATCCGGCAGCGGGCACTCAAAGCAGCTGGCCGCATGTGGGCACCTTCTTCCCTCATGTACGCTTGGTTTCATTCTTTCCCTTCCTCTCGCCGTAGGAGCAGAAGTCGTCCGTCTTGCGCTTCTGGAACCCACAGATAATGCAGCTCCCGCCAAACTCATGCTTGCAGTCCTTGCACCGCACCACCGGCACCGCGTCAACGGTTGTGGCAATATACTTGACAATGTGCGCTGCTTCCGTGAACCCTTCGGCAAGATTGTCAAGATGCGATTCGCCCGAATCAATCAATTCTTTTGTCTTCCTATATTCAGCAGCAAACGCTTTCAGGGCGTTGTCACCATCAATCAGCCGCATCGCTCCACCTCCTCCTTCAACTCGTCATACAGCTCACTGAACCGCTTGTTCCACTTCTTCAGTCCAAAGAAACAGTACACGCCCAACACGATCCACAGACCGCTGGCGATGTCTTGCAACAGATTTTCCATCACTGCACCTCTTTCTCTGGCAAAAGTCTGTCTGTCAGCACGTCGGCGATTGTGTACATAATCTCGTCGCGCTCTAACTGCGGGAAATTATATTCGTTGATGATTTGCTCTACCCGCTTCTTAATAAGCGGTCTTGCGGCGCGGCATTCTTCCTCTAAGATGTCATAGGCAACGCTACTCTGTCGCTCCCAAACATCCGCCTTTCTAAACACAGTGAATGCACTAATGTTTTCAATCACGTTGCGTACCTTCTTCGGGATTTCCGTCTTGCAAAAATCGTCCTCGCCTACATAAGCGTCAACCATTGCCTCGACGTCCGCATTGGAAATATTTGCAATAATATCATTGATGTTAAGCCCACGCATATCCTCTCTAATTTTCTGATATAGCGCATTTTTGCAGACGTCTTTGATTTCTTCTGGGGTTAGATAATCTTTAATGTCGATGTCCATCACATATCCCTCCATCTGCACCCGTCACACGCGCCCTCGTGTGCTTGTTTGTACTTCCCGCAGTATTGGCATAGCTCGTTGATAAGGGCTTTCCTGTCTGCCGCCAGCTTCTCGTTTGCGGCCATCAAACTACTATTGGCACCATCCAACTGCGAAATGCTGTCGTAAGCAGTTTTTAACTCGTCACGCAAATCAATTATTCTTTTTCTCAACTCCGCAGTGTACTTGGTCAACAGATCCATCGTGTTCCTCCTTCTCCCACCGGATTTTCATTTGTGCCGGGTATAGGTCAACCTCCGGTCTGCGCTTACCCGTCCAACGCAAGCCGCCAGCCTGCCCCACGCACTTCCACCCGCTGGCTTTCAGACTTGTGCCACTTTCGCTGTCCAGTATGTAGGTCACAAGTCGTTTGTAGCCCATCGCCCGTGCCGCCCGCCAAGCAGCGGCGTACAGCATAGAGCAAGCATTGTGGGTGCCGTCCGTGCATAGCCGGTTGACCTCCAGCGTCCATCCGTCGTCCAGATGTCGGCTCACCGGTCTGCCCACAATGGCAACGCCCACGATTTCCTTTCCGTCCGTGCAGCCGATTGAGAACTTGTGTCCCACCACCGGCTTATGATGCCGGTGGTGCTGCTCCACAAAGGCGTTCGCCTCCCTGAGCGTCATCGGGCAAACCTCAAGGCTCATTTCTGCTCCTCCTTCTCCGCCACAGCCTTTGCCAGCTGTGCCATCCCCTGATTCATGTCCGCTATCTGCTTATCCCGCCGTGCAATGGCGTCATTCAGGCTGTCGTTGGCTTTCATCAGTGCCTCGATGTGCCGCTGCTGGTTCTCGATCAGGTCAGCGGCGGCAACATTTTTCTTTGTGCAGCAGTCGCCCAGTTCGTCGCTCGTTTTGAAAAACGCGCAGGTTGTACTGCACTCAAATTCGCCATCAATGTCTGCACAGCACCGCAGCGCGGTCACGATCTCGTCTCTTGTCATGTCATTCCTCCTCGCCAAAGGCAATCATGCTGGGAAACGGTGCCGTTCCCATCGGCTTGCCGTCCAGCTCGAATTGGGCTTGCGGAATTACCTGTGTGTTTTCCATTCATAAATAACCTCGTTTCATACCTTGAAACTCAATGCGCCTCCGAGCAGCAAGGCTTGGCAATTCGCAGAAATTAGGGTCAAACAAGACCCGAGCCTGTTTCGCTTCTGCGATATGGAACATACCGGTATCAACCAAACGCTCGATATCTGCAACGGTTTCCTTGTAGTCTTTTACTTTCTTGTGGAATACTTCAATCTTGTCGGACTCTACATACACAGCATTCTTGAGGCAGAACGACTCTGGAATATCCTTGTTGATAGATAGGATGCAGATTTTGCGGAGGACATCAAACTTATAACCACGTCCGAGCTTCTCGATGTTCTTAATTTTGTTGTTCGTGGACTCAGTAAAGGCGTTGGTGGCACCGCAACGGAAGTAGTTAAGTATATGCTCTC
Organism: uncultured Staphylococcaceae bacterium; assembly: GCA_964541525.1. Classification (GTDB taxonomy): domain Bacteria; phylum Bacillota_I; class Bacilli_A; order ML615J-28; family CAG-313; genus UBA1737. The sequence goes on along the minus strand of CAZIQF010000008.1, from coordinate 30,160 downwards.
TCCGGTCAATGAAGGTGCTTTTCATTGCATTGAAGCGCTCGTAGTTAGGAATGCGGCCAATCCAGTCATTAAGCATCTCTGAGGCAGTCTGGTAATCCTTGCAGCAATATATATCACGCAGAGTTTCCTTTACCATATAGGCCTCATAAAGCTAATGTATGGATTTCACAAAATAACATATGTGCTATATTTTTCATGCTTTTTATTTAAAACAAGCGATAGTTCAACAGTTCACTATCAAGCAGTTCCCATCGAAACGTCTTGTCATCTGGCTTAATGAATCCATCATCCTCCATCTGAAAACGCCTCTCAAAGTCATGTACCGTGTGCCCATCAGCCTTGAATGTAATTGGGCTGTCATTATCCCATTTCAACATCAATCCCCATAGGTCAGGATAATTCTTCCGAAGGAGCCGAAGCTGTCCAATACTCTGATTGTGGCAGAACCAGCATCCGCCACGGGCTGATGTGGTGTAGATGGGCGACAATAGTCCGTTTTCTTGGCACCATTGACGGCAATAAGCCTCGTCCCAACCAGCTTCTATTAGCGGAGAGCGCTTGACTTCTGTCAGGTTATGAAATCGATTTGGTTCGTCTGCAGCTATACCAACATATGATACGCATCCTTTGGCGTTTAGTTTGTTCATGACTTTCAGATTCTTACACCAACCGCCAGAATTTCTCGTAATGGGAAATCCTTTGATTTCTCCAATAAATTTCCCTTTTTTCTTTTTGAGATAAAACATACTTTCATAGGATTTTTCGTGCCGTATATGCTCAACCTCAATCCCATACCTTGCCTTAATAATGTCGTCAGCCTTGTTTTTGAACGCCACCATCTCCGGAAAGTCTGCTGGAATCGTGTCCGTCGCCCAGACTTCTGCGTGGATAATTCGGTCAAGCGGCCAGCCTAACTTTTCAATCGCTCCAAGACAGGCTAAACTATCTTTTCCATAGCTTAGAGAAAGAATATGCTCCAACTCGCACTTTACCTCCATCCCACAATTTGAGCTACAAATTTGCTATTCGCTCAAAATCACGCAATCCCACAGTTAATTCCGATAACCCCTCGAATTTCAGCCTACCACGCAGGAAGCGGATCTCTGCCTTGCCCAGAATATAATCGTGAAAGCTGGCACGGTCTGTCCGGGCGGGGATCAGAAGCACCACCGTTGTCCCTGGTTTCTGTCCTTCGCGGTAACACTTCTCCGTCCACAGCCCGGTTTCCTTGCTCCCGTAGGGCGGGTTACAAAACACTGTTTCGCCCCCCCAATTTTGCCGTAAGCCATCATCTTTCTGCGTGAAATATCGCTTACACTTGTGGTTTTCATCACTGGCTGCGGCGTCTAATGTAAAGTGGAACTCCGTGTTCAGTTCGTCAAACAACTTTTGCGGCGTTTCCCAGAAATTCTTATCGCTGGAAAACAAAGCGTCGTTTACCATGTCATTCCTCCCCAAACCATTTTTTCGTCACCGCGATGGGAAACGGCTCGATCTCGCTTGCCCACCGCGCCGTGCCTCTGCCGTGTATGCGCTCCCAGATCAGCGGGAAACCTGCGATGCCGTCGAACAAGCTACCCAGCGTTGCGTCCTCCGGCAGATACCGCGCCATGCGCCGCAGCATCCAGTCCCAAAAGGGCAGGGCGATGGAGTTACCCAGCGCCTTGTACCGTGGGCTGTCCGCGTCCTTGTGCTTCTTGCCCTTTTCGTCTATCCACTCTCCGATGTCGGTCCAGTGGTCAGGGAACCCTTGCAGCCGCTCACATTCCAACGGCGTCAATCGGCGCACTATCATATTCGAGCGTACTACGCCGTTTGCGTTTAGCGTATGACCTGTCCGCGCTTGCAGCGCCCCTCCAACATCGCTTTCTTGCCCATTCCGACAATCTACCGCACTGCAAATATAGGTCTCCGCGTCCTCCCGATAAGCGCAGTTCGCCTTTGCCCGCAGCGAGTGGCTCACGTCCTCACACATCACTGCTTGAGCATCGTGCATGGTGTTCAACGTTTGGCTGACTTCCTCCGCCATAATACTGGCTTCGCAGGCCTGTCCATTGCCGATGCCGTATGTAAGCGGCACTTGATTGCCGCCTGTCCCCATTCGAGCCTGCAACGCCGGTACCTGCTCCCCGCACTCTCTGATGACATCACAGGCGTGTGTCATGTCCAGTGCTACCGCCGGGGCAACCACCGCGATACCGCCTTGGTTTTTACTGGGCGTCGGGTCTGTGGTATCCAGTGTCTTAGCCACATCCACCTCCCGGCATCCGCTGTGTGGGTTTTTGCTTTTCATGCTGTTGCTGGACAAACTGTCAAAGCTGTACGCCACCACTGCCGGGGTTCTGTTAGTCCCGCTAGGTGCCGCCGCCAGCGTGGGCGATACTTCCTCACTGTACCCGATGCCACCCGCCTGTGCGCCCTGCCATCTGGTAGCTTTGTCGTTGATGGGGATAGCCGTTGCAAATACGCCATGCGAATGTGCGGCAGAAATGGTGTTCGCCGGGTCGCCCGGTTCTCCTACACCAAATCCTGTTCCGCGCCCTAACGCTTTGCAGCGCGTAGCTACCATCAGGTTTATAGGCGTGGGTGTAAATATCGTCTGATCGTTCCCCGTGCCCAGCGTTCCGCTTTTATCCGTCTGCACTAACGCGCCTTTTCCTCCTCCGTCACAGCCCCCCCTGGTGCGGACTGCATACGATGTTGGGGCCTCTGTCGGCGCAGAGGCTTCCGTCCGCTCTTGCGGTGGGGCTCCTTGCGACTGCCGGATTAAAACCTCTTTCAGCAGCTTCGGCAAATCCTTCCCCCGCCTCTCTGCTCTCCGCAATATCCCCTGGCAGGCTTTTGGGGTCAAATTGTATTTCGGATGCGGTGTCTCCTCCAAAATCTGCGACAACCGAGATACGACGACGGCGTTGGGGCACTCCCCAGTGTTGTGCGTCGTGAGTTCGCCACACCACGCTCCATCGTCCTCCCATTTCATCGTGATACCCTCCCCAGGTAGGCCAGCCCTTTTCAGGCACTTCAATACCGGGGGCTTCCGGCTCGACGATTTTGATGATCTCTTCGAGCACGGCTGCGAAGTCTTTTCCTTTGTTGCTGCTAAAGGCTCCAACCACGTTTTCCCACACGAGATACCGAGGTCTGACCATGTCACCTGTCCGTCCATTCCTTTTGTCCGCCTCCCTCATTTCTTTTACAATTCGTACCTGCTCCATAAACAGGCCGCTTCGCGCTCCCGCCAAACCGGCGCGTTTCCCGGCGATGGATAAATCCTGGCACGGGCTGCCGCCGGTGATGCACCACACCGGCTCGATCTCCGCACCGTTTATCTTGCAGATGTCTCCCAAATGCTTTATCTCAATCGCCTCCTAATCTCCAAACACCACGCCGCACTCGTCCTTCAGCACGTCCTTGATGTGCTTGCGCTTGATGCGGCCTTCGTTGATCTCCTCTGCCAGCTTCTCCAGGCACTCGTACAGATACGCGATGCTGTGCGTATCACGGCTGTCCGGTGTCTCCTCTTGGACGTGCCAGCCGCACTTGTCGATGAGTGCCATCGCCACCATGTCCATGCACTCCTGCGTACCTCTGCGCTTGCCGTCCATGAAAATGCGGTCATCCCTGCTCAAATGCTGCTTACCCATTCCCGTCGTCCTCCGAAATGCGCACCACCTCATAGCACCCGAACCGTCCGCCGTTTCGATACGCCTTGCATATCGCGCTTCGTGTGCTGGCGTAGGATCGCCTGGAACGCCGCGCCAGCTCCGCCGTACTCGTTCCCCACCAGCGGGGAAACCGGTATTTATCCCGCGACACGATCATATACACCGTCGTCATGGCCTTACACCTCCCCGCACCGGCGCAGGCGCAGGCTGTCTGCCAGCTCCCGCGCTGACTGCTTCCGCTTGCGCTTCCGGTCCCGCGCCTGCTCCCAGCAGTTGCGGCACTCCGGGTACGGGCAGTTCATGCACGTATCTATGCGCTCCTGCGGCTCATGCTGGCTGTCCTCCACCGCGCCGCTCAAAAATCGTCCTGTCTCTCCGCAATGTTCCTGCCGCCGGCTCTCCGCCGCGGCATCCACCGTCAGCCACGGGGCCTTGGCGCTGCCCAGGCTCCGCATAAATGCGCCGACGCTCATCGTTCCCTGCATTGCGTACATGATGTCCTATACCTCCCTCACCGTGATGCCGTGGAAATACAGCATCATCTTTCGTTTCATCACAAATAGCCTGTATGAGGCGCTGCTGGTGTCGCGGAAGCCCTTGCTGTCCTCCACCACCGTCTCGCCGCCCTGCTCGTATACGAAGTCGGCCACGTACTCTATGCCTTTCTCCTTCGTGCCGTCCTTGCGTACCTGCTTCGGTATCAATTCGTACTTTACCTGCGTCCGCAGACCGGATATTTCGCCGGCTCTCTGCATCAGCCAAAGATCCATGTACCGCCGCGCCTCCCGCTTGCTGTCGAAGTGCATCAGCGTGCCGTCCGGCATGGTCAAGTCCACTTTCTCGGCGTGGAGCTTGTTGCCCTTTTTCGGCTTTGCGGCCTTTTCCGTCTCCTGCGTTGCTTTCTGTGCCGCCCGCTGCGCCTGTACTTTTTGCAATATCTGCGCCTGAGCCTTCTGCCCGAAGCGGCCTATGTCCTCCATTGTCAATCCCATCGGTTCAGTCCCCCTCCACCGTTCCCATTTCCAGGCGCCGCCTCCGTGGCCGCTGGTGGAACTTGTCCGTCGGCTCATCGTTGTCTGTCCGATAGCTCAGTTCCGTAAAGGTCATCTTCGACCCGTCGAAGTAGAAGTTCACGTCCCCAGTGCGGCCCCTTCGGTTCTTTGCCACCGTACAGCCCACCTGTGTGTCATCCCCCGGCGTGGTTTTCCAGAGGAAGATCACCTTCACCGCGTTCTGTTCCAGTTCGCCGCTGTCGCGCAGGGAACTCAGCTTCGGCTTGTCCGTTTCGTTCACCGTGCGGCTCAGCTGCGCCGCCGCCACAATGGGTATCTCCAGCTCCGACGCCAGCAGCTTCAGTTCTCGGCTTATGCCGCCCAGCTCCAAGTTGCGGTTCTCAGCTTTTTTGTCCTTTTCGCCGATCATCAGCCCCAGATAGTCTACCACGATCATTTTCAGGTCATCTATGCCCAGCGCCAGCTCCCGTATGCGGCTCACCGTCACGTCCGGACCGTCGTAGAAGTACACCGGCAGGCGGCTCTCCCGGCTGGCAGCCTCCATCACGCTGGACCACAGCTCCTCATCCTCCGGCATCCCGTCAATAAGCCGGTCCATCGTCACGCCGTCCGCCCGCTTGGCCAGCAGTCTCTCGCCCACCTCTCCGGCCAGCATCTCCGCCGTAATGTGCAATACCGTCTTTCCTTTCATGGCGGCGGCTTCCGTCATCTCCATGCACATGGCACTCTTTCCGCAGCCCGGTCTCGCGCCCACAAGGATCAGCTGCCCCGGCCACATTCCCTTCAGCGTGGCGTCCAGCAGGGGGAATCCAGTGTCTATCCGACCCTCTTTCTTGCCCGCTATGCTGTTTATCGCCTCACTCATGGCATCCGACATGGTTTTCAGCCGTCCGCCCCGCCGCGACCGCATCTTCTGGTGGCATATCGCCGCCACCGCCGCTTGGGGGTCGTCCTCGCCGGTCAGTGCGTCCAGCACTGCCTGGGTAAACCGCCGCTTCTCCGCCTTCTTCCGCACGATCTGCGCGTACTCCATAGCGTTGGCGCTGGTGGGGGTAATCTCCATACACTGCACCAGATAGTTCCGCGTCTCGCTGCTGTATTTCCCCGCACGCTCCAGTTCGTCCGCCACCATCACGCCGTCTATGGGCTTCCCCGCCACATACATCCGCCGCACGGTCTCGAAGACGTCCTGATTGGTCTGTATAAAGAAATCCTCGCCCTCCAGGCATTTCATCAGGTCCTTCACGCAGGAGGCATCTATCAGCATCGAACCGATCACCGCCCGCTCCGCATCTGCGGAGTAGTCCTGCTGCCACAGCGCCAGTTCCGGGGCGGTGTCCTTTCTGATCACGCCTATTTCCATGTGTTCTTCACTCCTTCACCGCGCCCTGCTCCTTCACCATGTCGGCAAATATCTCGTTGAAATACCGTTTCAGGTCGTAGGTGCTCTGCACTTTCTTTCCCCACCACTGGCTGTTCAGCGCGAAGTACAGCACGTTGTCCACTGTCTCCCACGCCACACCGTTTTGCTCGTGCAGTTCATTCAGCGCCACGGCCTGCTTCTGCATTTCCGCCTCCGTGGGCTGCGCCCTGCCGGGGTTGTCCCGAGCCTTCTCCTTCGCCAGGTACTGCGCGATCTGATAGGCTTCGCTGGCATGGTCAACAGTGGGAGCGTCGTTTTCAGGGATGAACTCCTGCGTGTAGTTCCCCTCCAGAGTTTTCTGGAAGTTGTCCGGGCTGGTAATGAGCCAGTCGAAGCTGGCCACGAAGCCGCGCTTATTCTTCCCCTTCAGGAATGGGCTGTTCTTCACGTTCTCAATGGCCTTCAGCACACCGTCCACGCCGTTTTCCCGGATGCGGGCTTTCAGCGCCCGTCCCCTCTTGGTCTCCGCCGTTACCTTCATCACCTGTGTCAGGCCGGTGTCGTTCCACGCTGCCACGATGCGTCGGACATCACTTGTCCGACACACAGGCTCTTTAGAGCCTGTAGATATATCTTCTTCTAACCTATCCTCACCTACACTATCCTCTCCTAACCTAACCTGTGGCAGACAGTCGGCAACCACATGGCAACCATCTGGCAACCATTTGGGCACCACATTGTACCCGCTCTTCTCTGCTACGTTGTCATCCACCGTATACGCGCCGTTCGCTTCAAGCGTAAGCAGCGATAATTCCTCCTTGAAACGAGTCTGCGTGTACCGGTCTTTTCGCAGCGCGTTCGCCATGCGCCAGTGCTTGATGACGATCACGCCGTTCTCAAACTGGTAGATATAGCGGCATTTCAGTAAAGTTTCGAGGTCTGATACGCTGGCGTGTGCCTTAAACATGGAGGCGGATACTTGATTGCAAAAACCGTCATCGTCTGCGGCCATTGATAGGTGAAGATAGAGTGCCTGCGCGGAAGATGACATTTCCATAAAATGGTCATCATCTGTGACGCTCTTTGTAAACATCCTCCGTGTCGCCATCAGTCCCTCTCCCCCCAGACTTTCAAAAATTCCCCAATGTCCGCAGGCTTCCCGTCGTTGTTCTCGTCCTCGCCGCATCCGCAAAGTCCGCGCAGAACACAGCATTTGCAGTTGTCCTCATACTGGCCGCTGATGCACTGGCGAATCAGCATTTCCTTTACCTCTTGGTCACAACAGACAATATCAAAAATGCTGGGCTGTTCGGCGCGTTGCTCCTGTGAGCAGTCCGCTTCCCCGATCTCGCAGAGTTTAACGATGCCTTTGCTGCCCCCGCACGCACTGTACAGGGGACACGCTTTACAGGTATCGCCCCTTATGCGATCACCGCAAACCTCCAGCATCGCGGCAAATTCTTCCTTCGTGCAGATAATTTTCATGTCCTCTTACCTCCCTCAAATGCCCAGGTCGTAGTCCTCGTCCGCGCCGTCCCGGTCCCAGGGCAGCGGCTCGTCATCCTCTATCTCGTGCAGTGTCGCCGCGCTTTGGGGCGCGGCGTTCATCGTCCCGCTGGGCCGTCCGGTGGGAGTTTCCCCGGCGCACAGTTTTTCCAGATGCGGCAGCAGGTCCGCCAGCCGTAGGAATACCTCCACCGGCACCTGCAGCAGCGTTTCCAGCGCTCCCAAAGGGATCACATGGTCTGCGCGAAGCTCGCTCCACACCTTTGCCTCGCCGTCCTTGGTGGTGTACGGTTTCTGCCGCCATGTGCCCACCACGCATACCGCATCGCCCTTTTCCAGGCACGCACTCAGCTTCGTGGCGGCGTTGTCACCCACGGCGCACACGTTCATAAACTGCTTGCTGTCGTAGCCCATGCCGAACTCCACCTTCGGCAGGTTGTTCTTGGGTATCGCGCCTATCCGGGGATCCCGGCTGACGGAGCCGGTACAGATCATGTACTGGCTTCCGTCAGCCTTGCCCTCTCCGTCCAGACGCTTCCGAACGAATAGAGGCATTACTGCTCGCCCTCCCCAAAGAACCCTGCGGAGTAGTCCTTCGCCTCCGTCTTGCCCTCTGCGGGGCTCTGTGTGCGTTTGCGGGTCGGGGCGGTGTCGTTACCCTTCTTCGGCTCTGCGGCGCTCTCAGGGGGCGCTGTGGGGCTGGTGGCGGATGTTTCCTGCTCTGCGGTGGGGGTATCGTCCTCCACCACGTGTCCGGTAGTGGGGATGACCGGCTCGGTCTCCGCGCCGTCCCCCGTGGCCACCACGGTATCTTCGCTGTCCTCGTTGAAGTAGCTGCGTACCTCGTTGCTCAGCGGTGCATAGCCGCTGTTCAGCAGCTGGCGCATCATGGTCTTGCGGCACATCTTGTCCTGTCCGCCGTTCACGTCGTACCACGGCGTACCGTTCAGCAGTTTGGTCTGCTCCTTGGCATCCAGCTCGCCATTGATAAGTGCGTTATACTTATCCAGTTTGAAAGCCGGGGAGTAGCGGTCCGCGTGCTTGAGCAGCTTGTCCATGCTCCAATACTCGTAGCGGAACGTTCCGTCCTTCAGCTCGAAGTAGGCGTAGTAGCCGATGACCTTGTGGCTCTCGCGTTCCTCGTCTGTGTCGTATTTGGCCAGGTTGATGACCGGCTTGCCCGTGCGGCGGGAGCGCCCTTCCAGTTCGCCCTCGCGCACCTCCACACAGTCGATGTCCGCGTAGTAGCCTGTGGACATGGCCAGCTGTATGTAGCCCTTGTACGACATCAGGTAGGTCGCTACACTGCCGTAGGGCACGATGTAGTAGCCGTGTCCGTAAATCAGGCCCATGCCCTCTCCACGCAGGCCGGCGGCAATGATGGTGCCGGGGTCGCAGGCTTTCAGCGCCTCGCTGGCGCTCACCGCGCCGATCAGGGTGCTGGTGAACCGCGCCGCCATCTTGTCGTTCTTCAGCGCCCGCGAGATCATCTGCTGGGTGTTGGGCGCCGTGATCGCCATGCTGAATGTGGGCTTCTTGGCCTGCGCCATCTGCGTAAAGCCCGTCTGATTCTGCGTTTTCATGTTCCTTCTCCTCCCTTACTCCTGCGGCACCGGCATAAACCGGATGCCGTTTTTCTGCATATAGGCTTTCAGCCCGTCCAGCTGCCGCGCCGTTCCGAATACGCGGAAGTCCACCTTGTACTCCGGCTCCTGCGGTTCTTCCTCGACTGCCGCGTATGCAAATGCCTCCCGCTCTACGGGGCGGAGCACATCCGCAACGCTGGGCACCTCCTGCGGCGCAGGTTCTTCCAACACCACGGTGTTCCGTTCCGCCTGCTCTGCCAGACGCTTGGCTTCTGCCGCCTCCCGCGCCGCATTTTCCCGTTCCTCCTGCGCTTTTTTCATTTCCAGCAGGCGGGCGTTCTTTTGCAGCACGGCGGTCACATCATGGGTTTCCCGGTAGTAGTCCAGCAGCTCCACCTCAAAGGGGCTTTGCAGTGATACAATGGCGGCGATACCGTTCACGGTGTCGGTGATGATGGCGTCGATAGCCTTTTCTGCCGCGTCCTCGCTGGCGGTGGCGTTGAGCCACTTGGGGTCAAGCACGCCCTCCCATGTCAGGTAGGTGTTGGTGTTGTGCAGTTCGTTTTCCCGGTCGAAGTAGGTCTTGAGCCTTGCCGCCTTTTCCTCCTTGCGCCGCGCCTCAAACGCCTTTGCCTGTGTGTCGAGGTTCTGCACGGCGGTTTCCAGCGTCGCCACCAGCTCCTTGCAGTTGGCCTCCGTTTCAGCGGATACCGCCAGCGCCGCCGCACGGCATTCCTTGCGTACCTGATCGATGTTGGCTTGCAGTTTGCGGAGGTTCGCCCTGTCCTGCTTGGCGGCTTGTACGCCGTCCTCCGTCACCACAATGCTGCGGTACTGCTCCGCCACGCCGTCCACCCACGCCTTTACATCGGCGTAGTTGGTGGTAATGGCCTGCTTGCGGATCTCCTGCAAGTCGGAGGTGATGCGAAATTCCACCATCCCACTCATGCCCGCACCTCCGTATCCATCTGGGTGATCCACTTCACCCGGTCAGCCCACAACGGGTCAATAACGCTCTCCGGCAGGTCAACCTCGGTAATCATGGCGGGCTTTTCGTCCGCCTCGCTGCCCGGCACCAGCACACGGTCGCCGGGTTGCAGGGGAAGGTTCGTGCGGAAGGTGTATGCCTGTCCGCCATAGCCGTTCAGTTTCGGCTTGTGATATATCGCCTTTACGATCATTCGGTCTTGTCCTCCTCACATTCTTAAAATCGCCGCCGGCGGTGTGCCGGTCAGCACATGATTTTTGTAAAAATCTTCCTCCCGCTCCAAAAGCCACGCCAAGTCATCGGTCAACTCTGTCCGTTCAAAGCGGTAGGTGCGTATGCTCAAGTCTCCATCCATGTTCTCCAGCGAGGCCAGCAAGTCTACAAAGTCCCAGCCGGTGGCCAGCATTTGATGAAGGAGCTGACAATGGTATGGGTCGGGCACTCTCTTGTCCCACTTGGCCCAGCCAAGTTTGCCGTTGGGGGTGGAGGTTTTGATCTCCAAAATGCCCCGCCGCCCCTGATCGTCCGTCACCTCGCCGTCCAGCGTGGCAAATAGCCACGGCCTGTCCTCTTGATACAGAATGTCGTAGGCGTGGTAGTCCACGGTGTAATGTGGGTGCATGGCGGCGTACAGGTCGCGCAGTACCGGCTCCATCCGCACGCCGCGGCTAACCGCCGCGCTGCCGCTCAAGTCCTTCGCCTGTGCCGCGCCCACCTTCAGCCGCCACAGCTCCATCGGGGTCATCCACGGGGAAACACCTACCACCGCTGCGGCTTCACTGGCGCCTATGCCCTGCATACGTCCTTCCAACCAGTCCTCCCTGTTCTCAAAGTGCAGCCGTTCCGTTTTTCTCCACTTCCTTCCTGCAAATAAAAAGAGCGCCGCCAAGCTGTTCGGAATTTCCGAATCACTCGACTTAGTCATCTTGAAGCACCCTTTCAAATTAAAATTTTTGCTTGTTTATTTATAAAGCCCCAAGGCTTTACAGCTTGTCCACGCGCCCACCAGAGCGGCTCCCGCGAGAAGCAGCAGCCACAGCGAGCCGCCGTTCTCCACCTCTCCGATAATGCCCCACGCCAGAAAGACGCTCACGCCCAGCAGTACCTTCCACTTCCGGTCACGCCGGCGCTCATTCCGCGTACTGCTCATCCTCGTCCTCCTCTATGTACGGTTCTCCGCACACCGGGCAATACATATCCCGGCGTACCTCTATGCCGTTCTCCCCGTCCAGGTTCTCTTTCCTCTCCCGGATCACCGGCGCGTCAAACCTAACGCCGCATATTCTGCACCGCCAGCTCATAGCGTTATGGCGGCGCGAAGATCTTCGATGGGGATGTGTAGCTTGCGGCAAGCCTTTTGCAGCTCTCCCAGCGTGAAGTCCAGCGGGGATTTCCTACGGCGAAGCAGCGTGTGCGGCTTCATGCCCAGTGCCTCGGCCAGCTCCTGCTTCTGAACACCCTCCCGTTCCAGTGCGCCGTACAGCAGCGTCACAATCTTGTCCTCCGTGGGGTTCTTCGTGTCCAAATACGTCACTCTCGGCATACCTGCACCCTCCTGTCCATGACCGCCTCGATGCCACGGGCGGTCAAAATTTCGTGGATCATGAGCCGCCCCTTTTGCGTCCACTGCGTCTGCATAATGGTGTCGGGTCGTCCATCAGAGCGGATGATCTGGATGGTCTTGGACTTGGTATAGCCCCTGCCCATGTGCTTGGCGTACAAAAGCCACTGACCATTCACATTCCGCTGGATACCGCCGTCGTGGAGTATCTTGTTGAGTTTCTGCGCCGTCAGGCCGTAATCCGCCGCGATTTGCGAGGTAGCCATTGTTCCCTTACTCTCCAAGATGGTGTCCACATACTGCCGGATGGGTTCAAAGTCAGCGATAACCTGTGCCTGCTGCTGGTTCTCCGCAAGGAGCCGCAGTTTTGCTTCTTCCGCATCCGCCAAGGCGCGGAGGGCGGCGGGGTAATCCTTGGGCAGCGCATAGCTGCCGGTCTTACGGATGGATGGCAGCACCTCCGACGTGACCCAGCGCTTGAACTGCTTCGCGCCGGGCAGCTTACTGGACAGCACCAGCGCGTATAGGCCGCTCTCGTTGATGACGGTCATTTCCTGCGCCCCGCCAAGGGTGTCACGTTTCGTTACCACCTTGTCATCGGCGTCAACGTGGTCTGCCAGCGCTTTTCTGGGATTGGTGTAGCCCAGCACCGACGCCACGTCCTTTCCAACGAACCAGGGTTCGCCCTCGATTTCGGTGGTGCGGATCGTGCCAAAGACGGGATTGCTGAATACCTGCATCTCGTTCATTTCTTTCTGCCCTCCCCCTTCATCAGCTCGTCCAGCGTGCAGCGGTACAGCACCGCCATCTTGTGCAGCGTTTCAACGGGAGGATCTGCGCGGCCTTTCTCATACAGACATACCGCCGAATTGCTGATTCCAAGCAATTTAGCGACTGCCTCCTGCGTGTACCCTGCCTCAATTCTTTTCTCTCTGTAACCCAAAATATCAACCTCCATTAAAATTGCTTGAGGAATACTTGACAAGTTCACACAACATATTTATAATTGCTAAACAAGGCAACATATTCCAACTTACGGTAAAAAGATTTTCCAAAACTTTTACTTTTCGTGCATTTCTTCTGCGTATCTTTATCCTACCTCAAAGTTGGCGTTATTGCAAGTATAACTTTTATCAGAAGTCAAAGTTTGTAACGTTGCACAAAATTGGAGGTGCGATTTTGTATGAATGGTGAATTACTGGTTTTCAAGATTTGGGAGCTTTGCAAGGCGCAGGGACTTACCAAAACGGAGTTCTATCAAAGAGCGGGCGTTACGCCCTCTGCCATGACGCATTACAAGTCCGGCACAAACAAGCCATCCTGGGATAAACTTCTCAAATTTGCGGAAATACTGAACGTGGACCCGTCCTATCTGATTTGCGAGGTCGAGGACAAAGAAAAAGCCCCCGCCTCCGAAAACGAAGGCGGGGTGCGGGGTACGATCAAGAGGATCTTGGACGAGCTGCCGGACGATGCGATGCCTCTTGTGGCCGCAAAGCTGGTTGAGATACAAGCCACGCAAGCAAAGAAGTGAGTTTTTCCTCCGGCATGGCGTCGATGGCGGCATAGATTTTTTCGCGCATGGTCGGTTCCTCCCTGTTTATTTTTTGTGGTATCTGCCTCTATCCTTACACAAAGCGCGTGTCGAAGTTGCACGAAAAAGGGCAACTGGAAAAATATTTTTCTTGAAGGAGGTGCTTTACCCTGTGAAATGTCGTTTTTGTAAGCGGGAGATCGAGGACAATTCTATCTTCTGCAACTGGTGCGGGAAAAAGCAGCTCAAGGAAAAGAAATCAGACGGCGCGATCAAAATACCTAAAGCGAAGCAGCTCCCCTCCGGCAGCTGGCATATATATCTCACTGCGGAAAAGCAGCCCATTACAGAGGCCACAAAGGATCTGTGCGAGGCAAAGGCGATGGCTTTCCGCGCCGGATTCATAGAGAAACAAAAGAAATTGCCTGCCTTAACATGGTCTAAGGCCATAGATCAATATATTGCTGACCGTTCCGAGTCTCTTTCCCCCGAAACTAGACGAGGATACCGAGTCATTCAGCGAAATCGCTTTCAGGGTATTATGCAGAAGCCCATGAGCGTACCCGTCAACTGGCAGGCGGAGATCAATACCGCACTTTTCAGTCTGTCTGACAAGTCCGTAAAAAACGCATGGGGTCTTATGACTGTCATCATGCGCGTAAATGAGATTCCCGTCCCCCGCGTCCTGTTTCCTGTGCCGGAGAAAAATGAGCGAGAGTTCCTTGATCCGCAGCAGATCATCGCTTTCTGCGAGGCCGCAAAGGGCGACACCTGCGAAATGGCAATGCTTCTCGGCCTGCACAGTTTGCGAATGTCGGAAATCAGGGCATTACATTTCCCGGACAGCTTTGACATGAAAAACGGCAGTATCTTTGTCTCTGGTGCAGTTGTTCGGGACGAAAACAACAAAGAAGTGTTCAAGCAGCGCAATAAAACGCGGCAGTCTACGCGCACTGTTCCGATCATGATACCTCGGCTCAAGGAACTGCTTGAAGCGCAGTCCAAAGACGGCTACATCGTAACGCAAGCCAACAGCACCATCAACCGGCACATACGCGCTATTGCAGAAAAAGCGGGACTGCCCAGCATCACGGAGCATTGCTTGCGCCACTCCTTTGCATCCCTTGGCTACCACCTGCGCCTTTCGGAAATCGAGGTCATGAGCATGGGCGGCTGGTCTGACAGTTCCACCGTACACGACATTTACCTTCACCTCGCCCAGCGGGACCGGTTAAAGGCGGAAAACAAGATGGCGAAGTTCTACCGTACCGCAGAAAAACTTCCCGCCGCCCAAGGCACAAACCAAAAACGAAAGAGATGATTTTCGATATGAATTTCAATACGCAAAAAACAAACCCTGTATTCATGCGGGTTTTAAGCCCATTTTTAGGGGTTCGACTCCCCTCAGCTCCACCAAAAAGGCGAAAGACCCGTAACCCTTGCGGTTGCGGGTTTTTCTTGTATTCATACGGGTTTTCAGGTTTTTTGGAAACACCATCTTTAGCCGAAGCTGTCTAAAAAAACACCGTTCATATTGAAAAATAATCAGCAATTTTCGATATGAATTTCGATATGAAAAACCAGCCCCGTTGTCGGAGCTGGTTTTCTTTATTCACGTTCCTCACACCACCACACCGTTTCTCTTCTGACACCCGCCACGGCGGCCTCCTCATGGGTCATCAGTATGTCAACGTGTTTGCCTATTACGCCCACGTCCAGAGCGATGTATGTCTTGTCTCCGATGATGACTGTGCTGCCGGTCGGTATCACGTCCGGGTCGGTCGCCACGCAGGAGCCGGGATATACCCACTGGCCGCTGGCGGTCAACACCCGGCCAAACTCGTCCTGGTTCATGTGCGCGTACTTCTCAACGCAGTCTGCACAGTAGCCGGTGATGATGCAGTCCTCCAGCACGTTGCTTTTTGCCTTGACTGCTTCCAGTATGCGTTCCGACTCATCGGGTTCCTCTTCTACGATTGTATCATGGCTGTCAACATCTTCGCCCCACTCCATCCGCAGGACGGTATGCGGCGTGTCCGCGCTGGCTCTCCACGGGGCGATCAGCGCGAAGATCAGTAGCGTCAGCAGCATGAACTCTAGCAGGAAGTGTGTCTGTTCCCGCCGCACCACACGTCGGTACTCTGCCCGCATAGCCACGAACGGTCCGGGGCATAATCCGAACTCCCCGGCACGGGCAATGTTCTCGCTCATTGTTTTATAGACTATCTGTTCCCTTCTTGTCATTGGTTTCCTTCTCCTCATACAGCGGACACCCGCAGTTTACAAAGTCGGCGCAATAGGGGCTATCTTCATTGAAGCACGCCCAAGTCCATTCCTCGTGCCATTTGCAGCCAACACAGCATTTGATTTTCATGTCCTCCCCTTCTTACTCAGTCTGTTCCAGCTTGCCGTAGCGGCGCTCTGGCTCCACCCAGACAAGGTGAACCCACAGCTCGCGCAGCGCACATAGTACCGTTCCGGTACATGAATACCGATTTTGCGCTCCCCGCTGTCTCTTCCGCAGCGGGGACATACCTCCAGTTTCCCGCTGGGTTTTCTGTTGTACTGGTTCATGCGTTATTTTCCCTCACTTCTACCACATCCTTACCTGTGCCGTATGCTCCGCAAACCGCTGTTCTTGCAGTTGAAAGTATGTCGGCTCGATCTCGCACCCCACAAATTCAAATCCGAGGTTGTAGGCCGCTATCCTGCTGCTTCCACTGCCCAAGTGTGTATCCAGTATGCGCCAGTCTTCTTTGGCGTACTTCTGCAGCAGCCACTCGTACAATGCCACGGGCTTTTGCGTGGGATGGATCCTCTTTTCGTTCAGTGCCTTGTTTCCCTGCTGCGTTGTGCCGTCCGTGATGCTTTTCCCTTGAAACATCCCATTCCACATATAGCGGAATATGCGAACGCTGTCATGACAGTTCGTCGCCGCGATCTCACAGTCCGAAAAAGAACTGTTTTCGTTGCATTTATCCCAGACAATACGCCCAGGGGGGAAAACAACGTCAAAATAGTTGCATCCCCAAACGATATACTTTTTCGCTACGCGCACCAACTCGGAAAAGTAGTCGATGCCTGGCACGTCCCACTTCGGTGATATGGGATAGTCCCGGTGTACGCCGATGGGGCTGACCTTGCAGCCGTAATACCCTCTGCGTTCCGGGCCGGTAAAATACGGTGGGTCTACGATGGCAAGGTCAAACGCCTTATCCGGTAGCGTCCGCATATACTCCATGCAGTCTACGTTCAATGCGATCTGCGCGCTCATTCCATGTACTCCCTCCACTTCTTATCCAGCCCCTTTGCCCGCAGTGTCCTGCCGTTCATGGTGTACTGGCGCATCCGAAGCATGAGGCTTTCCTCATGGCAGCGGTCACAGTATCCGCGCATTGCTTTATCCCGCATCGGGTTCCTCTGCTGCTCGTGCGTCAGGTACACGATGTACTCCGTTTCCATCTCCTTGATGCACTTGGGGCACAGTTTGGCGGTGCGGACCGTCCAGATGGCCTTATCCATTGGGGAGTTCTTTCCTTTCACGCATCCTTTTCTCAACGGAAGCTACAGCGCGGAGGGTGTCGTAAGTGTCAACCCGCGAAAGAGGGTCAACGGCAATGACGTCCTTCCCGATGTATCTCGCATAGTCGTACTCCAATTTTGCCCCCTTGCTTATCTCCCATCCGCGCTGAAAAAACGCCACATCCGCGCTATCCAGCATAGCAAAGCATATACGCATATAGTCTGCTGGCTTCATTCCCTCCGGCAGCTCCGCCGGATTTAGGACGGTGTGCCCCGCCTCCTGCAGCATGGCCGCCGTAGCCTTGAACTGTGCCTTATAATGCGGATTGCCTGTGATACGTCCTGCTATATAGATTTTCATTTCTCCATTTCCTCCTCCAGTTTGTCCAGAGCCTTTCCGATGAGTTTCCAGCGGTCAACGCCGATGTCCCGCGCCTCCAGCAGGCCAAGCCGCACCACGTCAGGGGCCACCTTGCCGCCCGTAGCATCGGACACTCTCTGTGCCCAGCCCAATTTTGTTCTCTGCTGGTAGGCTTGCAACCGTATAAAAACCTCCCGTTTGATCTCCGCCATCGCCCCCTTTGGCTTAAATGGTGTAGCTGGTTCCGCCGGCTGCGGTGTGGTGGCCGGGGGGGCTTCCCCATCATCGATTTGTTCGTTTTCCTCCTGCACCTGTACAAACGCGCCAATGGGAAGTATATCGTCCTTGTTGAGTATTTTTATCGCTGGTACGCCCTCTGGTACGACCGTATAGATGGTGTCCTCATTCTCCACGCCCAGCGCAGGAAACTCCTCAATGGCGTAGGACGTGATGACCTCCTCCGGCAGCACCAGCACGCCCCGCACCAGCCCCTCTATGATATAGTTGGTTACGCCCTGCACTATCTGCATACCGCCCTTCACGCGGACGATCAGCACCTTTCGTTCCGTCATTTCTGTTTTTCCTTTCGCAGTTCATTTACAGCGTCTACCAGTTCGTTGATCTTATCCTGCATGACTTGCGTGTCTGGCGCGTATCTCATAGTCCCGTTTTCGGACTTACGCACGCTCCCGCAGTGAAGAATCTCCTTGGGCTTCTGCACTACTGCTTTCTCATTCTCCCACCGCCCGATGCGCTTATAGCCCTTGAAGCCGTTTTCCGCCTCGTACTTGGTGATGCAGTCCTCCTCACCGTCCGTAAAATGTACGATCGGCTCATAGAACCCACGCTCCCGGCATTTCTCACACCGGCAGATGCTCTTGATGTACCCCACCCGGCCATCCACAGTCTCCACAAAGTCTCCCTCGCGCAGGTACTCCGGCATCATCGACAGTTTCGTGGAGCTCATCTTGTCGAGCTCATCCTTTTCCGCATATCCGCAATCCCTGACCGCTCTTAGCCACGCAAAATCGTACTTGCCAATGCGAGTAAAATTCTGCGGCAGATCCTCTATATTGCCACTCCAGCCCGTCTGCGTCCCATCGTCCCACTTGAAAATGAAGCTGTGAAACCGCCCTGGCCTCTGGTAAGACGACACATATCCGGTAAGAGTCTTGGAGGATGTGCCATCGGCACGTTCCAACCTCACATAATCTCCCACATGAAAGGTGTATATCATTTCTGCTCAACCTCCTTCAGCGCTTTCTCCGCCTCCTCGCGGGTGAGGAAAACGGTCTTACCGATTTCTCCGGCGTTTATACCTGCCAGCGATTGCCAAACAAACCCTTCTACAATGTCCCACTCGATAAACAAGCCGAACAATTCCACGCGGATGGCTTTAACTTTATACACACTGATCGTTTTTCGACCCGTTACTTCGTAAAGCTTATCGCCTACCTTGCAAGGCGGCACCACCACGCGCCCGTCCTTATCGGCCTCGGCCAGTTTCTCCAACCGGTCAAGATCGCAGCCTCGGCACAGTTGGCGAAGCGTCTCTTCGGCTTCGTGATCCATGTCGATTTCCTCCGGCGTCATCACCATGTCCTCGTAGGCGGCAAGGCGATCCTTGAGGCGATTGCGGCAATACAGCGCAGTGCAGTCGACCATCGGCTTACCATGCTTACCCGTCCAATCCGCTTCGCACTTCTGGCAGTCCATCATTGCCTGTCCATCGGTGTCGCGCTTCGTCAGTCGTTCCATCGTTCTCCTCCTTCTCCCACCGAATTTTCATCTGTGCCGGGTATAAATCCACCTCCGGCCTGCGCTTTCCGGTCCATCTGAGACCGCCAGCTTGCCCGATGCACTTCCACCCGGCGGCCCGCAGACTGACCCCGCTTTCGCTGTCCAGTATGTAGGTCACAAGCCGCTTATAGCCCATCGCCCTTGCCGCTCGCCATGCGGCGGCGTACAGCATAGAGCAGGCGTTGTGGGTGCCGTCTGTGCATAGTCGGTTGACCTCCAGCGTCCAGCCGTCGTCCAGATGCCGGCTCACCGGTCTGCCCACAATGGCAACTCCTACGATTTCCTTTCCATCCGTGCAGCCGATAGAGAACTTGTGCCCCACCACAGGCTTATGATGCCGGTGGTGCTGTTCCACAAAGGCGTTCGCCTCCTTGAGCGTCATAGGGCATACCTCAATGCTCATGTCTGTTCCTCCTTTACGCCTCGTGTGCTTTTCGGAGGTAATACTCCGCCACACACTCGATACAGGGTCCGTTGGTATAATTGCCGTCATTCAGAGGTTGGTGCTTCTGGTGGATGTCATTGGGGATTTCATCGCACAAATGCACATCCACCAAGCCAACCTCCACGATGTACTGTGCCATCATAGATACGGCTTTCTTATAGGCCTCCAGTTCTCGAAGCGCCTCCATACCCATCCGGCAGGCTTCATTTACCGGCTCGATGCTGTCATAATGTTCTCGGTGTTCGGGATCAAGGATCTCGATAGCTCGCTTCGCTTCCATGTCACAGCACCTCCACATAGAACCAACTCTGGGGCGGGCGCTTGATTTTACGCCCGTCACAATCCATCTTGGTGTAGTTGTAATAAGGACAGGCACAGCAGTCCGCATCGACCTTGCACAGACCCTTGAACTCACCCAGCTCCTTCGGCTTATCGTAGATTTTCAGATTGGAGATGTGCCAGCCATAACCGACCTTCGATTGCAGATACTCGTGCATATCTTTGAGGGTAAGGCACGACTGCCGCGCCACATCGTTTGTTGTCGGCTGACCCTCACCTTTGACATAGTAGCTGCCGCCGGGTGCTTTTGTTTCCAGCTCGTAAATGCGGTCGCAGGTAAACTCGCCAATGACCATTTTCCGCTTTCCATACATATCGCATACAGACGGAACGCTCGTTTTGATGAATACAGGTTTCCCGTGATATATTTCCCCGTAGTTTTCATCCCCATCTTTCAATATTGCGACAAGCCGTTCCTGTCCTTTCGTGCAATAAATGTAGCACTTAAACGGCGTTTGCAGCTTCGGGCGGGTCTTTCGCACCTCGATAGTCTTTTCGCCGTTGCAAATCTTCTCGCACCACTTGGGACGAATGCTTATCATCACGGCCTTGCTCATGTCAGTTCTCCTTTCATCCATTCAGTTCTTCGGCACACATCGCCGTCACACTCTTTTTCCTCGCAGTCATCGCAGTCTGGAGCAAAGTCCCTGCAATCCTCCGTGGTCTCTACAAGCAGGCTTCCAATGCCGCAGTTGTCACACCCGCAGTCCTTATAGGGCGCAGCCGGGTTATGCGCATCGTTTACGGAGTTCTTGGCGCAGACGCGGCATAGGCAATCCGCGCAATCCGTATCATGCAAAACTTCTCTTCGGTTCATAGTCATTGAAATCACCTTCACTTATACCTAGTCACCCCAGCAGTCCCAGCCGTCCACCTGTTGGCGGGCAAACAGTTCAATGCGGGGTATATCTCCCATCAGTTCCACGATCCGGTCTCTCACCTCATCCGGCTTTCTGCTGTGCTCCCGCACGTGGCTCAGCACCACACTGTGTACGCCCTTGTTCACGCGCTTCGGCTTGCCCCTTGTCGCCAGCAGACACAGCTCCGTGTTGGCCCGGGTCCAGAACCCAAGACCCCAAAACAGCCCGTCCGACTTCCTGTTTTGCTTTACCCATGTAAACGCACAGGTCTTGTAGGTAAAGCCCCACTTACGGATCAGCTCCAAGCCTTCCTCCAAACACGGCATAGTCACCCACAGAAACAGTACGCAGTCCTTTGCCGCTATGCCCTGCACCGGCAGCGCCTGTATGTCCTCTTTCTTCATGCAGGCATAGTGGTTCTCTGCCGATCTTTTCTCTTTCCCTTTCCCGGAATAGGGTTTGTACGTCCACGGAGGATCCGCGTAGATCACGCTGTACTTCTTATCAGCCCCGAAAATGTCTACCACCATGTCCAAAACACTCCCTCGATCTAACTTGCCGGCCACTTGCTCCCGACCCTTTGGCAACCGGTAGTCTAATCGCCGTGTCAAGGGAAGCATAAAAACTTTTTCACCCCTATATACCACCCGTGTCAACACGTTTCCGGCACCTTCGCACCCGCGCCGCACAAAAGCCGTACCTTCCCCTCACATATATGGCGCTTGCGCCCGCCGAAATTTTTATTTTTCGCCCTCGGCCTTTTGACCGTTTCGTTTTTTCGACCCGGTTTCAAAACCACCCCCCCCTACCCCCAACTTGCCGGTAACTTGCTTGAGAAACGCGGATTGGTGTGCCGGAGAGGGGAACATGGAGGCGGGGAGAAGATAACGAGATAGTTCGAGGGTTAGAGCCGGTATGGAGAACATTTAGGCGGGGGGGAGAGTTGCGTAGCAGGGAGAAAAGGTTTTGCCCTTCCGATTTGTAAACCTCCCCCCCCTGGTTGCCGTCCTAGGGTGTCCAGGTGCTGCCGGTGGTGGTCATTTCCGCCGGATTTTGCAAGGAATACGCCCGCCGCAAGGGCACATTCCTTTACATATTGCCCTAATATGTAAACAAATGTTCCGATTTTTGCAAGTTCTAATTCATTTCGCCCACTTTCGCGCCCTGATTTGGTGAAATTTTCCGTCTTTGGCTGTTTCGGCTCGGTCCTGCTGCCGTCTGCTGGATGGTCACGGCATGGAGGCCGGGCATCGCCGCCGCTGCCGGTCGCCGTCTGTTCGCTGTTCGGCCCGGAACATAGGCCGCCGGGCGACTCTCCTTCCCTCCCCTCGCCGCCGCTCTTTTCTTCCGGTCAGTGCTTCCGGCTGGTGGTCTCCGTTCTGCTCTGGTGTTCTCCTGCTTCGGGTGTCCCGCTGGGGTTTTTGGTGCTCGTTTCTGCTCTGCTGGGGGTAATTGTATATGATACTGTTTTATACTGTTTTCAACCGCGCCCGGAATTAACGCGCGCGCACGCGTGAGGTGCTGCCGCTGCTCTTTCCCGCTTCTTTGCCCTCTGCGGGGCTGCTGACGGCGTTTTTCTATGGGGGTCGGTGTCGAGGCATTCCTTCAACGCCCGGAAAGCGTGGCGGGGCGTTTCTGTCCGTTTTCTATATTTCCGGGGGCAAAGTCAAAAATCCGCACGGGCATAAAATTAGCACCGCTGGGGCGGTTTTGGTTCCGTCCTGGCGGTGCCGGTTTGGGCTTCTTCGGTTGTCCGTCTTGGTCAGGTGGTGACGATCTCGGCGGGGCTGGGGCTGCCGTGGAAGTCCCCGGCCCATGCTTGATATATTGCGCCGTGTTCCCCTGCTGCCGTTACCCATCCGCGCACGGTGGCGGCCATGCGGCACGGGACGCGGGGCCAGCGGCGGCCCACGTCAAGCCAGATCTGCAGGCCGTCCGCTGCTGCGGCTCTGATCTCCGCAGCGGTGTATAGCTGCGCTTTGCCCTCTGGGGCGATGTTGTACAGGGTTTCCGGGCTGGTGGTGTTGTTGGTCGTCATGGTGTCTTGTCTCCTTCCTGCGCCCTCCTGGGCGCGTCCGTGGTTAGTCCTGGGCGTTGTCCTGCTGCGCGTGGTAGCGGTCGCGCATGGCGTACAGGCGGCGGGAAATGGTGGACCGGTCAACCATCAGCGCGGCGGCTATCTCCGCCGTAGTGTACCCGCGGGCGGTCATGGTCAGCGCTACGCGGTCCACCTGATCCCGGGCGACGCTCTCCACGCTCTCCCGCAGGATCGCGGCGGCCTCCGGGCTGGGTGCTATCGCGTCGCAGTCCGTCCCGGCCTCGGGGTCGATCTGCCAGCGCTCGGCGCCGTCGTCGTCAATGGTGGCGGATATAGCGCGGGCGTGTCTCTGCTCGGCCCTGCTTATGCTGTGCGCGGCCTGGGCTGCTGCCCGGTACAGGATCACCGCCAGCGGCGCGGGCGCGTACTGGGCCTCGTTACGATCCAGCGCGGCGCCCATCCGGGTCCAGGCGTCGGCGGCTACGGTCTGCGCGTCGTCCTCGGTCTCGATCCACGCGGCGCCGGTCTGGTTGCGGGCCTCTGCCTTCCGGCGCACGGTCCAGGCCATCGCCACGAGCGCCTTGTACTGCTGTTCCCCGCTCATGCTCTCCCATTCGGCGCGGGCGGTCTTGGTGTTCTCGTTCATTGTCTGTTGCCCTCCTTTAGTAGTTTTCGGCGTTCTTCTGTTGCCGGTAGTATTCGCGGCGTGCTGCGTCGTAGGCGCTCCGCTGGGTGGCGTTAAAGCCGCAGGCGGCGAAAAGCTCGGCGCGGTCGGTGTAGTCCTTTACGCCCTCGCAGTTACCGAAGCAGGCGCAAACGTCATAATCTGCTTGCCAGTTAATACCGTATTCGTGATTAAACATTTCATACAGGAAAGCGCCGCGCCAGTAGTCGAAATTGTCAGCGTTCTTCCGCTCCGCCTCGCTCAGCGTGTGCAGCAGCTCCGCGCCGTGCGTCACAAAAGCGGAGTCCTTATAATAGGCCATGAAAACAGGGCTAAACGTCAGCCCGGAAACGTCTGGGGCTTCCCCGATATAAAAGGCGGAAACGTGGGGGCGGCGCTCTCCGTAGTAGTTCATGAGAAAATAGCGCTTGCGCTGTGCGTCCTCGTGGCTGCTGACGGTGGAAAGTTCCGACTCTGTAAAGAGCTTCCCGGAAAGCTCCCGGCGGTAAAGCTCGCGCAGCTCGTCCCGGCTCTTGCCTTTGTGGTGTAGTTCGTAATCGTTCGCGTATTTAATGTGCTCGCCGTCGGCGGTGACGCAGGCGGAAAAACCGAAATACCCGCCGAAGTCCACGAAATAGACCGTGTGCCCCTTGATCGTCTCCACTTCCTCCGCAAAGCTGGCCAGATCCGCCGCGCTCATGCTCTCGATGTCCTTGATAGTGTAGTTTTTGAGCTCCATTTTTTTAGTCCTCCTGTAAAAAGTAGTTATGGGGCGGGGCTGATACGCTCAACCCCTCCGGAAGCGTCAGGCGGTGTTAAAAGCTGGGCTGCAGCCGAATTTCCCACGTTCCGCAGATGTCGCCCGCGGCGTTCTTCCGGGCCTTTTTCATGGCCTTTTCAATCGCCGCCGCCTTGTTTGGTGCGCTCACGGTAAACGCCTGGTGCTTGCCGCCATTGTCCACGCAGTGGAAAGAGAATTTGTAATTTGTCATCGTTTGTACCTCCAAAAATCAAAATTTGTATTTGCTTTTGCTTTACATATAGAATTATAATACTAAAACATGATAATATCAATATGTAATATTATACAAGAAAATGACAATATCATTGTAAAAATTGACAAAATCAAAAAATCGTGTTATCATGTGCACAATTTCAGCTCGTGCCGGTAGACTATATAGCGACACGGGCACAAAAAGAGGTGATACAATGGACGCAAGCCGCGCAACCCGTCATTTGCTTGTAGATTCCGGCATCCGTGAAGCCGAACTTGCAAGACGCATCGGCATAGCCCCGCAAAACCTAAACACCCGGTTAAAATCTCCGCAAAACTGGCGCGTTGATGACCTGGGCAAAATTGCGGCCGCCTGCGGTGCCCGCTTTGTCTGCGGGTACGAGACCAGCGCCGGGGATTTTATCGAGATCACACCGACCGCCGACACCCCCACCACCTGAACAGCAGCCCCGGAAAAATGCGGGGCAAAACACGAACAGCGCCCCCGGAGATTTTCCGGGAGCGCTTTTTTCATGCCCGAAACCGGGCGGAAAGGAAAACACCATGGAAATTTTCGTCTACATCGTCACCGCCACTGGCGCCGCCACCCTGGCGGCGCTTTTTGTTCGCCTGCTGGACCGGATCGACCAGCCCCGCAAACGCTGAACAGCCGCCGCGCCGCCTCTGGGGGGTTGAGCGCATCAGCTCCACCCCATCGAAAAAAGTAAATTCGTTCCCTTGACACGGGGAACAGACTACACAACAGGAGGAACACAAAATGAACACCAACAAAACTGAATCCATCCGCTTTTTCTGGAACGGAATCAAGGTAAACGGCGGAAAACTGATCCGCTGTTACTACTTCACCGACAGCCGCAGCGACAGCGTGACAATCAGCGCCCGCGATTATGACCACCTCCCCCGCGACCTGTTCACCGTCAAGAACGAAACCGACCTTTACACCGACTATTTCGACAGCGACAGCGCCACCTTGACCCCGGCGCACCCCCTCTACAAGTACGCCCGCGCCGCCGCGCTCAAATCTGCCATGCGCGGCGAGCCTGAGTATATCGCCAAACTGGAACAGGACGAGCAGGACGCCCAGCAGCCGGGCCGCTACCACTGGCGCAAGCCGGAGGACATCCGCGCCGAGATCGACCGGCGGCAGGCGCAGCTTGACCGCAATGCCGCCGAGCTGGCCACCCTGCCAAAGGGCCACCCAACCGCCGCCGACGTGGAAGCCGTCCACGAGATGAACACCGCCGCCGAGTCGGCGCGGCTGGCGCGTGAACACGCCGCCGAGCTGGAACGCCGGGAAAAAGCCATCCGCACCCGCAACGAAAACCGCGCTTTCATCGAACAGACCGCCGCCGCACACCCCATCAAGGACGGCGCCCCGGTCGTCACCGTGGAATGGAGCGAAAACGGCGCTTTTGATGACGGTATGAAATTCTCCGTCGCCGACGCCGAGATCATTTTCAAGACCCTTGACGAGAAAATCTACAACGACAAGGAACGCGGCTATGACAAAACCAGCTTTTCCATCACCTACACCAACGCCGACGGCGAGCAGGACACATATAAAGGCCGCTATGACCTGGGCGACAACGACGGCGGACTCGTCGCCCACATTCGCAGTTTTGGCGCGTTCCTGCGCGACAAGGGCAACTTTGGCAGCGGCAAGCCTACCGACGAGGACAAGGAGACCGGCGCGGCCATCGTCGCCGTGGCCGACCTGCTGGAACAGTACACCGAGGGCGGGCGCGTGGTCTCCGTCATGCCCGCGTCCTGGCTGGAAGAATACCAGCGCCGCAAGGCTGAACAGGCGCAGCAGGAGCAGGAACAGGCCCGCCAGGACTTCGCCGACATTCTGGAATCGGTGCAAATGCTGACGGATGAACAGATTGAACGAGCTGTTTTCGCCATCAGCCCCACCGATAAAGAGAAAATCGACGTGGCCCGCTTCTTCCTTCAGGAGCTGCACCGCCGCGACGAGGCAAACGCCCTGGCGGTGTTCCGTCGCTGGAAGCGCGGCGAAAATCCCGAACAGCCCGACTAAAAATCCACATCCCCAACACGAACAGCCCTTCAGGGCAGAAAGGAAAACAAAATGGACGACCGCACCGCCGCCACCGCCGCCCGCTTCGGCATCTCTGAACAGTGCGCCGCGCTGCAGCGCGACCTGCTGACCCTCCCCGGCGCCGTCAAGGTAGAATTTGATCTCGATGGATTTTATGACCACATGGAGCAGGTGATCCTGCTGGTGAAATTTGACGTCGCGTACAGAAACTATTTCCGCGACCTCCTCGCCCTGCGCCAGGGCGTGATCGACACCGCCGCCCGCCACGGCCTGACCCGCACCCCGGACACCATCGAGAATTACGGCGAACACCTGTATTTCGTATTTCACCACGACAGCACATGGGAACACCCCTTGACTGAACAGCCCGACTAAATCGAACAGGGGCGGCCCAGCGCCGCCCCGGAAAGGAGCCCACAAAATGAACACCTACCAGCGCGGCAAGGCTGCCGCCCGCGCCCAGGCCATCCAATGGCAAGCCGACTTTCCCGACCGTTCCAAACCGTGGGCGGCCATCGCTGCCGAACAGCGGCACCTTGAACAGCTGGCCCGCCGCTATGGTCTGGTCCGCGAGTTCCGAGAAAACGCCATCATTTGAACAACGAAAGGAGAAATCACCATGTCCACCATCAAGTATCCCATCCCGGAGGCGGCCATTGTCCGCACCCACTGCGACGCCATCGCCGCCAATGCCGCCGTTTTGAAAGACGTTATCACCGGCGACCCCACCAGCGACACCGCTACCAACGCCATTTCCGCCATCCGCCACAGCCTGGACGAACTGGAAGCCTACGCCGAACAGCGCCGCCAGGAAAACAGCGAACAGCGCGACGATACCCCCTATAAGCACGTCTATTTCCGCCTGAACTCCGGTTATGTATGGGGCAAGGGAATGGACCAGGACAAGACCGAGAATTTCTACAGCGACATTCTGGGCCTGTTTGCCGCCGAGGGCTGGACCATCACCGAGCCGTACCGGAACGGCAGCGGCGCCACCGTCGCCAACGGGAACAGCTCCCTTTATATCCACCCGCAGGAGGTCAGCGGCTACGTCACCGAGGAATTGATCCCTGCCGTTTCCGCCGCGCTGGAACACGGCTGCACTTTCCAGCACTACGCCACCGACATCTACGAGACCGCCTACAACTGGACGGCGCAGCAGTACCGGGAATATCTGAACAGCAAGCGCGGCGACATCAACGCCGCCCTGCTGGAGGCGTTCAAAACTCCCCGGCGCAACCTCTATAAATTCGACTACAACGCCCTGCCCGTGGTCATCAGCAAATTCCACGTCCAGCGTCTGGACGGGCAGAACGGCCATTGCACCGGCGACATCACCGAGCAGGTGATCCGCGAAATGTTCACCGCTCTTGTGAACACCGGCAAGATCGATCAGGGCGCGACCAAGAACGGCGCCGCCTACCGCACCGCGCCCCGGCGGCGCACCTGACAAAGAAAGGAGTACCAAAATGAAAAATAAATTTTGCCCCTACAAAAAGGTATGCCGCGATATGTGCTACGGCGAAAATCCTTGTTCGTTTGCAAAGGCCTTTGACGGCCTCGCCCGCAAGATCGACCGCAAGACCGTCTGCATAGAATCCCTACGCACTGAAAATGCAAAGCTAAAGGCGAAGTTGGAACAATCCGGTGTTATCTGACATCCCGCAAAACTCACCATTGCACCCCCAGCAAAACCGTGATAAAATTGAGTAAACGTAAATTTTTGAGGAGGAACAGAACATGGAGATCAACACCCACGGCAGAAAAATCAACTTGGAAACATTGACCAACGCCTCCGACTCCACCAAGGGACTCGGCTCCCGCACGGGGGAGTATGTGGAAATCTTTTATGACAAGTCCACTGGCGACACCTGGTGCAAGTACCACTGGGATCGTGAGGAATGGACGGTCTACCACGACAGTGATGTAGTCAAGGTTGGCATCGCCACCCGCTACAAGACCCCGCAGCAGATCGCGGACATGATCGCCAGCACCCTGACGGAGGACGAACAGACCGAGCGCGAAAACGCCGCATATTTGAGAGGAGAATCTTGCATATGAACACGCAGGAGCTGATCCAGCGATACAGATTGCCCTGAAAATCGACGAACACGGCCAGCCCACTGGGAATCTGATCGTATACCGCGCCGACAAAACGGCTCTTGCCGCCATCAAAGCCGCAAAGCCGGAGATGTCGCCACCCTGCTGGCGCAGCGCGAAGCTGGACTCCGCGCCGAACAGGAACGGCGGGCAAAAATCGACGCCATTCCCGGCCTTCGGGAAATCGAAGCCGCCCGGGCCGATCTGGTAAATTGGAAACTGGAATTTGATGCCAGTTTTGACAGCGAGAACGGCGGCGGCGTGGGTGTCCGCCCAAAGCCGAAGTACGACATGGACACCATGTACGCCCAATACCCCCGCGCCAAGGCGTATCTGGACGCGCAGGATTTCGCGGCGTCCGAAAACGATGCAAAATCCGCAGCCGGGCAAAAGGCGCTGGAATCCATCATCAACGGTG
Organism: uncultured Staphylococcaceae bacterium; assembly: GCA_964541525.1. Lineage (GTDB taxonomy): Bacteria > Bacillota_I > Bacilli_A > ML615J-28 > CAG-313 > UBA1737. The sequence goes on along the minus strand of CAZIQF010000008.1, from coordinate 1,323 downwards.
AAAACCATGAACAGGCCATCGCCGCCATGAACAGCGAGTGGGCGGCACACTGCGAAGACCACCTTTGGGACTGAACACCACCGCCAGATCACCCCACGCACCCCGCGCCCACGCTCGACAAATAAGACCACCTGCCGGACGTGGGCGCGTTTCCCCTTTTTGCGCGAACAGCGCACATCGAAAATCCCACAAAAAATGGAAAGGAGAGCAAAAAATGGCCCTCATCACCTGCCTGGAGTGCGGACAATCCGTCAGCGACAAGGCCGCCGTCTGCCCACATTGTGGCTATCCAATCAGAGAACAGCCTCACCGGCAAACCGAGAGCAATGCAGAACAGGCAGGTAGCGTTGACCGCCAGTTTTGCATCGACCGCATACACGCCGGAAAGGTCTACATCCGGTGTAAATGCGGCTGCACCATCGAAAAGCCGTTTTCCTTTGTTTCTCGGAACAATCAGGAAAGCTACACGCTGAACGAAACGTTGATTTGCCCTCAATGTCATGCGGAGGCTTTGGCCAGAACGGATCTAACAAACGTTCCATCCAAACGTATAGCTGTGCCCTCTCCTCGTTACGGAAACGCCGCTTCTGGCGTATGCCCGTTTTGCGGAAAACCCAACATCCAAGCTGTCAAAAAAGGCTTCGGTATCGGCAAGGCTGCCGTTGGCGGTCTGCTACTTGGCCCTGTCGGTCTGTTGGGCGGCGCAATCGGTGCAAACAACATCCAGTTTGTCTGCCTTTCCTGCGGCCGAAAATGGAGTAAATAACAAAACCCCGCACGGCATCAGCCGTACGGGGTTCTTTTCCCTTCCGGTCAACCGACCGGAATATTTTTTTGCCCGCTTCCCTTGACACGGTGCCTATACTCCATCATAGAAACACAAGAAAGGAGGCTTCCCCATGATCCCCTACAACATCCACCTGGGAGATACCGTCACCCGGCACATCGAAGCCACCAACCGCAAAGCCACCGGCAAGGTCGTTTACATCCACCCGGAGGGCCGCTACTACACCGTCGAATTTGACCTCGGTCTATACAAATTCCGCGAGTCCTTCAACACCTGAAAAATTTTTTCAAAAACTTTCAGAAGTTCCCTTGACACGGGGCTCATACTTAAAATTGCCGAAGGGGAGACCACTCCCCAACGGCGCAGAGACCCCTTCAAGTTTATATAAGCTCCACCCCGTAAGCAGGAGCTGTGCCGGTCAATTCGCGGCAACGAACCCGGCATCTCGCGGGCAGTTCGCGCAGGGGAAAACCATGCAGACGTAGCCAAGCGGTAAGGCAAGGGACTTTGACTCCCTCATTCGCTGGTTCAAATCC
>CAZIQF010000007.1:0-76939 GCA_964541525.1 uncultured Staphylococcaceae bacterium | reverse complement strand
CAAGATTCTATCAATTATAAAATCGACAAGTGTAAACTTGTCTTTTTTTTGCGATTAGAGAAGATGAGTTTCAAAAAATAAGATATCTCATCATTCATCGATTTTAAATATAATATTAATAAATAAATAAGTTTGTCGAGAGATGAATTTATTAGGCTAGGTAAATTATTTATTCGACCTTTTTTATTTTGATAAGTTACAGTTATCCACCCTATGAATAATAAATGTTGATAATTCACTTTTTTTAATGGGGTTATCATCAAGATTTCAACTTGTTTTAAGTGAACATTTTTTAATTATTAACATACTTATCAACTATCATTGAATTGTAATTTTATTTAGGATTTACTTATCTTTTTTATTGGTTAACATAATATATATTATAGGAAGTAAAGTATAGATGATGATATGATAATAAAAAGCAAAAATAATAATATTAAAAAATAAAAATGACTTGTTCTTTTATTAATATTACTACAAAATGTCAAAATAAACTATATCATTTTAGAATGAATGACATAATTAAAAAAGATGATATTCCGCAAAATTCTACACTTTTAATTATTAAAATATTATTAGAATAAAACAAAAATTTTTTTAAATCCTTCTTTTTCTTTACTTAGAAATGAAATAAGATAAAAAATAATATTTAACCTATATTTGTTTATTTATAGTAATTTCTTTGTTCTTTCTAAAAGTCTTCCTACAGCGATCGAAATTTAAAAAGCTGAATAATTAATCATTAAACTTCTCTAAATTGACGATAATTAGTAAATAAAATCAAAATTTTAATTAAGCTATTTTTTTTGATTTTTATAATAGATTAGTATTTTTCTTTTTCTTTATTTAGAAATAAATTGATATGAAAATTTATTATTACTTATTAATAGTAATTTCTTTGTTCTTCTAAAAGTCTTCCTACAGCGATCGAAATTTAAAAAGCTGAATAATTAATCATTGAGCTTCCCTAATAAGCTATTTTTTGATTTTTATAATAGATTACTTCATCATTGTATTTTTCTTTCTTTTTTTAAAATTTTAGTACCTCTTCTTATTAAAATTGATCATTTATTACAGATAAAAAAATAAATAACCTTAAAAACAGCTATTTTTTCAGATTTTAATTATATTTGATAATTTATTCGAATGTTTTATAAAAGCAAAAAAATAAGCCGTTTTATCGGCTTATTTAGTAAAATCTATTGATTCTATAACTTTAATTTTTAATTTTTCAGCAAATTCAAATGCTTGTAAAGTGTATTCATCATGGAGATGATTTGGATCATGGGCATCATCATTAATAACTACTAATGAATTACTTTCAGCAACAATTTTAAAGAAATCATAATTAGGATAAGCATAATGATGGTCTATCTTTTTAGGATTATTAGTTGGATGTGTTGTATAACGATAAGAATGTTCACAATTCCTGATTCCATTAACATTGATTTCTAAGATAACATTATTCTTAATTGCACAAGCGATAATTCTATTTGATACTTCAACACAAACATCATCCCAGAATGGATATCCCCAACAAAAGATATCAGGATGGGCTAAAATTTTGAAAAAACCCGAATCCATCGCTTCGCAAACCGCATCAGCATAGGCTCTTACCATTTCACCAGAAAGTTGGGAATAGACTGAGATAAATTTTCCATGATATTTGAAAAAATGTTGACCTAAAATTAAATAATCAAGCTTCTGCAATAACTCAGGATACATTTCTTTCATTTCATCTAAATATTCGGTTTCTAAAGCTTTATATATTTTGATTTGGTCACTATACTTTAGAATGTTTTCTTCTAAACTCGGTAGATAGATTTTATGATACTCATCGATTGTCATTCTTCTAGAATAAATCGCTTTGACCAGTGAATCAGGAAAAGGACAATGATCAGAAATCCCAAGTTCGCTATAACCTAATTCGATTGCTCTATTGACATAGTCTTCAACATTACCAACAGCGTGGCGACATAAATAAATATGAGTATGATAATTAGTTTTGATTTTCATTTTTTACTCCTATCGCATAGTTTAAATTATTTGGATCAATCAGTTTTTTCCATTTGGCACTTCTTCCTGTTCCGAGTGGCATAATGTAGTTCATTTTATGAAGTTTAGAAAGACAACGCATAATTGTTGATGGACTAATTTCCGGATATACGGCAATGATATCTTCTTTTGAGAAAATATTAGGTAGATCGTAAATAATCGTTTGTTCAAGATAATCACTTTTAAAAGCTCGATCTAAAAAGCGATTATTAACTATGATTTCATCAATTTCTTGATAGGCACTTTTAATTAGATCTAATGTTAACTTAACAAAATTACTGAAATATAGGGTTCCCTGATCATAATTAATCGAACCATTAGCAATCGTATTTATAATTTTATCTTCATTTTTTAAGTAAAGATCAAGAAAACTAGTGTATTTAAAACACTTAATTCCACATCTATTTAATATATAATAATACGTAAGCAGTATTGCGAGATTGTTATACTCAGAATACGGTTTAATGTTATACATTTCCATAATTAAGATGCATCCTAGAATAATTGGTTCATATTTTTTCAAATTATAAGCTTCATTATATTCATCAAAGACTTTATTGAATTCAAAGCGAATACTTCTTTTGTTAGAACCATGAATTTTAAAATCTTCAGCATTAAATTTAATGTTATTTCCATAGATGTGTTTTAAATAATCAAGAATATCACTACTATTAACAGATAAATTTTCTTGATAAGGTAGTTCTCTAATTGATTTTAAAACTTGTTTACAAGCACAAATCATTTTTTCTTCTTTATTCTTCGGTAAGGAATCTTTGGTAATAATTAACCTAATTCGATTAATTGAGACATCAAGCTTTAAAAATTCAACTAATTTAAAACAATCAGTTTCAAAAGCTTTTCTTTCAAGATGAATTGCTTTTTTATCTAAAGTTTTTTCAATATTAGTATTAGTTCCAATTAATTTATAAACATCCAACAGTTCCAATAGCAAAGGAGTTGGGAGTAAATAATTATTTAAAGATTCAAAATTACTCATTGTTCTTCTCCTTTAAAAAGGAGATTTTGTTAAATAAAATAGGTACAATTGCGATTGCAGTAAAAGCTAACAAGCCGTGTGTAAGGAAATTAGAAATAAATAATGACCAATTATACATTTCGATTGCTTCTAGATGGTTTATAACATGAATAATACCATATAATCCACCAATAATGACGATTCCGACTAAATAGCGAAGGATATTAGTTTTTAAAGATTTTGCAATTTCAAAGTTAACATACTTCTTCTCTAGCCAACTACCACCTAGTAAGCCAATCATTAAACCATATCCTTTAAAAAAATCTTTGGCAATATTCGGAATAAAGATAGCAGGAAAGACGAAGATAATTAAAATTAAACAAATCAAAAATTCTTTTTTAGGAAACTTGTTTAGAAGAAAGGTTAAAAGTAAAGTTGCAGCAATTCCTAAGATTAATCCAACAACGACATCACCAGGAAAATGAACACCTAGATAAAGTCTTGAGATAGGAACTAAAATTATCAGACAAACAGCAAAAACTCGAACTCCCTTATGTTTGAAATTAACAAAAAGACTAGAATAAATCGAAGCTGAATTTTGCGAATGACCACTTGGAAATGAAGTCCCTGAAGCGCCATCGCTTAGTGATGAATCAGCAAGTTTTCTTAAATGTTCTTTACCTTCATATTGAAATGGTCTTTTAGCATTAAATAACCCTTTTAAGCTGTTGTTAATGCAAATGGTAAAAAAACAAATAAATGCAATATGACGTCCTTTTTCTTTATTAATACACCAATAAATAATAGTTACAAGTAATAAAATGATGATACTTGAACCAAATTCGGAGATAAAATAGAAAAAGTAATCGAAAAAAGTATTACCGATTTTGTAGAACCATTCTAAGATATTCCATTCAAAACTAAAACGATATACATCTGTTAGCAGCATATTTCTTACCTCTCTTTTAAGTTTTTATTTTGTTTTGATAAAGCATATAAGGTTTTCACCTCATGGATTGTAAGTGGCCTTACTTCTCCTTCTTTTAATTGATTGATCACAATATTACCAAAACGGACTCTAGTTAATTTCTTTACTTCATGACCGACTGCTTTAAACATTTCTTTAACTTGATGATAATTACCTTCAGTTATCGTAATTCGGATTAGTGAAGACCGATTTTGTTGATCGATTGATTCGATATTGACAATTGCTGGAAGGGTAAGTTTATTATCAATCATTACACCAGTCGTTAGTTTCTTAATTGCGTTCATCTTTACGATTCCATCAACGCGAGCTAAATATTCTTTTTCGATACCACTTTTAGGTCCTACAACTTGATTCATAAATTCACCATCATTAGTTAGAAGTAGCACCCCTTTGGTGTCGTAATCTAAACGTCCAACTGGATATATTCGTGTTTTTTTTAATTGATCAGGTAGCAAATCAAGAATAGTAGTTCTTCGAGCAGGATCATTAACGGTACAAATCACTCCTCGCGGTTTATTAATCACAAAATATAATTTATTTACTTTTTCTAATACTTTACCATTAACCGTAATAACATCTTGATCAGATACTTTAGTTCCTAATTCAGTAGTGATTATTCCATTGACTGATACTTTTCCATCTAGTATTAGTTCTTCTGCTTTTCTTCTCGAACATATTCCACTATTGGCAATTCTTTTTTGTAATCTTTCCATAGTTATTTCCTTATTATTATTTATCTCCATTATACTAAAAAATTAATTTTTTTTCAAGAATAATAGGAAATAAAAATTAATTAAAGAAAATCAGATAAATTATAATTACGATAATAAAAGTCAAAAGATCAGTTAGTAGACCTACTGGTAGTGCATATTTAGTTTTAGATATTTTTACCGAAGCAAAATACATAGTAATGATATAAAGCGTAGTATCACTACAACCTTGTAAAATTGATGCGAGAAATCCAACCTTACTATCTACACCAAATTCATTCCAAATGTCTAGCATAAAAATTAAAGAGCTAGATGAAGATAGTGGTTTTAAAAATATTTGAATAAAAAGAGTGATAGGCAATTGATTAAAACTTAAATAATTATTAATTAATTCAATAAAACCAGAATTTTTAAAAACTTCAACGACTAGAACTAAAGCCATTAAATTAGGAAAAATATCTAGAAGTATACTAAAATTACTTTTAACCCCGGATTTAAAGGATTCATAACAATTTACTTTTTTAATCATACCAAAAATAATAATGAAAAAAATATAAAAAACGATGATAATCATTTTAATTTACTTAGATGATAAAATAATCTATCCAACAACAATGCAATAATCGTCGAAATTATTGTAGATAGCATCATTAATAGAATAACAAATGGTGGAGTTGTTCCGCCATTTAAATTACGCATACTGATAATTGTTGTTGGCACAATTGTGATTGAACTACAGTTAATTGCAATCAATGTTATCATAGATCTAGTTGGGATAGTTTGATCTTCTGATAATTTTTGCATTTCTCTAAAGGCTTTTAATCCCATTGGGGTAGCTGCACTTCCTAGACCTAAGAGGTTAGCTACGATATTTGAACAAATAAATTCATAAGCCTTTGAATCAGTGGGAATTTCTTTGAAGATTAAATGTAATGGTTTTTTAAGTTTGTTGGAAATAATTTTTACCAGTCCTGAATTATTTGCAATTTCGAAAATTCCACCCCAAAATAAAATTAAAATTCCTACTTGTAAAAATACATTCCAAGCCTTCATTGATGAATCAATCATAATATCAGCTAGATTATAAATGTTCCCTGTTACTATGCTAATCAAAATGCTAAAAATTAACAAAAAACACCAAATTTTATTCATATTATTTTCATCCCCCTTTTTTAAGCGATTGAAAAATAAAAACTTGAACTTTTATTCATTCATCCTCTAAAAACCGACTTCTAAATTAGAAAAAATTCTTTCACTTAAATCTTGATGAATAAACCAATCTGAACTAGCATTCAAAGTAACAATAACAATTTCTTGATCTTCTTCTTTAAAACCAGTAATTAAGGTTCTTTTGGCTTTTTTGGTATAACCAGTTTTGCCACCAATAACATTAGTTAAAGAATGAATCAGTCGATGTTTATTTTTGAAATAAATATTTTTTTCGCTATAAATTTCACTATGATAATTTTTAGTTTCTGTAATCATTCTAAATGTTTCATTTTTCATCGCATAACTAAATAAAATAGCTAAATCATAGGCAGTTGTATAATTTTCAGTTGTAGTATCTAATCCATGCGGATTATTGAAAGTAGAATTTTTCATTCCAATTTTGGTAGTTAATTCATTCATTAAGATTACAAAATCGTTTAAATTACCACTATAATGTAATCCTAAAGCCATTGCACAATCATTACCACTACATAGCATTAAACCATATAATAAATCTTTTACACTAATTATGTCACCTACTTCTAAATATACTCTTGATCCTTCAACATTAACCATTTCATTTGTGATTATTACATAATCATCAAGTTGATAGAGATTAATCGATAGAATTGCCGTAAGGACTTTAGTTAATGAGGCAGGTAACATTACCTTGTGCATATTTTTTTGGTAAAAAACTTCATTATCATTTAAAGATAATGCTATCATCGCCTCTGCAGGATAATCAGGATATGGAATTGATGATGCTAATGTATCTTTAGGCCTAGTTGAAAAACCGACCATAAAAACGAAGGTTATGATTAATAGATAAATAATAAAAGTTCGTTTCACAATAATTCACCTATCATAATATATTCAAAATTTAATGTGATTATTCATATAAAAAAAGCCCTATAAACTAGGACTTTTAAGAAATCATTAATTAAAGCTTTGACTTTTTCACTTGTATTTTCAAAGTTAGAGGCATCAATATCAACAATTTTAACATATTCTTTATTTATAAACCAAATTAGTTGTCTTTTTACATGTTTTGTATTTAAAATGAATATAATATGTATTAGACTATTATTTAATTACTTTTAGAATGAGTGTTTTGTGGGTAAACCCTTAAAACCCATTGCGTTTTCAATCTTTTTTAATGACAATATTTTAGATTTCTAATATTAACGTCTCTTAATTGAGGCGTTTTTTATATTTGTGATTTAACCCATTCTTCTAAAATAGGTACTGCAATCTAAAGTGCAACAATAAGTACAAATTTAATTATTCTTCCTTTATCAAACACACTTATATAATTGAGAATTGTGTTAGTATTTCAGACACACTTCTAAGTACAAAGTGATGAGGTCCAAATTGAAAAAGCTTTATTTTTTATAAATGTGCTTAAAAAGTCAAAAAAACCCCGAAAATCGAACTATTTGATCATCGGGGCATTAGTTTATTTGTTTATATAGAAAATCATTAATTAAAGTTTGGACTTTTTCAATTGTATTTTCAAAGTTAGAGTCATCAATATCAACAATTTTAACATATTCTTTATTTCTAAACCAAGTTAGTTGTCTTTTGGCATAATTTCGCGATGCTTGCTTGATTTTTGCAATAGCTTCATCTAGTGTTATTTCACCATCAAAATAGGAAAATAATTCTTTATAACCAATTGCTGCTTTTGCAGTCAAACTTAGTTTATCTGGATATAAACTTTTTACTTCTTCTATTAATCCTTGTTCAACCATTTTATCAACGCGATTATTAATCCGGGTATAAAGTCTTTCACGATCATCATTTAGGAAGATTACTAATGCATCATACAGCATTGTTTTCTTATTTATGCCTTTGGTATTATTACTATTTGTTAGTTCTAAGGCTCTTAATACGCGTTTTCGATTGTTTGGATGAATATTTACTGCAAGATTAGGGTTGTTTTTTTGTAATAACGAATATAATGATTGATTGTCATATTCGCTATATTGTTGTTCAAATGAATCGTCACGCTTGTTGCCACTAAAAGTATAATCACAAATGACACTTTCTAAATATAAACCACTTCCACCGACAATAATTGGTATCATTGCTTTATTTTTAAACTCATCTAAAATTTGTCTAACCTTTTTTTGATAATCAGCCACACTAAAAGTCTCATCTGGAGCGATGAAATCAATTAGATGATGTTTTATCAAACTCAATTCCTCTAAACTCGGTTTAGCAGTGCCGATATTCATTTTTTGATAAACTTGATAAGCATCTCCATTAATTAGCTCAGTATTAAAATGTTTTGCAATTGCTAAAGAACATTTAGTTTTACCCACCGCAGTTGGTCCAGTAATTATAACTACTTTTTGCATTAGATTACTCGCTTAAACATTTTTTCAATTTCGTAGGTAGTAATCTTTACAAGAGTCGGTCTACCATGGGGACAAGTATAAGGTATGTCACAACAATCTAGATCATGAAGTAACGTATTTACCTCTTCTGGTAAGATATTGGTGTGAGCTTTAATTGATTTTTTACAAGCAAGTTGCTTAGCAAGCGATTCATACATTACACTTTTAGATCCATTTTGATTGTTTATTAGATGATTGATGATATCTAGGATAAATTCATAGGATAATTTTTGTGGTATCCATGTTGGAATTTGTCTAACTAAAATTGTTGTACCACCAAATTGTTCAAAAATAATCCCAATTTCGGCTAATTCTTTCGTTTTTGCAATTAATAGAGGAATTTCGGCTACGCTTAAATCAATTTTTAACGGAATTAGAAGTTCAACTAATTTGACAGCATTATCACTAAAGGATTTTTTAATTTTCTCATACATAATTCTTTCCATCGCTGCGTGTTGATCAATTAAATATAAATTATCATCATCTTCAAATAGTAGATAGGTTTGATTATACTGTCCAATATAGCGAAAAGCATGAAATCGACCATTTTTTAGGTTTAATGATATTTGATTTTCTTGCTTAATCACTTGATCTTCAACCTCTTCACCATTATCTTCTTCTGTATCTGCATCGGAATTTTGTTCATCATCTTCATATAAATCCCAAAGGGTATCGATTGATTCTGACTGGTGATTAGCAAGAACTTCTTCTTCAACTTTTGGAGTTTGTTCTTCAGTATAAACAATAACTGGTTCTTCTTGAACGACATTATTTGCTTCTTGTAATACTTGGTTATCTTTTAAATCCAAAGCCTTTGCATTATAGATTAATTCAGTATTTTTAATGGTTAAGAGAATAGTTCTAGTAATTAAATCTCTTAAAGCTTGTTCGTTTGTGAACCTAATTTCTAATTTTGAAGGATGTACATTAACATCGATTAAAGCATAATCACAATTAATTTCAAGAATCGTAATCGGATATTTACCGATTGGAATAATAGATTGATAAGCATCGCAAACAGCATAAATCATGTTGATGTTGCGAATAATACGGTTATTAATAATTACATTAATATAGTTTTTATTTGACCTAAAGACATTATTATTAGTCGTGTATCCTTTAATTGTATATAGATCATTTTTATTTTCAAAATAAATTAAATTTTCGGCAACGATATTACCATAGGTTTTAGCAATCAGAGTGACAATATCGCCACTACCATCAGTTTGATAAATGGTTTTACCATTGTTATTTAAAGTAAATGAACAAGTTGGATTAGCGATTGCGATTCGGTTTACAAGCGTTGTAATGTGTGATAATTCCGCTTGTTCAGTGCCTAAATGTTTTAATCTAGCGGGAGTGTTAAAGAAAAGATTTTCAACTTCGACTTTTGTTCCCTTATTCATACTGACTTGTTTTTCACTAATTAGTGTTGAACCATGATAACTAAAACTATAACCACCGATTCCATCAATACTTGAGGTAATTGTTGTTTTTGAAACACTGATAATTGAAGGTAGAGCTTCTCCTCTAAATCCCAAAGTCATAATGTTAAATAAATCATCAGCATTGGTAATTTTACTTGTTGCGTATTTTTTAACGGACATTGGAATTTCGGCTTTTGTCATCCCTTGGCCATTATCTAAAACACAAATTCTTGTAAGTCCACTTTCAGTAAGTTCAATTTTAATATCAGTTGCTTTTGCATCTAAACTATTTTCAATTAATTCTTTAACGACACTCGCTGGACGTTCAACTACTTCACCAGCAGAGATTAGATTAGTGATTTCTTTCGATAACTCTTTAATTCTTGAAGTTTGCATTAGTCAATATTTTCCTTCCATTTATTTAAAATTATTAAAGCATCAAGTGGTTTTAATGAATCAGTATCTAACTGTTTTAGTTCATCAATAATCGCTTGTTCTTTAGGATTCAATTCTTTAATAATAATTGGTTCTTGATAATTATCTTTTGACAATAATTCTGAATCATATTGATTTTTATTTTCTAGTTTAGATAGAATATCTTTGGCTCTAATCGTTACTTCAATCGGAATTTTTGCAAGAGAGGCAACATTGATTCCATAGCTTTGATCTGTTGCACCAGGCAAAACTTTGTGGAGAAAGATTAATTCACCAGTCTCATTAAAGTTATCGGCATTAGCCTCAACATGAACATTACGCAAACTATTTAAACTTTTATCTAAATTTGTAAGTTCATGATAATGGGTAGAAAAAAAGGTTTTAGCACCGATTACATCATGAATATATTCGATAATCGCCTGAGCAAGGGCCATACCATCAAAAGTAGCAGTACCTCTTCCTACTTCATCCAAAATAATTAATGAACACATTGTTGCATTTTGTAGAGCTTGATTAACTTCCAACATTTCTGTCATAAAAGTAGACTCACCTTGAGCAATATCATCGCTTGAACCAATTCGAGTGAAAATTTGATCATAAACAGGAAGTAAGGCCTTACTACATGGAACGTAGGATCCCATTTGTGCCATAATACTGATTAATGCAGTTTGACGCATATAAGTACTCTTACCGGACATATTAGGACCAGTGATTAATAAAATTTTTTCATCATTATATAAAGTTACATCATTAGGTATAAATTCTTTGTTACTGACAACTTCGATAACCGGATGACGGCCATCCTTAATTTCTAATTCCTGATAATGACTAAATTCAGGACGCACATATTTGCGTTCTTTTGCAATGGTTGCAAGCACAATTTGCATATCGATTAACGAAATGATATTGGCTAAAACTTGAATATTAGCAGTTAGAGCCTTACATTTATTCTTTAGTTGATTAAATAATTCAATTTCCAAATTAAGAGCTAATTCACCACTTCTTAAGATTAAAGCCTCACGCTCTTTTAGTTCTTCGGTGATATAACGTTCTGAATTTGATGTAGTTTGTTTACGGATATAACCATATTCATCTTTAACTAAAGGCAAATATGATTTTGTAACTTCTATATAATAGCCAAAAACACGATTATAACCGACTTTTAACCCTTTAATTCCAGTTCTTTCACGTTCACGAATTTCTAAATTCAGCAAAAATTCTTTATTTGTCGCTTCAACATTTTTAATTTTATCTAACTCTTCATTGTAGCCAGTTTTAATGATTCCACCATCTTTTAAAATATATGGAGCGTCTTCACGAATCGCAGATTCTAATTCAGCACATAATTCATCAAATGTTTCAATTTGATTACTTAGTTTAGTGCTAACTTTACCATTTAGTTTTAGAAGTTTGTTCTTAATTTCTGGTAAAACTTTAAATGATTTTTTTAGTTGTAATAAATCTTTAGGATTGGGATTACCAAAACTGATTCTACCGACTATTCGTTCTAAATCATAAACATCTAATAACAACTTTTTAATGTCTTCAGTAATCAAATAATGCTTATGAAATTCAGCAATAAGATCTAAACGTTCATTAATTTTATTAACATTTACAAGAGGGTATAGAATACTTTTCTTTAAAAATCTTGATCCCATTGCTGTAGAACATTTATCTAAAATTGCAAATAAATTATTTTTATAACGATTACCACTCAAAGATTCGACTAATTCTAAATTGCGAACAGCATTATTATCAAGTCTTAAGTATTCTTTGCTGTCATATAGATTAAAAGGCTTTAAATGAACTAATGTTCGTTTTTGCGTTTTAATAATATATGATAATAATCGTTTAGCACAATTAATAATCTTAGCATCTAATTGTGAAATTAGTGATTCCAAATAACTTTCAAGTTGTAATTCATCATTGATTGAAGCAATAATTCCATAAATTTTAGTAAGGTGGTTTTTAAAGTCTTGATTAAAATTACTACTGACAACAACTTCTTTAATTCCTAATTTATTAATCTCACTGATAATCAAGTCTTTATTATTTGGAAAAGTTGTGATTAAAGCATCACCAGTTGATAAATCAATATAACTCAAGACATACTGATTATTAATTTGTTCAATAGCTCCAATATAATTATTACTTTTATCGGACAAATAAGTTTCATCAATATTTGTCCCTGGGGTAATAATACGAATAACATCACGGTGAACAATCTTCTTTCCACCTGGTTCTTCTAATTGTTCCACAATAGCTACTTTATAACCTTTTTGACTTAATTTTTCAATATATCCATTTACTGCATGATAAGGTACACCACACATCGGTACTTTGTCGTTGTTTGTTCCTGCATCTCTAGCGGTTAATACGATTTCTAGTTCTCTGCTTGCAACAATCGCATCATTAAAAAACATTTCGTAGAAATCACCTAATCTAAAAAATACTAAAGTATCGGGATAGTCTTCTTTAATCTCTAAGTATTGACGCATCATTGGTGTATAACTATTTTTATCAATATTTTCGTACATTTTTATACCTCGTTAATTCTTTGTTACAATTATATCATATTTTATCCAAAAATGATAAAAATTTGCGAAATTATATCAAATGAGATTGATATTTATTCATTTTTTGAATTTCAAACGCTCTCAGAAGGGTTTAATGGTATATAAAAATAAAAACGAGTTTAACCTCGTTTTTCATATTTATTATTGATGATTAATAATGTCTTACTAATAGTTGAACCAACAATGACATTTAATAATAATTCAATTAATCCATTTATCCCTACGAATAAAAGAATAAAAGTAATAACATTGTTAGCTCCTAAAGTCGCTTTAAATCCTTGAATATAATCTGTTTGATAAAAACATAGACATAAAAGGCTCATAAATAAAACCGTATTTAGTAAAGCACCAGAAATGCTAGTAATTAGATTCGAAATAATTTCTTTTTTTATTAGCTTAGATAAGGTTTGATAAATTAAACCAACTAAAAATCCCATTAAAGTTCTCGGAACAATACAAACAATAATTGTTAAAAAGGGATTAATACTGTTTAAAGTAGCTCCAAAAACACTAAATCCTAAAATACATTGTAAATAACTGGTAATCCCAAATACAAACCCTAAGAAGGTTCCACCCTTAATTCCTAAAGTAATTCCACCAATAACTACAGGAATAACTAGTAAGGTAATTTCTAGACCAGCAGTTTTAATGTAACCAATCGGTGTAAAGGACATTAAAACAATTAGTCCTGTCAAAATGGCAAGTAATGTCATTTCATAAATTTGTTTTTTTCTTTTCATTTTTAATTTCCTCTTTCTTTAAAATATCATTTAAATAAATTTAATATGATTTTTATTAAAGTCAATTAAGATTTTAATAAGCTACAATCTATAAAAGTATCGTGCAATAGTATTATACTATTTTTCATTAAAAAAATCCTAAATATTACTTTAGGATTTAGATTTTATTATGCAATAAATTCAAATTCATAACCTAGAATCAGAATTGTATCTCCTTGTTTGGCACCTTGTTTTCTTAATTCATCATCAACACCTAAATCGCGTAATGCTTTGGCAAATTGACGAGTACTTACTTCATTAGTAAAATCAGTACGATCAAACAACTTTTCAATGGCAGGACCATCAACATTAAATAAGCCAGAATCATCTTTAGTAATTGTGAATTTAGGACCAGTTTTTTCAAAAGTATATTCAACAACTTGATCTGTAATTGTTTCAAAATGTGCGTTTTGACGAACCTTATCTAATGTATCAGCAATTTGATATAATAATTCTTGCAAATTATCTTTTGTATAAGCGCTTATTGCAATAACATTTTCAAGATGAGTTTCGGCTTTAAAGCGTTTTAGGTTTTCTATGGCTCCTGGTAGATCCATTTTATTAGCGACTACAATTTCTTCACGCTTCAGTAAATCAGCTCTAAAGTCACCTAATTCTTTTCGAATTACAAAATAATCATTGACGGGATCACGACCATCTGTGGCACTCATATCAATAATATGAACAATGACTTTTGTTCTTTCAATATGTTTTAAGAATTTAATCCCTAAACCAGCACCACTTGCAGCACCTTCGATTAAACCTGGTAAATCAGCCATAACAAAACTACGGCCATCACCGACACCAACTACTCCTAAATTAGGAGCAAGAGTTGTAAAATGATATGAAGCAATTTTAGGCTTAGCCTTTGAAACAACAGAAATCAGCGTTGATTTACCGACACTTGGAAAGCCGACTAAACCAACATCTGCTAAAACTTTTAATTCTAATTGAACATCAAATTCTTCACCTTTGATTCCTTTTTCAGCAAATTGGGGAGTAGTATTCCTTGGACTAGCGAAGGCAGCATTTCCTTTTCCACCGCGTCCTCCATGTGCAACAATAACTTCCTGATTATGTTTGGTGATATCACCGATTACTTTATTAGTTTCAGCATTAATAATTGTCGTTCCAATTGGTACTTTAACATAAACATTGCTGCCTTTTCTTCCCGCCATATTTGAATCCATACCTTTTTGACCAGATTCAGCAACAATTTTTCGATTAAATCTAAAATCTAATAAAGTGGTTAATCCTTCTTCACCAACAAAAATGATGCTTCCACCGCGTCCTCCATGTCCACCGGAAGGACCACCTTTATCCATATATTTTTCATGTAAAAAAGCGACAATTCCATCGCCACCATTACCAGCTTTTACATGGATTTTTACACTATCTACAAACATTTTTAGCCTCCTTTTTAACAAAATAAAAGACACTTAATCTTTAAGTGCCTTTATTTTTACAATGTTAAATGTAATCAATTATTCAGCTGGATAAACTGATACTTGCTTCTTACCTGCACCTTTTGCTTCGTATTTAACGATACCATCAATTAAACAGAATAAAGTATCATCTTTACCAATACCAACATTGTTTCCTGGATGAACTTTTGTTCCTCTTTGACGGTAGATAATAGAACCAGCAGTAGCAAATTGACCATCTGATAATTTAGCACCTAAACGTCTACCAATTGAATCACGTCCATTTTTAGTAGAACTAACACCTTTTTTAGATGCAAATAATTGTAAATTAAATCTAATCATGGCAACCTCCTATAAAATTTCGATTTTCAAATATTTTGGATAATTTCTTTTAATTTCTTCATACATATCAATTAAGTTAGTAATAATTAAATCAATGAATTTAATTTCTTGTTCATCTAATAATTGATTATCCAAATCTAAATGAAGAAATCCCGACTTTTCATTTACATTCAATTTGTAACAGTGATGATTAATCTTATCAATCAAATTAATTGAAGTATAAGTCGCAATTGTGATCCCACTACAAACTATATCATAACCACTTTCAGCATAGCCAGCGTGACCACTAATTTCAATAAAAGAACATAAGGATTTATCGTACTTAACGATAATTTTCGTCATTAGAAACCTCTATTACTAAGCAACAATACTTTTTACTGTAACTTTAGTATAAGCTTGACGATGACCTTGTTTTTTACGTTCATTTTTCTTAGATTTGTATTTGAAAACAACGATCTTTTTTCCTAGTCCTTGCTTTTCAATCGTGCCAGTTACTTTTGCTCCTTCTACATATGGTTGACCGATTTTGTCACCAACTAATAGAACTTGGTCAAAAACAACTTCGCTTCCTGCTTCACCTTCTAGTTTTTCAACGTAAAGTACATCACCTTCTTGAGCACGATATTGTTTACCGCCTACTACAAAAATTGCGTACATCTAAAAGCACCTCCTCATTAAAATTAAGACACGCCATAAGAGTGATAATATAAATTATGCTTGTAGACTCATTCTGTGCGGTTGCTTACCTTTTTAGATTATGCAACGAATATATTATACACTATTTTAATTTTTTTTGCAAATAAATAGTTTTACTATTTAATGTTAAACATAATATCTAGGATTCCAAACATTTGTAGAATGGTACCGATACAACAAAAAATATGAAAAATAGAATGAAACCACTTCTTTTTTGATCCTAAACTAAAAAAGACTACACCAATAGTATAACCAATTCCCCCTAATAAAATCATTAAGAATTGATAATTAGAAAGTAACTTGATGGCACCAGGCATCGCTATGATTCCCCATCCTAACACGATATAGAGAATCATCGAAAGTATTTTTACAAACCGATTGTGCATATCTATTGCATTACAAGTAATACCAATGATTGCTCCAATCCATTCAATCAGTAATACAATCGGACAATAGATAGAACCTTTCAAACCAATCACACAAATAGGTGTGTATGTTCCAGCTATCAATAAATAAATTGAACAATGATCAAAGATGCGGAATATTCGTTTCGAAATACTATTTGCCTTTAGTCCATGATACAGACTTGACATTGTATAAAGAAAAATCGTTGTTACACCAAAAATAATTAATGATAAAATATTTAATCCACCGATTTTATTAATTCCACCATAAATTGAACAAAAGATAACAATAAAAATTCCGATCGCTCCCCCTATAATATGGGAAACATAGTTAAAAATTTCTTCACCTAATGAATATTTAGGCATTGGTTCGGTAATTAGTTTTTGATAAGTCATATTATAATTCGCCTCCTAGCTACAAATATTATATCTTACTATTAAATAAATGTCACCCTACCCTTTATAATTATATTCTCTTAGTTAATATATTTATTCTACGAGGTTAAAATTTAGATTCTACTAAAAGTAGAACGTGATTTCTACATAAAAAAAGTGAAGTATTCAGTTATTCTGTAATCAGAATATTGAGTACTTCACTTGTAGAAGCATTTTGAGCGTTTGAATAATCAAAGATCTAACTTTTAAAATTTCATTCGCTGAGAAATGACTTTTTATTAACCAAAAAATTTTTTTAAATTACTATTTTTATATTTTGGATTAAGTGTGACATCTAGATATTTGAGTTTAAATGTATTTTTTAAAATAAGTTCAATTTCTTTGATATGATCTAAATTTTCAAGTTCAACTTCAACTGTATAAAGTGGTTGCTTAAGATTTAGATATTCATCAAATTCAAAGGTAAAACCACTGTGATTAATTACATATCGATTTTTAATAATACAAGTTTTAATTGGTTGATGTAGTAATTCTTGATATAATTCATAATCAATGACTTGTTCATATTCTTTTCTCGAATATAGTCCACTAGTTTTAAGTGTTAAAACATATTTTGTTTGGTCTGTTTTTATCATTCTAATACGACTTGTTTTAATCTCTGAAAGGGATTCTAAATCAAATATTCGTTTTAATACTTCTTCTTTTCCGCTCATTGAAAAATAACGTTGTTCGATATAGTTAGGTTGAGGTAAATCATTCGGTAGTTGATCAATTAGATATTTAACTTCTGTTTCTATTTGCATTTTATTCCCACTTTCTATTTTCCTTAAACCATGTTGTTTCTTTTAAAATTAGATTATTATTGGAACAATTGACAATTGTTTGATCAATTGTAGAGGTAATATTAATATTACCATTCATTGAAGTAAAACCTTCATTTGTACTTAATGATGTGACATAAACTTGATCCGTATATTTGCAAATACGACTGATGAAAGCTTGAGCAGGAAACATATTTAAATTATTACTAGTATATTCATCACTACCTGCGCAACAGCAAATACAAATAATTTTAGGTTTTATTACATCTAAAATAGTTGTACTATTAGCTGTATAAGATCCATGATGAGCCGCTTTATAAACTTCTACTTCCGGAAGTTCATTATATTCAACTAAATATGCTTCACCTTCTGCTTCTAAATCACCAGTGAATAAAAAATTTTTATTATTCTGTGTTAATAGCAAGCATACTGAATAATTATTTTCATTAGATGTTTGATGATCATAGTAGTAGTTATAAAGGATTTCCATTTTAATATTATTACCAAGTTCAATAATTCTCGAAGCACCGTTTTGATTATTGTAACATTCTAAAGCTGTATAATGAGTCGCACCTAAACTAATTTCTTCATTTCTTTTAGTTACATAGTCTTGATATATTTGTGATGATGAATTTGTTAGGGGAAAATCGATAATTGTTTGGCACACAAAATGATCAAAAATTCCGCCTTCATCTTTTAGTCCAACAAATCCTGCAATATGATCCTGATGTGCATGAGTCGCAATCACATACTCTAAAGTATTATCAGCCATTGTTTCATTTAAATAATTAATGATCGTAGTAGCAGATGATTTTCTAGATCCGGCATCAATTAAAATATCATTATCTCCTGCTTTAATATAAATTGCATCACCAGTATATTTGTTTCCTGTTTCTAAAAAAGTGATTTGCAATTCATCAGTATCAACAGTTGATTGATAATGATTATCTTGCATATTATCTGCTAAATCTTGATAGTATTTTAAAATTGCAATAACACTTATTACTAGAAATACAATTAGTGAAATAACAGCAATACCATAATGTGAATACTTAATTTGTTTTCTTTTTTTTCGCATTTCAAACCTCTATTTTCTTAATCTTATTTTAACACAAGATTATAAAATTTGCTACTGATATGAAAAAAAGAGTTCACATTAATGTGAACCCTAACTATTTAATTATTTTCTTGGGAATTTGATATTAGCGTGAGCAGCTGCTAAGCGAGCAATTGGTACACGATATGGAGAACAAGAAACATAATCTAAACCTGCACGATGACAGAATTCAATTGATTCAGGGTCACCACCATGTTCACCACAAATACCACAATGAATATCTGCTCTAGTTTCATGACCAGCTTTAACTGCCATTTCAACTAATTTTCCAACACCATTTTGATCTAAGTGAGCGAATGGATCGCTTTCAAATACTTTTTTAGTGTAGTAATCTTCTAAGAATTTACCAGCATCATCACGACTGAAACCAAATGTCATTTGAGTTAAGTCATTTGTACCAAAACTAAAGAATTCAGCAACTTCAGCAATTTCACCAGCTGTTAAAGCACCACGAGGAACTTCAATCATTGTACCAAATTTATATTCAAGTGCTACACCAGCTTCTTTGATAACTTGATCAGCTGTAGCTTTAACTACTTCATGAACATATTTTAATTCTTTTACATCACCAACAAGTGGGATCATAATTTCAGGTGTTACATTGTAACCTTCTTTGTTAACAGCGATTGCAGCTTCAATAACAGCTCTTGTTTGCATTTCAGCAATTTCTGGGTATGTAATTGATAAACGACAACCACGATGTCCTAACATTGGGTTAAATTCATGTAAGCCTTCAACAATTGATTTAACTTTTTCAAATGAAACACCCATTTGTTCAGCTAATTCTTTCATTTCTTCTTCAGTATGAGGAACAAATTCATGTAGAGGTGGATCTAAGTAACGAACAGTAACATTCTTACCTTCCATAGCTTTGTAAATGCCAATGAAGTCTTCTCTTTGCATTGGTAATAATTTTGCAAGAGCTTTTTTACGATCTTCAACATTGTCAGCAATAATCATTTCACGGATAGCCATGATACGATTACCTTCAAAGAACATATGTTCAGTACGGCAAAGACCTACACCTTCAGCACCAAAGTCATTTGCAACTTTAGCATCACGAGGATTATCAGCATTAGTTCTAACTTTTAATGCACGATATTTGTCAGCCCAATCCATTAATGTTTTGAAATCACCTGAAATAGCAGCATCAACTGTAGCAATCGCTTCACCATAAACATAACCAGTTGAACCATCAAATGAGATCCAATCACCTTCACAGTATCTAGTGCCATTAACTTCAAAGTATTTTTCTTCTTCGTTAACTTTGATTTCACCAGCACCAGCAACACATGGAGTACCCATACCACGAGCAACAACTGCTGCATGGCTTGTCATACCACCACGGCCAGTTAAAATACCTTGAGAAGCAATCATACCTTCGATATCTTCTGGAGAAGTTTCCATTCTTACTAGAACAACTTTTTTACCATTTTCATTCCATTCTTTAGCAGCTTCAGCAGTAAATACTACTTGACCTGAAGCAGCACCAGGAGATGCATTTAAGCCTTTTGTAATCGGTTTAGCAGCTTTTAATGCAGCTGGGTCAAAACCTTTATGTAATAAAGTATCTAGTGATTTAGGTTCTACCATTAATACAGCTTCTTGTTCAGTAATTAAGCCTTCTTTTTGTAAATCAATAGCGATCTTTAATGCAGCTTGAGCAGTTCTCTTACCATTACGAGTTTGAAGCATAAATAATTTACCATTTTCAATTGTAAATTCCATATCTTGCATATCGCGGTAATGCTTTTCAAGCTTTAATGCAACTTCTTTAAATTGTTCATAGACTTGTGGATTGTCTTCTCTTAAGTGAGCAATAGGTTGTGGAGTACGAATACCTGCAACAACATCTTCACCTTGAGCATTAAATAAATATTCACCATATAAAACATTTTCACCAGTAGCAGGGTTTCTTGAGAATGCAACACCAGTACCTGATGTAGGACCCATATTACCAAATACCATTGATTGTACATTTACGGCAGTTCCCCAAGAATAAGGAATACCATTTAAACGACGATAAACGTTTGCACGAGGATTATCCCATGATCTAAAAACAGCTTTAACTGCTTCAATTAATTGAACATTAGGTTCTTGTGGGAAAGGTTCACCTTTTAATTCTGCATAACGAACTTTAAATTGGCCAACTAATTTTTTTAAATCATCAGCATCTAATTCAGTGTCTAATTTTACTCCTTTTGCTTCTTTCATTGCATCCATTAATGCTTCAAAGTTAGCTTTGTCAATTTCCATAACTACATCAGCAAACATTTGAATAAAACGACGATATGAATCGTAAGCAAAACGAGGATTACTAGTAAGGTTAGCTAAACCTTCAACAGATACATCATTTAAACCTAAATTTAAGATTGTATCCATCATCCCTGGCATTGAAGCACGAGCTCCACTTCTTACTGATACTAATAATGGATTAGCGTTATCACCAAATTTTTTACCTTGTTGTTCTTCTACAACTTTTAAAGCAGCAAAGATTTGATCAATAACTTCTTGTGATAAAGTTTTACCATCATCATAGTATTTTGTACAAGCTTCAGTTGTAACAGTAAAACCATGAGGAACAGGTAAACCTAAACTTGTCATTTCAGCAAGATTAGCACCTTTACCACCTAAAAGATTACGCATTGAAGCGTTACCTTCAGCGAATAAATAAACAAATTTACTCATATTTTTCTCCTTTTTTTATTGTTGTATAACTTTACGGACATATTATAGCATATTTTTAACTTTTATACAATTAAATTGTTTTGAAGATTTAAAAAGAATGATCTACTTGCATAAATCATTCTTTTGTTATTTAGCTGGTTCAATTTTATAATTAATTAAATTCTCATGAGTTTTTAATTGATTAACATTAGTTTCGGGAGTATAAATTGTAAGTGCTTCATTACAACTAGTAAAAATATTACCACCAAATTCTTTAACGTTAACATCGATAAAAATTTCAACTAACTGTGCATTGTAAGCAAAAGCACGACTTTTAATTGTTGTGATGCTTGTTGGTAAAATAATTCGTTGTAAATTACATCCTCTAAAAGCATCACTTTCAATAATTTCTAGATTTTGATTAAAATCAATTTGGTTTAAGTTTTCACATTCATAAAAAGCTTCCGATCCAATTTTTTTTACGATATTAGATAAGGTAATACTAGTTAGTTTAGTGTTACAATAAAAAGCCTTAGCATAAACTTCTTCAACCGTATCTGGAACATTATAATTTAATCTTCCACCTTCTTGATATTTGTTATTAGGATAGCGAATTAAAACTGATAAATCTTTACTGAATAATACTCCATCAACTGATGCATATACTTTATTATTAGGATCAACATTTATTGCAATCGTTTGGCTATTGTGGGCTGTTAAGAATGAATCACCATAGGTTCCGTGATTTAAAATTCCTAAATCATTGCTTTTAGTACCTATATATTCAATATTTGCTGGAATTATTATTACATTAATCTTCTTAAAGCTATCAAAGTTACCATAAATATTATCAACTAATTTTTTAACAGGAATATTATCAATCGTATTTGGAATTGTAAGTGTATGTTCATTTTGATAAGCTGATTTTAGACCATTGATGATATAATAAGATCCATCTTCCGATAAAGAGAAATTAAAAATTTTTTCTGTAGCTAAGTATTCTTCACTATGTTCGGGTTGATTTTCTTCTTCTTGATTATTTTTTAAAACAATACCGATGATAATACCAATTAAGGCGATGACAAATATGGATAATAAGATAAAATATTTTTTATTTTTCATTGGATACCTCTTGTTTTTATATTGATATTATAACAATTTTTTTTAATAATATAATGAAATATGATAATAAAATTAAGTATTACGATAAAGTAAAAAGTATTTTTTTAATTTTTTGTCATCTAAATTATACATATACAATTTGTATATAAGAAATAACCAAATAAAGAATAAACCATAAATTTTTAGCCACAGCAAAATAATACCTAAAATAATTAAACAGATAATATCAATGGATTTAATAATAACAAAGGTAAATTCTTCTTCATAAACACTTAATAAAATATCATTTAAAACTTGATATCCATCTAGGGGAATAATCGGAATTAAGTTAAAAATAATCATAAGCAAGTTATAACTAATTAAAAATGGTTGATTAAAATTAAAGATTTGTAAACCAATTATAATTAATAAATTGGCAAAAACCCCTGATAGATTAACAATTAATTTGGCTTTTAGTGATAAGCCTTCTTTATCAGCATTCATCATGCCCCCGATTAACGATATTTCAATACTAACCAGTTGTTTTTTATAATAGGATAAAGCGATGAAATGGGCAAATTCATGGATAATAATACATAAAAGAATTACAAGAATTTTAAATAAATTATCTGTAAATAAACTAATTAAAACCAAAAAGAAAATTGAATAGTGAACTCTAATCTTCGGCATTTTCATAATAATCTAAATACTTACCATCTTTAATGATTAATAACTTAAATTCATAGTGATCACTGATGTAACAACTTTTGCCGATTACATCTTTTGCGTTAACGTATTGATAAATTCTAACATCAATTTGTTCTAATCCTTGATAACAATAAATTGTGTCATCGCTAGCTTGAATAGTTACATTATATAAATTGTTTTCTTTCTTGATATTAATAACTAAACCATCTACTAATGTTTCAACTCCCGAAAAACTGCTGTTGCTGATGTAATTAATGTCATTTCTAAATTCTACACTTTCATAAAAAGTTTGTGAATAAACACACACTTCACCTTGATTGAAAATATTAGTGGCAAAAAGATTATCAATTGTTTTAGTTAATTTTAAAAAGTTAAAGTTTGATGTAATCTCTTGGTGTAGAGATAAATTAATCGTTGCTGCATATGATAAAATCAATAAACAAAGTGAACTAAAAAAAATTTGATAAAAAAGTCGATCAATTAATTTATATCGTTTCTTTTTATGCTTTTTTCGTTCTCTTAGCATTCTTCTTGTTCTTGCATTATTCATTTTATCACCATTATATTTTATGAAATTTAACTAATGTTTAGAACAATTTATAATTTTTGATACTTCGCTTCATACTGAAGAAATCATCACCGATAATAATATGATCAATAATTTCGATTTGAATTACCCTTGATTGCTTGATTAATTCTGCTGTAATTTTAATGTCAGCAAGCGATGGGGTGGAGTCTTTACTTGGATGATTGTGAACTAGTATAATATTCGATGCAGAAAGTTTATAAGCCCATTTGAAAATTAATTTTGGATCAATTAGTGTTGATGTTATCGTACCTGTTGTCAGATGCTTAATCGATATTACCTTACCTCTAACGTCTAAGTAGATTCCGTATAAAGTTTCTTGTTTTAGATTTACCATTCGTGGGTAAAAATACTCAAAGATCGCTTCAGGCGTAGAAAAACTTAAGTTTTTTTGCTTATTTTCGACGATTCTTTTTCCTAGTTCAACAGCTGCTAAAATGGTAATAGCTTTCGATAAACCGATTCCTTTAATATCTATCAGTTCTTGAATTGTAAGTGTTGTCAAATCAGAAATATCTTCTAACAAATAAATAACTTCTTCTGCGACTTTAAGTACATTAGCATCCTTTGTTCCGGTTCGAAGTAGGATAGCCAGCAGTTCAATATTAGATAGTTTATCACTACCAATTGATAATAATTTTTCTCTAGGTTGCTCAGTTAACGGCATTTCTTTTAAAATCATCTAATTTCCTTCCTTAAAAAAAATTAGTATTAACGATTTATTCGCTAGATACTAATTTTTTCGATTTAAAATTTTTGGTCTTATTTCACTGATTAAATACAAGCTACCGGTAAAAAGGGTAAAATCCGTAGGGCGATTAAAACAATAATCAATGGAATCTTCAATATTAACAATTAATTTTTTTGTTTGAGATTGAGAAAGATGATATAAATCTTCAGCATGAGCACTTCGATTGTAAGTATAATTAGTAAAAATTAATTCATCAAAAGTTTGATCTAACAGATTTATCATTTCCTTAAGATCTTTATCACTGGAAATAGAAACAACTACGCGTTTATGATTGCATTTGATTTGTTTAACAAATTCACAAACTCTTTTAATGCAATCAATATTATGTCCACCATCAAGATAGATTAATGGTGCTTTACTGATACATTCTAATCTCCCTATCCAACTAGTTGAAATAAGTCCCTCATATAATATTTCGCTTGAAACACAAAAATTGCTTTTTTTATTTTGATAAATTTTATTAATTAAGTTTACTACTTCAATTGCAAGACAGGCATTTTCAATTTGATGTAGACCTAACATCTTAACTTGAAATAGTAATTCATAATCAGCGTATGAGAAAACGGATGAATCTAAATCTAGTTTTTTGATTTTCAATCGCTCAAAATCGACTTTTATGAACATTGAATGTTTCAACATACAATCTTCTTCCATTATTTTTAATAATTTTTGATTTTTACAGCTAGTAACTAGCGGAATATTCGGTTTTACTATTCCTAATTTTTCTTTTGTTATTAGTTCTAAGGTATTACCTAGTTGTGTAGTATGATCATAAGACACGTTAGTAATAACACTAACAATTGGCGTAATAATATTTGTTGCATCTAATCTTCCACCAATTCCTACTTCAAATAAAACTAAATCAATCTCAGTAATACTTGCAAAATAAATTAACGCTAGTAACGTAATAAATTCAAAGAAAGTTGGGTAGGGCATGCCATCTTCTTCCATTTTCGGATATTTACTTAAAATCAAATTACCATATTTTAGAAGTTCATCATCAGTGATATTTTTACCATTATAGGAAATTCGTTCATTAAAACATTCAATATAGGGGGAAGTAAATGTTCCAACGTTTAATCCTTGTTTTAAATAGATATTTTTTAAATATGCTACCGTACTTCCCTTACCATTAGTTCCCGTTATATGAATAAAGTTTAATTTTTGTTCGGGATGATTAAATAAACTTGAAAAATATTTCATATTTTCTAAAGATACTTTTTTAGAAAATCTTTTTTGTTTTTCAATAAAACTAACAAAATTAGAAGCATCGGTAAAAACCAATGCTTGCTTAATTTCTTGATTCATTATTTATTACCCTCGTATTTGGCGATTGTCGCTTCAACTTCACTTAATTGTTCTAAATAAGCATTTAATTTCTTAGTTTCAGCTTCAACCTTATCTTTTGGTGCTTTTTCTACAAATCTCGGATTTGATAACATACCTTTAGCACGAGCAACTTCATTTAATAATTTATCTCTTTGTGCCTTTAATTTACTCAATTCTTCTTCCATATTAACTAGTTCTTTTAACGGAACAATAACAGTAACATCGGCTAATACACTAACAATCGCATCATCTTTTTCATTAGTCGAAGTTTCAATCACTCTAAGCGATTCAAAATTTAAGAATTTACATAAGTAAGGATAGTAGTTTTTAGTGAAAGTAGCGATATCATTACCTTTAGTATCTTCAAGAATGATATTAATTTTTTTATTAATACTAACATTTTTGGAAGCACGAATATTACGAACAGTTGTAATGATATTAAATAAACGATCTACTTGTGAATTATCAAAATCAATTTTTAATTCATTAGCTGTTGGCCAATCACTAACCATAATTGATCCATCATAAAAATGTTGATAGATTTCTTCGGTAACAAATGGCATAAATGGATGTAATAATTTAATGATTGTTGTTAATATTTGTTTCAAAATGGCACAAGTATTTTGTTTTTCAGCATCAGTACCATTTGCAAAAGTAACTTTAGTTAATTCAAGGTACCAAGAAGCAAAATCATTCCAGGTAAAATTATAAATTAGTCTTGCAACTTCACCTAATTCATAATCTTCATAGCGGCTATCAACTGCTTCAATTAATTTATTTTCAGCCGATAAAATCCATTCATCAATTTTTGTTAAGTTATTATAATCAATTTCTCTTTCATCGTAACCAACTTTTTCTAGATTCATCGCAATAAAACGCGAAATATTCCAAATTTTATTGATGTAATTCCAAGATGATGCCATCTTTTCTTTAGAAAATGTAAGGTCTTGACCTGGTGTTGCGTTAGTCGTTAAGAAATAACGCATCGCATCACAACCATATTCTTCGATTAAATCAAAAGGATCAATCCCGTTTCCTAACGATTTACTCATTTTACGTCCTTGTTCATCACGAATTAACCCATGAATAAAACATTTTTTAAATGGACGTTTATGAGTAAAATGACAACCTTGAAGGGCCATACGTGAAACCCAGAAAGTGATAATATCATATCCTGTAACTAGACAGTCAGTTGGATAATAGCGTTCTAAATCTGCAGTCGTTTCTGGCCAACCTAATGTAGAGAACGGCCATAACGCACTTGAGAACCACGTATCAAGAACATCTTCATCTTGAACCCAACCTTCACCTTCAGGTGCATTTTCACCTACATAAATCTCTTCTCCACGATACCAGACAGGAATTCGGTGACCCCACCATAATTGACGTGATACGCACCAATCTTGAACGTCTTCTACATCAAACCATTGAACTAAGGTTTTATTAAACCTGCTTGGTACAAATTCAATCGGTTCATCAGAGGCTTGCATTTTTACTACATCTAAAGCAAGAGGCTTCATTTTTACAAACCATTGTTTAGAAAGGCGTGGTTCTACAACAACGCCAGTACGCTCTGAATGTCCTACTGAGTGAATCATTTTTTCAATTTTTGGACAAAGTCCTAGTTTTGTTAAGTCTTCCACTACTTGCTTACGACAATCAAATCGATTCATTCCTTGGTACTTTCCAGCAAGTTCATTCATTGTTCCATCTTCATTCATACAAATTATACGTTCTAATCCATGTCTAGTTCCAACTTCAAAGTCATTTGGATCATGAGCTGGAGTTACTTTAACAACACCTGTACCAAAGCCGATTTCTACATATTCATCACTGATAACCGGAATTTTTCGATCAGTTCCAGGAATAAATACTTCTTTACCAATGTATGCTTGATATCTTTCATCATCAGGATGAACCATTAATGCGGTATCACCAAACATGGTTTCAGGTCTCGTTGTTGCGATTTCTAAACCGCCTGTACCATCGGTAAAGGGATAAATAAAGTGGTAGAATGCCCCTTCAATATCTTTGTATTCAACTTCAACATTGGAAAGTGCTGTTTTTGCTTCAACATCCCAGTTGATAATCTTCTCACCACGATATAGTAAGCCTTCATTATATAGGGAAATAAAAACTTTTTTAACCGCTTGTTGTAACCCTTCATCTAGAGTAAAACGTTCTTTACTATAATCCAGAGATAAACCTAATGCTGCCCATTGTTTTCTAATGTATTCAGCATATTCATGTTTCCATTCCCAAGCAACTTCTAAAAATTTTTCACGTCCCAAATCATATCGGCTAATGCCTTGTGATTTTAGTTTCGCGTCAATTTTAGCTTGAGTAGCAATTCCAGCATGATCCATTCCTGGAAGCCATAACGCATCATATCCTTGCATCCTTTTTCTTCTAATCAAAATGTCTTGTAAGGTTGTATCCCATGCATGTCCTAAATGCAATTTCCCTGTTACATTTGGTGGTGGGATAACAATCGTATATGGAATTTTACGTTTATCGCCACTTGTAAAGTATCCTTCTTTTAACCAAGTGTCATATTTGCCCGCTTCTACGCTTTTAAAATCGTATTTAGGAGCCATCATTTCTTTTTTCATTTTTTCACCTCTTCTATAAATTGTTTAGGGGAATTAAAAAAACGCCCCTTAGAATTCTAAAGGACGAATAAATCGTGGTACCACCTAAAGTTTAGAAGATAAAATCTTCCCTCATTAACTGTTAACGCCAGCATACGATTATAAGTACTATTAGTTCCCTATAACATCTCCTAGACTACCTTCGATTATTAACTTGATATCTTTTCACCAACCAGACATTCTCTAATTACGATTAATAATCTACTCCTTCTATTCATCGATTTTATTAATTACACGTTCATTATATCAAATAATATTTTGTTTTAAAAGAAAATTGCATACAGAAAATTAAAACCCATATAAATGATTACTTTTAATATATTCTAGAACTTCATCTTTTACCATTTTTTCATTTTTAGTTAATCTAAATTCACTCGAAGAAACATCACTAGTTTTTAAATCAACGATTGTAAAATGCTGATCATAGGCCTTAAGATTGGGATTATTTAAAATTATGCGATGAACATCTTGGAGACTACTTCTTGCAAAAACGAGAAATTGATTTTCGTTTATTAAAGTTTCAAAATTTTTCCATAAATGTAAATGGTCTAAACAATCAGCACCGATAACAAAGGTTGGATGATTTAGTAATTTAAGCGTATGGGCAGTTCCCAAAAATTCTTCCTGATTTTCAATTTCTAAAATTTTAACATTAGGTAAATGATTACACATTAAATGTAACATTTTGACTCGATGGTCAAAATTATTCAAGGATTTACCACCAAATTCATAGGTATCACCATTTGGTAAAATTAATATTTCATCATAAAGCTGAGATGTAGCTAAATAATTAATTATCTCATAATGAGCTATCGTTGGTGGGTTAAATGATCCACCAAAAAGAACTTTTTTCATAGTTTTTGTCCTTTACTAATAATATCATTCGCACAAATAATTGCCGTTTGATTTGTTTTAACAAATGATGAAGGTCCTAAATAAGCATCCCCTATAATATACAAGTTATCATTAATAATCGACTTTGCGTAGCCATGTTCATCTAAAATTGATTGATCTAAAAATGACAAATCACAACTTGCGCCTACGGCTTCTATTATTAAATTAGTTTCCATTTTCACAATCTCATCAGTTGTAATAAAGCTTTTTCGAGTTTCATTTTCATTTTTCAATAATGTTTTATTAAAGGTAATTTCCAATAAATTATTTTTAACTCTTACAACATCTTTTGGTGCTAAACATTCTAAAATTTCAATTCCTTCTTCAATCGCTAAATTAATTTCCTTTTTAGAAGCTAATGAATTAGCTAAATCCCTTCTGTAAGCGATTGAAACTTGATTTCCAAGCCGTTTCATTGTTCGTGCGACGTCAAATGCGGTATTGCCACCTCCAAGTACAATTACCTTTTGATTACTAATCTTTACTAGATTATGTTTGGCTTGATTTAGAATCGTCAACGCATCTATACTAAAATCATTGCTAAATAATTTACGGGGATTTGATGCGCCTACTGCAATCACAATTGCATCATATTTACATAAATCAGTAATAAAAAGATTATTCCCAATTATTTGATTAAATTTAACATTTAATCCTAGTTTATATAATCGTTCAATCCACAAATTTAAATAGCGCTTATCATACCTAAAATCTGGCATTGTTTGAGCTAAAACACCACCTAATCGATCCGTTTTTTCAAACAAATCAACTTTGAAACCAGTTTCTAATAAACGTTCACTGACAATTAAACCCCCAATTCCCCCACCCACTACGGCGACCATCTTACCATTTAATACAGATAAATTAACTTCCGATTTTAGGCGTTTAATTCCTAGTTCAAAACACATTTCATTAATCTTGATTGGGTCAGACTTAAGATTGCATCCTCCTAAACATTGACGTTCATGATCACATAATTTACCACAAATAAAAGGAATACTATTATATTGGTATTGAACTTTTATTGCATCATTAATTTTATTTGCTTTCAATAAATTGATTAATAAAGGAATATCTGTATGTAAAGGACATCCATTAATACAATTTGGTTTTTTACAATTTAAGCATCGTTTTAAATCTTGATTAATATTTTCCATATAGTTACTCCTAAATTATTAGCTACAAGTATTATACCAAATTTTTTAAAAGTTTGATTTATAAATGTTTTATTTTTTTCAGCATCAAAGTATTAAAGGTGTTGCCCCTAATGATAAATGAACCAAATTGATCTAAACTTTGAGCTCCAGGTGAAAATAAAATTACTTGTTTTTTAGAATCAACATCAATTATTTCGATTACTTCTTCTAATGTTTTTCTAACAATACCCGGACTAATTTGATTTAGTAAATCCTTATTTTCACCATAATAATAACATTGTAAATTATTGATTAAAGATTTCAATTCAGGTTTAAAAATTATCAACTCATCTAAATCAGTTTTTCCTCCCATAATTAAAGTTAAATTAAATGAAGAATAGTTTTTATTTAAAGATTTGATCGCTTCAATAGTCGCTTTCAAACAGGTTGATTTAGAGTCATTGATGATGATTAATTGATCAGTCTGATAAATAGTTTCCATCCGATATGTAGGTGGATTAAAAGTACACAAGCGATTGAATATATGATCCTGATTTATTTTGAAAAAATTTAAAATCGGAATTAACCCATGAAAATTATCAAGATTATAATCATAATTAAAGAATTGATTTTGTGGTATCTTAACTTTCAATACATCGCTTTTCGCATAAAATATGACTTTAGGTAGTAATAAAGCTGAATTAAAATATGTTTCCAATTCTTGATTAACGATTAATAGATCGTTTTGATCCATATTTTTAATCGGTTGCATTTTTGCTTGTAAATAAGCTTTAAAATTTTGATGATGGTTCAGATGATGGGCATAGCAATTAAGAAATAACATAATATTCGGTTTAAAATGACCACAATATTCGAGTTCAAAGCTGGATAATTCAACAATTAAATATTTAGGTGGTTTAAATGCATATTCAAAAATTGGAATACCAATATTACCAGCCATTTCGATGTCTTTTAAATCCGCTTTTAATAAATGATGACAAAGTAAAGTTGTAGTCGTTTTACCGAGTGTTCCGGTAATACCAATATAGAAAACATCTTTGAACAATTGATAAAAAAGACCGATGTCGGTTAAAATTGCAATTTGTTGATCGATTAGTAACTGCATTAGTTTAGTATCGCTTTTAATTCCCGGACTTTTAATTACCACTAAATCTTTTGATATTTTAACTTTGTTTAAATCCATGGTATCCAAGTAAATTGTATATTTAATTCTTTGCTGATCAAAATACTTTTTTACCGCTAGATTTGATTTTCCCATTCCATATAATAAATATTCCTTCATTAAAACACCAACATTCCGATTAAAATACCGATGGCACACATAACAACCTGTAAGCCATACAGCATAATATCAATTTCGATTTCTTTGAATCCATTTAATTCTAAATGGTGATGAAAAGGTGACATTTTAAATAGTCTTTCACCTTTGGTCTTCTTAAAAAACCAGACTTGAACAATTACCGAAATCGTTTCTAATAGATAAACAAAACCGATAAAAAACAATAATAGTTCCATTCTAAGAATAATGCTTTCCATAACTAAGCCAGCTCCGATTAATAGAGAACCAACATTTCCCATAAAAACACTTGCTTTGGGTAAATTAAAAAATAAAAATACTGTTAAAGCAATACACATTGCAAAAGAAAAGATAATTACACTTGATTCATTTTTGTAAATGCCCAAGATACCAAAACTTAGATAAGAAATAATCGCACAACCTGCAAGTAAACCATCGATACCATCGGTTAAGTTGGTTGCGTTTGTGACACCTACAAGTAAAAAAATTATTAACAAACCATAGAAAAATTTTATATCGACCAAAACACCAAAAAAGTTTAATTCATTGGTGTTAAAAACACTTAAATAAACAAAATAAATTCCAGCTGCTAAGATTAATTGAACTAAAAACTTAACACTTGGTTTTAATCCATCATTTTTTTTCTTTACGACAATTAGAATATCATCGATTAATCCTAAAATACCGTAAGCAAACATTGGAATAAATAATAACATAAATTTTCGATGATCAATGTTAAGTTCATCTTTAAATTCAATCATTAATAAGCTCATAAATACTAAGCAACAAATTAGGATAATTAATCCTCCCATTGTTGGCGTACCTTTCTTTACAAGGTGCTTACTAGGACCTTCATTTCGAATATTTTGACCAAATTTTAGCTTTCTTAAATATGGTAACATTAATAGAAATAATAGAATGCCAAAAATTAAAAATAACATTGCATCAATTAATAAATAACTATTCATTTGCTTGTTCCTCTTCTAAAAATAATTTAATAACGGCCATATCAGTGACAACCTTTTGATGAAATAGATCATAGTATTGTTCATTTCCTCGACCGATTAAAACAACAATATCATCATCATTACTGATTGAAATTGCTTTTTTGATAGCAGCAACTCGATTTAAAATTACTTGGTAGTGATTTTGATGTACTCCTTTTAACATATCATTGATAATTTTTATCCTTGGCTCATTACGATTGTTATCCTCAGTAAAAATCACAAAATCGGAAAACTTCATACAGGTATTACTGATGATTTGTCTTTTACTTTGATCACGATTACCACCACAACCAATCACCGTAATTAAGCGTTTCTTTTTATACTTAACAAGATGAGATAATAAACTAAAGGTTTCAACTGGTGTATGAGCATAATCAACAACAAAAATTCGGTTATGCTCCTCTAATATATTGAGTCTACCATCAATTTCTGCTTTTGATTTAAGCGTTATAATTAAATTATTTACATTCTGTTTAAGCATTTTTAAGATAGTAACAACGGCCATAATATTTTCTATATTATAGTCACCATTAAAAATGGTTTCAACTTTTTCATCATTAATCATGATAGTTTGCGTTTTTAGATTTCTTGATATTAATTGTAATTCCTGAGGATTGAACAATATTGGTTTTCCGTTTGTATTGTTAAATATTTCTTGATATTGTTCAAAATTTTGATTTACAATGCAGAAACCGTCCGCTTTAAGTTGGGAAAATAATTGTAGTTTACTTTTAAAATAATTTTGTAGATTTAAATGATGGTCTAAATGTTCATGACTTAAATTTAAGAAAACGGCTGTATCAAATTCTAGTCCTAAAATACGTCCATTATCAATGCCTTGACTACTTACTTCAATTATTGCATATTGATAATTATTCCCAAACATGCTATCATAGATAACTTCTAAGCTAGGAGTAGTATTAGTTGTAGAAACATATAATTCTTTTCCCTGGTAGGATTGATAAATACCATTTGAAGAAATAAGGACTACATCATGATCAAGTTTCAGTGAGCGATAAAGCAGAGTTGTAACTGTCGTTTTACCACAAGTAC
Organism: uncultured Staphylococcaceae bacterium; assembly: GCA_964541525.1. Lineage (GTDB taxonomy): Bacteria > Bacillota_I > Bacilli_A > ML615J-28 > CAG-313 > UBA1737. The sequence goes on along the minus strand of CAZIQF010000007.1, from coordinate 42,984 downwards.
CTGTAACACCGATTAAATATGGAAATTTAAAGTTTTCATAAAATATTTTAAGTAATAAAGCATAAGTACTTCTAAGATTATTAACTTTAATTATATTAACATTGTGATTATTGAAATTAAAAATTTCATAAGATGTAATAATCGTTTTAGCTCCTTTTAAAATCGCTTCTTCTAAATACTGTAAATCCTCACACAAATAAACAGCACCTTCTTTAACCTTTCTTGAATCAATCGTAACTTTAGATACTTCATGAAGATAATTAATTGTTGTTTTAATTTTAGATTTTTCCAATAATTCGTAATTTTTCATATGGGGGACTCCTTTATAATTAATTTTATGAATTAAAAAGCAAATAAATACAACCATTAATCCAACAAAAAAGACTAAAATATCTAAACTATTTTAGCCTTTTGCATTTTTAATAAAACTTTCCACCAATAAAAATTTGTTATCTGACGATATATAAAATTAATGTGTTCACTCCTAAATAGCTAAGAAAATAAGCATATCAATAAATATTTTTTTGTGATAAATCAGGTCTTTTTTTCATAGATAATAATGGTGAAAAAGATGAAATATTATAAAATATCTAAACTAAAACGTCTAACTTTTGTCTATTTGATTACAATTATTGCCTTCGTTGGTTTATTTTCCAGACTTGCTTATGTAAAAGTAATTAAAGGACAAAATTACTATGATCTGGCTTTATCGCTTTGGACAAGAAATGCACCAGTAGCTGGTGTAAGGGGCAATATCTATGATCGAAACGGAAATTTAATTGTTGGTTCTTCTTTAGCTCCAACGCTTGTTACAATTCCAAAACAAGTTACAAATAAAGAAGAAACAGCATTAAAAATAAGTAAAATCTTAAACGTATCAAGCGAAACAATTTTAAAGCATTTAAATAAAAAAGTATCAGTAGAAATTATTAAACCAAGTGGTAAAAATATTACAACAAATCAAGCGGTTCAAATCATTAAAGAAAATCTATCTGGAATTTATGTTGTAAGTGATAGTATTAGAAGTTATCCTTATGGTTCGATTATGGCACCAATTATCGGTATTGTTGGTAGTGATAATCAAGGAATTACCGGATTAGAGTATATCTATGATTCATATTTAAAAGGAACAAATGGAGGTCTAGAAATCTTTACCGATGCTCATGGTAACACGATTAGCGATTTAACCAGTTATTATGAAAGTGCCGTTAACGGAGCTGATTTATATTTAACGATTGATTTAAACATTCAACTTTCCTTAGAACGATTACTAAACAACGCAATGGCTAAGTATAATGCCGATGAAGCGTTTATGATTGCAATGAATCCTAAAACTTCAGAAATTTATGGAATGGCTAGTAGACCAACTTTTGAACTCGATAATTATCAAGCATATCCCGAGTCAGTTTACAATCGTAATCTGCCAATTTGGAAAGTATATGAACCAGGAAGCGTTCAAAAAATTATTACTTATGCTGCTGGTCTTGAAGAAGGTGTTTTTAAAATTGGCGAAATGTATAATGATCCTGGTTACTTGATAATAGATGGAACCAAAATAAAAGATTGGAAAGCTGGAGGGCATGGAAATCAGACTTTTCTCCAAGTAATTCAAAATTCCTGTAATCCAGGTTTTATGACGATTGGAATGAGATTAGGAAAAGATCGCCTATTCAAATATATTAGAAACTTTGGCTTAGGCAAAAAGACTGGTATTGACTTATTAGGGGAAGCGAGTGGAATATTATTTAATGAAGAAAATATAGGTAATGTCGAATTGGCAACTGCTAGTTTTGGTCAAGGAAATGCAGTTACTGCCATCCAATTAATCAATGCTTCTTGTGCGGCAGTAAATGGTGGAACTCTTAATACACCTTATATTCTTTCAAAGATAACTAAAGATAATCAAATCCTTTTAGAAAAGTCACCAACTAAAGTTCGACAAGTAATTAGTGAAGAAACATCAAATATTGTTAGATACGCATTAGAATCGGTTGCATCATTAGGAACCGCAAGAGGTGCTTATATCGATGGATATCGAGTAGGTGGTAAAACAGGTACCGCTCAGATTGCAGAAAATGGCTCATACGCTAGTGGCAAATATATTCTATCATTTCTAGGTATTGCTCCAATGAATGATCCTAAAATTGCCATCTATTTTGCGATTGTCAATCCAAAAAATACAATTCAATATGGTGGTGTAGTAGCTGCTCCGATAGTCAAACAAGCACTTCAAGAAAGTTTTAAATTTCTTAATTTGGGCCCTGTAGAAGGCGGTATTAAGGAAGATGTTCGGTATTATATCGATAAAAATGTTTATATAGTTGATGATTATATTGGCTTCAATGTTAAAAAACTTCCATTTACCAATAAATATAATTTTATCATTGAAGGTAGTGGCGATACCGTTATTTCCCAAGTTCCATCTCCTGGTGAACGATTAATCGAAGGAGGAAGTGTTATAATTTATACTGGATAAAATATTTATTGGTAATTATACTAATCTTACTTGAAATATCTCTTAGATTATGATATAATTTTACTGTAAACATAAAGGTGGTAAAGATGAATTATACAATTAAAAATGAATTAATAACATTAGAAATTTCCGATCAAGGAGCAGAGATTAAAAGAATAGAGTTTAAATCAACTGACTATTTACATGACAGTAATCCCAAATATTGGGGACGTAGTGCACCTATTCTTTGGCCAAATATTGGAACAATTAAAAATGATTCAGCAAATATTAATGGCAAAAATTATCCAATGCAAAAACATGGTTTTTTAAGAGATACTTTATTTACAGTAAAACATCATGAAGCTAACAAAATTATCTTTATAACTTCTAGTAACGAAACTACACTGAAATTATATCCATTTAATTTTGAAATTGAAATTACTTATGAACTAGTAAACGATACAATTAAAAGTAATCTTGAATTTACTAATCACTCTGATACAGCAATGCCATTTAATTTAGGACTCCATCCAGCTTTTAAAGTTCCTCTACATGAAGGTGAACAATTTACTGATTATGTGATTGAATTTGGCAAAGTTGGAACCTATGAAATGCCTGTCGTTAATTTACAAGATGGAACAATCGATTTTATGAAACGATATCGTACTTTTACTAATCTAAAAGTTCTTCCACTTGTATATTCCGATTATGATTATGATGCGTTAATTTTTGAAAACATCAATACAAATACTATTACTTTAAAACATCCGCTAAATAATCATGGTGTTGAGTTTAAATTCCCTGAATTTCCAATGCTTGGAATTTGGACTCCTACGAATAAAGATGCGCCGTTTATTTGTCTAGAGCCATGGATTGGATGTGGTGATCGTCCTGATACTGATGGTGATTTTACAAAAAAACGTGATTTAATTTGGGTAGAACCTAACAAATCTAAAATTATTAATTATGAAATTAAATTATTTTAAAAAAAATGTCTAGAACTGCAAATTCTAGGCATTTTGATTTTTTTCAAGACATCTTAATTTAGCCGAATGACTACGTTTATTTTCGGTTAGTTCAGTTTCACTTGGTAAAATAACTTTACTATTAACTAATCTATATTCAATTTTCATATGTTCGGGGATAAATGGAATTCCTTTTGGAAGGTCAAGCGTTGTTAAATGCTTAAAGGTTTGTTTAACAATTCGATCCTCTAATGAATGAAAGGTAATGACCACGACACGACCTAACTCATTTAGCATTGATACAGCATCGTTTAAACTATTTTTTAACACTTCTAATTCTTTGTTTACTTCAATTCTAATTGCTTGAAAAGTTTGTTTAGCTGGATGACCCTGTTTTCTAAGTATGGCTGCCGGTAATGCTTTTTTAATAACTTCTACTAGTTCAAAAGTTGTCGTGATTGGTTTTTCCATCCGACTCTTAACAATCATCTTCGCAATATTAGGAGCAAACTTTTCTTCTCCGTATTCATACAAAATCCGTTTTAAATCATCAAAAGTATAATTGTTAACGACATCATATGCAGAAAGTACGGCATCTTGGTTCATTCGCATATCAAGAGGACCATCTAATCGATAACTAAAACCTCGATCAGGTAAATCAAATTGAAAACTAGATACACCTAAGTCATAAATAACACCATCGATACGTTCAACATTTAAATTGCTCAATTCCGTTTTTAAATTACTAAAATTACTATTGATAATTGTTAATTTATCTAGATATGATTCTAAACGAACTCTTGCTTTTTCAATCGCATAAAGATCTTGATCGAAAGCATATAAGTGACCTGTCGTTAATTTTTCTAAAATTTTTTCGGAGTGACCACCACCACCTAAGGTACAGTCAACATAAATACCATCAGGTTTAATATTTAGCAGTTCAATACTCTCATTTAATAATACTGAATAATGTTTAAGTGAATCCATATTATACCTACCAATTAAAATAATAAAAAAAACGCATCCATTGATGCGCTTTTACAGGAATTACTTCCTAAACGAATCATTAAAACCCTAATTATTCGTTATTTTTTTGTTCTTTTACTTTGATTTCCTTAACTTGTTTGCCGTTATAGTAACCGCATTCAGGACATACACGGTGACTTAATTTTAGTTCACCACAATTAGAACATACTACCATACCTGGAACTTCTAATTTGTAATGTGTACGACGTTTTAATTTACGAGTTTTAGAAACACGACGTTGTTGAGCAATTGCACCCATAATAGTACCTCTTTCTAAATATCTTCATCTTCAGTATGGCGTCCATCCGTATAAGAAATTACCACATCACCGTCTTCTTCATATTCATCTTCTAATGAAATACCTCTTGATTTTAAGATTTCATAAGCATCTGTTTTAGTCACATTGATGGGTTTATCAATGACAATATTTGACCAAGCCATAACTGCTGTATCAATCGTATTTTTTTCAATTAAAATTGAGTCATCAGATGGGATAGTAGAGTAAATTTCATCATAATCTTCACAAAATTCATAATCAACCGGATCTAAAGTTAGAGCGCATTGTAGAACAAGCTTAACTTTAATCTTATACACGAAACGATAACTATCATCATCAATCCGATAAATTCTACCAGTTATATTTACTGGACCTATCGCATAGATATCTTCGACTGGATCAATTTCGCTCGATAAATCAAGTATTTCCTCAAAATAATAAGGAAAAGATTGAACTTTATGTAATTGTTGTAAAGACCATTTCATAACTTCACCTATACTGCTAGATTATTATACCACATTGTTACATAAAACTCAAGTTAAATGTATTTATTTTTCTTAAATCATATTGAACAAATTATCGTTAACACCATTTTTTAGAATTTCTCTGACTATTCGATCTTCTTGAGCAGCATCAATAGGTTTATTTGCAAGTTTAGAGACATCTCTTATGACACTTCTAATATTAGTTTCATTTGATAAATCCATTGATCTAACTTTTTCCACTAATGCAAATACCGCATCTGGTTGAATATTATTATCTGCAATAAATTGTAATGCTTTATTAAAATTCATTATCTCACCTCAAATAATAATATGTAAAAAGCTACATTAAAATGACAAAAATACTCCACAAGGGAGTATTTATTCATCTTTTAAAGTTCTCATCATTAAATCGGAGATAACTTGTTTAACATTCATTTTGTTATAGATTACATTATATACAGCATCAATAATTGGTGTTTCTAAATTATTAGCTCTAGCATATTGATAAAATGCAATTGTCGATCTTACACCTTCCACTACCATCGTCATTGAATTGATTGTCTCAGTTAAGTTATTCCCAGTTGCAAGTTTATATCCAGCTTGGAAATTTCGAGAATGATGTGAAGTCGTTGTAACAACTAAATCACCAATACCAGTTAAGCCATAAATTGTTTCTTCTTGTGCTCCAAAAGAAACAATAATTCTCCTTAATTCAACTAGTGCTCTTGAAATTAGACCTGCCCTTGCATTATCACCTAAGCCGATACCTTCAAGCATTCCAGAAGCTATTGCGTAAACATTTTTTAATGCACCACAAAGCTCAGCTCCTTTTAAATCATAACTTGTATAAACGCGAAAATAACTCGAATTATTAAATAATTGTTGTACTAATTTTGCATTATCTTTACAAGTGCTAACGGCACAAATCGTAGTTAACATCTGTTTAATTACTTCTTCTGCATGAGAGGGACCAGTCAATGCAACGAAACCACTAATCATATCATTTTTAACTTCTTGATAAACAATTTCTGATACTCGATAAAAAGTATTAGGTTCTAAGCCCTTGCTTGCGTTGACAAAAAGTGATTGATGACTAATTACTAAATTGATTTGCTTAAGCACATCACGAATAACTTTAGTTGGAACGGCAAGTACAATTATTTCACTATACTCGGTAGCTTCTCGTAATGATGCTGTTGCATTAACATTTAGTGGAAGCATTCCATCTGGTAATTTAGTTTTATTTGTATGAAGTGTATTAATTTCTTCAACTATTGATAAATCTGTATCATAAATGATAACATCATGGTGATTATCTCCCAAGATCCTAGCTAGTGCAGTCCCCCAACTGCCACCACCAATAACTGTAACTTTCATTTATTCCTCTTTCTTTCTTAAGATAAATTTAATTGGTGTACCCTCAAAATTAAAGGCTTCTCTTAATTTGTTATCTAAATATCGTTGATAAGAAAAGTGTAAATAGTTTGGATCATTGACAAATAACACAAATGATGGTGGATTTTTTTCAACTTGTGATGCATAATAAATTTTTAAACGATCACCATTAAAGAATGGAGCTTGTTGAACTAATGTTGCATCAAGTAATACATCATTTAAGACATTAGTAGCAACACGCCTTGTATAGTTTTCGTAAACTACTTTAATTTGGTCAAACAATGTATGTACGCGTTGATTCTTTAATGCTGAAACAAAAACAATTGGAGCATAATCTAAAAATACAAATTGAGCTTTAATTTTTTTAATCCATTGTTGCATTGATTTTTCATCTTTATCTACAGCATCCCACTTATTAACAACGATAATAACAGCCTTACTAGCATCCATTGCATACCCAGCAATTCGCTTATCTTGTTCTTCAATTTCTTTAGTTGCATCTAATAATAAAAGTACAACACTAGATCTTTCAATGGCTTTGATTGCTCTTAAGAAACTATACTTTTCAGCATTTTCATAAACCTTACCTGTTTTTCGAATCCCAGCAGTATCAATTACTACATAATTTTTACCATCTCGAGTAAAAGGGGTATCAATCGCATCACGAGTTGTACCAGCAATATCACTAACGATTACTCTTTCAGTACCTAAAATGGCATTAGTTAATGAACTCTTACCAACATTAGGTTGACCAATCAAACAAAATTCAACCGTATCATCATATTGCTTTTGCTTTTTTTCTGGAAGTAAAGCAACAATCTCGTCTAACAAATCACCAATTCCAATCCCATGTAATGTACTAATCGGAATTACTTGTTCCACTCCAAAATTGTAAAATTCATAGATATTATCCATGAATTTTACATCATCAATTTTATTAGCAGCTACAATAACCGGTTTTTTCGATTTATGTAAAATACTCATAACGTCATTGTCTTCTCTTGTAACGCCAACACGACCATCACAAACAAAGACAATTACATCTGCTTCATCAATTGCAAGTTCGGCTTGAGCTCTAATTTCTTCCATAAAAGGTAAATCAGAAAGTTCAATTCCCCCTGTATCGATAATTGCAAATATTTGATTAAGCCATTCACATTTTGCATATAATCGATCACGTGTTACTCCACTCGCATCATCAGTAATCGCAAGTTTATCTCCAGCTAGACGATTAAAAAGACTACTTTTTCCAACATTTGGACGTCCTACAATCGCAACTGTTCCATATTTCATTTCGATTACCTACGACTATTTATCATCTTCATCAGTTAATGCAGATAGAATATCGCCTAAAGTGCTCACAGAATCATTTTGTTCTTTTTCTTGTTCTTTCATGTAATTATCAAAAGATTCTCTTTCTTTAGCTAATTCAACTGCTTTAATTGAAACGACAAGTTTTGCACGTTGTGGATCACATTCCATTACTAATGCATTAACTTTAGTACCAACAGGATATAGGTCTGTAACATTACTTACACGTTTACTACTTGAAACTTCGCTAATTGGTAAGAAACCATTTACGTTTTCATAACTTACTAATGCACCTTTATCATTTTCAGAACTAATTTCAACTTCGATTAATTGACCTTTACGAAGTTTAATGTGAGCCCAACGATTTTCAACAGTTTCACGATGAGATAAACTTACACGACGTTTTTTGTCATCAATACTCATTACTTTAACTAAAATTTTAGAACCTTCAACCACTACATCATCATATTTTTCGTTAATTAACCAAGAATATTCAACTTTTGGCATTAATCCAGAGTATTCAGGAGTTAAGTCGATGATTAAACCAGCAGGAATAATCTTTTTAACAGTTCCTTCAAAAACATCATCAACATGATATTGTTCCTTCAATAATTCCCATGGATGAGTTGTTAATGCCTTGATTGATAAGCCAATCTTATCATTTTCAACTTTAATAACTTTAACAGTAACTTTACCACCTACAGATAATACTTTCTTAATATCTTTAACTGGGAAATGATCAATTTCAGAAATATGTAATAAACCACTTACTTCACCAAGTTTAACGATAGCACCATATGCAAGTAAAGATACTACTTCACCTTCTAAGATATCACCAACATGCACTTCACTAAGTGCTTTTTCTTTAGCAAGACGTTTTTGTTTTCTAAGTGCTGCAGTATGACTTACTGCAACAAAGTGTCTTTCTTCATTAACAAATACAACAATAACATCAATTTCTTTACCTTTTAATGCTTGTAATTCAGCTTCTTTTAATGAAGTTAATTTATAAGATAAATGTAATCTTGTATTGTTATAACTTAATTCAGCACCATTTTTAGTTACTCTAACAACTTTTGCACTGATAACTTGATCTTCATCTTTTAATACTTTAAATGCTGCAATTTTTTCTTCTAAAGCTTTTTCTTTTGCTAAAGCAAGTGCACGTTCAGCTTCAAGTTTAGTAGATAAAGTTAAAAGAATAACATCTGGATGCTTTTTATCTTTACCAATCGACTTAACTTGAGCAGAAAATTCAGCACCTTCAGAATATTCAAGATATAATTTACCACTACTAGGCATTTCTAGTAAATCATTTGCGTAAATTACTGCTTTGACTCCTTCTTCAACTTCTAAATAGATAGCATTACTATTAACGCCTGTTACTGTACCTTTAACTGTTTGACCAATAAAGTACTTTTGATTTGTTTCGCTCATTTTAATTAAGCCCCTTTCATTCACTAATTTAATAATTTCATTAACTACTTCATCAATTGTCATATTAGACGAATCAATGACAATAGCGTCCTCAGCACATTTTAGAGGACTGATTTTTCGCGTTGAATCTTTATAATCTCTAGTTTCAATTTCTTTGATTGTCTCTTCTAAACTTTTAAAAATTCCACTAGCCTCACGTTCAAGTTTTCTTCTTCTTGCACGACATTCAACGGATGCACTCAAGTAAATCTTTAAGTCAGCATTTGGTAAAACGACTGTTCCTATATCACGTCCATCCATAACTACACTTTTTGAATTACTTATTTTTCGTTGATAGTCAACCAAAAATTCTCTAACAACTACTATTTTTGATGGTGTAGAAACATTTTCTGTTACTTCTACAGATCGGATTTCTTCACTAACATCGACTGAATCCATAATAACTCGATCATTACTAATATCTAAAGTTGTATTTTTTAAAAATTCATAACTTTCCTCTAGTTCTAAATCGACATTCAGTTTCAGTGCTTTCAACGTAATTGCTCGATACATTGCACCTGTATCTATATATTCAATTTTTAATTTTTTCGCAACAATTCTAGCAATCGTCGACTTTCCAGCACCTGCAGGACCATCAATAGCAATTTTATACATCTTGGTTCACCTCAACTGCTATATTATATCATAATTTTTAAATTATTTCAAGAAAGAAAGATTTAAAATTATTTTATCAGTTTATTCACTTCGTAAAGCAACAACGGGATCTTTGCGTGCTGCATATCGAGATGGAATTAATCCAGCTATAAATGTTAATAAAACACTAATTGCAATTAGAATAATTGCTCCAAAAACTGGAAGCGATGCACTTAAATAACTTATACCAGTTACTGAATGTAAAATTAAGTTGATTGGAAGAATCAAAATTAAGGTTAAACCTATTCCAAACAAACCAGCTGCAAAACCTACTGTCATTGTTTCGGCATTAAATACGCGTGAGATATCTTTCTTAGATGCACCAATTGCTCTTAAAATACCTATTTCCTTAGTACGCTCAAGCACCGAGATATAGGTAATAATACCAATCATGATTGATGAGACTACTAGAGAAATTGAGACAAAGGCAATAAGAACATATGAAATCGCATTAACAATAATCGTAACAGATGATAATAACAATCCTACTAAATCTGTATAAATGATTTCATCTTCTTCAGCTACTTTCTTATTATATCGATCAATTTCATTTGTAATTTCTTCTTTTGCGTCAAAATCTTTAGGATAGATATTGATACTAATAGGATTGGAAAAATCAACATATCCTAAAGTTTTTAATATTGTATTGTAATCTTGAAGCATGTATAAGTTAGCAAAGTTAACCATTGAACTAACATCTTGAATATTATAATTTAGTTCCATAACTTTCATTAATAATTCTTGATTACTCATGACAATAGCAAAAATGCTAGGATAATCAATTGCAGTATATTTATTTGTAAAGTCACGATCATAAATTAGGTTGCGATTAGGATTGGCAAGTTGCAACTTAACTACATCACTATCATTAACTTCATTAATAAAAGCCGTCATTAATTCTTTTTGATAAAGAATTCCCCCCACATTATTAGTACTTTGTGATTCTTCAGAAGCTTTTACAATTCCAACTACCTCTAATTCATTAGTTGTATTTTTAAGTAGTTCATTAAGTTCTTCACTCGATCTTTTATTTAATTTATCATTATCTACTTTATAATAATCAGAATCTAACAATACTTTAAGTCGGTAGTTGCATAATTCAGCATAAGTATATTTCGTTCCTTTAGGTAAAGTCGGTTTAGGATAAGTATTAGGATCTTTTTCGTAGTCTTCATAATCAATCATATACTGAATAATTTCGTTCATATCTCTTATGCCTAATGCATATAAAGTATAATCTGAAATTTTATTATTTTCATCAACTAAAATCAAAATTTGGTTACTCTCTGTTGGATAATTGCCATAAACTAAATCATACTGACTATGAATAAATTCGCTAGTTCCAACCATCTGTGTAAAGATTGTACCATCACTAGTTCCTGTACTCGCAACACTCCCCTTACTCATAATTGTAGTCATTATACTGTTTAAACTAGTATAAGTCTTTTTATATAAAACATTCCCATTATTATCGGTTGTTGAATAATAAGTATTAAGATTTGTTGCATAATTATAGACAATATCCGTTGATACTTCAGCAATTTTACAATCATCACTTTCTAAAAATTCTTTGAATTTAGTCAAATTATTAGTTTTTAACATATTAGACATAGAATCAATAATTGTAATCATCATTTCATTTGATTCAATATATCCATCTTCAGCTGGCGTTGACTCTTGTTTTAATACCGAAGAAAGCATTGAAGACATATCTGCAGTATTTTGTTCAATCGTTAACGGATAACTAGCCATTGTACTTTTTTCAACTGTATCAATGTAATTTGTAACACCACTTGAAACTGACAAAATTAACGCTATCCCAATTATCCCAATTGATCCAGCAAAAGCAGTTAAAATAGTCCGGCCCTTTTTAGTCATTAAGTTATTAAATGAAAGTGCTAAAGCAGTAAAGAAAGACATTGACTTATTTTTTTCAATTTTCTTTTCAGAACAGACCTTTTTTATCTCTACTTGATACGGATTTGAATCTTCAGTAATCAACCCATCTAACAATTTTACAATTCGATTGGCATAAGAAACTGCAAGATCAGGATTATGTGTGACCATAATAACTAGTTTATCTTTTGCAATTTCCTTTAATAGATTCATAATTTGAACACTAGTTTCTGAATCAAGAGCACCTGTAGGTTCATCGGCAAGTAGGATGTCGGGGTTATTAACTAATGCTCTCGCAATCGCAACTCTTTGCATTTGGCCACCAGACATTTGATTAGGTTTTTTATTGATTTGATCACCAAGCCCTACTTTTTTCAGTGCTTCAATCGCTCTTGTTCTTCTTTCTGATTTAGAAACACCGGATAAAGTTAGAGCTAATTCGACATTTGATAGTACGGTTTGATGGGGAATTAGGTTATAACTTTGAAAAACAAAACCTACTGAATGATTTCGATAAGCATCCCAATTTGCATCTTTATATTCTTTAGTTGAAATCCCATTGATGACTAAATCACCACTTGTATATTGGTCTAAACCACCAATAATATTAAGTAAAGTTGTCTTACCACATCCCGATGGACCTAATATTGCGACAAATTCAGAATCACGAAATGCTATATCGATTCCTTTAAGTGCTTTTAAGGAAGTTCCACCTGTAATATACTCTTTTGTAATATTTTTTAATTGTAACATTGATTAACCTCCATTTTTTGAAAATAGTATATTTTAACATTATTAACTTAATATAAACTATGCATTATTTTAATTTTAATGTCAAAAAATCCTCTATATTTTAGAGGATTTTAAATTAGATCAAATCATTGTCATTTCTAGAAATTACAATTCGTTCCGGTTTTAACTTATCATCAGTGACTAGGCGTTTACCATTGTCAGCTATCGCAATTCTTAAAATCGTATAATCAATATCAACCTTACCATTATCACAATAAATCCAACTTGCAAGTGTGGATTTTGCATTAATTCCATGAATAACATCCATATGAATTGCACTATGCATATTTGATTTTACAACTTTTAGATACATCTTACCAACATGATTCTTCTTACCTTTAAGAATTTCTTCTGGTCGCATTCGTTTAATATTACCACGATTGGTTAAGAGTAAAATAATATCTTTTTCACTAACATATTTAGCCCCTACAACATAATCATTTGGACGTGATTTAAGTTCAATTGATTTTACACCAAATGATGAAGGTTCAATAATGCTAATTTCTTTTGCATCATAACGATTCATATAACCATCATGAGTTGCAATAACAACCTCACTAGTCTCACCTGTAATAACATCAACACTGACAACCTCATCACCATCTCGTAATTTAGTTGCTTTTAAAGCTTTCGAATAACGATTTACATTAAGGCTAGATAATTTAATTCGCTTAATTAAACCCTGTTTAGTTGCAAGTAAGACATACTTATCAGCATCAAAGTTGTTTACTGGAAACGAGAAAATGACTTTTTCATTTGGTTCCATGCTAATTAAAGTACTGACATGATAACCTAAATCTTTATGTTTAGTTTCAGGAATTTTATGAATTGGTAAATAGATATAATTACCATAATTAGTAAATTGTAATAATACGTCGACAGTAGAAACAGAATAAATATCAGTTAAGACATCACCATCTTTAAGTTTCGTAACTTCACCTTCAGCTAAGGTACTAAATGCACGCATACTAATTCGTTTCAAATAGCCATCATGGGTGATTAATAACATTACATCTTCTTTTGTAATAATATCTTCGGTTTTAACTTCAACATCATCAATTTCATTTTCAATGATTGTTTTTCTTGGTGAATCTAAGATTTCCTTAGTTCGAAGTAATTCTTCAATAATGGCATTCTTTAAAGCAGTATTACTTGATAAAATTGATTTTAATTTTCTTATTTCTTGATCTAATTCTTTTGATTCTTGTTTTAATGCAAAGATGTCGGTATTAGTTAAACGATATAATTGTAACATTACAATCGCTTCAGCTTGAATTTCTGTAAAGTCATACTTAGAAATAATATTCTCTTTCGCATCAGCTTTATTTTTTGAATTTCTAATTGTTGTAATAACTGCATCAAGAATGGAAACCATTGCAATTAAACCTGCTACAATTTCTTGTCGCTTTAGAGCACGTTCCAAATCATAATTACATTTATTACGCATTACTTCTTTTTGGTGGTCAATATAAGCATCTAGAAAATCAGTAAGCCCCATATAACATGGTTTACCATGAACAATAGCAACCATATTAAAATTATAATTGATTTGTAATTCTGTAGTCTTATATAAAAAATTAAGAATAAACTCAGGATTAGCATCTCTTCTTACATCAATAACAATTCTAAGACCACTTCGATCGGTTTCATCACGAATCATTTTTACACCATCAACATTCTTTAATTGAATTTGATCACTCATTTTTCTTAAAAGTACAGCTTTATTAACTTCATAAGGAATCTCACTAATAATGATTCGCGGATCAGCTTTAGATGTATCAATTTCTACCTTTGATTTAATAATGACTTTACCACGGCCTGTTTCATAAGCTTGTTTTAAACCTTCAATTCCCTGAACAATTCCACCAGTTGGAAAATCTGGACCTTTAATTATCTCTAATAATTCATCAAGCGTACATTTAGGATTACGCATTCGGTAAATTACTGCATCTATACATTCATTAGGATTATGTGGTGGAATTTCTGTTGCATAACCTGCTGAAATACCAGAAGCACCATTAACTAATAAATTAGGAAATTTTGCCGGTAAAACAATCGGCTCTAATTCTTCATCATCAAAGTTAGGGATTAAACCAACTGTACGTTTATTAATGTCTTCTAACAACATTTCTGAATTACGACTCATTCTCGCTTCAGTATAACGCATCGCAGCGGCAGGGTCACCATCGATACTACCATTATTACCATGCATATCAATTAGTGGTAATCTAATCTTAAAATCTTGACTCATTCTGACCATTGCATCATAAACAGCGGTGTCGCCATGAGGATGATATTTACCAATTACATCACCAACAATCCGAGCACTCTTCTTAAATGGTTTATTAGAATAAAGACCTAATTTATACATTGCAAAAAGAATTCTTCTTTGAACTGGTTTTAATCCATCTCTTGCATCTGGTAATGCACGATCTTGAATGATATATTTTGAATATCGCCCAAAACGATCGCCCATAATATTTTCAAAATTTTCAGTGATGATTCGATCTTCAACTAATGAATTAATTTTTTTGGAAATTTTACTACTCATCACTCATCAACTCCTCTAATACAAAACTATCTTCTGAATCAAACACAACATTATCTTCAATCCATTCACGACGTGGTTCAACATCATCACCCATTAAAACCATCATTCGATCTTCGGCAACTTCTTCTTCAGCAATCGTAACTTGAATCAATGTTCTCTTACCAGGTTCCATTGTCGTTTCCCATAACTGTTCAGCATTCATTTCACCAAGACCTTTATAGCGTTGAATGTTAACATTGCGTTGGTTACCAATTTTTTCTCTTAGTTCTTCATCCGTCCACGCATATTCTACACTACTTTTAGTAGAAATTTTATATAGCGGTGGTGTTGCAATATAGACTTTACCAGCTTCAATTAAACCATGCATAAACCTGAAAAAGAATGTTAAAAGTAAAGTTTGAATATGAGCACCATCGGTATCGGCATCGGTCATAATAATAACTTTATCATAATTTGACTTACTCGGATCAAAGTCAGCTCCAAAGCCAGCACCAATAGCATTAATAATCGAAACAATTTCTTCATTTTTAAGTACTTCTTCAACACGAACTTTGGCAGTATTTAATACCTTACCTCTCAATGGTAAAATTGCTTGGAATGTTCGGTCACGGCCTTGTTTTGCAGAACCACCTGCTGAATCACCTTCAACTAAAAACAATTCATTACGAGATGGATCTTTATATTGGGCGGGAGTAAGTTTACCAATTAAGTTAGCAGGTTTAGACGCTTTTTGTTTAACCATTCTAACTTCATCACGAGCTTTTCTTGAAGCTTCTCTTGCCTTAGCCGCATTCATTGCTTTTTGAATCAATAAATCAGAAATTTTACCATTTTCCGCCATGAAGTTTTTCATTTGCTCATATGTTACTGCTTCACAAGCTGGTTTTGCTTCTGGTGTACCTAATTTATTCTTTGTTTGGCTTTCAAATTGAAGCAACTCTTCAGGAATTCGAATGGAAACAATTGCAGTTATACCTTCACGGACATCAGAACCATCTAAATTGACATCTTTATCTTTTAAAGCTCCTACTAATCTTGCGTGATCATTAAAAGCTCTTGTAAGTCCAGATCTAAAACCTACCTCATGTGTACCACCATCTCTTGTCCGAATATTATTAACAAACGATAAAACCGTTTCATTATAGGATTTATTACAATATTGTAAAGCAACTTCAATATGGATTCCATTATAATCACCAACAAAGAATGCAGGATCATTAATCGGTTCCTTATCCTTTGTCAATGATAAAACAAATTCTTTAATCCCATTATCATAATGGAATTCTTCTACTTTTTCAATTCCTTCCCGCTTATCTTCAAGAATAATCTTCAAACCTTTGATTAAAAATGCCGACTCTTTCATTCTTTGAGCAATTTGCTTATAATCGTAAATTGTTGATGAAAAAACTTTTGCATCAGGTTTGAAGTGAATTGTAGTACCAGTTTTCCTAGTATCACCTAGATTTTTTGGCTTTTCAATAATTTTTCCACCATTACGATAAGTTTGTTGAAAAATCTTACCATCACGATGAATTGTAACGGTAAAAATTTCACTTAAAGCATTTACGACCGAAGAACCAACACCATGTAATCCCCCTGCAACTTTATAACCACCACTAGAATCAAATTTACCACCTGCATGCAAGGTGTTAAAAATAACTTCTGGAGTCGGACGTTTTTCTTCTTTATGAATACCAGTAGGAATACCTCGACCATTATCGGTAACAGTAATGCTATTATCTGCTTCAATTGTTACCGTAATTAAAGTTCCCCATCCTGATAGAGCCTCATCGATTGAGTTATCTACGATTTCCCAAACTAGATGATGTAGTCCTCTTGAATCAGTTGATCCTATATACATCCCAGGTCTTTTTCTTACTGCTTCTAACCCTTGTAATACCTGTATCGAATCTTCATTATAAACTTGTTTAATCTTTTTATCTTTGATATCGACTGCCATAATAACCTCCTATACCTTTTTTATTATTGTATCATAATTCATTTTTTTTTGCAAGTAATTTGAAAAAATATATAAGTAAAACCAAGATAAAATAGTATATTTTTTACTTTTAATATAAAAAAATTACATCTTTTATTATCAATTTTGATCGAATATTTGGATAAAAAAATGGGCTTTTTCTAACATTTTTATAATTTAATAATGTATAATTAGATAACTATAAAATATGATAAAGAAAAGAGTTGATTAATTTGAATGGAATCTTAATCCAAATCGCATTTTTAATTTTAGCTTACATTTTAGGTTCGATTCCTTGGGCCTTAGTAATCAGCAAATTAACTAAAGGAATTGATATTAGAGAACATGGTAGCAAAAATATGGGAGCTACTAATGCATTTAGAGTCTTAGGTTTTAAATGGGGGCTATTAGTTTTTTTCTTAGATGCACTAAAAGGTGGAGTCATTGTATTTCTAATGGATAAAAATATTTTCAATTTTGACTATGAAAACTTTAGTTTTATAATTCATCCTCTAATATACGGAATTGCCGCTTTCTTAGGTCACCTATTTCCCATCTTTACGAAGTTTAAAGGCGGAAAGGGGATGTCCACTGCTGCAGGAATTGTTCTTTTCTATTCGCCATTAACTTTTTTAATTGGCTTAGTAGCTTTTTTATTAACTGTCGGCATTTCTAAATATGTATCTTTAGGTTCTTGTTTAACCTGCCTTTCATGTTTAATTGCATCGCTAATCTTTAGTGATTCATCTTCTTATTTAAGTAATCATTTATTAAGAGCTGATATTTACTTTATCGTTATCCTAATTTTTATCAATATCTTTATTTTTGTTAAGCATATTCCTAATTTTAAGCGAATCGTTAATAAAACTGAATCAAAAGTAAATTTTAAAGCGATTAAGAATAGCGCAGAACCTGCTTTTATTATTACTGAGGAAAATAAAAAAGAGGATTAAATTAATCATTGGAGAATATTATTAAAAACCTATCTTGCCCTTTCTAGTAGAGATAGGTTTTTTGGTATATTTATAATCGGTTTTTCCAAATTAAAATTGAGGTTGCTGACATTCACATTTGTCAACAACCTCACAATGACCAATTTAATCATTGTATGCTTTTATTGATATTTATTCATTGCTTCCATTACTTTTGTAATGTCACGTTCAGATGGTTTACGCCCCATTTGCATAAACATAGCACGAATCATATCTCTGTTAATTGGAGGATTCTTTTCAAGTTGTTTCTTAAACACAGTTTTAATTACAAAGAAACCAACTACAAATCCAACAAGTAAACATACAATTCCAATAATTAAGCCAACCCACCAATCAATCATTTTAATATCTCCTTTATAATAAATTTGCTATAATTATAACAAAAAAAATCTAAATAAGCAATTAAATAGAAATTTTTATTTTGATGCTTCAACTAAAAATTTAATCATAATACTTGCTAAAGATAAATTTTTAAGGTATAATTTCCCTATAATTATTTATCATGGAGGTTAAATATTATGCCAAGAAAAATTACTGATGCATGCGTAGCATGTGGTGCTTGTGCAGCTGAATGTCCAGTAGGATGTATTAGCGAAGGCGATATCTATGTAATCGATGCAAGCCAATGTATTGATTGCGGTGCTTGTGAAGCAGGTTGCCCAATGAGTGCTATTGTTGAAGAATAACAATAAAAAAAGTCTATTTCGAAAGAAATAGGCTATTTTTTATATCCATAAGAAAGGATTTTTATCATTTGAAGCAATTAATACTTCAACATCTTTAAAAACTTCCTCTAAATCTTTTTTCACATATTCTTTAAAATTTGCTTCAACACTATGACTAACTTCAATTACATTCATATGATAATCAATCGCATCAAGTGCATGGTTATGCCTAATTTCCCCAGTAATAATGCAATCACAACCAAGTTTTTTTGCATTAATGATATAAGAACTACCAGCTCCACCTAAAATAGCTACTTTTTTAATCATCGCATCAGGATTACCAACGATTCTCACATAATCTTCATTAAAAATCGTTTTTACTTTTACTGCTAGTTCATGAAGTTTAATTGGTTCGACATCACCAATTCTTAAAAATCGTTCATTTTCAGGGCAATGACTATCAAATGAAACATTATCTAATTGTAATTTACTTGCTAAAAGATCATTCATTCCGTTATTAGCACAATCAAAATTAGTATGCATCGCAAAAATATTTAATTCGTGTTTAAATACCAATAATAATTTTTTGCCAAGTGGTGATTGATAATCTAAATGAAGTAATGGTGAAAACATAAACGGATGATGAGTTATTAATAAATCGACATTATTATCAATTGCTTCTTTAATAACTTCATATGTACCATCTAAAGCAAGCATAATTTTTTGAACAGTTTTAGATTGATTACCAAATTGTAATCCAATTTTACCTTCATCAAAACTAGATGCAAGTTCTAACGGATATTTTTCTTTTAAATAGTTAACAATATCAATAACTTTTGCCATGATAACCTCTTATTCTTCTATATTTAATACTTCTTTAATCAGAGCTAATTCTATCTTAATTTTAGGTACTTCAACTTTTGAAGTGTTAATAATGCGTAAATATTTTTGATATATTTTTAGCCACTTTTCCTTAAACAAAACCGGTTGTTCTTTGCGTAAAATTGGGCCAAATATTAAATCTTTTTGATCAAACACTATAGTTTGATCACTTTTTTTTACTAATAATAATTCATAATACTTATTATTTTCTTTTACAATTTTTTCCCCAACGATTAGGTAATTATTCGTTAATAAATATTTTCTTAAAAGTGATATTTTAGTGTTTGCTTCCAAAATAAACTGCTTTACATTGGTACTTTTTATCTTACCTTCTTCTAAAATTTTAGCAATAAGTTCGCCACCCATACCCAAAATTGCAACAGTATTAACCCGTTCATCAAGTAAGCTTAATCCATCACCTAATGTTAATAAAACATTCGAACACTCAAGTAATCCGTTTTTATCTAAATTTTGATAAGCGACATCAAGTGGTCCTTGTTTATTATCAATTAACTGAACAAAACTAATTCCTTTTTCAAGAGCAGCAATCGCAAGATAGCCATGATCACAACCTACATCTGCTAAAGTATCAGTTTGATTTATCCAGTCTAAAGCAGTGATTAATCTTATTGATGATAACATATTAATTCTCCTTTAGTATTTTAATTCGTGACGGATGTCTAAGCCTTCTAATGGCCTTAATCTCAATTTGTCTTACTCGCTCTCTCGTGATTCCATATTCGCGACCGATATCTTCTAATGTATGTTGAATATTATCAATTAACCCGTATCTAAGTTTAATTATTTGCTCTTCTCTAGGTGTTAGGGTAGCAAGTAAAGCATCGATGCGTTCTTTATATAACTGATTTTCAGCATACTGCATCGGACTAATTAATGAAGTATCGATTAATAAATCACTTAAAACTGATTCCTCATCATCACCAATCGATGTATCTAGAGAAATTGTATCCTGAGCTATTTGAATAATGTATTCAACTTTCTTTTCAGTTATTCCCATTTCGATTGCTAATTCTCCATTAGTTGGTTCTCGTTTTAGTTTTTGAGTTAGCCTAGTTCGTTCTTTATTTAATTTATTAATTGCTTCAACCATATGGACCGGAATTCTAACCGTTCTCGCTTGATCAGCAATAGCTCTAGTAATTGATTGTCTAATCCACCAAGTACCATAGGTTGAAAATCGGAAGCCTTTAGTCGGATCAAAGCGATATACAGCCTTGATTAGGCCTAAATTTCCTTCTTGAATCAAGTCCATAAAAGATAAACCTCGATTTAAATAATGCTTAGCAATTGATACAACTAATCTTAAATTAGATTCGATTAATATTTGTCTTGCAGCAATACCATTTTTAGAAAGTTCTTTTAACTCTTGAATTTGTGTTTCTGTAAGATTTTTCTTATTAAGGAGAGCATTTTCAGCACGATTTCCTTTTTGAATTTGCTCAGCATAATATACTTCTTCACTTGCATCTAGTAAATCAACACGACCAATATCCAATAAATATGCTTTTACCGGATCTAACGTAACTGCATCAGTTTTAATTTCGCTTTCTGTTTTTTCTTCATCTAAAGATTGATTGTACTCAGCTAACAATTGATCATCAGTTGGTTCATCTAAAAACAAATCATCAGCATCACGAATAATTTCAATTCCTTCACCATCTAAGTATTCTTCAATTTCATCAAACAATTCTTCAGTTGGTGAATTGAAGATTTTATTAATATAGCTTATGGTAACATACTGATTTGCTTCAGCGAACTTTTTTATTGACGAAATTTGCCCCTCATATTTATCTATATCTAACATTTCCCCCAATCCCTTCCTATAGATATTTATAAATTATTTATTTTATTTCCATTTCTTCTGCTTTTTTTGAATTAATAAAATCAGAAAAGGCAGACTTATCCCCTTTTAAAACGCGATTTTTATACTCACGTGTATAGTTTTTATTAATAAAACGAATAATTTCGTTTAAACTTTGATTAAAATCCTCTTGATTAGTGATATCAATGAACTGATCATCTAAAATTTTTTGAACGTACGCATTATAGATTTCATCTTGAGCTAACGCTTTTAAATTAATTTTATCTGGTGAAATATTTAATTCTAAATTAGCAGCAAGTACCTGTTCATCATGGATTAAATCAATTATTGAAAACTCAATATTTAACTCTTCACTAATATAAGAATTATTAGTCGCTTCTAAATACTTTAATAAACAACGATTGTCAAATAAACAATGTTTGATAACAATTTGGTAAGCTTTTTTGATTTTTTTTGGCACACTAATATCTTCAATTACAACTTGATTATGACGATTATCTTGGTTTGACACTGGAACTTGGTTAAATGAATTATGATTATTAAAAGAAGTAACAACCTTAGAATAGTCACCTTGAATTGTTGTAAGTTCAATATTTAAATCATTAGCAAGCTTAGCTAAATAAAATTGAACAATTGTCTCCTGCTTTGAGAATGAAATAAATTCAAATACACTCTTCTTAAACTTTTCAATACTTGTAATATCATTAATTATTAAATCTTTAATCGCAAGATCATACAACCAACTATATACATTGCGAGCTTGCGTAGTCAAATATGTATTAAGTGCAGCAGCACCATATGCTTTTAAATATTCATCGGGATCCAAATTATTAGGTAATACAACCGCATCAGGAATGATATTATAATTAGCAAGTAACATTGCTGCTTTTTTCATCGCATTAATTCCAGCAACATCACCATCAAAACACAAAACAATCTTTTTAGTCAAAGCTAAAATATCGGCAATATGTTCTTTGGTAAGAGCTGTTCCCATTGTTGCAATTCCATTCAAGATATTAGCTCTTTCGGCAGCAATTACATCCATAAATCCTTCAAAAATATAAACCTTATCAAGTTTTCTTGCATATAAAGCCGCATTATGTAAATTATAAAGTACTTCA
The DNA here is from genome assembly GCA_964541525.1 of uncultured Staphylococcaceae bacterium. GTDB lineage: Bacteria > Bacillota_I > Bacilli_A > ML615J-28 > CAG-313 > UBA1737. Next base: position 20,220 of record CAZIQF010000007.1, on the reverse strand, counting down.
CCTTTGTGGAATACAACATTTTCACTAGAATTAATATACTTAGCTTGATTACTATCTGTATAAATTCGACCACTAAATCCAACTACATTACCATACTTATCAGTAAGTGGAAACATAATTCGTTGTCTGAAAACATCATATACTTGATTATTATCCGATTTAACAAGTCCAAGTTCAATTTGATCAAGTTCAGAGTAACCTTTTTTTGATAAAAATGAGTATAATCCATCTTTTAGCGAAGGTGAAAGACCAATTTTAAAACGCTCAATTATTTCATTAGAAATACCACGATCTTTTAAATACTTTAACGCAACTTTTCCTTCTTCACTATTTTTTAAAATAAATGCATAGAAGTCGCTTGCTTCTTTCATAACTTTTAGTAGACGTTCTTGTTTTTCATCTTGTCTACTAACATCTTTTTTGATAACAATTCCTAAGCGATTTGCTAATTTTACTGTTGCTTGATCAATTGAAATATTTTCATAGCGAGAAACAAAGTCAATGACATTACCTTTTGCAGTGCAACTAAAACAATTAAACATCTTAACTTTATTACTAACACTCATTGATGGATGATTATCATCGTGGAATGGGCATATTCCAAAATGACTATTCCCTTTTTTAGTTAATGGGATATATTCAGATACTACTTCAACGATATTAGTTTCATCAATAATTCTACGTCTAATACTATATGGAATCATGCCTTCCTCCTATCTTATTATTTTTAAAAACCAAATTTTCCAGTAAAATATGCTTTCAAATCTTCAACTTTTACAACTTCTTGTTGCATTGTATCACGATCTCTAACCGTAACTAACCCTTTTTCCAAAGTATCAAAGTCAACTGTTACACAATATGGAGTACCAATTGAATCCTGGCGACGATAACGTTTACCAATTTTACCACTAGTATCATATTCACAAATAAAATCTTTTGCAAGGTTTTGATAAATTTCCATTCCTAGCTCATTTAATTTATTAACTAATGGTAATACTGCAATTTTAACTGGAGCTAAAGCTGGATGAAGATGTAAAATTTCTCTTGTTTCTCCACCTTCCAATACTTCTTCTTCGTATGCATTAGTTAAAACTGCTAGTAATAATCTTTCTACACCAACGCTAGGTTCCACAACATATGGTAAATATTTTTCATTAGTTTCTGGATCTAGGTATTCTAGCGATGCACCTGAATGTTTTTGATGAACACCTAAATCATAATTAGTACGATCAGCTATTCCCCACAATTCTCCCCAACCAAAGAAAAATTTAAATTCGACATCAGTAGTAGCTTTAGAATAGAAGCTCAATTCTTCTGGTTTATGATCACGCCATCTTATAAGTTCACTCTTTAATCCAAGTTTAGTTAAAAAATCCAAACAATATTGTTTCCAATAAGCAAACCATTCTAAATCAGTATTTGGTTTACAGAAAAACTCTAATTCCATTTGTTCAAATTCGCGTGTTCTAAAAATAAAGTTACCTGGAGTAATTTCATTTCTAAATGATTTACCAATTTGACCAATTCCAAATGGGACTTTTTTTCTAGTAGTACGTTGAACATTTTTAAAATTAACAAAAATTCCTTGAGCAGTTTCAGGACGAAGATAAACAACTGATTTAGCTTCTTCAACTACACCTTGATGAGTTTCAAACATTAAATTAAATTTTCTAATCGGTGTATAGTTTAAAGCATTACATTTTGGGCAACAAATCTTATTATCAACTAAAAATTGATAAATTCGATCATTATCCCAACCATCGCCTGTTTCTTTACCACCTGTAAAGTCTTCAATTAACTTATCTGCACGATAACGACTATGACATTCTTTACAATCGATTAGTGGATCGGAGAAACCACCGACATGTCCTGATGCTACCCATGTTTCAGGATTCATTAAAATAGCCGCATCTAACCCCACATTCAACGGATGACATTGGACAAAATCTTTCCACCATGCTTTTTTTATATTGTTTTTAAGTTCCACTCCTAGTGGACCATAATCCCAAGCATTTGCAAGACCCCCATAAATTTCACTTCCTTGATAAACAAATCCTAATTGTTTTAAATATGCTACAAATTTTTCCATTGACATTTCCATATTTTTACACCACCTTCTAATATTTTTCTATTTGTTTATAATTCTTTCTTATTATACCACATTCATTAATTCTTTACCAAAAAAAAGAAAAGAAAGACATCGACAAATTATTTATATAATAAAAAGCAGCAAATATGCTGCTTATTCGACATGTTGTTTTAAACGATTCATTCTTTGATGATGACGTAAACGTGATAGAGCCTTAGCTTCAATTTGACGGACGCGTTCACGAGTAACTCCCATAATCTTTCCCACTTCTTCTAAAGTATGGCTGCGATCAACTGCGATACCATATCTTAATCTAATAACCATTTCCTCACGTGGTGTAAGTGTTTGTAATACCTCATCAATTTCTTCACGATATAAAGTTTTTTCCGTATATTCAAGTGGGTTAAGCGTATTTTCATCTGCAACTAAATCAATCAAAGTTGAATCTTCTTCATCACCTACGGCATTATCAAATGAAATAGAATCTTGAGCTACACGTTGTAATTCAACAATTTTTTCAACTGGTAATTTCATTTCATCAGCAATTTCTTCTAAAGAAGGTTCACGATGTAATTCTTGAACTAATCTTCTTCGAGTCTTGGTTAAACGATTAATACATTCATGCATATGAACTGGTATTCGAACATTACGTCCCTTATCGGCAATCGCTCTAGTAATTGATTGACGAATCCACCAAGTAGCATATGTTGAAAATTTAAAACCTCTGGTTGGATCATATTTTAGTACCGCTTTCATTAATCCCATATTTCCTTCTTGAATTAAATCAGAAAGTGGTAAACCTCTTGTCTTATAACGCTTTGCAATATGAACAACTAATCTTAAGTTTGATTCAATTAAAATGTCTTGAGCACCCTTACCAATTTCAATTTTTTCATTTAGTTCACTTAATTCTTCAGTTGATAAAACTTTTCCCGACTTTTCACATTGTTCTTTCTTTTCTTTAGCCATTAACCCATCTTGGACTTGTCTTGCAAGCTCTAATTCTTGGGTTATATTCAATAATTCAACTTGTCCAATTTCGTGTAAATACATTTTAACAATATCATCAGATTGATATGGAGTAGCATCGATATTATCAAAATCAGATACTTTGATTTCCGCTTCTTCAATAATCAAATCTTCATCATCAGGTTCTTTATCATCTAAATCATCAAGATCATCTTCTAAATCATCAATAATAATATCATCAACTAATTTAGGTTCGTCTTCTTCATCTCTTGTGACTTCATAATTGTTATTTTCCAAATAGTTAATTACATTATCAAGTAATTCATCATCATCATTAGCTAGAACTTCGATAATCATTTTAAGCGGAATATAACCTAGCTTATCACCATATTGTTTTAGTTCTTCTAGTTGTAATTTATATAATTCTTCATCAAACATTATTTTATTACACTCCATTCTTACAATAATAAAACAAAAAAAGTGGCTTTTTTTTGAAAAAATTGCATTTTTTTATTTATTATCAAGATTTTTTTCAATTTCCTCGATTATACGCTCGAATTCAGCTAAGACTAACCTAATCTCTTCAGCTTTTTCTTTTTTGAGTGGTCTACAACTATTAATTGACACATTATCATTAACGATTGCTTTAGCTAAGCCAGCACAGCCAGAATAACCACAACCACCACAATTAGCACCAGGTAAAAGTGGCAAAATTTTTTCAATTCGTTTATCTTCTTTTACATAAAATATTTTACTACATAAACCAATTGCAAAACCTAAGATGGCCCCTAAAACAGCTAGTACTGAAACAGCAATCATTATTTTAATCACTGTTTCTGGCATCTTAAATAATTCCTCCAAGTCTTGAAAAAATAAGTGCCATTGCAGCAGCGGCAATTAACGCAATCGGAAATCCTTTAAATCCCGTAGGCACTGGAGATAGCTCAATTTTTTCTCTTAAACCAGAAAAAATCCATATAACAAAAAGAAAACCGAGACCTGAAAATAACGCAAAAACCATCATTTCAATAAATGAATAACTTATAGCAGCACTAGCACAACCTAAAACAGCACAATTAGTAGTAATTAATGGTAAATAAATTCCTAAAGCTTTATAAAGAACTGGAGATATTTTTTTGATAACCATCTCTAATATTTGTACTAGTGAAGCAATGACTAAGATAAAAACTAGAATCTGTAAGTAAATTATATCTAATGGGATCAAAACATAGTTATATAAAAGCCAAGTAATGATTGTTGATAAAAATATGACAATTGTAACGGCCAATCCCATTCCGACAGCACTAGATGTTTTACGGGAAACACCTAAAAATGGACAAATACCATAGACATTATATAAAATAACATTTTCTACTAAAAAGACTGTAAATGCTAGTAATATTAAATCTTTAACCATGATTTACCTCCATTTTAATTTTTTTGTTATTAGTAACTACAATTTTGATTGATTGAATAATCCCTATTACAAGTCCTAAAACGAGAAAACCACCAACTTTTGTTGTGAAAATAGGAATCATCATTCCTAATAGTTGACGAATTAACGCTACAATCATAATAGCAAGAGTGAAACCAATCCCCATACCTAAAGCATCAATTACTGCAAATAATGGGTTATTTTTAGAAGCAAAGGCTTCAGCTCTTCCCAAAATCAAACAATTTACCACAATTAAAGCAACAAAAGTCCCCAATGCTTCGTTTAAAACTGGAAAATATGCTTGCAAAATTAGTTGAACAATTGTTACTAAAGTTGCAATAATAACAATATACACCGGAATTCGGATATCAGTAGGGACAATTTTTCTAATTATTGAAATAAACAAATTAGAAAAAAGCAAAACAAAAATTACTGCACATCCCATTCCTAACGCATCAACTACATTAGTTGTAATCGCGATTGTCGGACACATCCCTAACAGCATCACGAATGTCGGATTTTCTTTAAAAATTCCATTTAGAAAAATATTTTTCTTATTCATTTAATCATTTCTCCTCATTGAAGCAAATTGGTCAAAAGCAATCTTTATGCATTCTTTGACATTATTACTAGATGTCGTAGCTCCTGCAACAATTTCAAAATTTTCACCATAATTATCTTGATTACTACCAATCACACCAAATGTTTGATTAAACTTATCTTCATACCCTAAAGATTCATCATAAGATGTTGCACGTGAGATAACTTTTATATTTTCGATTATACCTGTAGCTTTTGTCATAACTACGACAGACTTAATTGTCATATATGGATTAGCACTTTCTGTAACCAAAGCCAATAATGCTACTCCTTCTTGATTTTCTCCTTCGTAAATTGCTACACTGCCTGAAACTTGGTCATAATTATCACTTACTACTTGATAATTATTCAATCCTAAAGATTCTAGTACTTGGGCATATTCATCAAGTGGTTCTCCATTAATAATATTTAATTGTTTAAAGGCAATATCGATACTTTCTTTGATCGTGTTAGAAGATACAGTTGCACCAGATACAATTTGAAATTTATCTGCGTAGTCTTTACTAGTGCTACCTATTATTCCAAAATCTTGATTAAATTGATCATTCATATTATGTGATGTTGAATTACCAATAACCTTAATGTTTTCAACTATTCCTTCTTCTTTTGCTAGTACAATTAAGGACTTAATTGTTACATACCGATTATCTTTTTCAACTAATGTTGCAATCAAAGCTTTTCCAGCTTTACTTTTTCCTTCATAAATTTCTACTACTCCATCAATAAGCTGGTAATCATTGGTCATGGTTTTAAAATCATATAGTCCAACTTCTTCTAGTGTTTGTCTTAATTGTTCTTGTTCATTTTTATTAATTATCCCTTTAGTATAGAAATTAACAATCGACAATAGTAATGAGCAAATAGCGCCTAAAACAAATAAAAATAATGTTAAGTGTAAAACATAAGGCATTTTTTTACGATTCTTTTTAAAAGTAATTTTTTGTTCCATTTTTTTACACCTCCTATCCTAAATTAGATGTTTTATACACGACATAAGCCGCTATCATTAAAAATAATAATCCTACTAGACAATAATTAATAATTATTTTAAAACTAATAACAGGTTTACGATTAATTGCAGCAAATTTATCAATAATCGGTGTAAATAAACACATAAATAAAATTGCTGTAGATACACCTTCTGGTCCTGATACCAATCTAAATAATACGGTTAAAATTCCTAAAGCTATAGAGTAAATAATTTTACCATTAGGTGTTTTAGGAGTTGTGACTGGTTCAGTTGCCATAAATATTGCACCAAACAACAAACCACCCGTTAAAATGTTATATGTTGGAAACCAAATTCCTTTTAACCCATTAACTAAACCAATAATCCAAGTCAAAATAAAAACAGTTACAATATAAAAAATGGGAATTCGCCAATCAATAACTTTTCTAAGCAATAAATATAATCCGCCTAGAATACATAAAATCCCACTTGTTTCACCTAATGCTCCTGGTTTGAATCCTAACAATAAATCATATAAACTGCCATAAGTTTGAACAACTTGTTCATAACTTAAATTATAACTACCAATACTATGTGATAATGAATTTAAGTGAGTTAGTGGTGTAGCACCAGCAGTGATACTTAAAGTATCCGAAAAAATTTTAACTTGATCTGCAAGAGAGGAATTAATAACATCACTAAAGGCGGCAAAGCAGAAAATATAGCCAATTAAAGCAGGATTAAAAATGTTATGTCCAAATCCTCCAAATAACATCTTGAAAACAATATTAGCCATTAGACAACCAAAAATAATAACATATACTGGTACATATGCGGGTAAAACTAATGAAAGAAATAGACCTGGAATAATTGCATAACTATAAATAATCTTATTAAAAATTTCTTTTAAATTTCTAACTTTAAAAAATAGCCAAAAATAAATTCCTTCAAATATACAACTAAATAGACAACCACTTATAACATTAATTAAGGGTTTAAATAATAAATAAATACTTGTAATACTACCTTTAATATAAGGAAATAATCCATTGACAAACCAGCCAAAAATAGCGATTGGAATAAGGGCTATTACAACATCATACATCATTCTAGTTGTAGAATTAGCTTCCTCATTCCTAGAACGTAAATACGGAGCTTTTTCAAGACTAAACTTTTTCATATTTAAGCCTTCCTTCCATTCTCAACTACCATTTTCTTTGCTTTATTCATATAGTCTGTCATTTCCACCATTGATGGACAAACATATGAACAAAGTCCACAGCCAATACATCTAGCAACATCAAGTTTCCTTAATAGATTAATATCTTTTACAGTATAAGCTTTTTTAATTACCGTAGGTGCTAACTTAACTGGACAATGCAAAGCACATTTACCACAACCAATACATACTTCACTTAACTTAGGTGTCGCTTTTTTGATGATTACAGCACTTACATTCGCAGTTATCACTAATTCATCGACTAAACAAGCAGTTCCTGTCATCGGACCACCAGCAATCATAAGTTCAGCATTTTCTGTATAGCCTCCACAATAATCAATTATTTCTTCTATTGATGTTCCAATTTTAACCCTTAAATTTTTGGGTTCGCTAATACCATCTCCAGTGATGGTAACTACTCTTTCAGTTAAGGGCAATCTTGATTCGATTGCTTCGCAAACTGCATATGCTGTTTGCACATTGTTGATAACCGCACCTGCTTCTTTTGGCAAACTACGGTAGGTTTTTTTAGTAATCGTTTGAACTAAATATTTTTCCCATCCGACAGGATATTCATCTTTAATAACTTTCAAGTTCATATTTGGAAAATTGATTAATTCTTGATTGATTATGTTTATTAATTCAACCTTTGTCTTTTTTACAACAATGATGCCTTTTTCAGCATTGGCAGCTATCATTAAATAGTGCAGTCCTTTTAAAATTTTTCTTAATTGTTCCTTCATTAATCGATAATCACAAGTTAAATATGGTTCACATTCAGCACCATTTAATATAACAACATTCACTTGATCAAAATTAGCATATTTAACATGAGTAGGAAATCCTGCTCCACCTAATCCAACAATTCCTGCATCCTTAATAATGTCTACAATTTGAATCTTTGATAAGTTATTTTCATCAAAGTCCAGATAGTTGGTAGTTTCTAAAAAGTCATTTTCGATTACCAACATCTCTACCATTTTACCTGATGAATGCCACATTTTTTTAGTTTCAATGATTTTTCCACTAACTGATGAATAAATTGGATATGAAAAATTACCACTTCTTTTGATAATTACATCACCTTTCCTGACTTTATCACCTACTTTAGCTAATTGTTCATAACCCATTCCAATTGGAAAATAAACAAATTTAGGATTAAGAAAAGTTTCTATTTTTAAATCTTTGGTATTATCTTTATGGTCATTTAGGTGTTTAGTTTTAATTTTAAAAAACATCTTGAACCTCCATTATTATTATTTTGAGTATTTTTTTAATTTTAATACAAAAAATAACATAGTACTTTAATTTTACTATGTCATTATATCATATTTACTCAAAATTTGCCTAAAATTTGTCCTTATATTATATAAAAGCGAAACTACTTAATAATATTTTTTTATCCCAATATTTTGCCTTTTTTTTACTACAAAGTAGAAAATATACTCTTCCTTATTTTCATTCGATCCTATCATTTTTATCTCAACAATTTCTTCATCAGGACTAACTCTACTCAATTCTAGTTCATAATAAACTATACTTATCGCATAATTATAAGCTGATTCGTAATCATAGATTATTTCTAAATAATCTTGTTTATAATACTTTTCTTCATAAAATTTGATTAAATTAAACAAACTAAATTTCTTAGTTAATTTTACTTTTTGATTTTCATAATAATCTTTAAATTTAAAAATTAACTGATTTCCAATTTCAATATTAATTCGCTTTTTAAAATCATTTGTAATTGTAAAAATTTTCTTTTCTTTTTTTACTGTTATTGTCTTATATTGAAGAATAGTTCCAACTATAATTCCTTGTGATTCAACTAGTTTTGTTGGATCGTTTTCATTAAAATCAATAAGTAAATTACCACTAATTAAGAGATCACCTTTTTTAACAAATTGATTTAATTCAACTCTTACGACTCCTGTTTTTGATTCAATACTATAGATGACACCATCACTGTTGCTTACAATATCACATGGATGATTAATCATTTTTTCTTCATTTTTCTTTATATCTATTTTTTCAATATCTATTAATAAACATGAGGCATTTCTTGTAACACCGATGTAGGCATAATTTGGAAAATTTGCTCTAAGTTCTAATGATAGTTCATTTAGATCATGTTCATATGTGTAAATAAAACCCTTTTTATCTAGTTTTTGATAAACATAATCATAAATTCTTTGATCATATAAGTCCTGATCTATAAATTTAATTTCACGAATAATTCGATTTGATTGAATAAAAATCATTAATATTAGCAAAAATAGAATAGTAAATAAAATTCTTTTCACAAATAAAACATTTAAATGATGTGACCATAAATTTTTAATAATAATATTTTCTTCTGATTTTACCTCGTTATAAGTTTTTTTGCCACAATTAAAGGTAATCGTTTCATCATCATTAATTCTAATATTATATTTTGAACCTTTCAAGCGATAAAAAGCTTCTTTATTAGTAGTGATTTGATAATGATATAATAAATGAATACTAATCCAAGATTTTAATTTCTTTAATTTTTCCATATATTTGAATTAGTTCCTCATCTAAAGTTGTAATTTTTAAAAAAATTCCATTGATTAAATAACCATCAATGTTAATTGATGTATCCGTAATATCTTTTAATTGATGATAATTTTTAACCATAATTTGATCATTACCTTTTAAAATAAGTTTAATCGATTCTTTTAACATTTTGTTCACCTAAATAATCATATGAATCAAAAACTTAAAATATGAAAAAAGACTCAAATACTCTTGAGTCTTCCATTTGTTATTAACGAGAACGTCCTGCTTTACGAGCTGCTCGTCTTTTTTCTTTACGAACTTCAGCTGGTTTCATATAATGTTGACGTTTTTTAGCTTCCACAAGGGTACCAGCTCTTGAAACTTCACGTTTGAAGCGTTTGATAGCATCATCTAGTGAATCATTTTCTCTTACAATTGTTTTTGGCATCTTCTTTGGTCCCTCCTTCCGCACCATAAATTCTTTAAATATTATACACGAAAATAGTCTTTTTGTAAAGCATTTTGAACTATTTTTTTGATTTTAGCAACTATTTCAAATAAGTTTCCAATTGCTTAATTAATAGTCGAGCAGCATTGCCACGATGATTGATTGATAATTTAAGATCATCATCAATTTCAGCTAATGTTTTACCATAGTTTGGCAAATAAAAGATTGGAGCATAGCCAAAGCCTTTAGATCCAGATGGTTTAAGGGCAATTTCACCTTCTAAATCACCAACAGAACTAATCAATTCTTTGCCATCATAAAAGTACATAGCAGTTGAAAACTTGGCACTTCGTTCAGTAACACCCTCTAATTCTTTTAAAATACGCATATAATTTTTGACTGTATCAGTATGTTCACCATTTATACTACCATATCTTGCAGTTAAAACACCTGGAGCATTATTTAAAGCTTTGACCAATAAGCCAGTATCATCACTAATTGTGGGTAAATGGAAGTGATTATAATAATACATCACTTTTAAATATGCATTTGCAAGAAATGTTTTTCCATCTTCAACTGGTTCTTCAACTTTTTCTAAATCATTTAATGTAATAAGTTCAACATTATCAAAATTTGCTTTTTCAAATAATGTTTGTAATTCTGCTAGTTTGCCTAGATTACCTGTCGCTAATAAAATTTTCATTGTCTTTACCTCTTATTAATCATATTTTAACATTTTTTTAATAAAAAGTAAAGGATAATAATTAAAAAAGGACTGTCTATCGTCCTTTTTGTTATTCAGTAATTTCTAATAGTACGCTATCAATACCTTGAATTGTAATGTTACTCACTCCTAAATTGTATTTGATTGTTTGTTTAATACTTTGTTTCAAATCTGGGGATAATTGATCGTTAGTCGATACATCTATAATCAGTGATGTCGGTGTTAATTCATATTCATAACCACTAGCCATTACAATTTCGGAATCAAATAATTTTGAAACAATAAAATCACATTCATCCATACCAATATAAAAATATGTAACGGGAATTATTAAATCATTGGTATATTCAATAATAGTTGTATGATTAGCCTCAAATAAATAATTGGTTTCAAAACATAAATTTATCCCCATATCTTTTGTAAGCTTATCATATTGATAATCATTCAAACAATGAATTGGTTCATCATCTATACTAATGACAATTTCACTTATATCATCATTACAAAATGTCCAAACCAATTGTTCTAATGTAGTTCTACCTTCTGATTCTAAGATATCATTGCTAACATTTAAAGTTAAAACATCTTCTTCAATCTCATAACTAAGTAGTGTGGTTTTGGTATTAACAGTTGTTGCATAATTATCTTTAAACTCGCCGGTTTTATTTGTAATAATATCAAATTTTTGGGCAATTACATCTTCTTCTATTGCGTTTACATAAGCATTAACTCCCACCAATTGTTCCTTTTGATTACACATATATACTAATACTGTTTCTTTTAAGTCATCATTACTAATTTTTGTATCATCTTGACCAAAAATTTTCTTGTATGTATCTTTTGGAATTAAGAATAAAATTGCAATTAACAAACCTAATAAAATAATAAAAATAATTTTTTTCTTCATATCAAGCACCTCTAATCAATCATATGCGTTATTCAATTAAAATATACTTGATTTAATCTAAATAGCAATATTTACTTGCTAATATTTTCGTTATTTGATATAATATTTATAGTTATAATTTTGAGGTGAAATATGATAGAGACTATTATGACATTAATTACAATTGCATTTATTGCTCTTCCATTTTTCTTTGTCACACAATTTTACAAAAAGGAAAAAGTAGTAAACGATTTATTAACTAAGTTAAAAAATGAATCTGAAGAACCAGTAAATACTGATAATCAATTACTAATTGATCAATCTGTACTAAAAGTTTCCACTTTTAATATTTGTTATTATGCTATTGTTTTCTTTCTGATTGCAAATGTTATTAGTTTGATTTTTTTATATGCTTACATGATTATTAAACAAATTCCATTTGATGTAATTACAAATATTGAAGATAATGCTGAACAATACGAACAAATTATCAATGATATTAATCCAATTCTACAATTTTCAGTATATCTAATCGCAATTGCTGGTGTTATTCCAATGTCTTACAAAATAATTATTAAAGATATAAAAACAACAATTGGTAAATATTTTGGTTTAGGGGTGATGGGATTAGGTCTCCTTTATGGTGCAAATCTTATTTCTAATATTTTGATGATTTTACTAGGCGTTGAAGGTGATTCAGGTAATCAAGAAGCCATTATAAATATGATGCAACCAGGAATTCCCACTATCTTAATGTTTTTCGCTACAGTAATATTTGCTCCAATTTTAGAAGAGTTGGTTTTTAGAAAAAGTATCTTTAATCTATTTCCAAAAAAGCCTTATCTTGCACTTGTAGTTTCTTCTGTTGCGTTTGGAGCACTACATGTTGTTTCAACTGCAATTGGAATTATTCCTGATATCTTCAATGGCAATGCAACCTATCTAGATTTTATTACTGAATTTTTCTATATCATTCCTTATTGCTTAATGGGATATGCACTGGGATATACTTACATTAAATCAGATAAAAATATTGTAGCACCTATTTTTGCACATATGTTAAATAATCTATTATCATTTATTATGATTCTCGTTGCTAATTTGCTTTATAATATGCAGTAACAAAAAACATACCTTAAATTGGTATGTTTTTTTATTTCAAACTATCTTTTAATTTTTTACTTGCATTAAAACGAATTTTATAATTTCCTGGAACTAAGATTGACTCACCCGTAGCGGGATTAACACCGCGATAACCTTCTTGATAATACTTTTCAAATGTCCCAAACCCACTAATTACTACTTTATCTTCTTCTTTTAGTCCATCAGAAATTAAACTGAATACTAAATCAACAATTTCTTCAATTTCAGAATAATTATAATCAGTATTTGTATGAATATTTTTTATTAATTCGCTTTTTGTCATAATATTCACCTCGCAAAATATTATAACAAGAAAAAATCATAATAACAACTAAAATGATAATTTTTTTAGGTTTTACTTATATTTTTTAGATTATTATTGCAATGACGCCACCACGGCCATAATTAACAACTTTTTCTAGAGCTTCTTTAAATTTATATAATGTTTGATCTTCAATTGCATTAGTTTTCGCATAAATTCCATCTTTAATTACATCACATAGTTTTCTACCAAAAATTTCACTATTCCATAGTTCATCGATATTATTTTCACTCTTTTCTAACATATGATTAATTAATGCTTCTGCTTGATGTTCACTACCTATAATCGGTTCGAAAGTTGATTCAATCTTTAATTCGGTTAACGCAACAGCAGGTGCAATTGCTTTTACTTTAATACCATATCTACTACCTTGTTTAATAATTTCTGGCTTTTCTAAAATCATTTCTTTAACTTTTGGAATTACGATATCATATCCACGTTCTTTTACCGTTTCTAAAGAATTTCCAAGTTTTTCATATAGATCCTTAGCTTTCTTATAATCTTGTAATAATGCCATAAATTGACCTTTATTTTCAATTTTAGTGCCAATTACCTCTTCAATTAAACTATTATATAAGCTTTCTTCACAAGTAATGTTTAATTCAACCATACCAGTTGAAGGATCAATATTACTGATTTCAACAGTATCAAACAACTCACTATTTTTTAAAGTTTCTTGAATATTAAAAACATCTTTCAGCTTTCGATAATTTGCAGTTGTAGTTGAGATTAATTCATTAAAATCATGTTTGTATGAAATATCATCATTTAATACTTCAATCCAACTAGGTACTTTAACTAATAATTCAGAAATATCAAATTCTGTTAATACTTCTTTCATAATGAGATCTAAATCTTCTTCTGTCATTGAGTTAACATTTATTGCAACAACAGCATTATCATACTTTTTACTTAATTCTTCAACTAAAGCCATTGTATCAGGTTCTTTAGGTTTAGTCGTGTTTAAAACAACAATAAAAGGTTTATTTAATTCTTTTAACTCAGCAATGATTTTCTCTTCAATTGCTTCATATTCATATCGTTTAAACTCACCAAAACTTCCATCACTTGTAACAACGATTCCGATATTCGCATGATTTTCAATTACTTTTTTTGTTCCTAATGTAGCTGCCTCATTAAATGGTATACCTTCATTAAACCATGGAGTTTGAACCATTCTTGCAGTTCCATCTTCATTTAGATAACCTGTTGCACTTGGAATCACATATCCAACACAATCCACTAAACGTGCTTGAAACGAAACATCCTGATCGATTGTAATCTTAACTTGATCACTTGGAATAAATTTTGGCTCAACGGTCATTATACTACGACCCTCACCACTTTGTGGAAGTTCATCAAGCAACTTTTTATAGATTTGTTTATCATGAACGTAAGGTAATACTTTTAATTCCATGAATTTTCTAATAAAAGTACTCTTTCCACTTCTAACTGACCCCACCACGCCTAGATATAATTCACCGCTTGTTCTTGTGATGACGTCACGTATAATATTATCACTCATATCAAATTTCCACTCCTTTTAGTTAATGATATGCAAATAATTCAATAAATATAACATTTAATCATCAATAAAATAAAAAATAGTACCAAAAAGATACTATTTATTTTGTGGCGTATATTTTTTCTTCTTACGATTCATTTGTTGTTTTAGGTTTAAATAAATCCCATAATCATTGAGTACTACGTCGGGATAGAAAGGTAATTCATTTTTATTAATCCTTTCCAATAATTTTTGCATTTCCTTTTCAATTATAGCAACTAATTTTTTAGGATATCCATAATCCACTTGATTAAATTCAAATTCATCACGGTCTAAAATAATTTTATCACCACTAGGAAACACCTTAACATCTAAATCATAATCAATATACTTGATTCCTTCCGAATCTCTCACATAAGGTGAACTAAGATTACAATAGTAGTAAATGGCATTATTACGAAGCATACATACAATATTAAACCAATAGTTTTTGAAAAAATAGCAAACTGCTGGTTCTTTAGTGCGCCATCTTCTACCATCACCATCGATAACGTTTGGATAATCATTGATAACAACAATCATATCACTTGTTTGTCTAACGATATATGCATACTGCCATACACGATGCAACTCACCATTATGTTTATAACTGATAATTTCTACTTTGTTATTCACATAATTCCTCTTTCTTACTCACCATATATTATATCAAAAAAACTTATTTTTTTAAAGTAATATGGTTAAAAATATCAAATATCTTTTTTTCAAACAAAAAAATGCTACAAAGTAGCACTTATTTGTTATTTTACGAATGGTTCAATTAAATCAATTAAACGATCATATTCCTTATTTAATAATTCTAATAAAAAGTTTTTAAATGGTTCAGGAGTTTTATCAACCTTATATGCTTCAAGTGTATCAAAATATTCAAGACGTCTTTTTGCAGGGATTGAGATTGGTAAATATCCTTCAGAAATTAACATATAATTCAAAATTAAACGACATAATCTACCATTACCATCTAAAAAAGGATGAATTTTTGATAATTGAAGATGTGCATAACACACTTTATCAATTCCAGGTTCCATTGCATTAACATCTTCAATATATTTAGCCATACGACGATATACTTTAATTGGATCACAAGGTACATAGTTAGAACCTTTTACTGCAATATTTACATTACGATATAATCCACCATCGATAACTCCCTTTACAATTGATGAGTGAATGTCTTTAATAATTTCTTCACTAATTTCACCATGTTGATGTTCTTTTAAGTAATCAAGCATTTTTAAATAGCCGTCATAATGATTATATAAGTCACGTTTCAATACTTCATCAACCTTACTTGGACGACCCTTAACCACAGAAACAACATCTTCTAACTGAGTTGTGATTCCACTTTCCATTCCTACTGAATTTTTAGTTAAAACACAAATAAAATTAAAGTTATAAGCTTTTAACTCAGATTCTGGTAAAAATTTTAAATTTTGTTCTACATATGCTTTCTTTTCATTTAAGTTCATATTATCAATTCTCCTTGTAACAAAATTATAGCACATATCTATATAAAAAGCAAAAAATTATATAATAAAATTATGATTTCAATTGGTTATACCTTTCTTCAATTTCTTCATATTCAACATATCCGTCAATTGTATCAACTATTTCACCATTCTTGATACATAAAATTGTCGGCACATTAAAAACACCATATGATTTATGTAAATCCTTGATTTGATCAGTATTTATACATACGATTAAATCATCTTCGTTATTTTCCATGTATTCTTCAATGATAGGTCGAAGCATACGGCATGGTGGACACCATGTTGAATAAAAAAATACCATTAAGCATTCATTTTCTTTAATTAATTGTTCTAATTTTTCTCTTTGTTCTAGTTCCATATTATTATTTTAAAGTAATCACAGTTACTCCTAGTCCTCCTTCTCCAGCTCCACCATAGCGATAAATATCAATATATTTTGATTTACGACAAAAATCTTGAACTAATTCTCTAATTGCACCAGTACCAAACCCATGAATAATCGTTGCCGATTTAATATTAGATAAAATTAAATCATCAATATATTTTTCCAACATTTCTTTTGCATCATTTACTCGAACACCTCGTAAATCTAGTGATAATCCAACTCTTTTACTACCAGTTTCACTTCGTTCAATAACAATGTTGTTGACTTCAGGCTTTTCTGCTATCATTGATAATTCCATTTCATTAATTTCAACATTAACCGAAATGTTACCAATCGCAACATCAATCGTTTTATCTTTTCTAATTCGTGTGATATTTCCATATTGTTGATAATCTTTTAAATAAACACGATCACCTATTTTTATGTCATTAATTGTTAAATTACTCTTAGTCGATTCTTCAACCGACTTTTTACGATTTACTTTATCGATTTGTGCTTTAATATCAATAATTTCATGCAATTTTAAGTTTTTATTTTGAAGCATTTTAATCTCTTCTAATAAAGTAGTTGCGTCAAATGTTGCTTGATTAATAATTTCATTAGCTTCTTGCTTAGCTTTCTCAATAATCTTGTCTTTTTCTTGTTTTATCATATTTAATAACCGATTATATTCGGCTTTTAAATTATCCGTTTCTTGTAATGAATTTTTTAATTCTAATTCATACGCTTCTAATTGCTGATTTTTTAATTCAATCTTTTTAATTAAGTCGCTTGTTTGATTAGAATGTTTAGACAAATTACGTCTAGCATCATTAATAATGTTCTTCTTAAGCCCTAAATTACTTGCAATACTGATTGCATTTGATGAACCACTTTTACCAATAACTAAATGATAAGTTGGTTGCATTGTATCTTCATTAAATGCCATTGATGCATTAACAAGTTCATCGGTTGTATATGCAAAAGTTTTTAATTCAGCATAATGCGTTGTTGTAATAAAACTAACCTTATTTTTAATAAAGTATTTTAGCACTGCTATCGCGATTGCACTACCTTCAACAGGATCAGTGCCAGATCCAATCTCATCAAATAATGCAAGTGAATTAGGTGTTACCAAGTTAACAATCGCAATCATCTTTCGCATATGTGAGGAAAATGTTGATAAATTTTCTTTTATACTTTGGTCATCACCAATATCACATAAAATATGATCGTAAATCATCACATCGCTATCTTCAGCTGCAGGAATTAACAAGCCAAATTTTACCATTAATGACAATAAACCAACCGTTTTTAATAATACCGTTTTACCACCAGTATTAGGACCAGTAATTACAATCCCTAAATAATTTTCACCAAATTCAATATTATTGGGTATAACCTTTTCAACTTTTAATAAAGGGTGTCTTGCATCTTTAAGTTTTAAAATGCCCTTCGTATTGATTTTTGGAGCATATCCATCATAAGATATACCTAAAAGGGCTTTTGCAAAAATCTTATCCAATTCAATGATAATTTCATAATTAGCTTGTAATACTTCTGCCTGTAACATCACTTGATTTGATAGAAGTCTTAAAATCTTTTCTAATTCTAATTTTTCTTCATTACGAAGGCGATCTTTTTCATTAGTTAATTCAGCAACGCCTAATGGCTCCATATATGCTGTTAAATTACTTGAAGACACATCATGCAAAATACCTGGAAAAGAATTTTTATATTCTGCTTTAACACATACACAATATCGATCATTTCTAATAACAACAATAGAATCCGATAAATAACTACCCTTATTGCTAATAATCTCTTGAACCTTAGACTTAATTCGTTCATCTAAACCTTTTAATTTATTTCTAATTTTTTGTAAAGCAGGTGATGCCGAATCTAATACATATCCTGTATCATCAATTGCATTTCTCAACATCTTTTCAAGGGTTAAATCTAAATATAAATCATCTACATATTCTTTGAAATATTTACATTCAAAATGTTCTTTAATTAAAAGTTCCAATAAACGTTTATTAGCACGAATTGTAGAAAATAGTCTAACTGTTTCGAATAATTCTAATCCTGACAAAATTCCACCTTTAGATGCAATATCCAATAAATGTTGATAATCCATTGTTAAATAAATTGGACTTCTTTCATATCTAACTGTAATTCCCAATGCTTCTTTAACTTTTGCAAGAGCAAGTTTGATTTCTTCCTCATCTATCATTGGCGTAAAGGTTCTAAAGTATTCTTTCGTAACATCTAAGCATGTGAAATTAACTAATTGATTAATTATTTCATCAATCTCTAGTTTATGATAAAAATATTGATCCGAATAACGCATGATTTTAACCTCTTTTTAAAAAAATATATAAATTGTTTAGACAAATTTTTTATTATTTGATATAATAATATCGTGGAGGAAGTTACAATGAGTGAACAACGAGTTAATACTACACATAAAATCAAAGCCACTAATGAACAAATTGAAACTATGCTAGCTCATTATCAAGGCTATTTAACTTATAATGCAAGTGAATACATTATTGCAAGAGCAAAACTTGCCAATTCAACAATCACTTTCTATAAAACAAATACCGTTTTATTTCAAGGTGAAGGTGAAACTCATGAATATAATTTATGGGCCAGTAACTTTAATCTTCCTCTTGAAGTAACAACTGACAAAATCCAATTTGACTATTCTAATTTATCTGCTATCGGTAGTGATGAAGTCGGAACTGGAGACTATTTCGGACCGATTGTCGTCTGTGCGACTTATGTTAACGCAAATCAAATCGGTGAATTAAAAAAATTAGGAGTAAAAGACTCAAAACTTTTAACTGATTCGCAAATTGTTGATTTAGGCATTAAACTAGCCGAAAAAATTCCCTATAGCATTATGCTACTAGAACCAAAAAAAATCAATCATTTATCGGATGATAAAGCAAATTTGAATTTTATCAAAGCATATCTTCATAATCGAGTTATTAATAGTATACTAAAAAAGAACGAAAATGTAAAGTATGACGCTATCTTGGTTGATGAGTTCACACCACGCGATAAATACTTCGAATATTTAAAAAATGAGGCAAATGTCAATCAAGATATAATCCTTATTCCTAAAGGAGAAAGAGCACATGTTGCAATTGCTGCGGCAAGCATCCTTGCAAGATATACTTTCTTAAAACAAATCAAACAACTTAGTAATAAATATAATTTAAATATTCTAAAAGGTGCTGGTCCTGAAGTTGATAAAACAGCAATTTTATTCGTTAAAAACTATGGCTTTAATGAATTAGATGAAGTTGTTAAACTAAAATTTGCTAACACAGCAAGAATAAAAAAATATTTTTTACAAAATCCACTACCTAAATCTAAACAGGGTCATATTTATGAATAATCGCCAAGCAGATTTGCTTGGCTTATTTTTATGGCTCTGTAAAATCTTTTATGGTTTTGTGCTTTTATGCTGTTATGGTAATTTAA